>NZ_JBFOKQ010000002.1:275366-578047 GCF_047246625.1 Microbacterium californiense | reverse complement strand
CTCGGAGATGTGTATCCCAGACCGCTGCCGCCCCGGCGGCTCCCGCCGCGCCTCCCGCGACCTCGACGCCGGCGACACCCGCCGCGACGCCCGAGGGCGACGCCGCCGCGACGGCGCCCAGAGTCGCGATCGCCGAGAACGCCCCCGAGTCCGTGGTCGCGCCCGAGCCCGCCGCCGCACCCGCCGCATCGGCATCCGAGCAGCCGCCGGCTCCCGCGCCGACCGGTCCCGTGACGTATGAGCGCATCGTCGCCGCGTGGCCTGCGGTGCTCACACGCCTCGAGAGCATCAGCCGCTCGTCCTGGCTCGTGGTGACCGCCGTGCAGCCCCTCGCCTACGACACCGAGTCCGAGGTCCTGACCCTCGGCTTCGCGAGTCAGCACGACGTCGCGAAGTTCAAGGGCACGACGCCCGGGTCCGGCACCTCCGACCACCTCCGCACCGCTCTCGAGCAGGAGGTGGGGGTACGGGTGAAGTACCTCCCCGCCCCGCTGCCCGCCGGAGGCGCGTCCCGTCCCTCGACGTCGGGAGGCTCCGGTCCGGGGTCCGACGGCGGCACCGGAGCAGTCGGCGGCTCGGCCCCGCCGACCGGTGCGGGCTCGGCGAGCGGCTCCCGCGGCCCCGGTTCCGCGGCTTCTCCGGCTCGTGCCCAGGCGCACAGCGCCTCGGCTGCGTCGGTGACCGAGTGGGCCGTCGCCCCGATCCCGACCTCGGAGGCCGCGACCTCATCGGTCGCGACCGCGTCGGCTGCCGCGCCGACCCCGGCCCTCGCGGTCGACGACGAGCCCGAAGAGGTGGAGGCCGCGGCATCCGCCCCGGTCCCTCCGCACGACGGGGCCGTCGACGACGTCGAACCGCCGCTCCCCGGAGACGACGAGGCGCCGTATCCGGACGATGAGCCTCCGTACGATCCCGCGTACGAGCCGACCCCGCCCTCGGCGTACGCCTCGACCGGCGGTGCTCCGTCCGCGGCCCGGACCCCGACGGCGGCGTCCCCGGGCTCGGCGCCGTCCGGTGCCGCGACCGCGCCGTCGTCCTCGGCGCCTTCCGCCGCTGCGCCGTCTCCGGCCCGCTCGGCCTCCGCTCCTCCGCGTGCGGGCGAGCGCGCCCCGGCCACCGGGGGAGTGCAGCGCTACGGCGAAGCCGTGATCCGCCAGGTGCTCGGCGCGACGTTCCTGCGCGAAGAACCCTATGAGCCCCCAACGAGGTTCGCCTGATGTACGACGGAATCGTCCAGGAGCTGATCGACGAGTTCGGGCGCCTGCCCGGGATCGGTCCGAAGTCGGCCCAGCGCATCGCGTTCCACATCCTGCAGACCCCGACGTTCGACGTCGCGAGGCTGTCGGAGCTGCTCAGCGAGATCCGCACGCGCGTGCGGTTCTGCGAGATCTGCGGGAACGTCGCCGAGCAGGAGCGCTGCGCCATCTGCCGTGACCCCCGCCGCAACCAGACCCTCATCTGCGTCGTGGAGGACGCGAAGGACGTCGCGGCGATCGAGCGCACACGCGAGTTCCGCGGCCTGTACCACGTGCTCGGGGGAGCGATCAGCCCGATCGCCGGCATCGGTCCCGATGACCTGCGCATCGCCCAGTTGATGACGCGGCTCGCCGACGGCACGGTGCAGGAGGTCATCATCGCGACGAACCCGAACCTCGAGGGCGAGGCGACCGCCAGCTACCTCAGCCGTCTGCTCACCACCATGCAGATCACCGTTTCGCGACTCGCCTCGGGCCTGCCCGTGGGCGGCGACCTCGAGTACGCCGACGAGGTCACGCTCGGGCGCGCGTTCGAGGGGCGGCGCGTGCTGTGACCCGCGTCCCCCTCCTGCGCGGATGAACGCGTCGTCCGTCATCTCCCGCCGCGGCTGGCTCCTGTTCGGCGCCATGGCGCTGCTCTGGGGCGTGCCCTACCTCTTCATCAGCGTCGCGGTGGAGTCGATCTCCCCGCCGGCCATCGTGGCCGGACGCACCCTGCTCGCGGCGCTCCTGCTGCTGCCGTTCGCGATCCGCAGCGGCGCGCTACGCGCCGCCGCCCGGCACTGGCCGTGGGTGCTCGCGTTCGGGGCCGTCGAGATGGCGGGCCCCTTCCTGCTGCTCGGGCACGCCGAGATGACGCTGCCCTCGGGGATGACCGGGCTCCTGGTCGCGACCGTTCCCCTCTTCGCCGCGCTCATCGCGCTCGGCGGCGGCGACCGCGGGGTGCTGCGCCCCGCCCGGTCGATCGGTCTGCTCGTGGGCTTCGTCGGCGTCGCCGTCGTGGTCGCCGGACCCGGGCTGTTCGGCGGCGAGATCGGCCTGCTCGCGGCCGGAGAGGTCCTGCTCGTCGCCGTGCTCTACGCGATCGCCCCGTTCATCGTCGCGCGCAAACTCGCCGACGTCCCGTCCCTCGGCACCATCACCCTGTCGCTGCTCATGATCGGCGTCGTCTATCTGCCCATCGGGCTCCTCACCCAGCACCAGGTCCCCACGCTCCCGTCGGTGCTGGCGCTCGTGGCGCTGGCCGTGATCTGCACCGCCGCGGCGTTCCTGGCGTTCTTCGCCCTCATCCGCGAGGTCGGCCCCGTCCGCGCGCCGCTGTTCACGTACGTCAACCCGGTCGTCGCGATCGTCCTCGGGGCGATCGTCCTCGGCGAGCCGCTCACGCCCGGGCTCCTCCTCGGCTTCCCCCTGATCCTCGTCGGATGCTGGTTCGCCGCGACCGGCGGTCGGTTCCGCCCCGCGGCATCCGCCGTGCCGCCGCCCGCCGTGCCCTGACCGAGCACGCCCTCCGCGGCGTCACATGCGCGGGCGGGCATACGGGGCGATCGTAGAATGAGCGGTGGGCGGATCCGCCCGACGTCCCCGGGAGTGAACGTGGCCCTCATCGTGCAGAAGTACGGCGGCTCCTCCGTCGCCGACGCAGAGAGCATCAAGCGCGTCGCCAAGCGCATCGTCGACACGCGGCGTGCCGGCCACGACGTCGTCGTCGCCGTCAGCGCCATGGGCGACACCACCGACGAGCTCCTCGACCTGGCCAACGAGGTCGCACCCATCCCCGCCCCACGCGAGCTCGACATGCTGCTCTCGAGCGGAGAGCGCATCTCGATGGCGCTGCTCGCGATGGCCATCCACTCGATGGGCTTCGAGGCCCGGTCGTTCACCGGCAGCCAGGCCGGCATGATCACGGACTCCCAGCACGGTGCCGCGCGCATCGTCGACGTGACGCCGGTGCGGCTGCGCGAAGCGCTCGATGAGGGCGCCATCGTCATCGTCGCGGGCTTCCAGGGGTTCAACCGCGACACCCGCGACATCACCACGCTCGGCCGCGGGGGGTCCGACACCACGGCCGTCGCGCTCGCCGCCGCTCTGGGCGCCGACGTCTGCGAGATCTACAGCGACGTCGACGGCATCTTCACGTCCGACCCCCGGGTCATCCCCAAGGCGCAGAAGCTCGATCACGTCTCCAGCGAGGAGATGCTCGAGCTCGCCGCCAACGGCGCGAAGGTCCTCTACATCCGCGCCGTCGAGTATGCACGCCGTCACGGCGTCCTGATCCACGCCCGGTCGACGTTCTCGTCGGCCGAGGGCACGTACGTTCTGGGCGAGGGTATGAAGAACCCCCGCGAAGCCGAGGGAGAAGCCATGGAAGAACCGATCGTCGCCGGTGTCGCCACCGACCTCAGCCAGGCGAAGATCACCGTGACGGGCGTTCCGGACGTCCCCGGCAAGGCGGCGGAGATCTTCAAGATCGTCGCGAAGTCGGGCGCGAACGTCGACATGATCGTGCAGAACGTCTCGGCGACGGGCCGCACCGACATCTCGTTCACGGTCCCGAAGGCCGATGCCGCGGCCGCACTCAAGGCGCTGGCGGGAGAGCAGACCGAGGTGGGCTTCCAGAACCTCATCCACGACGACCAGATCGGCAAGCTGTCGGTCGTCGGAGCGGGCATGCGCACCCACTCCGGGGTCTCGGCGGTGCTGTTCGAGGCGCTGTCGGCGGGGGGCATCAACATCGAGATGATCTCGACCTCCGAGATCCGCATCTCGGTCGTGCTCCGCGGCGACGACCTCGCCGAGGCCGCCCGCACCGTGCACACCGCCTACGGGCTCGACGGCGACGCCGACGCCGTCGTTCACGCCGGCACGGGGCGCTGACGCGGTAGACTCCCCGAAACCCTGACATCGGCGCCAGGCGCGGCATCCGCACCCTGACTCCGCGCCTCCGCCTCGACGTAGCACCGCTCGACGCCAAGGAACATCATGACCCGCATCTCCGAATCAGGACTCTCCGTCGCCATCGTCGGCGCCACCGGCCAGGTGGGCACCGTGATGCGCGAGATCCTCGCCGAGCGGTCGTTCCCGATCCGCGAACTCCGACTGTTCTCGTCGGCGCGCTCGGCCGGCACGGCCGTCGAGTTCGGCGGGGCCACGGTCATCGTCGAAGACGTCGAGAAGGCGGATGCCGCGGGCATCGACATCGCCCTCTTCTCGGCCGGTGCGACCGCGAGCCGTGCCTACGCGCCGCGCTTCGCCGCGGCCGGTGCCGTGGTGGTCGACAACTCGAGCGCGTGGCGCATGGACCCGGAGGTCCCGCTCGTGGTCAGCGAGGTCAACCCCGACGCGATCGACGACCGCCCGAAGGGCATCATCGCCAACCCCAACTGCACCACGATGGCCGCGATGCCGGTGCTCAAGGCCCTGCACGACGAGGCCGGCCTCGAGCGTCTGATCGTCTCGACCTACCAGGCCGTCTCGGGATCGGGCCTCGCCGGCGCGCAGGAGCTGCTCGGCCAGGTCGAGGGCGTGCTCGCCCAGGGCGACACCCTGCGCCTGGTGCACGACGGCTCCGCGGTCGACTTCCCGCAGCCCGAGAAGTACGTGGCCCCGATCGCCTTCGACGTCATCCCGTTCGCCGGCAACCTCGTCGACGACGGCGACAACGAGACCGACGAGGAGAAGAAGCTCCGCAACGAGAGCCGGAAGATCCTCGGCCTCCCCGACCTTCGCGTCGCGGGCACCTGCGTGCGCGTGCCGGTCTTCACCGGCCACTCGCTCACGATCCACGCCGAGTTCGCCGACGACATCACGCCCGAGCGGGCGACCGAGCTGCTCTCCGCGGCTGCGGGCGTCGCGCTCGAAGAGGTCCCCACGCCGCTGCAGGCGGCCGGTCAGGATCCGAGCTTCGTCGGCCGCATCCGTGCCGACCAGTCGGCTCCCGAGGGCAAGGGACTCGTGCTGTTCGTGAGCAACGACAACCTTCGCAAGGGTGCCGCGCTGAACGCCGTGCAGATCGCCGAGATCGTCGCGGAGCGGCTGCGCGTCAGCGCCTGATCCGGTGAGGGCGCCGGCCGGCGAAGGGTCACCCGGCGTGGTCCGGGGCCTCCGGCCCGCGAACTAGACTGGTCGGGTGACAGAAACAGTCGATGTCGTCCTGATCGGCGGTGGCATCATGAGCGCCACCCTGGGTACTCTCCTGCACGAGCTGCAGCCGGAGTGGAAGATCGTCGCCTTCGAGCGACTCTCCGATGTCGCCCAGGAGAGCTCCAACCCGTGGAACAACGCCGGCACCGGTCACGCCGCGCTGTGCGAGCTGAACTACATGCCCCAGGGCGACGGCCCGCTCGACCCCGCCAAGGCCGTCTCGATCAACGAGCAGTTCCAGCAGAGCCGCCAGTTCTGGTCGTCGCTGGTCGACAGGGGAGTGCTCGACACGCCCTCGACCTTCATCAACGCCACCCCGCACATGACGTTCGTCCGCGGGGAGAAGGACGTGGCGTATCTCAAGGAGCGCTACGAGGTGCTCAAGGATCAGCCGCTGTTCGAGGGCATCGAGTACAGCGAGGACTCGCGCGTCATCAACCAGTGGGCGCCGCTGCTCATGCAGAAGCGTCGCAAGGGGGAGCCGTTCGCGGCGACCCGCGTGCCCGCCGGCACCGACGTCGACTTCGGCGCGCTGACCCACCAGCTCTTCGACCACCTGACGTCGTCGGGGGTGGCGCTGCGGACCAACCACGAGGTGCGGTCGCTGAAGAAGCAGAAGGACGGCACCTGGCTCGTCAAGTACCGCACCACGATCGGCCGCACCCCCAATCAGGTGAAGGCGCGCTTCGTGTTCGTGGGCGCGGGCGGCTGGGCCCTCAAGCTGCTGCAGCGCTCCGGCATCCCCGAGATCAAGGGCTACGGCGTCTTCCCGATCGGCGGGCAGTTCCTGAAGACGAGCGATCCGAAGATCGTCGCGCAGCACAAGGCGAAGGTGTACTCGCAGGCGTCGGTGGGGGCTCCGCCGATGTCGGTGCCGCACCTGGACACGCGCGTGGTCGACGGCGAAGCGTCGCTCATGTTCGGGCCGTTCGCGACATTCAGCCCGAAGTTCCTCAAGAACGGCTCGATGCTCGACATCGTGACCCAGGTGCGCACGCACAACCTGTGGCCCATGCTGCGCGTCGCGTTCGCGAACCCCGACCTCATCACCTACCTCCTCGGCGAGCTGATGAAGAATCACCGCAAGAAGGTCGACAGCCTCCGCACGTTCATGCCGACCGCCAAGGACGAGGACTGGACGCTCATCAACGCCGGGCAGCGCGCGCAGGTGATGAAGAAGGACCCCAAGAAGGGCGGCATCCTCCAGTTCGGCACCGAGGTCGTCGCGGCGGCCGACGGCTCCATCGCCGGTCTTCTCGGCGCCTCTCCGGGCGCCTCGACGGCCGTGCCGATCATGCTGAGCCTGCTGAAGAGCTGCTTCCCCGAGGAGTTCCCGGGGTGGGAGTCGCGTCTGCGCGACCTCATCCCGACGTTCGGTGCCACCCTCAACGACGACCCGGCGCTGGCGGAGAAGTCGACCGCGGCCACCGCGGCGACCCTCGGCATCAACGCCTGAGGCGGGACCGTGGCGAAGCTCTACTTCCGCTACGGCGCGATGAACTCCGGGAAGTCGACGGCGCTCCTCCAGGCCGCCTACAACTACGAGGAGCGCGGTCAGCAGGTGCTGCTGGCGAAGCCCGCGATCGACACCAAGGGCGCTTCCGAGATCGCCAGCCGTCTGGGCATGACCCGCGAGGTCGACTTCCTCATCGGTCCCGATGACGATGCCCGCGCGCTCTTCACCGCACACCGGGCGAAGGGCGACGGCGTGGCGTGCCTGCTGATCGACGAGGCGCAGTTCCTCACGCCCGCACAGGTCGACGATCTGTTCCGCATCGCGGTGGAGGACGGCATCCCGGTGCTCGCCTACGGCATCCGCAACGACTTCCTCACGCATGCCTTCCCCGGGTCGGCCCGTCTGCTGGCAATCGCGCACTCCCTGGAGGAGCTCAAGACCATCTGCCGCTGCGGCCGGAAGGCCGTGTTCAACGGCCGGGTCATCGGCGGGCGCTTCGTGTTCGACGGCGATCAGGTCGCGATCGACGAGGGTGCCGACGGCAGCGCCGCGCCCGAGGTCGTCACCTACGAGTCCCTGTGCGGCACGTGCTACCTCGAGGAGTCCGCCGGCCGCCTCGGCTGACCGCAGCCGTCCGTCGAGCCACCCTCCATCTGCTCGACCCACCCCTTTCTGCTCGACCCACCCCTTTCTGTGGTGCGCGCAACGGGGTGGCTCGCACGTAAAGGGGCGGTTCGGCCCGTGACGCTCCCGTGTTGTGTGGTCTGACCACACGCCGTAGAGTGTGGTCAGACCACAGCGACGACGGCGCGGGTCGGAAGCGAGGAGACCGATGGCGGAGCAGTCCGTGCGCGCGTGGCGTCTCGTCCTCGACCACATCGAGGGAGACCTGCTCGAGGGACGCCTGAACCCCGGCGACCGCCTGCCTTCCGAGCGCGACCTCGCCGTAGATCTCGGCGTCGGCCGGTCGAGCGTCCGCGAGGCGTTCCGGGTGCTCGAGGTCATGGGTCTCATCCGCACCGCCACCGGCTCCGGGCCCCAGGCGGGCGCCATCGTCATCGCCACGCCCACCGGGGGCATGTCGCAGCTGCTGCGCCTCCAGGTCGCCGCACACGGCTTCCCCCTCGCCGATGTCGTGCAGACCCGTCTGGTGCTCGAGGATGCCGTCGTCCATGCGCTGACCACCTCCGCCGATCGCGACACCGCCGAGGCGCATCGGATGCTGGAAGCGATGGATGCCCCCGATCTCAGCCCCGCGGAGTTCCTCGCCCTGGACGCGCAGTTCCACCTGGCACTCGCGGAGGCGAGCGACAACTCCGTCATCGCGGCGATGATGGCCGGCCTCCGCTCGTCGATCGAGTCGTACGTGCAGGCGGGCGCCGTCGCCATCCCGGACTGGAGCGCGATGGCCGACCGCCTGCGCAAGGAGCACCGCGCTCTCGTCGCGCGGGTCGACGCGGGCGACGAACTGGCAGCGCGCGCCCTCCTGCGCGCGCACATCACGGGCTACTACACCGCGGCGGGGCTCACGCGCCGACAGCCGTCCGACCCTCCGATCCCCACCCCCGACCCGACCGAGAACTGAGAGGACCACCATGGTTCAGCGCCAGGTGCCCAAGCCCGCCGAGCTGTTCGAGCTCATGAAGTTCAAGAAGCCCGAGCTCGACGGACGCAAGCGCCGCCTCGAGGCCGCCCTGACGATCGACGACCTTCGCCTGATCGCCAAGCGCCGCACCCCCAAGGCGGCCTTCGACTACACCGACGGCGCGGCCGAGGGGGAGCTGTCCCTCACCCGTGCCCGCCAGGCCTTCCGGGACGTGGAGTTCCATCCCGGCATCCTCCGCCCCGCACCGCACGTCGACACCTCCGTCGAGATCCTCGGCGGCCCGTCCGCCCTGCCCTTCGGCATTGCTCCGACCGGCTTCACGCGCCTGATGCAGACCGAGGGAGAGAGCGCGGGCGCCGGAGCGGCGGCCGCCGCCGGCATCCCGTTCACCCTCTCGACGCTCGGCACCACCTCGATCGAGGGCGTCAAGGCCGCCAACCCGCACGGCCGCAACTGGTTCCAGCTGTACGTCATGCGCGACCGCGAGATCTCCTACGAGCTGACCCGTCGCGCGGCGGCAGCCGGCTTCGACACGCTCCAGTTCACGGTCGACACGCCGGTCGCGGGGGCGCGCCTGCGCGACAAGCGCAACGGCTTCAGCATCCCGCCGCAGCTGACCCTCGGGACGATCATCAACGCGATCCCGCGCCCCTGGTGGTGGTTCGACTTCCTGACCACGCCCAAGCTGGAGTTCGCGTCGCTGAGCACGACCGGCGGCACGGTCGGCGAGCTGCTGGACGCGGCGATGGACCCGACCATCAGCTACGACGACCTCGCCGTGATCCGCGACCTGTGGCCCGGGAAGATCGTGATCAAGGGCGTGCAGAACGTGGAGGATTCGGTCCGGCTGCGTGATGCCGGTGTCGACGGCATCGTGCTCTCCAACCACGGCGGGCGTCAGCTGGATCGCGCGCCCATCCCGTTCCACCTGCTGCCCGAGGTGCGTCGAGCGGTCGGCGACGACTTCACCGTGATGATCGACACCGGCATCATGAACGGCGCCGACATCGTGGCCTCGGTCGCGCTCGGGGCGGACTTCACGCTCATCGGCCGCGCCTACCTCTACGGCCTGATGGCCGGCGGGCGTCAGGGCGTCGACCGCACCATCGCGATCCTGCGCAGCGAGATCGAGCGCACCATGCGCCTGCTCGGCGTCGCCACGCTCGCCGAGCTGCAGCCGCAGCACGTGACGCAGCTGCAGCGTCTCGTGCCGGTCTCGCGCTCGGTCTCCGAGGTCGTGCCGGGCTGACCCCTCGGGGCGTGCCGCCGCGCGCCGTCGTCGCCTCGATCCACCTCGGGGAACGGCGGCGCGCCGGCGCGGGGGCCGCGGCACGATCATCGACGTGGCCCTCCGTCATTCCGCATGGGCGGGATGCTTCGCGGAACGGCAGCGCGGGCAGCGCCGGAACAGCAGCGCCCGATCAGAGTGTGGGAAGCAGTGCCTCGAGCTTGTCCGCCGTGTCTTCCCAGCCCTCCACGGCCACCGAAGGCACGCCGAGCGCCCGCACGGGGTAGTCGTTGCCGCCCTCGTCGAGGCGGTCGCCGTAGAAGAGCATCCCGGTCAGGGGGATGCCGGTGCGCTCGGCAAGCTGCGTCATGCCGAAGGCCTTGTCGATGCCGGCGCGCGTGATATCGATGGACGTCGATCCGCCGGAGCGCACCTCGAGGCCGGGCAGCCGCGGGGCCACCGCATCGCGCAGCGCGGCGCGCTTGGCTCCCGTCGGATCCCACGCGTGCTTCGCGTCGCGCGGCGCCCGCTGGCCGAGGGCCGAGAATGTGATCTGCGAGCCGCGGTCCTCGAGGATGTCGCCCCAGGGCTCGGCCTCCCACAGGCCGAGACTCGCGGCCTCCTCGCGGAGCGCCGTCATCGCCGCGCTCTTCTCCTCGGGGGTGAGGTCGTGGGCGTAGACGGGAGCGAAGCCCGTGCCGTCATGGCGGAGGTAGCGGGTGCCGCAGGTGGGCAGGAGATGCAGGCGGGCCAGAGCGGCGGCATCCGCCTCGGCGAGCTGGTCGACGACCTGCGTGCGGAACTGCGTCTCGTTGCCGCCCGAGATGATCGCGACGTCGACCCGGGCGAGCAGAGCACGCAGCAGTCCGGCGATCCGCGGACTGATCGTGCCCTTCGACGGGGCGAGCGTGTCATCGAGGTCGAAGGCGACGAGGGAGGGCGCGGTCATGGTGCCTCCAGCCTAGGAGACGGATGCCGTGAACCCCGCGCCGCGAACAGAAGTGTGCACAACACCGCCAGCGTCACCCCGAACGTCGCGCCGACGGAGTTCGCGAGGACGTCGGAGAGCGTCGCGGCACGGTCGGGGAAGGCCAGGCGCTGAGCCGTCTCGATGAGCAGCGACAGGCCGGGGCCGACGAGCAGCGAGAGCACGCCGACGCGTCGCGGCACGAGCAGGAACGCGAGAACCCCGACCGGGATGAACACCAGGACGTTCGCGAGCACCTCGAGCCGCGTGAAGTCCAGGGAATCCCATCCCAGGCGGTGCGCCACGGCGAGCACCACGTCGAGCAGGTTCGGCATCGACTGCTCGACGCGGGACGGCGTCAGCGTGAGGAGCGCCAGGCCCGCGAGGAACGGCAGGCCCAGTCCCAGCGCCCAGCCGCGGGTCAGGCGCCGCGGCGGCGGAAGCAGTGCACCCATCGTGTCCTCCCCGGGGACCTCGGCCTACAGAGAAGGCCGCCCCTCGGGGCGGCCTTCCGGTGTCACTGGTCGGGGTGACAGGATTTGAACCTGCGACCTCTTCGTCCCGAACGAAGCGCGCTACCAAGCTGCGCCACACCCCGTTTGCAACCCTCCGAGTCTACAAGGAAAAACCCGCAGCGCCCAATCGGGTGGTCAGTCCCGTGCCGTGAGCGTGAGCAGGGTCGCCTCGGGCCGGCACGCGAAGCGGACGGGCGCGTAGATCGAGTGCCCGCAGCCGGCGCTCACGTTGAGCGGTACCGCGCGGCCGCCATGAGACCAGGTGCTCAGGCCCTTCGCCTGCTTCAGAGGGATGTCGCAGTTGGCGACGAGGGCGCCGTACCCCGGGAGGCAGACCTGACCGCCGTGGGTGTGGCCGCCGAGCACGGCATCCGCTCCCAGGTCGACGAACGAGTTCAGCACCCGCTGGTACGGCGCATGTGTGACGCCGAGCACCGCCGTGCCCTCGGCCCGCGGGCCGAGCTGCCGCAGCGCGGAGGGGAGCACGTCGAGCCTGTCCCAGTCGCGGTGGGCGTCGTCCACGCCGACCAGATCGATGTCGCGACCACCCGCGTGGAGACGTGCGGCCGTGTTGTTCAGGTCCGTCCACCCCAGCTCGTCCGTGAAGTACCGGTCCATCGCCTCGGTGTCCAGGCGCTTCGGAGCGGTGTGGCGCTGCGACGGCCCCATGAAATACCGCAGCGGGTTGCGCGGTGCCGGCTCGTTGACGTCGTTGGAACCGTGCACGAACACCCCGGGGATGCCGGTGAACGGGTCGAACGCCCGCCGGATGCCCTCCAGCCCGTCACGGTGTCCGAGGTTGTCGCCGGTGTTCACGACGAGGTCGGGGTTCAGTTGCGCCAGCGAAGCGAGCCAGTCCTGCTTGCGATGCTGCCACGGCGCCATGTGCGCATCCGACACGTGCAGGATGCGCAGCGGGGCGGATCCTGGCGGGAGAGCGGATGCCGAGACCTCGCGCACCGTGAACAGGTAGCGCTCGATGCCGATGCCCCACACCGCGGCGGCAGCGCCGACGGCCCCCACCGCGCCGAGCGCGATGAGGGCCGGGTGGGCCGAGCGAGGACGCGTCACTGGCACGTGACCGTGACGGTCGTGGCCTTGTTCGCGGCGGACCCGGGCACGGGGTCGGTGGTGGCCACCGTCTTGCCGGGGCCGTTGCACGAGGCGTCGAACTGCATGGAGCTGAAGCCCGCCCCGACCAGGGCGTTCTGGGCGTCGTTGCGCGACATTCCGACCAGGTTGCCGGGGACGGTCGTTCCCTGTCCGTTGCTCGGCGAGATCGTGACCGTCGCGCCGGACGGAGCCTGGCCCACCGGGTCCTGGGCGACGATGATGTTGGTCGCCTGGTCGCTGTCGACGGGAGCCCCGACGGCGACCGTGAAGCCGGCGCCCTCGAGTGCGGCCGTGGCCTCCTCGACCGTCATGCCGGTGACCGCCGGAACCTCGGTGAGCACCTGACGGGTCAGGTTGTTGTCCGGCTGCGGGAAGGCGCCGCCCTCGTAGAACTCGTTGGCCGCCTCCTGCGCCGCGCGGGCGAGGGGGTACCGCATCTCGTTCAGGAGGTGCTTGCCGGTGCCCTTCCGGTAGATGTCGGCCTGACCCTTCCAGCGGCCGACCCAGACGCCCGTGGCGACCTTGGTGCTGGACTCGATCATCATCGTGGACCAGCGGTCGTGGGTACCGGTCTTGCCGATCAGCGGCGTGCCGTCGTTCGGGTTGGCGGAGCGGCCGGTGCCGCCGTTCGCCATGACGCTCTGCAGGGCGTAGGCGGCGGTGGCCGCGACCTCGGGGGAGATCACGCCCTCCTTGCAGTCGATCGCGGGAATCTTCTGCTCGACGCCGTTGGAGTCGAGCACCTTGTCGATCGCGCGGGGCGCGCAGAGGGTGCCGCCGCTGGCGACCGTCGCATAGGCGTTGGCCATGGCGATCGGCGAGATGTTCTTCGGCCCGAGCACGTCGTAGGGGACGTTCTGGTCGGTGACCTTGCCGCCGTTGGCGAGCGTGACGCCCATGCGGTCGGCGACCTTGTTGATGTCGCAGATGTCGAGCTTGGCCGCCATCGCGAAGTACCCGCTGTTGAGCGACTGGGTCGTGAAGTTCAGGACCGAGCTCGTGCCGCCGCGTCCGCCGCCGAAGTTGCCGATCTTCGCGGTGTCGACGTTCTGGGTGTTCCCGCAGACCTTCATCTTGAGCGCGGTCTGCACGCTGCCGTTGAGGGTCTCGCGCACCGAGTGGCCCTTCTCGAGCCAGTCGATCAGCGTGAAGAGCTTGTACGTCGATCCGACCTGGAAGCCGCCGGAGTTGCCGTGCTCCTGGTCGCCGGCGAAGACGAGCGAGGTGTACGCCTGGTCCTCCGTGGGCGTCTCGAGGAAGGTCGTGTTCTGCGTCATCGAGAGGATGCGGCCGGTGCCGACCTCGATCGAGACGCCGGCGGCGCCGAAGTACTGGTTGTCGTAGTTGGCCGGAACGATGTCGGCCATGGCCTGGGCTGCCGGGTCCTGGATGCGCATGTCGAGCGTCGTGTAGATCTGCAGACCGCCGCGGCGGAGCAGCTCGCGACGCTCCTGCGGGGTGTCGCCGAAGGCCGGGTCGTTCTCGACGACCGACTTCACGTACTGGCAGAAGTAGGCGTTGCGGCCCGCCGCGGCGCAGCCCTGGCTCGGCTGCGAGATCGCGGGCGTGATGGGCGTGGCCTTGGCCTCGTCGTACTCCGCCTGGGTGATCTTGCCGTCTGCCAGCATGCGACCGAGCACGTAGTCACGGCGCTCGAGCGTGTTCGCGTAGCCGTCCTCCGCGGTGTTGTGGGCGACGCCGTCGCCGTCGGTCCACGTGCCGGTGGGCTTGTCGATGCGGAACGTGTTCGGGTTCTGCACGATGCCGGCGAGTGTCGCGGCCTGAGCGATCGTGAGGTTCGCGGCGCTGGTGGAGAAGTAGTAGTTGGCGGCCGCCTCGATGCCGTAGACCGTGCCGCCGAAGTTGGCGATGTTCAGGTACCCGAGGAGGATGTCGTTCTTGGAGAACTTCTTCTCGATCTGGATCGCGTAGCGCATCTCCTGGAGCTTGCGCTCGATGCCGTCGGCGCCCTCGGCGTTGGTGGCGTCGAGCCAGCACTGCTGCAGATCCTCGGAGTACGTGTCGGAGCCGATGTCGGCCTTCTGCTCGCAGTCCTGGATCTGCACGTTCTTGACGAACTGCTGGGTGATGGTCGACGCGCCGCGGCTCGAGGTGCCGCGGACGTTGTCGACGAGCGCCTTGACCGTCGCGCCGAGGTTGATGCCGCCGTGGCTGTAGAAGTTCTTGTCCTCGCTCGACAGGATCGCGTTGATGAGGGTCGGCGAGAGCTGCTCGTACGTGACCGGGACGCGGTTCTGCTCGTAGAAGGACGCCAGCTTGACGGGGTTGCCCGCGGGATCGGTCGCGTAGATGACCGACTGCTCCATGGGGGCGTTGACGTCGAGGTTGGCGGGCAGCTCCTCGAAGAGCGTGAGGGCCTGGTTGCCGGCGATGCCGGTCATCGCGAGGACCGGGGTGACGCTGGTGGTGACAAGAAGGCCGGCGACGGCGCTCAGGCCGACGAGGCCGAGCAGGCCACCGAGCACGCCTTTCACCGTACGGTTCTTATGAGGCATACGCTTGATCGTAGGGGAGTTCCCTGAATACCGCCTTTGACGGGCCGCTCTTGCGCGTCGCCCGCGCCCCGATCGATGGGAGTGCCATGACCACGTGGGAGTACCTGACCACGCCGCTGCTGATCCACAACACGGCCGCGATCCTCAACAACTGGGGCAAGCAGGGCTGGGAGCTCGTGCAGGTCGTCCAGGGTCCGGAAGGCGGGCTCGTGGCGTACTTCAAGCGCCCGGTCACCCAGGACGGGTCGAACCAGACGGGCCTCGCCGCGGCCGCCCAGGCCTCGCGTCAGTTCGAGGACGGCGCGCAGTGAGCGTCTCCGAGCGGCTCGCCGAGCTCGGCATCCGCCTTCCCGCCGTCGCCGCGCCGGTGGCGGCCTACGTCCCCGCCGTGGTGCACGCGGGCGTCGTGTACACCTCGGGCCAGCTGCCCTTCACCGACGGGGCGCTGCCCGCGACCGGCAAGGTCGGGGACGCCGTGTCGGCCGACGACGCGAAGGCCTACGCCCGCACCTGCGCACTGAACGCGCTGGCGGCGGCGGCGGATGCCGCGGGCGGCGTCGACCGCATCGCCGGCGTGCTGCGGGTGGGCGGCTTCGTCGCCTCCGTGCCCGAGTTCACGGGCCAGCCCGGGGTCATCAACGGCGCCAGCGAGGTGCTGGGCGAGATCTTCGGCGACGCGGGCCGTCACGCCCGCGCCGCGGTCGGCGTCCCGGTGCTGCCGCTCGACAGCCCGGTCGAGGTCGAGGTCTCCTTCCTCCTCGCCTGACCCCGGCATCCGCCCCTCCCTCCGGGAGGCGAGTCCAGCCGAACGCCGCGCATGGTGTCGAGCGCAGCGATGGCCGCCGAGCCCGCCTACTTCACCTGCGACGAGATGATCGTCATGACGGCCGTGTCCGCGAGCGTCGTGGTGTCGCCGACCTCGCGGCCCTCGGCCACGTCGCGCAGCAGGCGGCGCATGATCTTGCCGGAGCGCGTCTTGGGCAGCTCCCCGACGATGTAGACGTCGCGGGGGCGGGCGATCGCGCCGATCTGCTCGCCGACCCAGAGGCGGAGCTGCTGGGCGAGTCCGGCCGGGTCGTGCTCCGAGAGGTAGCTCTCCTTGATGATGACGAAGGCGACGACGGCCTG
The DNA here is from genome assembly GCF_047246625.1 of Microbacterium californiense. Taxonomy (NCBI): domain Bacteria; kingdom Bacillati; phylum Actinomycetota; class Actinomycetes; order Micrococcales; family Microbacteriaceae; genus Microbacterium; species Microbacterium californiense. The sequence goes on along the minus strand of NZ_JBFOKQ010000002.1, from coordinate 562,119 downwards.
GCCCGTGGTCTCGTCGGAGGCACCGACGACGGCGGCCTCGGCGGTGGCCTCGTGGGCCACGAGCGAGGACTCGATCTCGGCGGTCGAGAGGCGGTGTCCCGAGACGTTCATCACGTCGTCCACCCGGCCGAGCAGCCAGAGGTCCCCGTCGTCGTCGAGGCGGGCGCCGTCGCCGGCGAAGTAGTAGCCCTGGTCCTCGAACTTCTCCCAGTAGGTCTCGCGGAAGCGCTCGGGGTCGCCCCAGATCCCGCGCAGCATGCTGGGCCAGGGCTCCGTGACGACGAGCAGGCCGCCGTTGCCGCTGCCGACCGGCTCGCCCTTCTCGTCCACCACGTCGATCGAGATGCCGGGGAGCGGGACCTGTGCGGACCCGGGCTTGGTCGCGGTGACCCCGGGGAGCGGCGACACCATGATGGCGCCGGTCTCGGTCTGCCACCACGTGTCCACGATGGGCGTGCGGCCGGCGCCGATGACGTCGCGGTACCACATCCATGCCTCGGGGTTGATCGGTTCGCCGACCGAGCCCAGCACGCGCAGCGACGACAGGTCGAACTTCTTCGGGACGCTGCGGCCGATCTTCATGAACGACCGGATCGCGGTCGGCGCCGTGTAGAAGATCGACACCTTGTACTTCTCGATGATCTCCCACCAGCGGCCGGGGTGCGGAGCATCCGGAGTGCCTTCGTAGAGCACCTGCGTCGCGCCGTTGGCCAGGGGGCCGTAGGCGACGTAGGAGTGCCCGGTGACCCAGCCGATGTCAGCGGTGCACCAGTACACGTCGGTCTCGGGGTGCAGGTCGAAGACGTACTTGTGGGAGTACGCCGCCTGGGTGAGGTATCCGCCGGAGGTGTGCAGGATGCCCTTCGGCTTCCCGGTCGTGCCGGACGTGTAGAGGATGTAGAGCGGGTTCTCGGCCGGGAAGGCCTGCGCGGTGTGCTCGGCCGATGCCGCGGGCACGACCTCGTGCCACCAGTGGTCGCGGCCCTCGACCCAGTCGACCTCGTTCTCGCCGCGGCGGACGACGAGGACGTGCTCGACCGTCTGCTGCTCTCCGTCGCCGCGGTCGCTCAGGGCCTGGTCGACCGCGGGCTTGAGCGCGGACACGCGTCCCTTGCGGTATCCGCCGTCGGCGGTGATGACGACCTTCGCGCCGGCGTCGTCGATGCGGGCGCGCAGACTGTCGGCGCTGAACCCGCCGAACACCACCGAGTGGATGGCGCCGAGTCGGGCGACGGCGAGCATCGAGGCGATCGCCTCGGGGATCATCGGAAGGTAGATCGCGACGCGGTCGCCCTGCCCGATGCCGAGCTCGGCGAGCACGTTGGCCGTGCGCTTGACCTCGTCGGTCAGCTCGGCGTAGGTGATGGTGCGCGAGTCGCCGGGCTCGCCCTCCCAGTGCAGCGCCACGCGGTCGCCGTTGCCCTGCTCGACGTGGCGGTCGAGGCAGTTGTAGGCCACGTTGAGCTCACCGTCGTCGAACCACTTCGCGAACGGCGGCGCCGACCAGTCGAGCACCCGCGTGAACGGCGTGTGCCAGTGGAGGAGCTCGCGGGACTGCTCGGCCCAGAAACCCTCCCGGTCGGCGCCCGCGCGCTCGTACAGCTCGGGGGAGGCGATCGACTGGGCGACGAAGTCCTCGGACGGCGGGAACTGGCGGTTCTCATCGAGAAGGTGGTCGATCTGACTGCTCATCGGCAGGCGCTCCTTTGCGGCTGGGGAGTCCGGGTGGTGCGACCGGGACAGGGTGAATCTAGTCTCCGACACCAGCCTCGCATACTGTCCGAAGTCGGTAGTGCGGCGGTTTTGTCAGGACGGTCGCCTTGCGTACACTCGACGTCAGCCGAAATCTCATTCCGGCCTCGGCGCGCCCGATTCCCCCGATCGTGGCTCGCTTCGGGCGGCATCTCATTCCCCCCGTGAGATGCCGCCCTTCTCCGTCTTCGGATGCTGTCCTGCACCGTCCCGGGATGGCCGTGCTTGTGCACAGACGTCGTCCTGAGGGTCGGGGCGCACGGAAGCGCGCGCCTAGCGTCGGGGCATGCCCGAGCCGTTCATCATCCGCCCGCGAGACGCAGCCGGCGAGCCGGAAGGCTTCGCGTCCGCCCCGCTGCGGCTGCACGACGCCTTCGGTCCGCTCGCGGAGCACTGCGCGGACGAGGCGGTCACCGACGTGTTCGTCAACGGCGCCTCCGGGCTGTTCGTCGATCGGGGCCGCGGCGCCGAGCCGGTGCCGGAGTGGCGCGCCTCCGAGCGGGAGGTCCGCGACCTGGCGGTCGCCCTGGTCGGTCTCGGCGGGCGGCATCTCGACGATCAGGCACCCTGCGTCGACGTGCGTCTGGATTCCGGCATCCGCATCCACGCCGTGCTCGCCCCCGTGTCGACCACCGGCACGGCACTGTCGCTGCGCATTCCGCGCGTCCGGGCAGCCGATCTCGACGCGCTCGCGCGCCTGGGGTGCTTCCGCGACGGCCAGCAGGCGTGGCTGCGGTCGCTCGTCGCCGAGCGGGCGAACATCCTCATCACCGGCGGCACAGGCACGGGAAAGACCACCCTGCTCTCGGCGCTGCTGGGCGAGGCTCCAGCGCGGGAGCGGATCGTCACGATCGAAGACGTCGCCGAGCTCCGTCCGCGGCACCCTCATCACGTCGCCCTCGAGGCGCGGCAGGCGAACCTCGAGGGCGCCGGCGGGATCACCCTGGCGCGACTCGTGCGCGAGTCGCTGCGCATGCGTCCGGACCGGCTCGTGGTGGGGGAGTGCCGCGGCGAGGAGGTGCGCGAACTTCTCACCGCGCTGAACACCGGGCACGACGGCGGCGCGGGAACGCTGCACGCCAGCGGTCTGCTCGACGTTCCCGCGCGCATGGAGGCGCTGGGTGCGCTCGCCGGCATGGACGCCACGGCGCTGGCCCGGCAGGCGGTCAGCGCCTTCTCGGTGATCCTCCACCTCGAGCGGGCGCCCGACGGCGTGCGCCGCGTCGCCCGTGCGGGCGTGTTCGCGCTGGCGGGAGACCGGCTCGCCGTCGAGGAGGTGGCGCCATGGTGATCCGCCGCCGCCACAGCCGCCCGCCCGTCGCCGAGGCGGATGCCGCGACCTCCGTCCAGACGCTCGCCGTGCTGCTGCAAGCCGGTGCGGGCCCCGTGGCCGCGTGGCGTCACCTCGCCGACACGGGCGATCCGCATGCCGTCGCTGTCGTGGCGCGCCTCGACGCCGGCGTCCCGCTGCTCACGGCGATCGAGGCGGAGGGCGGCGCCTGGACCGAACTGGCGGCGGCGTGGGAGATCGCCACGACCGTCGGTGCGCCGCTCGCCGAGGTGCTGCGTGTGATCGCCGAGGCGCTGCGCGATGCGGCCTCCGCCGCCGACGACGTCCGGATCGCGCTCGCCGAGCCGGCGGGCACGGCACGGCTCCTGCTGTGGATGCCGGTGGCGGGGCTCCTCCTCGGGCTCGCTCTCGGGTTCGACGTCATCGGCGTGGTCGTGGCGCAACCGGTGGGCGCGGTGTGCGTGGTGGCGGGGGCATCGCTGGTGCTGCTCGCCCGCGCCTGGACCCGCCGGCTGCTCCGCCGCGCCCGACCCGATCCCGGGACCCCCGGCATCCGATCCGAGCTCGTGGCGGTCGCCCTCTCGGGCGGGGCCTCCATCGAGCGGGCCCTCGCGCTGCTTCCCGACGACCGTCCCGGAGGCGGCTCGCCGGATCGACTGCACGGCGTGCTCGAGCTGTCGCGCGCGGCCGGCGTCCCGGCCGTCGAGCTCCTCCGCGCCACCGCCGCCCAGGAGCGTCACGCGGCCCGGGTCCAGGGTCGGCTGCGCGCCGCCCGCCTGTCCACGCGGCTGCTGCTGCCTCTCGGCGTGTGCACCCTCCCGGCCTTCCTGCTGCTCGGCGTCGCTCCGATGCTGCTGAGCATCCTCACATCCACCTCGCTCCCGACCTGACACCCACCGGATGCGTCCGCATCCCGACAGAAAGAAGGAACACATGACCCCCTCCCTCCCGACGCTCACCCGTCGACGCGCGGCCTCGCTGTTCGGCGACGATTCCGGCGCCGCGACCGCCGAGTACGCGATCACGACGATGGCCGCCGTCGCCTTCGCCGGGCTCCTCGTCGTCATCATGCGATCGGACGAGGTGCGCGGCATCCTCACCGACCTGGTGCGGCGGGCGTTGACGGTGGCCTGATGCGACGGCCGTCGAGGCGCCGGTCGGACGCTGGTCCTGCGCCGGACGCGCGTCCCGCCTGGGTCGTCCTGCACGGAGAACGCGGATCCGCGGCCGCCGAGCTCGCCGTCGCTCTGCCGGCGGTGGTGCTCGTCGTCCTGCTCGGGGTCGGCGCCCTCGGCGGCGCCGCACGGCAGGTCGCTCTGCAGGACGCGGCCGCCGACGCCGCGCGCCTGCTCGGACGCGGAGAGGACGCGTCCGTGGCGGCCGCGGCGGTGGCTCGCGCCGTCCCCGGTGCCCGGATGTCGTCCGGCGTCGCCGCGGAAACGGTATGCGTGACCGCCCGTTCCGAGGTCGCGATCGGGCGTCTGCTGAGCATGCCGCTCGAGGCGACGAGCTGCGCGCTCGACGGCGGGCTCTGATGGCGGGATCGGCGCTGGCGACCGGCATCCTCCTCGTCGCGGCCGGTCTGACCGTCTCCCTCGCGGCGGTCGGGGGAGCGGCGGTCACCGCTCAGCGCACGGCGAGCGCTGCGGATGCCGCAGCGCTCGCCGCAGCCGACGCCGCCAGCGGTGCGGTGCCCGTCGCCGACGACCCGTGCGCGCTGGCCGGCCGGGTCGCGGCCGCCTCGGGCGCGACCGTCACGGCCTGCTCGATCGAGGACTTCGTGGCGACCGTCGAGGTCCAGGCGGCGTACGCTGGACTCGCTGCCGTCTCCCGTGCCCGTGCTGGGCCACCTCCAGGCGAATGACGGCGGAACGCACCGCTCCCTCTGAGAACACCTGATCAGCCGGGTGTGTATGGTGTGCTTCGAAGAAAGGACGCACCCTTGGCTCAAGGCAAGAAGCTCGTCATCGTCGAGTCCCCGACGAAGATGCGGTCGATCCAGGGATACCTCGGCGACGGCTACGAGGTGCTCAGCTCCGTCGGTCATATCCGCGACCTCGCCGACAAGAAGGACATCCCCGCCGACGCCAAGCAGGCCTACGGCAAGTACTCGATCGACATCGAGAACGGTTTCGACCCGTACTACGTCGTGTCGGATCGCAAGACCAAGACGGTCGCCGAGCTGAAGCGCGCCCTGAAGAACGCCGACGAGCTCCTGCTCGCCACCGATGAGGACCGCGAGGGCGAGGCGATCGCCTGGCACCTGCTCGAGACGCTCAAGCCCAAGGTCCCCGTCAAGCGCATGGTGTTCCACGAGATCACCAAGGACGCGATCCAGGCAGCCGTCGGCAACACCCGGGAGCTCGACCACTCCCTGGTCGACGCGCAGGAGACGCGCCGCATCCTCGACCGTCTGTACGGGTGGGACGTCTCGCCCGTCCTGTGGTACAAGGTCAAGACCGGCATCTCGGCCGGCCGCGTGCAGTCCGCTGCGACCCGGCTGATCGTCGACCGTGAGCGCGAGCGCATGGCCTTCGTCTCGGCCGAGTACTGGGACGTCGACGCCTCCGCCGCAGCGAGCGGCACGTCGTTCAAGGTCCGGCTCGTCCGCGTCGACGGCGGACAGCTGGCGCGCGGATCGGACTTCGACGACAAGGGCGCTCTGAAGAAGGCCGTCGTCATCCTCGACGAGGCGAAGGCCGCGGCTCTCGCCCGTGCCGTCGAGGCGTCGGGTGCCGGAACCGTGACGAAGGTCGAGGCGAAGCCGGGAACCCGCAGCCCCTACGCCCCGTTCACCACGTCCACCCTCCAGCAGGAGGCGGGTCGCAAGCTCTCGATGGGCGCGAAGCAGGCGATGAGCGTCGCCCAGCGCCTGTACGAGAAGGGGTACATCACCTATATGCGCACCGACTCCACGGCGCTGAGCACCCAGGCGGTGCAGGCGGCCCGGAGTCAGGCCGTCGCGCTCTACGGCGACAGCGCGGTGCCGCTGAAGCCGCGCGTCTACAAGTCCAAGAGCAAGAACGCGCAGGAGGCGCACGAGGCGATCCGCCCCTCGGGCGAGAACTTCCGCACTCCGGCATCCCTGTCCTCCGAGCTCGACCGCGAGGAGCAGCGCCTCTACGACCTCATCTGGAAGCGCACGGTCGCCAGCCAGATGGCCGATGCGAAGTACGAGACGACGACCGTCACACTCGCCGTCGACGCCGCCGGGCAGACCGCCGAGTTCACCGCATCCGGCACGGTCTACACCTTCAAGGGCTTCCTCGAGGCCTACGAGGAGGGACGCGACGAGAAGCGCGGCGACGCGGATGCCGCCGAGAACCAGTCCCTGCCGCAGGTCGCCGTCGGCGACGAGGTCGCGATGTCGGATGCCGAGGCGAAGGGGCACCGCACCACGCCGAAGCCCCGCTACACCGAGGCCTCGCTGGTGAAGGTGCTCGAGGAGAAGGGCATCGGCCGTCCGTCGACCTTCGCGTCGATCCCCGAGACGATCCTTGACCGCGGCTACGCGGTCAAGCGCGGGCAGGCGCTCGTGCCGACGTGGCTCGCGTTCAGCGTGGTGCGTCTGCTCGAGGAGCACTTCTCCGACCTCGTCGACTACGACTTCACCGCCGCGCTCGAGGACGACCTCGACACGATCGCTCGCGGCGAGCAGAACCGTGTGGAATGGCTCAAGTCGTTCTACTTCGGCTCGGACTCGCACGTGGGGCTGCGCCAGGTCGTCGACAACCTGGGCGAGATCGACGCCCGCGCGCTGAACTCCACGCGGATCACCGACACGGCCACGTTGCGATTCGGGAAGTACGGCCCGTACCTCGAGGTCGCCGATCCCGAGAACCCCGACGCCAAGCCGCGCATCGTGAACGTCCCCGAGGACCTCGCGCCCGACGAGCTCACCGCCGAGAAGGCGCAGGAGCTCATCGATGCACCCGTGGCCGGCGACCGGGTGCTGGGGGAGAACCCCGAGAACGGCAAGATCGTCGTGGTGAAGGACGGCCGGTTCGGTCCGTACGTGCAGGAGAACGATCCCGTCGCCGACGACGCCGCGGTGGACGAGGCCACGGGCGAGGTCGTCGAGGCTCCGAAGAAGCGCGGCGCGAAGAAGGAGGCGGCTCCCAAGCCGCGCACCGCCTCGCTCTTCCGCTCGATGTCGGTCGACACCATCGACCTCCCCACGGCGCTGCAGCTGCTGAGCCTGCCGCGCGTCGTCGGGGCCGATCCCGAGACGGGCGAGGAGATCACCGCGCAGAACGGCCGCTTCGGTCCGTACCTCAAGAAGGGCGCCGACTCGCGGTCGTTGGAGAGCGAGTCGCAGATCTTCGAGGTGACGCTCGAGCAGGCGCTGGAGATCTACGCGCAGCCGAAGTACGGCGCGCGCCGTGCGTCGAGCGCGCTCGCCGAGTTCGAGGCAGACCCGGTGAGCGGGAAGCCGATCCGCGTCCGGGACGGTCGTTTCGGTCCGTACGTCACCGACGGCGAGACGAACGTCACGATCCCGCGCGGACAGACGCCGGACGACATCACCTTCGAGGTCGCCGTGCAGATGCTCGCCGACAAGCGCGCCAAGGGGCCCGCACCCAAGCGGGGCTCGCGCACCGCCGCGAAGAAGGCCCCGGCGAAGAAGGCCCCCGCCAAGAAGCCGGCGGCGAAGAAGACGACCGCCGCGGCCGCGAAGAAAACGACGACCGCGGCCGCAAAGAAGGCGACGGGAACGAAGGCGACGGGAACGAAGGCGACGGCGACGAAGACGGCGGCCGCGAAGGCGCCGGCGAAGAAGGCTTCGGCGACGAAGGCCGACTCGTGACCTCAGGCCGCGGCCTCTGGATCACCCTCGAGGGCGGCGACGGCTCCGGAAAGACGACGCAGTCGGCGCTCCTGGGACGCTGGCTCGAAGACTCCGGGCGCGCCGTACTGCGCACCCGGGAGCCCGGGGGCTCGGAGGTCGGACAGCTGATCCGCGACATCGTCCTGCACCATCGGGGCGACATCGCCCCGCGCGCCGAGGCCCTGCTGTACGCGGCCGATCGCGCGCACCACGTCGCCACGGTGGTCCGCCCGGCGCTCGAGCGCGGCGACATCGTGCTGCAGGACCGCTACCTCGACTCGTCGGTCGCGTATCAGGGGGCGGGACGGGTGTTGGATGCCGAAGAGGTCCGCGACCTGTCGCTCTGGGCGGCCGAGGGCGCATTGCCCGACCTCACGATCCTGCTCGACCTCGACCCGGCGGATGCACGCGCTCGACTCGACTCGGCGGACAAGCCGTTCGACCGTCTCGAGGCCGAGAAGGGGGAGTTCCACGGTCGCGTTCGCGAGGCCTTCCTCGCGCTGGCGGCCGGCGAGCCCGAGCGTTTCCTCGTCGTCGACGCGGCCGGTTCCCCCGAGGCGATCGCGGCGGAGATCCGTGCCCGCGTCGAGACGCTCCTGCGCTAGCCGCGTCGGCCGGAGCCGCCTACCCGGTGGGCTCCGCGGTGGACTCCGTGTCGGTGCTCCCGATTAGGCTGGGGGCATGCCCCAGACCGTCGCCGCGCCGTTCCCGTGGGTCGACGTCTGGGGGCAGTCGCAGGCCGTCGAGACGCTGCGCGCCGCGGCATCCGATCCCGAGGCGCTGTCGCACGCCTGGCTGATCACCGGTCCGCCGGGATCCGGGCGCTCGACGCTCGCCTACGCGTTCGCCGCGGCGCTGATCGCCGACCGACCCGACGACGAGGCGACGATGCGCCAGGTCCTCGCGGGCACCCATCCCGATGTCACGGCCCTGCGCACCGACAAGGTGATCATCACGATCGCCGAGGCGCGGGCCCTCGTCGAGCGCTCGTACTTCGCGCCGTCGGCGGGGCGTTACCGGGTGATCGTCGTGGAAGACGCCGATCGCATGGTCGAGCGCACCTCCAACGTGCTGCTGAAGGCGCTCGAGGAGCCTCCCGAGCAGACCGTGTGGATCCTGTGCGCGCCGAGCGAGGCCGACCTGCTGCCCACCATCCGATCCCGCGTGCGGTCGCTGCGCCTGCGCGAGCCCGACGTCGACGACGTCGCACGCCTCATCAGTCTGCGCACCGGCGTCGACGAGACGGTCGCCGAGCAGGCTGCGCGGCATGCGCAGCGCCACATCGGCATGGCGCAGCGGCTCGCGACCGACGAGGCGGCCCGGCGCCGCCGCGAGGAGACCCTCCGGTCGGTGCTCGGTGTGCGCGGGGTCGGCGACGCGGTCGAGGTGGCCGGGCGCATCATCCAGGCCGCGACCGAAGACGCCAAAGCGCTCACCGCCGAGCGCGACGCGGCCGAGCGGGCCAGCCTGCTGCGCACGGTCGGCATCGCCGAGGGGCAGGCCGTGCCGCCGGCGCTGCGCTCCCAGCTGTCGGCTCTCGAAGACGACCAGAAGAAGCGCGCCACGCGCAGCCTGCGCGACGGCATCGACCGGGTGCTCACCGACCTGCAGTCCCTGTTCCGCGACGTCGTCATGCTGCAGTTCGGCCGCGGCGACGCCCTGATCAACCGTGAGCTGCTGCCCGAGCTGAGTGCTCTGGCGGCAGCCTGGACCGAGGCCCGTACGCTGGTCGTGCTGGACCACCTTGCCGAGACCCGGCAGTCGCTGGAGCGCAACGTCGCCCCGCTGCTCGCCCTCGAGAGCTTGCTCGTCACCGTCACGAGCGGGAGGACACCGTGAAGACCCGACACACCCCGCGCCTTCGTCGCGCCGCCGCCCTCGTCGCCGGTCTCGTCGCGGCATCCGTCGCGCTGAGCGGCTGCCTGTACGCGGCGATCCCCGAGTCGGGGCCCTCGCGCCCCTCCGCCACCCAGCCACCCGACACCGACGGCGTCGCCGCCGACCTCCTGCCGTTCTACTCGCAGACGCTCGAGTGGAGCAGCTGCGAGCCGGTGGGCTTCGACTGCACCCTGGTGACCGCGCCCCTCGACTGGGAGAACCCGGATGCCGGGGAGATCGAGCTCTCGGTCGTGCGCCACCAGGCCGAGGGCACGCCGATCGGCTCGCTGCTCACCAATCCCGGCGGACCCGGCGCGAGCGGCGTGGAGCTCATCCGGGACTCGCTCGACTTCGCGGTCGGGACGGAGCTGATCGAGAAGTACGACGTCATCGGGTTCGATCCGCGCGGTGTCGGGGAGTCGACGGCGGTGCAGTGCTTCGACGCCCCGCGCATGGACGCGTACCTCTACGACGTCCCGAAGGCTCCGCGCGGAAGCGCCGAGTGGGAGGCCGAACTCCTGCAGAACGACGAGGAGTTCGCCCAGGCCTGCGACGAGAACAGCGGGGGCATCCTGCCGCACATCACGACGATCAACGCCGCGCGCGACATGGACCTGATCCGGGCGGTGCTGGGCGACACGCAGCTCAACTACATCGGCTACTCGTACGGCACGTTCCTCGGAGCGACGTACGCCCAGCTCTATCCCGAGAAGGCCGGCCGCCTGGTGCTCGACGGCGCCGTCGACCCCGCCGTGTCGGGCATGGACGTCGGGGCCACCCAGGCCCTCGGCTTCGAGTCCGCCCTCCGCGCCTACATGCAGAGCTGCCTCGACTCGGGCGACTGCCCGTTCAACGGCTCGGTCGACGACGCCATGGCCGACCTGGGCGCTCTTCTCGCCAGCAGCGACCGCACGCCGTTGAAGAACGGCGACGGCCGGCTCATGGGGGCGGATTCGCTGATGACCGCCATCGTCGCGGCCCTGTACTCCGAAGCCAACTGGACGTACCTCACGCAGGCCCTCGACGAGGCGCTGCAGGGCGACCCGACCACGGCGTTCGTGCTGGCCGACTTCTACAACAGCCGTGACGGCAACGGCTATCTCGACAATTCGACCGAGGCGTTCACGGCGTACAACTGCATGGACTATCCGGTCGAGAGCGACCCCGAGGTCGAGGCGGCGACCCTGGAGAAGATCCAGGAGGGGGCGCCCACCATCGCGCCGTACTGGAGCGGGCCGGACTCCTGCGCGGTCTGGCCGTACCCGCCGACCGGCACGCGCGGCGAGATCAGGGCCGAGGGCGCCGGACCCATCGTCGTCGTCGGCACCACGAACGACCCCGCGACCCCGTACGAGTGGTCCGAGTCGCTGGCCGCCCAGCTCGAGGACGGGGTGCTCGTCACGCGCGTGGGCGAAGGGCACACCGGCTACAACAAGGGCAACGCCTGCGTCGACGACGCGGTCGAGGCGTTCCTGCTCGACGACGTCGTGCCCGAAGACGGCCTCCGCTGCGAGTGAGTGTCGCTCGATTCGCGAGCGGGCGCGAGACAGGGTAATATCGGTGATCGCGCCGGTTCGTCCGTCGCACGCCGCTTTAGCTCAGTCGGCAGAGCATTTCACTCGTAATGAAAAGGTCGTCAGTTCGATTCTGACAAGCGGCTCCACGAAATCCCCGGACTCCCCGAGTCCGGGGATTTCCTCGTTCCCGGGGAGGACACGGTCGCGGCGTTCCCCCGTGGCGAGCGCAGATGCCCGTATGCTCGCGCCATGAGCCGCGCAGAGAGCACCGCCGCCACCATGGTCATCCTCGGAATCGTCATGGGGATCGGGGGTGTGATCCTAGACCTGAACGGCGCGGGTTCCTGGATCCACTCGATCACCTGGGTGGGCGGGGGCATCTTCGGGTACGGGCTGGTCACCTGGATCCGCCTGGGGCGCGAGCGAAAGCGCGGCGACCTCCCCGCGTCGAGGTCGTGATTCCGCCGGTATCGGCCGCGCGCGGGCGTACCCTCGAAGCATGAGCAGAGCGCTTCTCATCGTCGACGTGCAGAACGACTTCACCGAGGGCGGTGCGCTCGCGGTCACCGGCGGCGACGCGGTCGCCTCGGCCGTCACGGCGTACCTCGCCGCCCATGCGGGGGAGTACGCGGTCATCGTCGCCTCGCGCGACTGGCACCATGCGGAGGGGGACAACGGCGGGCACTTCGCGGTGCAGCCGGACTACGTCGACACGTGGCCCGCGCACTGCGTCGCCGGAACCGACGGCGCCGAGTACGACCCGCTGCTGACGACGGATGCCGTCACCCATCACGTGCGCAAAGGGCAAGGGAAGCCCGCGTACTCGATGTTCGAGGGCGTCACGGATGCGGGGGAGACGGTCGGGGACGTCCTGGCGGGCGCCGGTGTGCTCGATGCAGACGTCGTCGGCCTCGCGACGGATCACTGCGTCCGGGCATCCGCTCTCGATGCGGTGGCCCACGGCGTGCGCGTGCGGGTTCTCACCGACCTGATCGCGGGAGTGGGGGAGGAGTCGAGCGTCGCAGCGCTCGCCGAGCTGGCCCATGCGGGCGTCGAGTTGGCCGAGAGCCCCGGGGCGTGAGCCGCAGCGTCCTGCTCCTCCGGGCGGTGAACGTGAGCGGCAGGAACCGCGTGCCCATGCCGGAGCTGCGGCAGGCGCTGGCCGGGTCGCCGCTCGTGCGCGACGTCTCGACGTACATCGCCAGCGGCAACATCGTCTGCGACGAGCCAGAGGACCCCGCAGAGGCGTGCGCCGAGGTCCGAGCGGTGATCCTGCGGGCCTTCGGGGTCGACACGCCCGTGATCCACCGCTCCCATGGCGAGCTGCTGGCGGCGCTGGCGGCGCAGCCCTTCGTCGACCCGGTCGAGAAGCTGCTGCATGCGATGTTCCTCGAGGCGGCCCCGCGGGAAGGAGCTGTGGAGACGTTGCGCGAGCGACTCGTGCCCGGCGAGGACATCGCTCTCGTGGGGCACGACCTCTGGATCAGCTACGCCGAGGCGGGGGTGCACGCCACGCGGCTGACGAAAGCCGTGCTCGACCGCGCGCTGGGCGTGGCGGGCACCGCCCGCAACCTCCGCACGACCCGCAGGCTGGCGGAGCTCACGGCCTGACGGTGCTCGTTCCGAGCACGCGGCTGAGAGCGGTCGGGGGAAGGTGCGGGTGCGGGGTCAGGTCGACCCTTCGGACGGCGCATCCCGTGCAGCGCACGTAGAGCAGGATGCCGTCGGCGGTGGGGTGTCGGGACTCGACGGTCCAGGCGTGCTCGTGCGAGCGGGCCGGAGCCGGAACCGGGGTGGGGAGAGTGTGCAGCGAGGTCATGGAACCAGCGTGATGTAATGGCCTTATGCATCTCAACCCTTACGGTGAGTACGCGGTGCTGCTGGCCGCGTCCTTGGCGAACGACTGGCCGGCCGACCGTGACGAACTCGAGCGGCGCACGCTCGAGCGGGGGATGACGCTGACGTTCCCGCCCGCTGCCGACGACCACGAGCGAGTGCGCGAGGTGATCGACGACTGGCTCGCGATCGTCGACGAGCCCGACCCCGACGCGCGGGCGGTGCTGCTGAACGCCCAGCTGGCGCAGTCGGCGGCGTACCCCAGGCTCACGAACCACGACGGCGAGGGCTGGCACCTGCACTACCGCGACGATGTGCCCTCGCTGCCCTTCGTGCTGCGCGCGATCATCAGTCTCGGCACGTCGCTGCACCTGGTCACCCGGGGCATGAACAGGCTCGCGCGGTGCGCGGCATCCCCCTGCACGAACGTCGTCGCCGATGTGACCCGGAACGGCCGTCAGCGGTTCTGCTCGGTGCGGTGCGCGAACCGTGCCGCGGTGCGCCGGCACCGGGCGCGGCTGGCCTGACCGCGCCCGCGCACGGGAACGGCCGCCCCGCATGACGCGGAGCGGCCGTTGCGAGGTGTGGAGGCCTCAGGCGGTCTGGCCCGAGTGCTTGCCCTCTTCGATCTCCTCGACGACCTTCGCGTTGAACGCGGGCAGGTCGTCCGGCGTGCGGCTCGAGACGAGGCCCGCGTCGACCACGACCTCCTCGTCGACCCAGTTCGCGCCGGCGTTGCGGAGGTCGGTCTTGAGGCTGGGGTAGCTGGTGAGCGTGCGGCCGTCGACGACGCCCGCCTCGATGAGGATCCAGGCGCCGTGGCAGATGACGCCGACCGGCTTGTGCTGCTCGAAGAACGCGCGGGCGAGCGCGATCGACGCCTCATCCATGCGCAGGTGATCGGCGTTCACCACGCCACCGGGAAGCACGAGGGCGTCGAACTGGTCGGCGGTCGTGTCCGAGGCCTGCAGGTCGACGGACTGCTCGTGACCGTTCTTGCCGGTGATCTTGCCGGTCTCGGGGGCGATGAGGGTGGCGCTCGCCCCGGCCGAGGTCACCGCGTCCCACGGGCTGGTGAGCTCGCTGTCCTCGAAGCCATCGGTCGCCAGGAAGGCCACTCGCTTGTCGGTGAGAGTCGACATCTTTCATCCTTTCGTGGGGGATTTCGGATGCTGTCGACTCTTCCGCACCCCTCGGATGCGGTGAAGGGGGTAGCCGTATCCCGGAAGGGATGTTAGTCGGGCGCTCTCGCGCCCTTCCGGTCGCGCGTTCGGCTGCTCCGGCGGCTCAGAAGGACCCGTCGCGCGACCGGAAGCCTCGGGAGGAGTTCGGGACGTCGGACGGCGCGGTGGATGTTGTCGGTGGGCCCCGTGGGGCTCGAACCCACGACCCGCGGATTAAAAGTCCGATGCTCTGCCAACTGAGCTAGAGGCCCGTGCGTCCAGTCTAGGGCGCGGAAAAGGGGGCCGTTGACGACGCCGCGTCGTCGACGACCTCCGGGGAGACCGCCGCGCGTCCCTCCTCGAACGCGCGGCGGTCGGTGCCGAACGTCTCCGCTCGGCACTCCCGGCTTACGCAGCCGGGGGCATCAGCACCGTGTCGATCAGGTACACGGTGGCGTTGGCGGTCTGGACACCGCCGCAGATGATGTTGGCGTCGTTGACCATCCACATGTCGCCGCTGCCCGTGACCTCGAGGTCGGCGCCCTGGACGGTCGTGTGCATACCAGCGATGTCCGACGGCTCGATCTGGCCGGGGACCACGTGGTACGTCAGGATCGAGCTGAGCGTGGCGCTGTCGGTCTTGAGGGCCTCGATGGTCGCCGGGTCGATCTTGCCGAAGGCGTCGTCGACCGGGGCGAACACGGTGAACTCGTCGCCGTTGAGCGTGTCCACGAGGTTGACGTCGGGGTTGAGCTGACCGCTGACGGCCGAGACCAGCGTCGTGAGCATGGGGTTGTTGGAGGCCGCGACAGCGACCGGGTCCTGGGACATGCCCTGGATCGAGCCGGCGCCGTCCGGCACCTCTTCGGCGTAGGCGGCGCAGCCCGGGCCGACGAGGTTGGCGGCGGGGTCCATCATCTCGGGCGTCGCCTCGGTCGACTCGGACGTCATCGGCTCCGACGACTCCTCGGTGCTGCTGGTGTCGGTGCCCATGGAACACGCCGACAGCACGAATGCGCTCGCCAGCGTGAGGGTGACTGCTGCGGTGACCTTCTTCGTGGTGCTGAACATCTCGAGCTCCTTCAGTGAGAACCACGGCCTCTCCGTGGCGTTGACAGGTGTTCGGAGCCCCGTCGGGATCGGATGGGAAGAATTTCGAGAATCTGGTCGATCGAGCGATCGACCCGTGCATCCAATCCATTTCCGGGGCCTCCGCGAACACTCCTCGACAGAAGCGAGGACCCCATGGACCTGATCATCATCGGCCTGCTCGGCGGGCTCATCACCGGAATCTCGCCGTGCATCCTGCCGGTCCTCCCGGTGATCTTCCTGACCGGCGGGGCGGCGTCGGCGGCCTTCGACGGCGAGGTGGTCCCGGCGCGTCGGAGCCGCCCGTTCCTCGTGATCGCCGGTCTCGTGCTGAGCTTCACCCTGGTGACGCTGGGCGGATCGCTGCTGCTGGGGCTGCTGAACCTGCCGCAGGACATCATCCGCTGGGTGGGCATCGTCGTGCTCGTGATCATCGGGGTCGGCCTCATCGTGCCGCGCTTCCAGCACCTCCTCGAGCGGCCCTTCCAGCGCTTCGGCCAGCGCGAGGTGAAGAACCGGGGGAGCGGCTTCGGCGTCGGCCTCGCACTCGGCGCGGTCTTCGTGCCCTGCGCGGGGCCGGTGCTCGCCGCGATCATCGTCGCGGGATCGACGGGCCGCATCGGCGTCGGCACGATCCTGCTCACCGTGTCGTTCGCGATCGGCGTGGCGATCCCTCTGCTGGTCTTCGCGCTCGCGGGGCGCAGCGTGGTGGAGCGCATCCGCGCGTTCCGCTCCAAGGAGCGCGGGCTGCGCATCGCGGCGGGAGTCGCCATGATCGCGCTCGCCGTCGGCCTGGTGTTCAACGTGCCGCAGGCGCTGCAGCGGCTGCTGCCCGACTACACGGCGCCCCTTCAGAACGAGATCGCGAACTCCGAGACCGTGGACCGCGCTCTCGACCTCGGCGGCCTCGTCACCGACGAGAACAAGCACCTCGACCAGTGCACCAACGGCGCGACCGAGCTCGAGTCCTGCGGCACCGCCCCGTCGATCACCGGCATCCAGGAGTGGATGAACACCCCGGACGGCGCGGCGATCGACCTGAAGGACCTCGAAGGGCAGGTCGTGCTGATCGACTTCTGGGCCTACTCCTGCATCAACTGCCAGCGCTCCATCCCGCACGTCGTCGCCTGGGACGAGGCGTACCGCGACCACGGTTTGCAGGTCATCGGCATCCACTCGCCCGAGTACGCCTTCGAGAAGGATGCCGGCAACGTCGCCGCCGGCATCGACGACTTCGGCATCGAATACCCCGTCGCGCTCGACAACTCGCTCGCGACGTGGACCAACTACCGCAACCGCTACTGGCCCGCGCACTATCTGATCGACGCCGAGGGCACGGTGCGCCACATCTCGTTCGGCGAGGGCAATTACGCCGCGACCGAGGCGATGATCCGCGAACTGCTGCAGGATGCCGATCCCGACGTCGACCTGCCGGCGGCGACGGACGTGGCCGACGACACCCCCGAGGTGGGCTCGACGACGCGGGAGACCTTCCTCGGCTCGTCGAAGGACGTGAACTTCGGCGGTAGGGAGGACTACGGCGCGGGCACGGGAGCGTTCGCGTTCCCGGAGGACCAGCCCGCCGACAGCTTCGCGCTCGACGGCGACTGGGTCGTCGAGACGCAGTTCGCGACCCCCGCCGGCAAGGGCGGCGGCATCCGACTCGACTACCACGCCGCCGAGGCGCGCGTCGTGCTGGCCGGATCGGGCATCCTCACGGTCGAGGACGAGAAGGGGCGCACGCAGACGATCGAGGTCGACGGCACGCCGCGCTCCTATGGGCTCGTGAAGCGCGACGACATCGCCGCCGGCGTGCTCACACTCGACGTTCCGGAGGGCGTGGAGGTCTACAGCTTCACCTTCGGGTGAGGCGCGGCGTCCGCGCCTGTGCGGGAAGAGGGGAGGAGTACGGCATGCTGGTAGAGATGGTCATCGACGGGATGGATGTACCCGAGGACGGCACGGCGCGCGACGCCGTCGCCGACCTCCTCCTCCGCGTCGCCTCGGGCGATCAGAACGCGTTCGCCGAGCTCTACGACATGCTGTCCTCCCGCGTCTTCGGTCTCATCCTGCGTGTGCTGGTGAACCGCTCCCAGAGCGAGGAGGTGCTCCAGGAGGTCTTCCTGGAGATCTGGCAATCCGCCTCGCGCTTCGCTCCGAACAAGGGTCAAGGACGGACGTGGATCATGACGATGGCGCACCGCAGGGCGGTGGACCGGGTCCGATCCTCGCAGTCCAGCACGGAGCGGGACGTCCGCGCAGGACTGCGGGACATCGGCGTGGCACACGACAGCGTCTCCGAGCAGGTGGAACTGAGCATCGAGGGCGGGCGCGTCGTGGATGCGCTCTCCGGGCTCCCGGAAGCGCAGCGCGAGGCGATCGTGCTCGCGTACTACGGCGGTTACAGTCAGAACGAGATCGCGGCGCTCGTGGGAGCGCCGCTGGGGACAGTCAAGACACGGATGCGAGACGGACTCTCGCGCCTCCGGTCGGCGATGGGGGTGAAGGCATGAACGAGCAGGAATTCGCGGAACTCGCGGCAGGAGCAGCCCTGCACGCGCTGTCTCCCGACGAGGAGCGTCGGTTCCGTCGCGCCCTCGTCGAGCACCCCGAGTGGCAGGCGCTCGTCGACGCGGATGCCGAGACCGCCGCCCGCCTCGCCGACGCCGCTCCCGCGGTCGTCCCCGCCCCCGACCTGCGGGCGTCGCTGCTCGCGCGGATCGCGACGACGCCGCAGGACGACGACCCGACTCCGGACGCCGCCCCGGACCACGCCGCGGCCGATCTCGACGCCGGTGCCCGGCATCCGCTGCCCGACGCCTCGGCGCCGTCGCAGCCCGCCGCATCGCCCGCCCGGCCGCGCCGGTGGAGCCGTGCCGTGTTCGCGCTCGCCGCATGCCTGGCTCTGCTGGTGGGCGTCGGCGTGGCAGCGGTGGCGATCAACCAGTCCCTGAACCGGCCGGCGAGCGTCGTCGCCCTCGAGATGATCGAGTCGTCCGACGATGCCGCCCAGGCCAGCATCACGCTCGACGACGGCACGACCGCGACCGCCCACTGGTCCGCCTCCCTCGGCTCGGCCGTGCTCGTCGCCGAGGGTCTCGACGCCCCGGCCGAGGGCAAGACCTACGAGATGTGGTTCGTGCGCGGGGAGACCCCGGTCTCGGCCGGCGTGTTCGACGTGGAGGGCGGACAGGCGACCGCGCTGCTGTCGGGCGACATGCACGAGGGCGACGTGATCGCGGTGACCGTGGAGCAGGACGGTGGATCGCCCGACGGCCAGCCGACCACCGACCCGATCATCGTCATCCCCACGGCCTGAGTCGCCGGGGACGTCCGGGCGACACCGCCGGAAGCCGCGGATCGCGCGTACCCTGGAGGGATGCCCGAGCAGCACCACCGCCCCGTGCGCCGCCCGTCCCAGGACTTCGACAACCTCGTCGGAGCACACGACCCGGCCGAGGAGACGCGGATCGCCCACGCCACGGCATCCGCCCTGCTGGCCCGTGTGCGCGCCGACGAGAGCGGGGCGAGCGCCGACCGGCTCGTGGCCTTCACCGCCGAGCACGGCATCGACGAGATCGCCGAGCTGTGGTCGAAGGCGCCGTCACGCACGCTGCCCGGGGCGCTGTGGCGGCTGTACCTGCTGCAGCTGGCGATCCATGCCGACCCGCAGACCGCGGCGCTGCTCTACGAGCGGGGACGGGTCGAACTCGGCTCGGCGGATGCCGTGATCGCCGGGGCCCCGGTGCCGGCGAGCCCCGACGAGCTCGTGGTGCTCATCGACACGATCCTGCGCGGGGCGTTCCGCGGCGACTTCGCGGTCGCGCTCGATCGTGCGGCCGCCTTCTGCCGCGTGCAGGCGTCGGGGGCGACCCACACGGCCGACGACTACGAACCGACCGAGCCGGTGCGGGCGAGCGAGCTGACGGCCCGCGCTCTGCGGCTCAGCAGCTACGGTCAGGACCTCTCGGCCGCCGGCATCCTGTGGCGCGCCGGCGCCCTCGCCTGAGCCCGCTCTCCCGCTGCGACGGCGGTCTTCGCCCGGAGACGAAAAAGACCGGGCCGCAAGAACGCCTCTCGGCGGAAGGCCGCTCGCAGCGGCGAAAATTGGAGCCCGGGGTTATGCGGCCCGGCCTGTACCAGTGTAACGCGATACGACCGGAGGTATTCCCGGCCCCCTAGGCTCGGATCATGATCCGGCGCTTCGCACTCATGATCGACCCCGTCTCGACCGACGACACCCGTGACGACTACCGCGACACCTTCACGCAGGTGGACGCCGCCGCCCCCGCTCTGAGCGTCGGCGAGCTGAGCACCCAGCGCGGAGACGGCGTCTTCGAATCGATCGGCGTGGTCGACGGGCACGCGCAGGAGGTGGTGCCCCATCTCGAGCGGCTCGCGCACTCCGCGCGGCTGTGCGACCTGCCCGCCCCGCACCTGCCCCAGTGGCGTCAGGCGATCGAGACCGCGGCCGCGCAGTGCGGCGACGGCGAGGCCGTGATCAAGCTCATCCTCAGCCGTGGCGTCGAGCACGGACCCACCCCGACGGCCTGGGTGACGGCCGCCCCGGCATCCGACTTCGGTGCGGTGCGGGCCGCCGGCGTGAAGGTCGTCACGCTCGATCGCGGATACGACCTCGGCGCGGCCGAACGCGCGCCCTGGCTGCTGCTGGGCGCCAAGACGCTCTCGTACGCGGTCAACATGGCGGCCCTGCGCGAGGCGCACCGACGCGGCGCCGACGACGCCGTCTTCCTGTCGAGCGACGGCTTCGTGCTGGAGGCGCCGACCGCCTCGTTGATCCTCCGGTTCGGCGACCGCTTCGTGACGCCGGCCCCGAACGGCGGCATCCTGCACGGCACCACCCAGCTGAGCGTGTACGAGCACCTGCAGTCCCGCGGCTTCGAGGTCGGCTACGACCGCATCCCGGCATCCGACCTCCCTCGAGCGGATGCCGCCTGGCTCGTCTCGAGCGTGCGCCTCGCCGTCGCGATCACCGCGGTCGACGACCAGCCCCTGCCCGTCGACCCCGCGCTGACCGCAGAGTGGAACCAGTACCTCCTCTCTCCCCGCGACTGAGGACCCTTCCCGGGCGCAGTGCCTTCCTGCGCGAGAAACCAGAGACCGCCCCGCGCCCTTATGGAGTGTCGAGTGCCGACGCACCGACCGTGGCTCGTTTCCTCTCTGTTTTCTCGAGCGGAAGACGGCGAAACGGCAAGCGGACGCTGTGGTCAGGATGCCCGGTGCGCGCCGCGCGCCATCGTGCCGAGGATCGCTGCCTCGACGACGGGCCACTCCCTGACGATGAGCGCGTAGCTGAACCGGAGGGTCGTGTATCCCGCTGACGCGGCGAAAGCATCGCGTCGCAGATCCTTCAGCCTCTCGCGCTCACGCTCATGGTTCTCGCGGCCGTCGGCCTCGATGATCAGCCGGTCGCCGATGACGATGTCGACCTCGCCGACCCGATCGATGAAGATCTGCGTCCTCACCGTGATGCCGAGGCGATGGAGGCGCAGGCGGATCAACGACTCGAGCCCGCTGTCGGCATCACCTCGAGCGAACGCGACCAGCCACCGCATCTCGACAGGCAGATGCCGGCGCAGCCACCGAAGACCGCCGGGGGAGAGAAGCGTGCGACGGAGGGCCGACTCGAGCGCCGCGAAGAAGGCCTCCTCGCCGCAACAGCGGGCCATCTGGAGGAGGACGTTCGCGACGGGCGGCGTCTCACCGACCGTGACATACCCGGCGTCCCAATGGATCACGCAGTCGGTGCACCCGGACCGAGGATTACCGGCTCGCCCCATCCAGACGTGATGGCCGAGCGGCTGCTCGAGGACCCACAGTCCATGGAGTACGGCTGCTCCGGCGCATCCGAGGGTGCCCCCATGGGACGCGGCATGCACGAGACCCTCGGGCGTCCCGGGCAACGCGTAGACGCCCTGGCGCGGACGGATGACCTCTCCTGCTCGCACGGCACGCGTGAGTTCCGCAGCGGTGACGCCCCGATCGAGCAGCTCGGACGTCCTGGCCATGCGTCCCAGCGTGCGCAGAGCGGAGTCGGCCCGGGCGAATGACATCCCTCGATCCTGCGCGATGGCGCGAGTCCCCGGTGTTGCCGCGGCAGGCACTGTGAACAGTCCGCAGCATCCGCTCTTGGTGCAGGATGAGTTGAGAACTCTGCATTCAGCGAGAAAACCCAGACCATCGTGACCCAGGGTGGTGTGTCTGCCGTCGACACGTCGTCTCGACGCCGTTCGGTCTGGGGTTTCCACCGAGGGGGCAGGGACGGCGAAGGGCCCCGAGGAGGATCCTCGGGGCCCTGCAGGTGGGATTCGTCAGATCATCCGAAGCGGCCGGAGACGTAGTCCTCGGTGGCCTGCACGGACGGGGTGGTGAAGATCGAGGTCGTGTCGTCGTACTCGATGAGCTTGCCGGGCTTGCCGGTGCCGGCGATGTTGAAGAACGCGGTCTTGTCGGAGACGCGGCTGGCCTGCTGCATGTTGTGGGTCACGATGACGATCGTGTACTCGTTCTTGAGCTCGCCGATCAGCTCTTCGATCGCGTAGGTCGAGATGGGGTCGAGGGCCGAGCAGGGCTCGTCCATCAGCAGCACCTCGGGCGACACGGCGATCGCCCGGGCGATGCAGAGACGCTGCTGCTGGCCGCCGGAGAGGCCGGAGCCGGGGCGGTCGAGGCGGTCCTTGACCTCGTTCCAGAGGTTCGCGCCGGTGAGGGACTTCTCGACCAGGGCGTCCTGGTCGCTCTTCGACATGCGGCTGTTGTTCAGCTTGACGCCGGCGAGCACGTTCTCCTTGATCGACATCGTGGGGAACGGGTTGGGGCGCTGGAACACCATGCCCACCTGGCGGCGCACCAGCACGGGGTCGACGCCCGCGCCGTAGAGGTCCTTGCCGTCGAGCAGCACCTCGCCCTCCACGCGTGCGCCGGGGATGACCTCGTGCATGCGGTTGAGGGTGCGGAGGAAGGTGGACTTTCCGCAGCCGGACGGGCCGATGAACGCGGTGACGCTGCGCGGCTGGATCTCGAGGGAGACGCCTTCGACGGCGAGGAAGCTGCTGTAGTAGACGTTGAGGTCGTTGACTTCGATGCTCTTGGACACGGGTTTCCTGTTCTGAGTGGTCGGGCGCTCAGCGGCCGGAGATCTTGGGGGCGAACCACTTCGCGATGAGACGCGCGAGGAGGTTGAGCACCATGACGATGAGGATGAGGGTGAGGGCGGCCGCCCACGCCCGCGCCACCGACGCGTCCGGGTTGGTGCCCTGGTTCATGTACTGGTTGTAGGCGAACACCGGGAGGGTCATCATCTGACCGTCGAAGATGTTCGTGTTGAGGCTCTGCGTGAAGCCGGCCGTCAGCAGCAGCGGGGCGGTCTCGCCGATGACGCGGGAGATCGCGAGCATGACCGAGGTGGTGATGCCGGCGATCGACGTCGGGAGCACGACCTTCAGGATGGTCAGCCACTTCGGCACGCCGAGTGCGTACGACGCCTCGCGGAGCTCGTTCGGCACGATCCGCAGGAGCTCCTCCGAGCCGCGCACGACGACCGGCGTCATCAGCACGGCCAGGGCGAGCGCGCCCATGATGCCCATCGAGATGCCCGGCTTGAAGAGCAGCGCGAAGACGGCGTAGATGAACAGGCCGGCCACGATCGAGGGGATGCCGGTCATCACGTCGACGAAGAACGTGATGGCCTTCGCAACCTTGCCGCGGCCGTACTCGACGAGGTAGATCGAGGTCATGAGCCCGATGGGCACCGAGATGATCGTGGCCGTCATCGTGATGAGGACGGTGCCCCAGATCGCGTGCACGATGCCCCCGCCGTCCCCGACGACGTTGCGCATCGAGTAGCTGAAGAACTCGGCGTCGAAGCGCTCGATGCCGTTCGCCACGACCGTCCACAGGAGCGAGATCAGGGGCAGGAGGGCGATGAGGAACGCCGTCGCGACCAGAGCGGTCATGAGCCGGTCGACGGCCTTGCGGCGGCTCTCGGCGATCGACGAGATCACCGTGATGATGACCATGTAGAGCAGGATGCCGACGATGACGGTGCCGACGATGTTGAAGTCGGCGAGGCTGGTGCCGATCGCGGCCACCGCGAAGACCGCGGCGCTGACGGCGAAGGAGGCTGCCAGCAGGGCCCACGGGGCCCAGGTGGGCAGCTTGCCCGCGGTGAGCGACGTGCTGGAGGAGGTCGCGGGGGCGGGGGCGGCGGTGAGGACGGACATGTCAGTTCGCTCCCGAGAACTCGGCGCGGCGCGCGACGATCCAGCGTGCCAGCGCGTTGACCGCGAAGGTCACGATGAAGAGGATGAGGCCGGTGGCGATGAGGGTGTTCACGCCGGTGCCGTGGGCTTCGGGGAACGCCAGGGCGATGTTCGCGGGGATCGGCGTCGGGTTGGTCGCGGTCAGCACCAGGAAGCTGACGACCGCGGAGGGCGACAGCACCATGGTCACCGCCATGGTCTCGCCGAGGGCCCGGCCGAGGGCGAGCATGGCGGCCGACACCATGCCGCCGCGGGCGAAGGGCAGCACGGCCATTCGCACCATCTCCCAGCGCGTGGAGCCGAGGGCGAGCGCCGCCTCCTCGTGGAGCTTGGGCGTCTGGAGGAAGACCTCGCGGCAGATCGCGGTCATGATCGGAATGCACATCACGGCGAGCACGAGGGCCGCGGTGAGGATCGTCTTGCCGGTGGAGGAGACCTGACCGCCGAAGAAGGGCACCCAGGCGGCGTGCTCGTTGAGCCAGGCGTAGATCGGCTGCAGCATCGGTGCGAGCACCAGGCCGCCCCAGAGTCCGAAGACCACCGAGGGGACCGCGGCCAGCAGGTCGATGACGTAACCGAGGAAGGCGGCGAGGCGGCGGTGCGCGTAGTGCGAGATGAAGAGGGCGATGCCGATCGCGATGGGAGCCGCGATCAGCAGGGCGATGAAGGAGGCCCAGAGCGTTCCGAAGACCAGCGGTCCCACGTAGGTCCAGAACGATTGGCCCCTGAGGATGTGGTTGTCGGTGGTGTCGAACTGGAAGGCCGGCAGGCTCTGGATGATGAGGAAGGTCGCGACGGCGGCGAGGACGACGAGGATGATGGTCCCCGCCCCGAGCGCGGTGCCGGAGAAGACCCGGTCGCCGAGCCGCTGCTTGGCCTTGATCGGTGCGGGCGGCGCTGCGGGCGCCTGCGCGGTCGTGCTCATGGTCTCCCTGTCTCGGGACGGAGTGGAACGGGGCTGACCGGCCGGAGCCCCCGCGCCCGGTCAGGACGCGGGGGCACCGGCATCAGTCGATCGGCTGGGTCAGCTGACCTGGATCAGGTCGATCGCGGCCATGACCTGCTCGCGCAGGCCGTCCGAGATCGGGGCGCTGCCGGCGTTGTCGGCGGCGGCGTTCTGGCCCTCTTCGCTCGCGATGTACGTGAAGTACTCCTTCACGAGCTCCGCGACGTTGCTGTCGTCGTACTGCTCGCAGCCGATGAGGTAGCTGACGAGGGCGATCGGGTACGCGCCGTCGGCGGCGGCAGCCGGGTCGACGTCGAAGACGAGGTCGCCCTCGCCGCGGCCCTCGACGAGCTCCGATCCTTCGACGAGCTTGGCGGCGGCCTCGGCGGAGTAGGGGACGAACTCCTCGCCGACACCCACCGCGACCTGGCCGAGGCCGTCGGCCTGCGACGCGTCGAGGAAGCCGATCGCGCCATTGCCGGCCGTGATCGCCTGCTTCACACCAGAGGTGCCCTGAGCGGCCTCGCCGCCCTGGATCGGCCACTCGTCCGAGACCTCGTAGGTCCAGACGTCGGGCGCGGTCGCGCCGAGGTACTTGGCGAAGGTCTCCTGCGTGCCCGAGGGGTCGGAGCGGTGGACCGGCGAGATCGCCAGGTCGGGCAGCTCGACGCCCTCGTTCAAGGCGGCGATCTCGGGGGCGTTCCAGTTGGAGATGGTGCCCGCGAAGATGCCCGCGATGGTGGCGGCGTCGAGGTTCAGTGTCTCGATGCCCTCGACGTTGAACGCGACGGCGACCGGCGAGATGTAGAGCGGGACCTCGACGATGTCGTCGGAGGTGCAGGCGCCGAAGCCGCCGGCGGCGATCTCCTCGTCGTTGAACGCGCGGTCGGAGCCGATGAAGTTGCTGCCGCCCTCGAGGAAGTTCTCGCGGCCGGTGCCCGAGCCGGTGGGCTCGTAGTTCACGGTGACGTCGGGGTTGGCGGTCTGGAACGCGGCGACCCAGGCCTCCTGGGCGGCGGTCTGCGAGGACGCGCCGGTGGCGTCGATGGTGCCGGAGAGCGTGGACTCGGAGGGCTCTTCGGACGAGCCGCCGGTGCCGCCTTCGTTCGCGGCGCAGCCGGCGAGTGCGAGAGCAGCGACGGCGCCGATGGCGCCGATGCGAGCGATTCGGGAGATCTTCACTGTGGATCCGTTCGATCGTGGTTGGGGTAGAGGCCCGGTGCAGGGCACACAGTGACGCTAAGCGCGGCGGTTAACGAGACTCTCCCGCCCGGGTGAACGGAAAGTGAACGGCAGGCGTCTCTCTGGGGCGCGAGCCGCGGGATTCCGGGGCGTGGACGGATGCCGAACGCGACGGCATCCGCGATCCACCGCCGTGCGGGTCAGACCTTCGGGACGTGGGTCTCGATCGCGATGATGCCGGACCCGGGATTCGTCGCCGACAGATGCACGACCGAGAATGCGGCCGGCTCGAGGTCGGCGGCGCTGGTCAGATACGACCCTTGGACCGTGCCCGTGGCGAGGGCGATCTCGGAGAGGAGGCCGGGGAGCACGGGGCCGTGGCTGCAGAGGACGGACGGCTTGCCCGACCGCACCCGGCGGCCGACGACCGAGCGCAGATCGGACGTGCCGTCCTCCCAGGCGTCCTGGCTGAGGAGCTCGGTGCGCACGGGCTTGCGATCGAGGGCCTTGGCGAGCGGGCGGACGGTCTCGACGCAGCGCACCGCGTCGCTGGTCACGATCTTCCGCACGCCGAACGCCCGCAGAGGGCCGACGACCGAGGTCGCCTGCCGTCGGCCGCGGGGCGTGAGCGGGCGCGCCGCATCCGGGCCGTCCCACTCGGAGCGGGGCAGTGCTTTGCCGTGCCGGAGCGCGATGAGGGGGAACGTGCGCAGCACCCCGTCGTCGACGAGGTTCGCGAAGAAGTCGAGGATCTCGTGGTCGACCGGGTAGCTCAGGCGGGCGCGGGCCTTCTTCACGCTCACCCACTCCACCGCGGCGATCTCGCGGTTGGGCACGAACGACGAGGCGCGGATCGCGTCATCCGTCGCCTCGGCCGCCCAGTAGTGCACGATCTTCTGCTTCCGGGACGCGAGGTTGTACCGGCTCACCCCGACCGGCACGCCGAGCGAGACGCGGATGCCGGTCTCCTCGTGCACCTCGCGCACGGCCGTCTCGGCGAGCATCTCGCCGGGGTCCACCTTGCCCTTGGGAAGGGTGACGTCGCGGTACTTGGTGCGATGGATCAGGAGCACGCGCAGCTTGCCGTCGACGAGGCGCCACACCACGGCGCCGGCCGCGTAGACGGCCTTGTCCGTCCACTTCGACTGCTCGGCGAAGGTCTGCCCGACCGTCATCGAACCGCCCGGGCCCGGCGTCGGCGCTGGATCAGGCCCATGGTCTTGTCCTGGAGGTCGACCAGCGGCCGGCCCTCCGCATCCGCGGCGTGGCGCTCCCAGATGCCGTTCGGGCCCAGGTGCCACGAGCTCGTCCCCGGGTCGAGGGCGAGGTCGAAGAACGCCTGCAGCTCCTTCATGTGCGCGGGGTCGCTGACCCGCACGAGCGCCTCGACGCGCCGGTCGAGGTTGCGGTGCATCATGTCGGCGCTGCCGATGTAGACCTGCGGGTCGCCGTCGTTCTCGAACGCGAAGATGCGCGAGTGCTCCAGGTACCGGCCCAGGATGCTGCGGACGGTGATGTTGTCGCTGATGCCCTCGATGTCGGTGCGCAGGCTGCAGATGCCGCGCACCCACACGTCGACCTTCACGCCGGCCTGGCTCGCGCGGTACAGCGCGTCGATGATCTCCTCGTCGACCATGGAGTTCACCTTGATGCGGATGTGGGCCGGCTTCCCGGCGACCGCGTTCTTGCGCTCGTGGTCGATCAGGCGTACGAGTCCCTTGCGCAGGTGCAGGGGCGCGACGAGGAGGCGCTTGAACTTCTTCTCGATCGCGTACCCGCTGAGCTCGTTGAACAGGCGCGTGAGGTCCTTGCCCACCTGCGCGTCGGCGGTGAAGAGCCCGAAGTCCTCATAGATGCGGCTGGTCTTCGGGTTGTAGTTGCCGGTGCCGACGTGCGAGTAGTGGCGCAGCATCCCGTCCTCCTCGCGGATGACGAGAGCGAGCTTGCAGTGGGTCTTGAGCCCGACGAGCCCGTAGACGACGTGCACGCCGGCCTTCTCGAGCTTGCGGGCCCAGACGATGTTGTTGGCCTCGTCGAACCGCGCCTTGACCTCGACCAGCGCGAGCACCTGCTTGCCGGCCTCGGCGGCGTCGATCAGCGCCTGCACGACGGGGCTGTCTCCCGAGGTGCGGTAGAGGGTCTGCTTGATGGCGAGCACGTGGGGGTCGCGGGCCGCCTGCTCGAGGAACGCCTGCACGCTCGTGGTGAACGACTCGTAAGGGTGGTGCACGAGCACGTCGGCCTTGCGGATCGCCTTGAACATGTCGGCGCGGGTGCTGCTGTCGCCGGGCTGGAAGGCCACCGGGGTGGTCGGCACGTGCGGCGGGTAGCGCAGGTCGGGTCGGTCGACGCGCGACAGGTCGAACAGCCCGCGCAGGTCGAGCGGACCGGGGAGGCGGTAGACCTCCTGGTCGGTGATGTCGAGCTCCTTCACCAGCAGCTCGAGCGTGACCTCGTCCATGTCCTCGGTGATCTCGAGGCGGATGGGCGGGCCGAAGCGTCGGCGCAGCAGCTCGGCCTCGAGCGCCTGGATGAGGTTCTCGCTCTCGTCCTCCTCGATCTCCACGTCCTCGTTGCGGGTGAGGCGGAAGGCGTGGTGGTCGAGCACCTCCATGCCCGGGAACAGATCGCCGAGGTGATTGGCGATGAGCTCCTCGAGGCGCAGGTACCGGGCGATGGTGCCCGACCCGGGCACCTCGACGAAGCGCGGCAGCATCGGCGGCACCTTGAGCCGCGCGAACTCCTGGCGGCCGGTGCGGGCGTTGCGGATGCGGATCGCGAGGTTCAGGGAGAGGCCGGAGATGTAGGGGAAGGGATGCGCCGGGTCGACCGCGAGCGGCATGAGCACCGGGAACACCTGGGCCTGGAAGAACTCGGAGAGCCCGGAGCGCTCCTCGTCGGTCAGGTCGTCCCATTCCGTGATCTCGATGCCCGCGTCGGCGAGGGCCGGGCGCACGAGCGAGGTCCATGCATCCGCGTGCCGCAGCTGCAGGGCGTGCGCCTCGCGGGAGATGTCGGCGAGCGCGTCGACGGGGGAGCGGCCGATGTTCGTCGGCACCGCGAGTCCCGTGGTGATGCGGCGCTTGAGGCCGGCGACGCGCACCATGAAGAACTCGTCGAGGTTGCTCGCGAAGATCGCCAGGAAGTTCGCCCGCTCCAGCTCGGGAAGGGTGGCGTCCTCGGCGAGCTCGAGCACGCGCTGGTTGAACGCGAGCCAGCTCAGCTCCCGGTCGAGGTAGCGGTGGTCGGGCAGGAGCGAGTCCGGCGCCTCGACCGCGTCGAAGTCGTCGTCTTCCGCGTCGCCGAGTCCGGCGTCGGCGAGAGCTGGATCCATCATGGGGTACATCTAAGCATCGAGAGGTGACGTCCGTGTGAACGGCGGCCCCTCGGGTCAGCGGGCGGGTACGAGGGCGTCGTCCTCGTAGACGTTGAAGCGGTAGCCCACGTTGCGCACGGTGCCGATGATCTGGTCGGCGTCGCCGAGCTTCGCCCGCAGCCGTCGCACGTGCACGTCGACGGTGCGCGTGCCGCCGAAGTAGTCGTAGCCCCAGACCTCGCTGAGCAGCTGCTCGCGCGTGAAGACGCGGGACGGATGCGTGGCGAGGAAGTGCAGGAGCTGGAACTCCTTGTAGGTGAGGTCGAGCGCGCGGCCGTGCAGCTTGGCCGAATAGGACTGCTCGTCGATCGTGATGCCGGACGCCTGCACCCGAGTGGGTTCGGCCGAGGCCTCCCGGCGGGCGAGCGCGAGGCGGAGGCGGGCGTCGGTCTCGGCCGGGCCGGCGGTCGCGAGCAGCACGTCGTCGATGCCCCAGTCGCCGGAGACGGCGCTCATGCCGCCCTCCGTGACGACGAGCAGCAGCGGGGAGTCCTGCCCCGCCGTGCGCAGCAACCGGCACAGCGACTTCGCCCCGGCCAGGTCGTGGCGCCCGTCGACGATGACGATGTCGTAGTCGGGGGCGCTGACCAGTCGGGCCGGTTCCGCGGGGATCTGGCGGACGACGTGGCTCAGGAGTTCCAGGGCGGGAAGGACCGATCCCTCGGCAGGAGCGTTCGTCAAGACCAGGACCTGGGGCACGCGCACTCCTCACGGGCGGATAGACACCGTGCCGCCATGTTACGACAGTCCATGCGCCACAATGGACTCATGACGGAACCAGCACTCGCTCCGCGCAGCGCCTTCACCGGCGTGATCGTCGTGTGGGCCGTCGCCTTCGTCGCGGCCGTCGCCGTCGGCATCCTGGTGGCCGAGGAATGGCGGATCCCGTGGATGCTGGTCGCCTTCGGCGGCACCGTGCTCCTCTCGTTCGCCGTGCAGCTCTGGTACGGACGGACCGACGGGTTCATCCTCCGGGTCGCCGGCAGCGTCCTGGGCGCGCTCCTGCTCATGGGCATGATCTCGGTCGGGTTCGGGCTCGCCGCTCTGATCCCCGCCTGACACCCCGCCGCCTCCGCCTGCGCGGTAGGGTGGAGGCATGGATCTCATCGCGCTCGAAATCTTCTACATCGGCCTGCTGGGTCTTGCGAGCCTCGCGATCGCCTTCGTCTCGGTCGTGGTCCTGCGCAACCTGTTCCGCGGCCAGCGCTGAGCGCACCGTGCTCGAACTGCCCACCGACCTCCCCGCCGACCTCGCGCCGCTCGCGTGGCTGATCGGCGTGTGGGAGGGCACCGGCGTCATCGACTACCCGGTCGGCGAGGAGCGGCTGCAGGGCGAGTTCACCCACCGGGTCAGCTTCAGCCATGACGGCGGTCCGTTCCTGAACTACTCGGCCGCGGCGACGTTCCTCGACGAAGACGGCGCCGCTGCGACCCCGCTCCTGGCTGAGACGGGCTTCTGGCGCCTCTCGCGCGCCGCGACCACGGCGGATGCCGGTCCGGCACTGCTGCCGCCGACCACCTCCGCCCCGGCCCGCACGGTCGACGACGTGGAGGGGCTCCGTGCGATGAGCGGAGGCTTCCCTCTCGAGGTCTCCGTGGCCCACGCCGACGGGACCCTCGAGCTGTACCTCGGTGAGATCAACGGCCCGCGCATCGACATCGCCTCGGACGCGATCGTGCGCAGCGCCGGATCGAAGGCCCACACCGCGTCGACCCGGATGTACGGGCTCGTCGACGGGCATCTGCTCTGGGCGTGGGACATCGCCGCGCTCGGCACGCCGCTGCGATCGCACGCGTCCGCGCGCCTGGCGAAAATCTGACATGTCGGGTGCGACCGCGATCCCCGGCGCCGTCTACGACGGCGACGTGATCCTGCACGTGGGCGACGCCTTCCGCGAGCAGCGCCGTCTCGCATCGGGGGAGGCGGTCGCTCCGCTCGGCGACCGCGCGGTCATCGAGGTCGCGGGCCCCGAGCGCCTCGGCTGGCTGGACTCGATCACCTCGCAGGCGGTCGGCCGCCTCGCCGCCGGCGAGAGCACCGAGCTGCTCGTGCTCGACCCGCAGGGCCGCGTCGAGCACGCCGCCGGGGTCCTCGACGACGGCTCGTCCACCTGGCTCCTCGTCGACGCGGGCGACGCCGAGGGACTCGCCGGCTGGCTGACGCGCATGAAGTTCCGCACGCAGGCCACGGTCGCGGTCCGCCCCGACCTCGCGCTCCTCGGGTTCGTCGGCGCCGGGCCGGCCGCGACCCGGGTATCGGCATCCGCCCTGGCTCCCCACGGCTCTCCGCTGGTGTGGGACGACCCGTGGCGGCACGGGAGCGCCGGCGGGCATCAGTACGCCGAGATCGCCGAGCATCCGGCATCCGCCTTCGCCTGGCGCGTCGGCATCCTGACCGTCGATGCGGCGCAGACGCTGCTGGCGTCGCTCGACCCGGAGGCTCTCGCGGGCGTGCTCGCCGCCGAGGCGCTCCGCATCGCCGCCTGGCGTCCGCGCTGGGCGGCGGAGGTCGACGAGCGCTCCCTGCCGCACGAGTCCGACTGGATCCGCAGCGCCGTGCATCTGAACAAGGGGTGCTACCGCGGGCAGGAGACCGTCGCCAAGGTGCACAACCTCGGGCACCCGCCGCGTCGGCTCGCCGCGCTGCACCTCGACGGCAGCGACGCGGTGCTCCCCGAGCGGGGGGCTCCGGTGTTCGCGGGCGACGACGAGGTGGGGAGCATCACCTCGGTGGCCCGTCACTACGAGGACGGACCGATCGCCCTGGCCATCCTGAGCCGTCGGGCGCCCGCGGGCGATCTCGTGGTCCGCGCGGACGGCGTGGACATCGCCGCCTCGCAGCAGGTGATCGTGCCCGCGGATGCCGGCGCGACCGCCGACGTCCCCCGTCTCACGCGTCTGTCACGCCGCCCCACCGCCCCGGATCCGCGCGCTCAGTCCTGAGGCGCCACCGCGTCCCACGGCAGCGTGAGCTCGCCGAGGCGCCAGCGGGTGCGGCCGCCGAGCACGGGCCAGCCGTTCGCGCGGAGCGCCGTCACCGCGGCGAGGAAGCGCTGCGTCGCCCCGAACGTCGACAGCGGCGCCGCCCGCTCCCACTCGCGGTCGAGGTCGGCGAGCAGGGCGTGGATGCGTTCGCCGGGCACGTTCCGGTGGATCAGCGCCTTGGGAAGGCGCTCGGCGACGATGCTCGGCCGCTCGAGATCGGCGAGACGGAGGGAGAGCGTGAACCGGCGCGGCACCCCGCGCGGATCGACGTCGACCCAGCTGGCGATGCGCCCGATCTCGTCGCACGTGCCCTCGAACAGCAGCCCGTCGGGGGCGAGCCGCGCGGCCATGGCGCGCCAGGCGTCGGGGACGTCGCGCTCGTCGTACTGGCGGAGCACGTTCATCGCACGGATGACCGCCGCTCGACGTCCGCCGGGCAGCGGCACCTCGAAGCCTCCGCGGCCGAACGAGACCGGGAGGTCGGCGGCGAACGCCGTGCGCCCGGCGCGGACCTCGACGAGCTGCTCCTCGGCCGTCGCGACCCGGGCCGGATCGATCTCGAGCCCTCGCACCTCGGCATCCGGGCGCACGCGCACCAGGCGGGTAGCGAGCTCGAACGCGGTCACGCCGCTCGCGCCGAAGCCGAGATCCACGACGAGGGGATCCGTGGCGCGCCGGAGGGCGCTGCTCGCCGCGATCCACCGGTCGTTGCGCCGCAGCCGGTTGGTCCCGGTGGTGCCACGGGTCGGCCGGCCGAGGGGAGAGGACGCCATGCGTCCATCCTCCCAGCATCCCGGTCCGCCCCGTCGGCCGGGGAGCACCCCCGGCCGATAAACTGACGGCATGACAGCGAAGCGCACCCTCATCCTGCTCCGCCACGGCCGGAGCGAGTGGAACGAACTGAACCTCTTCACCGGCTGGGTGGACGTCCGTCTGAACGAGCAGGGCGAGAAGGAGGCGCGCCGCGGCGGCGAGCTGCTCGCCGAGTCCGGCATCCTGCCCGACGTGCTGCACACGTCGCTGCTGAGCCGCGCGATCCAGACCGCGAACATTGCGCTCGACGCGGCGGACCGCCTGTGGATCCCGGTGACCCGGTCGTGGCGGCTCAACGAGCGCCACTACGGCGCGCTGCAGGGCAAGGACAAGGCCGAGACGCTCGAGCAGTTCGGGCCCGAGCAGTTCCAGCTGTGGCGCCGGTCGTTCGACGTGCCCCCGCCCGTGCTCGACGACGACAGCGAGTTCAGCCAGGCGAACGATGTCCGCTACGCGGGCATCGACGGCGAGGTGCCCCGCACCGAGTCGCTGAAGCTCGTCATCGACCGTCTCCTCCCGTACTGGGAGAGCGCGATCATCCCCGACCTCGAAGCCGGCAAGACCGTGCTGGTGACGGCGCACGGCAACTCGCTGCGCGGGCTCGTCAAGCACCTCGAGGGCATCAGCGACGACGACATCGCCGAGCTCAACATCCCCACCGGCATCCCACTGGTCTACGAGCTGGACGAGGACAACCGTCCCACCGGCCCCGGCCGTTACCTCGACCCCGAGGCCGCCGCCGCCGGCGCTGCCGCCGTGGCAGCGCAGGGCAAGAAGTAGCAGCCCCGCGGCACAGCAGAAGCCCCCGGTGCGGATGATCGCATCGGGGGCTTCTGCGTGTGGTTGGGACCGGCCGATCAGGCGTGGCCGAGCTCCTGCTGCTCGACGGCGAGGGGGATGTCCTGCTCCTCGACCGTCCAGTCGCCGGTGGCGAGGTACACGACCTTCTTCGCGACCGAGACCGCGTGGTCGGCGAAGCGCTCGTGGTAGCGGCTCGCGAGCGTCGCGTCGACGGTCGCGGTGGCCTCGCCCTTCCAGTTGTCGCTGAGCACCTTCTCGAAGACGCTCGCGTGCAGCTCGTCGACGTCGTCGTCCGCATTGCGGATCGCGTCGGCGAAGCGGAGATTCTGCGTGCGCAGCAGCTCGGCGAGCGTGCGGGAGATCTCGACGTCGAGCTCGCCCATCTTCACGAACGTGCCCTTGAGGCCGCGGGGGATGGCGCGCTCCGGGAAGCGCAGACGCGCGAGCTGCGCGATGTGCTCCGACATGTCGCCCATGCGCTCGAGCGAGGCGCTCACGCGCAGCGCCGTGACGACGATGCGCAGGTCGCGGGCCACCGGCTGCTGACGGGCGAGGATCTCGATCGCCTGCTCGTCGAGCGCGACGGCCAGCTCGTCGATCTTGGCGTCGTCGGCGATGACCTCCTCCGCGAGCGCCACGTCGCTGGTCGCGAACGCGCGGGTGGCCTTGTCGATCGAGACGGTGACGAGGTCAGCGATCTCCACGAGACGGGACTGCAGGTCCTCGAGGGACTGGTGGAAGACTTCGCGCATGGTGGGGCGCAACCTTTCATTCGAATCTCGACTGCGGTGTCAGCGCGAGACGGCGGATCGTCCGCACGAGAGGGCGGGACCGAGCTGCCGCACAGACCCGGAGCGATTGTCTGCTCCGAAGGTTAACGAACGGTGCCCGGCACGTGAATAGTACTTCCCACCTTGTCGGTCCGGCCCGGAAACCCGCAGGAGGGCGGAAGATCGCACTCTACGCTGGAGACATGACCGTGACGCAGATCGCCCTGATCGCTCTCGCCGTGGGGCTGCTGATCGGCGTCGGTCTGTCGCTGCTCGTCGTCTGGGCCTACCGCGCTCGGGCCCGCGTCGCGGAGGAGACCTCGAACGCCGTGCCCGACGGCATCGCCGACGTGCTCGCGAGCATGGACGACGCGGCCTGCGTGGTGGACGTCTCGGGCCTCGTGCTCGCCGCCTCGCAGCCCGCATCGCGCTTCGGCATCGACGTGGGCTCGACCCTCGACAACCCCGAGCTGCGCCTCCTCGTACGGAGCGCGCGCACGGCGGGGGGCACCGCCACCGAGTCGCTGCGCATCACGCGCGGCGGCCTCAGCCTCGATCCGCGGCTCGTCGCCGCGCGCGCGAGCGTGCTGGGACCGCGGCTGACACTGCTGATGATCCGTGACGTCACCGAGCAGGAGCGCCTCGACCAGATGCGCCGGGACTTCGTCGCCAACACGAGCCACGAGCTGAAGACGCCCGTGGGCGCGGTGAGCCTGCTCGCCGAGGCGATCGAGTCGGCCGCCGACGATCCCGCCCAGGTCCGCGTCTTCGCCGCCCGCATCTCCGCCGAGGCCGGCCGGCTCGCGCAGCTGACCGGTCGCATCATGAGCCTGTCCCGCCTGCAGGCCGACGACGGCCTGGGAGAGGTGACGCCCGTCGCGATCGACGAGGTGATCGCGGCATCCATCGAGGCGCACGTCGTGCAGGCCGATTCGGTCGGCGTCGAGATCACCCGCGGCGGCGACCGCGACGTCTGGGTGCGCGGCGATGCGCAGATCCTCATCGAGGCGGTCGGCAATCTCATCGCGAACGCGATCGTCTACTCGCCGCGCGGTGCGCGCGTCGGCGTCGGGGTGCGCGCCGAGGACGGCGTCGTCGAGATCGCGGTGTCCGACCAGGGCATCGGCATCGCGGAAGCCGACCGGGAGCGCATCTTCGAGCGGTTCTACCGTGCAGACGAGGCGCGGTCGCGGCGCACGGGCGGCACGGGTCTGGGCCTCTCGATCGTCAAGCACGCGACGCAGCGGCACGGCGGCGAGGTGCGTCTGTGGTCGCGACCCGGACGAGGCTCCACCTTCACCATCCGGCTGCCTCTCATCGAGGCGCCGGTGAAGGTCGACGTCGGCAAGAAGAGCAGGAAGAAGCGCGAGCGCAAGGCGGCCAAGACGGCCCCCGTCCGCGTACGGAAAGGTGACATCGCATGACCCGCATCCTTCTCGTCGAGGACGAGCCCGATCTCGCGGACCCGCTGGCGTATCTTCTGCGCCGCGAGGGGTACGAGGTCGAGATCGCCGAGGACGGCCCGACCGCGCTCGGCGCCTTCCGCGAGCGCGGCGCCGACATCGTCCTCCTCGACCTCATGCTGCCGGGGATGCCGGGCACCGAGGTGTGCCGGCAGATCCGGTCGAC
Source organism: Microbacterium californiense (assembly GCF_047246625.1). NCBI lineage: Bacteria > Bacillati > Actinomycetota > Actinomycetes > Micrococcales > Microbacteriaceae > Microbacterium > Microbacterium californiense. Next base: position 525,981 of record NZ_JBFOKQ010000002.1, on the reverse strand, counting down.
GTCGTCCGTGCCGATCATCATGCTGACGGCCAAGGACTCCGAGGTCGACATCGTCGTGGGGCTCGAGCTGGGCGCCGACGACTACGTGACGAAGCCGTACTCCTCGCGGGAGCTGCTGGCACGGATGCGCGCGGTGCTGCGGCGCGTGGTGCAGGCCGACAGCGAGCTCGACGAGCGGGTGCTCGACGGCGGACGCGTGTCGCTGGACATCGACCGGCACACGGTGACCGTCGCCGGCTCGGTGATCAACATGCCCCTGAAGGAGTTCGAGCTGCTCGAGGTCCTCATGCGCAACGCCGGACGCGTGCTCACCCGGGGGCAGCTCATCGACAGGGTGTGGGGGAGCGACTACTTCGGCGACACCAAGACGCTGGACGTGCACATCAAGCGCATCCGCTCGCGCATCGAGGTGAACCCGAGCGATCCCGTGATGCTCGTGACCGTGCGCGGCCTGGGCTACCGCTTCGAGGGCTGAGGCCGCGTCGCGGCCGACCCGGAACGCGGAAGAGCCGGTCACCCCTCGGGGCGACCGGCTCTTCCGCGGTGAAGCGTGTGTCAGCTCTCCTCGGGCACGAGGTCGGAGTAGTACGGCAGCGTGCCGTCGAGCACGGGGACCGCGGCCTTGACGCCGGTGGAGTCGCCGGACTGGAAGTGGATCTCGACCGTGGCGCCCGGCATGGTGTCGAGGCCGACGATGCGGAGGGGCTCCTCGTCGCCGCCGAGGCTGATGGAGTCGCCCGCCGGCAGCGTGACCGTGAAGGGGTCGATGCCGGCGAGGGTGATGGTCAGGGTGGCCCGCTCCTGCGTGGGGTTCACGATCGCTCCCACGAGGTTGCCCACCGTGCCGTCCTCCGTCGCCACGACGAAGACGTTGCGCACGTCGATGGGGCCGTCGGCGTCGGAGACGTTCACGCCGTCCGAGGCGGAGTACTCGATCGTCGTCGCCTGCGGCGAGATGAACGTGCAGCCGGTCGCGCCGAGAAGGACGAGGGCGCTGAGGGCGGCAGACGCAACAAGGCGCGATTTCACGGGTCCTCCTGGGGTCCGACGGGATATCCATCACCATTGTATGGGTATGCGCGAGCCGCTTCGGGACGAACGGGTGCAAACCTTAGCGCATATCCCCTGTGGTATCCTTGAGGTTGCCGAAAGGATACGTTTTTATGCTTTTTGAGGTTGGCGAGACCGTCGTCTATCCGCATCATGGCGCTGCGACCATCATCGAGGTCAAGGAGCGCATCATCAAGGGCGAGGCGAAGAAGTATCTGAAGCTCAACGTGACGCAGGGCGACCTGATCATCGAGGTGCCCGCAGAGAACGTCGACCTCGTCGGCGTCCGCGACGTCATCGGCAAGGAGGGCCTCGACCACGTGTTCGAGGTGCTGCGCGCCCCGTTCACGGAAGAGCCCACCAACTGGTCGCGCCGGTACAAGGCGAACCTCGAGAAGCTCGCCTCCGGCGACGTCATCAAGGTGAGCGAGGTCGTCCGCGACCTCTGGCGTCGCGATCAGGACCGCGGCCTGTCGGCCGGTGAGAAGCGGATGCTGGCCAAGGCCCGCCAGATCCTCATCTCCGAGCTGGCTCTCGCCGAGAAGATCGACGAGGACAAGGCGGGCGCACTGCTCGACGAGGTCCTCGCCTCCTGACACGTCCTTCACGAAGGGGACGGATGCCGCGGCATCCGTCCCCTTCGTCGTCTGCGCCAGACGGTAGCGTGAGTGCGTGACCCTGCTCCCCGTCCCGCACACCGCGATCATCGTCGTCGCCGCCGGCTCCGGCACCCGTCTCGAGGCCGGAGCGCCCAAGGCGTTCGTCGGCATCGACGCGAGATCGATCCTCCGCCACGCCCTCGACGGGGTGTTCGCCGCAGCGCCCGCGCAGGTCGTCGTGGTGGCTCCCGAGGGGTTCGAGGGCGATGCCGCGACGGAGCTCCGGGAGGCGGCCGGCGCCCGCGGCGACCTGGGTCGCGTCGTGACCGGCGGCCGCACGCGCCAGGAGTCGGTCGCGGCGGGCCTGGCGGCGCTGTGGGGCGACGCGCGCACCGTGCTCGTGCACGACGCGGCACGCGCGCTCACCCCGCCGGAGCTCATCGACGCGGTCGCCGCGGCGGTCACGGCGGAGGCCGGCGTGATCCCCGCGCTGCCCGTGGTCGACACACTGAAGAGGGTCGAGGGCGACGCCGTGGCGGCCCCGGTCGACCGCTCGGCGCTCGCCGCGGCGCAGACGCCGCAGGGCTTCCCGCGGGAACCCCTCGAGTCGGCCTACGCCGCAGCCCTCGCCTCGGGCGTCGAATACACCGACGACGCCGCGCTGTTCGCCGCCGCCGGGCATCCGGTGCGCCGCATCCCCGGCGCCGCTCGCGCGTTCAAGATCACGACGCCCGACGATCTCGAGCGGGCCCGGCACCTGCTCGCCGCGGAACGCCCCGCCGCCGCACCGTCCCCGAGCACTCTCGACCGGTCGGGCGTCCCGCTCGTGGGCATCGGTACGGACGTGCACGCGTTCGGCGGCGACGGCGACCTGTGGCTGGCAGGTCTGGAGTGGCCCGGTGAGCCGGCTCTGTCCGGGCATTCCGACGGCGACGCGGTGGCGCATGCGATCGTGGACGCGCTGCTGGGGGCGGCAGGACTCGGAGACATCGGCGAGCACTTCGGCACCGCGCATCCCGAGTACGCCGGGGCGCACGCGGACGCCTTCCTCCGCCGCACGCGCGAGCTGCTCTCCGCGGCGGGCTTCGCGATCGGCAACGTCTCGGCGCAGTTCCAGAGCAACCGCCCTCGCTTCAGCGCGCGCCGGGCCGAGGCCGAGCAGGCGCTGTCGAGCGCGCTCGGCGGGGCGCCGGTCACGGTGACCGCGACGACGACCGACGGCCTCGGCTTCCCCGGGCGCGGCGAGGGCGTCTCGGTCACCGCGGTCGCCCTCGTCGTCCGCGTCGGGGACCCGTCGGCATCCGTTCGCGGCTGAGGGCGCCCGCGCTCAGGGGAAGCGGGGGTCATCCCGAGTAGGCTTGACCGGTGACTCTCCGCCTCTACGACACCCGCGCGCAGCAACTGCGTGACTTCGTGCCGCTCGACCCCGGAAACGTCACCATGTACGTCTGCGGCCCGACCGTGCAATCCGGCCCGCATATCGGGCACGTGCGTGCAGCGCTCAGCTTCGACCTCCTGCGTCGGTGGCTGAGCCGCCGCTACGGTCGTGTGACCTTCGTGCGCAATGTCACCGACATCGACGACAAGGTGCTCGCCAACGCGAGGGACACCGAGCCGTGGTGGGCGCTGGCCTATCGCATGGAGCAGGAGTTCACCGCGGCATACGCCGGTATCGGTATCCTGCCGCCCACGTACGAACCGCGCGCCACGGCATCCATTCCGCAGATGCAGGAGATCATCGCGACGCTCATCGAGCGAGGCCACGCGTACCCGGCCGCCGACGGATCGGGCGACGTCTACTTCGATGTGCGTTCGTGGGCCGAGTACGGCGCACTCACGCACCAGTCGGTCGACGCCATGGAAGCCGCCGAAGACGCCGACCCGCGCGGCAAGCGCAACCCGCAGGACTTCGCCCTGTGGAAGGGGAGTAAGCCCGGAGAGCCCGCCGACGCGACGTGGGCATCGCCCTGGGGCGCCGGCCGTCCGGGATGGCACATCGAATGCTCGGCGATGGCGAAACGCTATCTCGGTGCCGAGTTCGACATCCACGGTGGTGGCCTCGACCTGCGTTTCCCGCACCACGAGAACGAGCTCGCCCAGTCGACGGCCGCCGGTGACGCCTTCGCGCGGTACTGGGTGCACAACGGCCTCGTCACGGTCGACGGGCAGAAGATGTCGAAGTCGCTCGGCAACTTCACGCTCGCGGCCGATGTGCTGAAGGAACGTGATCCGCTCGTCGTGCGCTACGCGCTCGCCGCGGCGCACTACCGCTCGAACCTCGATCTGACCGAGTCCTCGTGGGCCGAGGCCGAAGCCGCACTGGGCCGCATTCGCACCTTCCTGGAACGCGGTGAGCGTCTCGCCGCCCCCGGCTGGCCGGAGGCCAAAGAAGGCCTCCCCGGGGAGTTCATCGCGGCCATGGATGACGATCTCGCCGTGCCCCGTGCGCTGGCGGCGATCCACACCAGCATCCGTTCGGGCAACGCACTGCTCGATGCAGGACACTTCGAAAATGCGAAGCAGGACGTCATGGACGTCATGCAGATGACGGCCATTCTCGGGCTCGACGAGCCCATCTCGGCTGCTACTGACCGAGGCACGGCATCCGCGCTGGATGCGCTCGTGCAGACGATGATCACGCAGCGCGCCGATGCGCGCGCGAACAAGGACTGGGCGGCCGCCGATCGCATCCGCGATGCGATCGCAGCCGCAGGAATCACGCTGGAGGACACTCCGGCCGGAACTCATTGGAGTATCGATGGCTAAGCCAGGGCGCCCCGGCGCGAGCAAGGGCAACAAGAAGGGCCCCACCAAGGGCACCGGCGGACTCGGGCGCAAGGCGCTCGAGGGCCGCGGACCGACGCCGAAGGCCGAGGACCGCGCCTGGCACCCCGCGGGCAAGCGCAAGGCCGCGGCCGAGCGCTACGCCGCGTCGGGGGGCAAGGGCAAGCCCGGTCAGCGGCAGAGCTCGGGCGGCAATCCGAACCGGACGGCACGGGCCAAGGACAACACGACCGACACCGAGACCGTGACCGGGCGCAACTCCGTGCTCGAGGCGCTCCGCGCGAAGATCCCCGCGACGACCTTCTACATCGCGCAGCGCGTCGAGATGGACGACCGGGTCAAGGAGATGCTGTCGATCGCGACGCACCGCGACATCCCGGTGCTCGAGGTCACGCGCCAGGAGCTCGACCGCATGGCCGGTTTCGACGGGGTGCACCAGGGCGTCGCGCTCAAGGTGCCGCCGTACGAGTACGCGCACCCCCAGGACCTGCTCGAGCAGGTCATCGACAGGGACGAGGTGCCCCTGTTCGTCGCGCTCGACGGGATCACCGACCCGCGCAACCTCGGCGCGATCATCCGCTCGACCGCCGCCTTCGGGGGCCACGGCGTCATCCTGCCGCAGCGTCGCTCCGCCGGCGTGAACTCGGCGGCATGGAAGACGAGCGCCGGTGCCGCCGCCCGCGTTCCCGTCGCCCTCGCCACGAACCTCACGACGCAGCTCAAGGAGTTCAAGAAGCAGGGCGTCTTCATCCTCGGCCTGGCCGGGGACGGCGATGTCGCGCTGCCCGCTCTCGAGCTCGCCGACCGTCCGGTGGTGATCGTCGCCGGATCCGAGGGCAAGGGCCTGTCGCGGCTGGTGCGCGAGACCTGCGACCAGATCGTGTCGATCCCGATCTCGGCCGCGACCGAGTCGTTGAACGCCGGCATCGCGACCTCCGTCGCGCTGTACCAGGTCGCGACCATCCGCGACGCCCGCTGACCCGCCCGCCCCCATCCACCAGAGGGAACACCGCATGAGCCGCATCGTCGTCCTCGGAGGGACCGGCTACGCCGGTCGTCACATCGTCGCCGAGGCGGTGGCGCGCAACCACGAGGTGGTGGCGGTCTCGCGATCGGTCCCCGCCGATCCGGTGGACGGAGCCTCCTACATCCAGGCCTCCGTGCTGGACCTCGCCCCGCTGGCCGGGGCGTTCGCCGGGGCGGATGCCGTGATCTCGGCGCTGTCGCCGCGCGGCGACATGGAGGACCGCGTGCTCGACGCGCTCGAGGGCGTCGCCCGGCAGCTGAGCGGCACCGGGACCCGGCTGGGCGTCATCGGGGGAGCGGGTGGGAGCCTCGTGGCCCCTGGTGGTCCGCGCCTGTTCGACCAGGACTTCCCCGAGGAGTACAAGCACGAGGCGCAGGTCGGCATCGACTCGCTCGCCCTGCTCGAAGCCACGGATGCCGAGCTCGACTGGTTCTTCATCCACCCGGCCGAGGTCTTCGGGCCGTGGGCCGAGGGGGAGCGCACCGGTCACTACCGCGACGGCGGCGACGTGCTCGTGCGCGACGCGGACGGGAAGTCCTACATCTCCGGCGCCGACCTCGCCGTGGCCGTCGTCGACGAGATCGAGCAGGGCAACCACAGGCGCGAACGGTTCACGGTCGGCTACTGATCCCGGACCCGTCGCAGGCGGTCACACGAGGTCGCGCCAGTCGACCTCGTCGTCGTCCTCGTCGTCGGCGGTGGGCGTGGCCCCCGTCACCACGGGCAGGCTCATGGTCTCGGTGGGAGGGCCCATGATCGTCGCCTCGTCGCGGCGGTGGCGGAGCACGTCGTTGATGTAGCTCGTCAGCACCTCGGCGAGCGGCACCGCGCGTCCCTGCGCCTGCGACAGGTACCAGCGGTGCTCCAGCACCTGATGGAACACCTCGGCCGGCTCGAGCTTCGCCCGGAGGTCGTACGGGATGGCGCGCACGACCGGCTCGAAGACGCGCGTCAGCCACTCGTGCGCGTACATCTCCTCGTCGGCCCACTGCTTCGTCGAGCGCACGCGGAACTCGTCGAGGTCGTTCAGTAGGCGGCGGGCCTGGTTCTCCTCGACGTCCAGCCCCGTCAGCCGGATGAGGCGGCGCTGGTGGTGCCCGGCATCCACGACCTTCGGCTGGATCTCGACGACCGTGCCGTTCTCGGTCGTCGACATCGACATCTCGTCGATGTCGAACCCGAGCGCGTTGAGGCGCTCGACGCGCTCCGTGATCCGCCACGTCTCGGCCGCCGCGAACGACTCCTGCACGGTGAGCTCCGCCCACAGCGAGCGGTACGACGACACGATGCCGTCGGCGATGGCCACGGCATCCACCCCGTGCTCGAGACGACCGCCGGCCGCGAGGTCCATGATCTCCCCCGCGATGTTGGTGCGGGCGAGGTCGAGGTCGTAGGCGCGCTGCCCGTCGGTGAGCCCCTCCTCGTGCAGCTCGCCGGTCTCGGCATCCACGAGGTAGGCGGCGAAGGCGCCGGCGTCGCGCCGGAAAAGGGTGTTCGACAGCGAGACGTCGCCCCAGTAGAAGCCGACATTGTGCAGGCGCACCAGCAGCAGGGCGAGCGCATCGACGAGGCGCGTGGCGGTGTCCGGGCGCAGCACGCGCGTGAACAGCGCGCGATACGGCATCGAGAACCGCAGGTGCGAGGTCACCAGCGCGGCGGGGAGCGGATGCCCGTCCTCGTCGGTGCGTTCGGCGATCACGGCCACCCGCTCGACGCACGGCACGTCGAGGCGGGCGAGGTTGCCGAGCATGTCGTACTCGCGGCGCGCCATCTCGTCGGTGGTCTCCTTGACGGCGACGACGCGTCCCGAGAGGTCCGCGAAGCGCACCAGGTGCCGCGACAGCCCCTTCGGCAGCGACACGATGTGCTCCGACGGCCAGTTCCCCAGCGGAGTGGACCAGGGCAGACCGAGCAGGCCGGGGTCGACGGTGCGGGCGGTGATGCGCAGCGATGTCTGCATGACGCTCCCGAGGCGTGAGAAGGGGGCCGGACGCAGACGCGGCGCGGGCGACCGAAGTCTACCCGCGCCGCGTGACGCCGATCCGATCAGGCGGAGACGACCGGCTTGTCGTTCAGGCGCTCGCCCGACTCGAGGTCGAAAGCGTGCACGTGGCCGGGGTTGGCGGCCAGCGTAACGGTCTCGCCCGCGTTGGGGTGGTTGCGGCCATCGACGCGCGCGACGAGGTCGGTGCGCTTGCCGTTGATCTCGGTGTGGCCGTACAGGTAGCCGTCGGCGCCGAGCTCCTCGACGAGGTCGACGACGACCGAGAGGCCCTGGCCGTCGGCGGGGCCGACCGTGATGTCCTCGGGACGCACGCCGACGGTGACCTGCGAGCCGCTCGCACGGTTCGCGGTGTCGCGGTCGAGCGGCACGATCTCGGAGCCGAAGCGCACGCCGCCGTCGGCCAGGTCGGCCGAGAAGAGGTTCATCGCGGGCGAGCCGATGAAGCCGGCGACGAAGACGTTGTTCGGCTTCTCGTACAGGTCGCGCGGGGAGCCGACCTGCTGCAGGATGCCGTCCTTGAGGACCGCGATGCGGTCGCCCATCGTGAGCGCCTCGGTCTGGTCGTGGGTGACGTAGACCGTGGTGACGCCGAGGCGGCGCTGCAGCGACGCGATCTGCGTACGCGTCTGCACGCGCAGCTTGGCGTCGAGGTTCGACAGCGGCTCGTCCATGAGGAAGACCTGGGGCTGGCGCACGATCGCGCGACCCATCGCGACACGCTGACGCTGACCACCCGAGAGGGCCTTCGGCTTGCGGGTCAGGTACTGCTCGAGGTCGAGGAGCTTCGCCGCCTCGAGCACGCGGCTCGCGCGCTCCTCCTTGCCGACGCCGGCGATCTTGAGGGCGAAGCCCATGTTCTCGGCCACGGTCATGTGCGGGTACAGCGCGTAGTTCTGGAAGACCATCGCGATGTCGCGGTCCTTCGGCGGGACGTCGGTGACGTCGCGGTCGCCGATGAGGATGCGGCCGGCGTTGACCTCTTCGAGGCCCGCCAGCATGCGCAGCGAGGTGGACTTTCCGCAACCGGAGGGGCCGACCAGGACGAGGAACTCGCCGTCTCCGACCTCGAGGTTGAGCTTGTCGACGGCCGGACGGGTGCCGCCCGGGTAGAGGCGGGTGGCCTCGTCGAAAGTCACAGATGCCATGATGTTTCTCCTTCACCGGCAGGTACGTGCCGGACGATCCGTTGTGATGGAAGCGGCGGTCGACCCGCCGTGACCCCTCGTCGGGTCGCGTTCAGTATGACACGAACGCCGGTACCTGGGTATTTCTCAGGTGCAGTGGCTAGCATCGTTCCCGGCCGCGTGAGCGGCGATCGTCGCTTCTCCGGTATCCGATGATCGGGGCCACCCTGCCCCCGTGCGACTTTCAAGAGGAACGATGTCGAGCGACGAAACGCCGAACGTCCCCACGCCTCGCAACTCTCGCGAGGCTGTGCGGGAGAAGGCCCAGCGGGTCAATGCGCAGCAGTCCCGGGCGCGGCTCATGCGCCGGATCATCATCGGAGCGGTGGCGCTGGTCGCCGTCGCGGCGATCGGCACGGCCGTCACCCTCGCCGTCTCCGCGCAGGTCTCGAAGCCCCAGCTCTCCCCGGGCGGGATGAAGGACGACGGCGTCGTCGTCACCGACGTGTCCGTGGCCTCGGTATCCGACCCCGTCGAGGCGGCGCCCAGCGGCGCGCCCTCCGAGGGCGAGGCGACGACCGCTCCCAGCCCGCAGCCCACCACGACCGAGAAGGTCGACATCCACATCTACGTGGACTACCTGTCGCAGGATGCGGGCGAGTTCGAGCGCGCCAACTCCCGCCAGCTGACGAACTGGATCACCAAGGGCGCGGTCACCGTGACCTATCACCCGGTGGCGCTGCTGACGGCGAGCTCGAACGGCACCAAGTACTCCCTGCGCGCGGCGGCCGCCGCAGCGTGCGTCGCGACCCATTCGCCCGCGCAGTTCTATGCGTTCAACCACGATCTGCTCGACGACCAGCCCGAGGTCGGCAGCGACGGGATGTCGGATTCCGAGCTCGCCGATCTCGCCGGCGCGGTGGGCGTCGACAAGACGAAGGCCGTGCGGTCGTGCATCGAGGACGGCGACTACGTGGGCTGGGCGAAGGACGCCACGACCCGGGCTCTCGACGGGCCGCTGGCGGGCTCGGACGACCTGGTGCTCAGCTCGACCCCCATGATCGTCGCGAACGGCGAGGCCTATGTCGGCGCGCTCGACGATCCGGCCGAGTTCTCGCAGTTCGTGCTCACGGTCGCGAGCGACGCCTCCTACCAGTCGACGGCGACCCCGACGCCCGCGCCGACCGAGGCGCCCGCTCCGTAGTCGGGCCTCCGGCGCCCCCTCGCTATGCTGGGTGGCACCCGCCGACTTGGCGCAATTGGTAGCGCACCGTACTTGTAATACGGGGGTTACGGGTTCGAGTCCCGTAGTCGGCTCCACAGCGACGAACCCGCCGTCCCGGTCGATCCGGGCGGCGGGTTCGTGGTCTCGCGGACGGATGCCGTCTGCTCAGTCCTCGTCGGGATCCAGGACCTCGTCGACGAGCTGGATGCCGCCCGACGAGCTGGCGGTCTGCATGAGCGTCTCGATCCACTTCGCATTCAGCGGGGGAGTCTCGGGCTCGTCGAACGTGAAGCGGAGCGGGATGGAGGGCTCGAGCCAGATGGTGGAGCGTCCGCTGCCCTCGCCCTCGGGGTGCTTCCAGGACAGGGTGAAGCTCTCGTGGCGACGGAGCTTCGTCGCGATGACGACCTTGAGATGCGCGAGGGCACGATCCTCGATGTGGATGGGGTCCGTGCCGGCGCCGTAAAACAGAGTGCCCATGGCGGCCACCCTATCCGGCCGCTCGAGTGGAACGGGTGATCGGGACACCCGTTTCGGAACAGAAGCGGCCCGGACGCGCAAGGGGGTATGCATGCCCGCGCGCGCGTGGGAGCCTAGGGCTACCACCGGCGATCACCGAGGTCGCGCCTCTTGGCACAGGTTCCGTGGCGAACACATGCAGAGGGGTCCGACCATGGGCAAGTTCATCTACGAGACGACCGTCAAGACCGAGATCGAGGATCGCGCGCTCGCGCACCTGCAGCTGGTCATCACGGCGAAGCTGCGCCGGGGCGAGCCCTTCGCCTTCAGCTGGCGCGAGGACGTGAGCATCGGCGGCGGCCGGACCACGGTGTGGGTGCACGGCGGAAGCGCGCTCGTGTACAAGTACCACGGCAGCCGGACCCCCGCGATCAACCGCGAGTGGGTCGAAGCGCTGGCCTTCACGGCGAACTCGCCGTCGGGGCTCTACCTCGTGCCCGAGCCGACCGCCATGGCGGGCAAGGACGCGGTGCGCGGCTCCCTGTCGGTGTGACCCGGAGACGGTGACCCGGAGACGGTGACCCGGCGACGAGCGGCGCCGGTTCCGTCCCTCCGCTGAATTCTCCGCGCGGTCCGTCGAGGGCGGGGTGCCGTCGAGCGTCCGCGATCCGTGGCGCGCGCGGAGACTTGCACGTCGCCGTGTCCGGGTCAACCCGCTGTCGAAACTTTTCCTCCCGGCGTTTGCTCTCAGGACACCACATCCGAGAAGCACGGAAGGAAGATCCGCATGTCGCAGAACACAGGTTCGTTCCCGTCAGAGACCGGGACCGGCGACGGCTCCTCTCAGGGCAAGGCCGACGTCGCGAAGCAGGAGGCCTCGGAGCTGAAGGACACGGCTCAGGAGCAGGTCGGGCACGTGGCGGAGACCGCCAAGGAGGAGGCCTCCGCGGTCGTCCACGAGACCAAGGCGCAGCTGAAGGACGTCTACCACCAGACCCGCCACGAGCTGACCGAGCAGGCCGCCGCCCAGCAGCGCCGCGTCGCGGACGGGCTCCGATCGGTCGGCGAGGAGTTCGGCTCCATGGCGCAGCGCAGCGACACTCCAGGTGTCGCGACCGACCTCGTCCAGCAGGCGTCGTCGCGTCTCGCCGGGGTCTCCACCTGGCTCGCGGACCGCGACCCGGGCAGCCTGCTCCAGGAGGTCAAGACCTTCGCCCGGCGCAAGCCCGGCGTCTTCATCGCCGGTGCGCTGATCGCCGGCATCGCCGCCGGTCGCCTGACGCGCGCGCTCGCCGAGGGCGCCGCCGACGAGAAGGCCGCCGCCGGGTCGACGGGATCCGCGGCCCCCGTCTCGGCCCCGCCCGCCCCGCCGGCGCCTCCGGCATCGGTCGCCCCGGCATCCGCCCCCGGCGTTCCCGAGGCCGCTTCGGCGCCGATCGGCGGCACGCAGACCCCGCTCTACGACCGCACGGTGCAGGGCGGCGGCGGCGCGACGGAGGAGACCTACGATGGCCGATGAGCCGACGCCGTCCGAGGAGAAGGCGGCGACCACGTCGCTCGGAGAGCTCGTCAGCGAGGTGACGCGCGACATCTCGGTGCTGATGAGGCAGGAGCTCGCGCTCGCCAAGGCCGAGGTGAAGGAGTCCGCGACTACCGCCGGCAAGGGAGCGGGGATGCTGGGCGGCGCGGCCTACGCGGCGTCGATGGCCGTGCTGTTCCTCTCGCTCGCCGCGTGGTGGGGCATCGGCTATCTCACCGGGCTCGGCTGGTCCGCGCTCATCGTCATGGCCATCTGGGCCATCATCGCGCTCGTGCTGTTCCTCAACGGCAAGCGCCAGCTCAAGGACATCACGGGCGCCCCGCGCACCGTGGAGTCGCTCAAGAAGATTCCCGACACTCTGAAAAGGAATGAGGAGAACCGATGACTGATTCACCTGAGGCCCTGCGCGCCGAGATCGAGCGCACCCGCAACGAACTGGGCCGCGACACCGACGCGCTGGTCGACAAGGTCACCCCGTCGAAGATCGTCGATCGGCAGAAGGGCAAGCTGAAGAACGCTCTCGGGTCGGTGCGCGACCGCGTGATGGGCGTCGCCGACGATGCGGGCTCCGCGATCGGCGGTGCGGGCTCGTCGATCGGGGGTGCCGGATCGCACGCCGCGGAGGGCGTGGGCAACGCCGCGCACCGCGTGGCGGCCAAAGCCGAAGGCAACCCGCTCGCCGTCGGGCTCATCGCCTTCGGTGCGGGGCTCCTCGCCGCCTCGTTGATGCCCGCTTCCGAGAAGGAGAAGGACCTCGCGGCCGGTGTGAAGGAGCAGGCGCAGCCGCTCGTCGAGGAGGCGAAGAGCGTCGCGCAGGACATCGGCTCGAACCTGCAGGAGCCCGTGAAGGAGGCCGTGCAGAACGTCAAGGACACGGCGTCGGATGCGGCCGCGCACGTGACCTCCGATGTCAAGGAGGCTACGGGCCAGGTGACCGACCGCGCGCAGGAGGCGCGGGACAACGTCGCCGACAGCTGAGAGTCGTCCGGAGGGGACGGAGGGGCGGATGCTGCGGCATCCGCCCCTTTCCCGTGCCGCGGCGCCGACCTCGGTCCGGAGGCTTGTGGTCGCGTTCAGGGGGAGCGGCTACGGTGCAGGGAAGCCCGGGAAGCCGCTCCGGGCGCAGGAAGGATGACGTGACGCAGAAGACCGTTCGGATCCGACGTCGCGCCTCGGGGCTCGCGCGCTCGCTCCAGCAGGCCGCCCAGCCGCCCCGACTCCTGCTCGCCGCGAAGACCGCGGTCGCCGTGGGTCTCGCGTGGTGGATCGCTCCGCACATGCCCGGAGTCACCCAGGAGTACCCGTACTACGCCCCGCTCGGCGTGCTCGTGAGCATGTATCCGACGCTGATGGGGTCGTTGCGCTCGGCGTTGCAGACCCTGTTCGGACTGGCCGCAGGCATCGGCCTCGCGGCGCTCGCGGTCTTCACCGTCGGCCCGAACTGGTGGACGATCCCCGTGGTGGTGGGCATCGGCGTGCTGCTCTCGGGCACCGGCTGGTTCGGGGCGGGGAGGGAGTACGTGCCGATCGCCGCCCTCTTCGTGCTCATCATCGGCGGGCAGGATGCGGAGGACTACTCTCTCGGCTACCTGACCCAGATGGCGGTGGGTGCCGTCATCGGGCTCGTCGTGAATCTCGTGGTGGCGCCCGCGCCGCTCACCGCGTCCGCGACGCAGCGCGTCGGCGCCTTCCGTGCGCAGCTCGCCGAGCACCTGCACGACATCGGCGACGCGGTCTCGGAGTCCTGGCCGCCGGAGCACGAGCAGTGGGCACGGGATGCCGCCTCGCTCGCCGACACCACCCGCAGCCTGCAGGGAGTGCTGGCCGAGGCGGAGGAGAGCCGGCGGGGGAACCCGCGGGCATGGCGGCGCCCCGGCACGGCGGAGGCGCGGGCGGATCTCGATGCGCTCGAACGGGTCGCGCACCACATCCGCGACATCGCCGATGTGCTCGCCGACACGATCTGGGAGCGCCCGGCCGCCCTGCCCTTGGACCCGGCGCTGCCCGGCGTCCTGACCGCCGCCTGTCATGCGGTGGCCGAGGCGGTCGCCCAGGACGACCCCGCATCGCGGGAGGCGCATCGCGCTCGCGAGGGGGCTGCCCGCGAGGTGCGCCTGCTGATCGAGGCCGTCGACGACCGCACGCTCGAGTCCCGCAGCTCGCTCGGCCCCGGCGTGCTCTGCGCCATGCACCTGCGGCGCATCCTGATCCTCACCGGTCGACCCGATGCAGCGGAGCGGGCCGAGGACGACTGAGCCCGCCCGGGTCGGCGTCGTGGGCTACCGTGAGACGAGTGACATCGCCCCGCCCGCTCCCCGCCCCGCTCGCGATCGCGGGAGCCGTGGCCATCGGCATGATGACGGCCGTGCAGGCGCGCATCAACGGGGTGCTCGGGTCGCGTCTCGACGACGGGGTCGTCGCGGGGCTCGTCTCGTTCGCCGTCGGCACCCTCGCCCTGGGGGTCATCGTCGCGTCCCTCCGCCCCGGTCGCGCCGGTATGCGACGGCTGTGGACCGGCCTGCGGGCGCGCACGATCCCGCCGTGGATGCTGCTGGGTGGCGCGTGCGGCGCCCTCACCGTGTCGACGCAGGGGCTCACCGCCGGCTTCCTCGGCGTCTCGCTGTTCACGGTGGGCGTCGTCGCGGGGCAGACCGTGCACGGGCTCGTGCTCGACCGCATCGGGTTCGGTCCGGCCGGTGTCGTGGCCGTCACGATGGGACGCGTGGCCGGTGCCGCGCTGGCCCTGCTCGCGGTGGGCGTGTCGCTGACCGGTGATGTGCTCGCGACCGCGCCGCTGTGGATGCTCGTGCTGCCGTTCGTCGCCGGCGTCGGCATCGCCTGGCAGCAGGCGGCGAACGGACGGCTGGCTCAGCGGCTGGCCTCGCCCATGGCCGCGACCATGACGAGCTTCGTAGTGGGGACCGTCGTCCTGGCCGTCGCGGCGGCCGTGAGCGTCGCGGTGTCGGGGGCGCCCCACCCGCTGCCCGCCGAGCCGTGGATCTACCTGGGCGGGTTCCTCGGGATCGTCTACATCTTCCTCGGGGCGTTCCTCGTCGCGCAGACCGGCGTGCTGCTGCTCGGACTCGGGTCCGTGCTCGGTCAGCTCGTCACCGCGGTCGCGATCGATCTGATCTGGCCGACCGAGGCCGGTCCCGCCGCGTGGCAGATCGTCACGATGGTGGCCATCGCCGCGGCATCCGTGCTGGTGGCGCTGGTCCGCCGACGGCGCTGATCAGCGCTTCTCCGCGTCCTTCTTCCGCTTCTTCGGGGGCAGGGGCGTCAGCAGCGCATCGGCGTCCACGGGCTTGCGTCGCCCCGGCTCCTTCGCGGGCTTGCCGCCGACGTAGAGCCACCCGAGGAGCTCCTCGTTCTTCGTCAGGCCGTGCGCCTTCGCGACCGCCTTGGCGCGTGTGTAGCCGCCCGTGCGCCAGATCACGCCCCAGCCGGCCTCATCGAGGAGGAGGCTCAGCGTGTGCGCGACGCCCGACGCAACCGCCTCCTGCTCCCAATGCGGCACCTTATCGCTCTTGCGGTAGCTGGCCACGACCGCGATCAGCAGCGAGGCGCGCAGGGGCTTGGTCGACGGGCTCTTGTCACCCTGCGCCTTCGCGATCGCCGCCCCCAGCGCGAGCCGGTCGTCGCCGCGCAGCTCGATCAGCCGCCACGGGCGCAGGGACGAGTGGTCGGCCACGCGTCCCGCCGCCGCGACCAGGGGCAGGAGCTCCTCGCGCGTCGGGGCGTCCTCAGTGACCTTCGACCAGGACTGCCGGGCGAGGACGGCGTCGAGCGCGCTCACGCCTCCGGGGCCTCGGGCGTGAAGGTCAGGGCGAGCGAGTTCATGCAATAGCGGTCACCGGTCGGGGTGCCGAAGCCGTCGGGGAAGACGTGGCCCAGGTGCGACCCGCAGTTCGCGCAGCGCACCTCGGTGCGCACCATGCCGAGCGAGGTGTCCTCGATCAGCTCGACCGCCTCGGGGCGCACGGACTCGTAGAAGCTCGGCCATCCGCAGCCGGAGTCGAACTTCGTGCCGCTGCGGAACAGCTCCGCGCCGCACGCTCCGCAGGTGTAGAGGCCCGCCCGCTCCTCGTCGAGGAGCTCGCCGGTCCACGCCCGCTCCGTCGCCGACTGCCGCAGCACGGCGTACTGCTCCTCGCCGAGCTCGCGGCGCCATTCCTCTTCGCTCTTCTGCACGCTGTACGACATGAATCCTCCTAGGTCCCCTCCATTCTCCCCTGCCGGACGGGCGGCGGGGGTGACGGCCCCAGAATGGGGGGATGACGGATGCCGTGCAGGAGCGCTACGCGCGATTCGCCGCCGAGGAGGCGCCGGGCCGCAGCCCGCTCTACGCGGAATGGGCGGCGGGGGTGGCGGGCGACGCCGAGGTGCGGGGCATCCTCTCCCGCATCCCGGGGAATCGACGCCAGCCGGCGCTCGTGTTCGCGGTCACCCGGATGCTCGGGGCCCCGTCGGAGTCGTACGCCGTGTGGCGCGCGTTCGTGCAGGAGCACGCCGACCAGGTGGTCGCGGAGTGCGCGGCGCGCTCGCTGCAGACGAACGAGCCGCTCCGTCTCGCCGCGCTGCTGCCCGTGCTGTCGGAGATCGACGGGCCCCTCGCGCTCCTCGAGATCGGAGCGTCCGCCGGTCTCTGCCTGTACCCGGATCGGTACTCCTACCGGTACAGGGGGAGCGACGGGACGGTCCGCGCCGCTCTCGATCCGCCCGACGGACCGTCGCCGGTGGTCCTCGAGAGCCGAGTCGACGGACCCCTGCCCGCACTGCGCCTGCCCGAGGTCGTCTGGCGCGCCGGGATCGACCTGTCTCCGCTCGACGCTCGGTCCGAGCGCGACCGGCGCTGGCTGCGCGAACTCGTCTGGCCGGGGGAGACCGGCAGGGAGGAGCGGATCTCGGCGGCGCTCGAGATCGCGGCATCCGACCCGCCCCTGCTCGTCGCCGGCGACGCCGGAGACCGCCTCGACGATCTGATCGCGCGGGCCCCGGCGTCGGCGACCCTGGTGATCACGACCCCGGGCGTCCTCGTGCACATCCCCCGTGCGGCGCGCGAGAGCCTGGTCGACCGCATCCGCCGAGCCGACGCCCGCTGGGTGACGATCGATCCGCCCGGACTGCTCGACGTCTGGGAGCCGCCGGTCGACGCGCACGCCTGGTCGGGCTTCGTCGTCGCTCTGGACGCCCGGGTGCGGGCCGCCGCCGATCCGCTCGGCGCGTGGTGGGAGTGGCGCACCGCCGCGGAGACCGACGCGTCCTAGCCTGGAGCCATGCTCGGAGACCTGACGGAGCGCGACCGCGCGATCCTTGCCCTGGAGACGGCCTGGCCGCGCCACGGCGGCGCGAAGGAAGAGGTCATCCGGGCGCAGCTGGGGATGAGCGCCGCGCGCTACTACCAGCTGCTCGGACGCCTCGTCGAGTCGGATGCCGCCCTCGCGTACGACCCGCTGCTGGTGGGGCGATTGCGGCGTCTGCGCGACTCACGGGCGGCCCGCCGCACCGCCCGCACCCCGGGTTTCGTGGGCTGACGGCGTCCTCGGCTAGCATCGGGGGGTGACCAAGCCGATCCGCGACCGTTTCGACGACGTCCCCCGTACCTCCGGTCGCGTGGGAGCGCATCGAGCCGAAGCACCCGGCATGAACGGCTGGGTCGTGCTGCTGTGGTCCTTCGTCGCCGCACTCGTGCTCATCATCGTCGGCATCTTCGGATCCCTGGTCGTGATGGGCCGCATCTCCCTCTTCCCCGAGGCGGTGCCCACTGCGACTCCCACCCCCGTCGAGACCGGTGTGGTCGACACGACCTACTCGGTGATGATCCTCAACGCGACCGCCGAGGAAGGGCTCGACACCCAGCTCCGCGACGACCTCATCAATGCGGGATGGCCGGCCGAGACGGTGTACTCCACCGACAGCGCCAGCCAGGACTTCCAGACCACCACGGTGTACTACATCGCCGACGAGGACGAGCTCGCCGCGATCGGCCTGGCCAACCTGATCGGCGGGGCGAACGTGTCGCAGAGCGAGTTCTACGCCGGGCTGAACGAGACCGATCAGAAGCAGCTCACGGTGGTGATCGGCCAGGACCGCACGGCCGCCGGTCCCCAGGAGCCCGCGGAGACGCCCGCTCCCTGACGCCCTCCGACGGCCGAGCCGCCGCGGCTTGCACTCGGAGGGGTCGAGTGCCAGAATGGCGTTAGCACTCTCTCACTCGGAGTGCTAAACCCAACGTCTACGTCCAGGAGGGACGACAAAACTCATGGCAAAGATCATCGCTTTCGATGAGGAGGCCCGCCGCGGCCTCGAGCGCGGCCTCAACATCCTCGCCGACGCGGTCAAGGTGACCCTCGGCCCGCGCGGTCGCAACGTCGTGCTCGAGAAGAAGTGGGGCGCACCCACGATCACGAACGACGGTGTGTCCATCGCCAAGGAGATCGAGCTGGACGACCCGTACGAGAAGATCGGCGCGGAGCTCGTCAAGGAGGTCGCCAAGAAGACCGACGACGTCGCGGGTGACGGAACCACCACCGCGACGGTCCTCGCCCAGGCGCTCGTCCGCGAGGGTCTGCGCAACGTCGCAGCCGGCGCCGACCCCATCTCGCTCAAGCGCGGCATCGAGAAGGCCGTCACGGCCATCACCGATGAGCTGCTCGCCACGGCGAAGGAGATCGACTCCAAGGAGCAGATCGCCGCCACCGCATCCATCTCCGCTGCAGACACCGCGATCGGCGAGCTCATCGCCGAGGCGATCGACAAGGTCGGCAAGGAGGGCGTGGTCACCGTCGAGGAGTCGCAGACGTTCGGCACCGAGCTCGAGCTCACCGAGGGCATGCGCTTCGACAAGGGCTACCTGAACCCCTACTTCGTCACCGACCCGGAGCGTCAGGAAGCGGTCTTCGAAGACCCGTACATCCTGATCGCGAACCAGAAGATCTCCAACATCAAGGACCTCCTGCCGATCGTCGACAAGGTGATCCAGGACGGCAAGGAGCTCGTCATCATCGCCGAGGACGTCGAGGGCGAGGCTCTCGCGACGCTCGTGCTCAACAAGCTCAAGGGCATCTTCAAGTCGGTCGCCGTCAAGGCTCCGGGCTTCGGCGACCGCCGCAAGGCGCAGCTGCAGGACATCGCCATCCTCACCGGCGGCCAGGTCATCACCGAAGAGGTCGGCCTCAAGCTGGAGAACGCCACGCTCGACCTGCTCGGCCGTGCCCGCAAGGTCATCGTCACGAAGGACGAGACCACGATCGTCGAGGGTGCCGGCGAAGCCGACCAGATCGAGGGTCGCGTCACGCAGATCCGTCGCGAGATCGAGAACACCGACAGCGACTACGACCGCGAGAAGCTGCAGGAGCGCCTCGCCAAGCTCGCCGGCGGCGTCGCCGTCATCAAGGCGGGTGCCGCGACCGAGGTCGAGCTCAAGGAGCGCAAGCACCGCATCGAGGACGCCGTCCGCAACGCGAAGGCAGCCGTCGAGGAGGGCATCGTCCCCGGTGGTGGCGTCGCGCTGATCCAGTCGGGCACCAAGGCTCTCGACGCTCTCGAGCTGTCGGGCGACGAGGCGACCGGTGCGAACATCGTTCGCGTCGCGATCGAGGCTCCGCTGAAGCAGATCGCCCTCAACGCCGGTCTCGAGCCGGGCGTCGTGGCGAACAAGGTCTCCGAGCTCCCCGCGGGCGAGGGCCTCAACGCCGCCACGGGCGAGTACGGCGACATGTTCGCACAGGGCATCATCGACCCCGCCAAGGTCACCCGCTCGGCGCTGCAGAACGCCGCGTCGATCGCCGGTCTCTTCCTGACGACCGAGGCCGTCGTGGCCGACAAGCCCGAGAAGGTCGCCGCTCCGGCTGGCGACCCGACGGGTGGCATGGACTTCTGATCCCGCTCCCGTGACAGAACGCCCCCGGCTCCGGCCGGGGGCGTTCTGCGTTCCGTCGGATGCGTCAGTGGAACAGGCTGGCCG
The DNA here is from genome assembly GCF_047246625.1 of Microbacterium californiense. Taxonomy (NCBI): domain Bacteria; kingdom Bacillati; phylum Actinomycetota; class Actinomycetes; order Micrococcales; family Microbacteriaceae; genus Microbacterium; species Microbacterium californiense. The sequence goes on along the minus strand of NZ_JBFOKQ010000002.1, from coordinate 506,202 downwards.
AGTACTGGTCGGCATCCGCGTACTGCGTCGCGGCCGATCCCAGCGCGGTCCCGATCGAGTCGAGGACCTGCTCGACCTGGAGAGCGGCGGTGCGCCACTGCTCCGCGCAGCCCTGGAACGCGGTCGAGGCGCTGCCCACCCACGAGGATTGCAGCTGCGTCAGCTGCGCCATCAGCGTGGTGGACTCGGCCTGCAGCCGCTCCATGGTGGCGCGCGCGGCGCCGTTGGCGGCCTGGACGGCCTCGGTGTCGACGGTGAAGACGGACATGGGAACTCCTTCGTGTTGGGGTTCCGAGAGTAGCCAGAGGGCGGCGCGCGATCCGCGCCTCGCCCCGGTCCGCTCCGGCGCCGGGGGAGAACCGCCCGCGAACGCGCCGTGTGCAGAACGTACGGGGCGTCAGAGGTCGAGAGGCTCCAGCGGTTGCGTGTCCTCGAGCAGGTGCGCCGGTGTGGCGCGCGCGGGCGCGAGCGGGAGGGTCACCGTGAACGTCGCGCCTCCGCCGGGCGTCTCCGAGACGGCGACGCTGCCGCCGAGCGCCTTCATGATCGACGCCACGATCGCCAGGCCCAGACCCGAGCCGCCGGTCTCCCGAGCTCGCGACGTGTCGGCGCGCCAGAATCGCTCGAAGATCTGCTCACGGATCTGCGGGGGGATGCCCTCGCCGTGGTCGACGATCGCGATGCTCGCCGTGCCGCGCACGCGGTCGGAGTCCACGACGATCTCGATCGGGCTGTCCTCGGGAGAGAAGCGGCGGGCGTTGCCGAGCAGGTTCGTGACCACCTGACGGACCTTGTTCTCCTCGCCGAGCACGATCGGAGGGGTGCGCACGGGCAGATCGCGGCTCTCCGTGAAGTCGATCGCGGGAACCGGCTCGCCCGGCCCAGCAGTCTTCTCCGGCGACGGCTTCGGTCGGCGGCGCAGACGGGCGAGCGCCGATCGGGAGAGTCCGCGACCGGTCGGCTGCGGCTGCGTCTCGGTCGCCGGGGTCGGCGGGGTCATCCGCACCGGAGCGACCATGGCCGTCTTCACCGTGCGATCGACCACCGTGATGGTCCGTGCGGGGGCCGCGGCGCGGACGTCGAGCGCGGCGTCGCGTGCCACCGGGCGGAGGTCGAGGGGCACGATCTCGGGCTCGCGTTCCTCGTCGAGCCGTGCGAGCGCCAGGAGGTCCTCGACCAGCACGCCCATGCGGATCGCCTCCTTCTCGATGCGCTCCATCGCGCGGGTGACGTCTTCCTCGCCCTGGATGGCGCCCATCCGGTACAGCTCCGCATAACCGCGGACGCTGACCAGCGGCGTGCGCAGCTCGTGGCTCGCGTCGCCGATGAAGCGGCGCATGTGCTGGACGGTGCGCTCGCGCTGCGCCAGCGACCGGTCCACCCGATCGAGCATGGTGTTGATGGCGGTGTTCAGGCGGCCGACCTCCGTCGTCGGCTCGAGGTCGGTGAGGCGCTGGCTGAAGTCGCCCGCCGCGATGGCCATGGCGGTCGCCTCGACCTGCCCGAGCCGGCGGAACGTCAGGGTCACGAGGCCCCGCGTCGCGACGGCGGCGATGAAGATGGTGATGAACGCGATCGTGATGTAGATGCCGAAGTACTGGCTGATGATCCGATCCGCCTCGGCGAGCGGCATCGCCACCAGCTGCACCAGCAGCGCGCCGTTCTCCCCGGTCAGCACCGCGACCGCCGCGCGGTAGACGGTGCCGTCCCGCGCGGTGAGGTCGAAGACCTGGTCCAGATTCGCCTGCGCCTCGGCGACCGAGTACGACGACGGGAAGAGCGGCGCCGTCTCGGCATCCGCATCGCTCGCCGTGGCCCGCAGATCGCCCTCGGCGTCGTACAGCGCGACCGAGAAGTCGCGCGGGGTCTCCGTGGCCGTGTACACCGTCTCGCCCTCGGCATACGTGGTCTCGAAGTAGCGGTCGACGAGGTTGCTCGTCACCAGCGCGGGCAGCTGCGCGTCGATGTTCGCCACCAGGGCGGTGCGCAGGACGGGCACCGTGCCGACGCCCGCGACCAGGAGGCCGAGTGCCAGGACCGCCACGGTCACACCGGTGACCTTGGCGCGGAGGCTGATCCGCCGCCAGCCGGAGGTGACCGCATCGGGCTTGTGCGCCATGCGGTCCTCCTCGTACGGCGTCGGGTGCGGGATGGCGGAGCTCAGGCGGACTTGCCGACCTTGAGCATGTAGCCGAATCCGCGCTTGGTCTGGATCAGCGACTCGTCGGTGTGCGGGTCGATCTTGCGCCGGAGGTACGAGATGTAACTCTCCACGATGCCCGCGTCGCCGTTGAAGTCGTACTCCCAGACGTGGTCGAGGATCTGCGCCTTCGAGAGCACCCGGTTCGGGTTGAGCATGAGGTAGCGCAGCAGCTTGAACTCGGTCGGGCTCAGCTCGATGGGCTCCTTGCCGACGCGGACGTCATGGGTGTCCTGATCCATCGACAGCTCTCCGGCGCGGATCACCGACTCCTCGTCCGCCTGCATGGTGCGGCGGAGGATGGCCTGCGCCCGGGCGACGATCTCGTCGAGGCTGAACGGCTTGGTGACGTAGTCGTCGCCGCCGGCGTTCAGGCCCTCGATCTTGTCGTCCGTGCCGTCCTTGGCGGTGAGGAACAGAATCGGCGCCGTGAAGCCGGCACCGCGCAGACGCTTGGTCACGCTGAAGCCGTTCATGTCGGGGAGCATGACGTCGAGGATGATGAGGTCGGGCTCCTCCTCGAGCACGGCGGAGATGGTGGCGGCGCCGTTGGCGACCGTCTTCACCTGGAATCCCGCGAAGCTCAGGCCGGTGGAGAGCAGGTCACGGATGTTCGGCTCGTCGTCGACGACCAGGATGCGCGCATCAGTCATGACCCCATTATGGTGACTCCGCCGATGCACCGGCTGCTAATCTTCCGGTGCGCCCCGGGTAGCGTTCGCTCCCCGTTCCCACGACCCGCCGCCGCCTGCTCCGCCTTCCCGTCGCACGAGCGGCTGCTCCGGCGGTCGATATCAGCCCTTCGCGCGACGGGAACGCGAGACAGCGCAAGGCGCGGTCAGCGCAGGGCGTCACGCACCCGGGCGGCCAGCACGCCGGGGGTCGCGAGGAGCGGGGCGGTGACCTCGATGACCGTCCAGCCGGCGGCGCGGAGTCGCGCGAGACGCTCGACGTCGGCGGGATACGTCGACGCGTGGAGCATGCCGTGGTACTCCACCGCGGCCTTCCTCGCCGGATACGCGAGGTCGAGGCACGCGAGGAAGCGTCCGTCGTCGTCGAAGACGTCGACGTTCAGCTCCGGCTCGGGCAGGCCTTCGCGGATGAGGATGCAGCGGACCCGCGTTTCCCGCGGCGACCAGGAGTCCTCGCGGATCAGGTCGAGCGCTCGACGCAGCCGGGGATTCCCCACGCGGCGGCCCGCCTCGATGGCGCTCCGCAGCTGATCGCGGGTCGCCAGCGGGGTGCGGCCCGCCTGCCGGCGCCCGACGCCCGACCGCCACTCCCGACAGAAGAAGTCGCCCAGGGCGACGAGGTCGAAGAGGGGGAGTCGCCCGAGACTCGCCCACGTGCTCGCCGGGGATGCCACGCGCACGGATCCCCGCGCCACGACGGCGGTGGTGAGCGCAGATGCCCGGTGTGCGGCGACGTTCGGCTCGCGCGGGAGCGGCTGCTCCCCGAAGACGCTCGCTTGCACCGGGAAGCCGGGGTGCTCCTCCGCGACGAGCGGAAGGGGAGCGCCCCAGATCGCCGCAGCCGTCTCGTGGCTGAAGAACTGCGTCTCCCGCATCCGCGGCAGCCAGGCACGGGCCGCGGCCAACCGGGCGCGTGCCTGCCGCTCGTAGGGATCGTCGACGGGAGGGTCGATCCCCGGAAGCACCCGCACTCCGCGGAACGGACGCTCGAACCGCGGATGCCGGAGCCGCCCCCGTCCCACTCCGGCATCCCGTGCCTGGGCGACGCCGAACGCGCTTCCCCACTCGGGCGGAATCGGAGCCGGTCTGCGCATTCCGCGACTCTGCCACGCCGGCGCTCGACTCCCGAGGCTTATCCACAGCGCAGGCGGTCACGGCACGACGTTCCGGTCGCGCCAACGGCTGCTCACACGGCTGGGAACAGCCGCTCGGGCGACGGGAGCGGAAGAAGCCCAGGAAAACAGCCGCTCGTGCGACGGGAAGGCGCGGCGGGAAGGGGCGACGGGAAGGCGGGGTCAGGCCGCGGCGAGGGCGTCGGCGTCGAGGATTGTGTAGCTGTAGCCCTGCTCGGCGAGGAAGCGCTGGCGGTTCTGGGCGTAGTCCTGGTCGATCGTGTCGCGGGCGATGAGCGTGTAGAAGCTCGCCGTGTGCCCCGACTGCTTTGGCCGCAGCAGACGTCCCAGGCGCTGCGCCTCCTCCTGACGCGAGCCGAACGACCCCGAGACCTGGATGGCGACGGACGCCTCGGGCAGGTCGATCGAGAAGTTCGCGACCTTCGACACGACGAGCAGCTGGATCTCGCCTTCGCGGAACTGCCGGTACAGCTCCTCCCGCTCGTCGACCGGGGTCGCGCCCGTGATCTGCGGCGCGTCCAGCGCCTCCGACAGCGTCTCGAGCTGATCGAGGTACTGGCCGATCACGAGGATCTGCTCGCCGGGATGCTTGGCGATGAGCTCGCGCACGGCGTCGATCTTCGCGGGCGCCGACGCCGCGAGACGGTAGCGCTCGTCGTCGGTCGCGGCGGCGTACTCCAGCCGGTCATCCGGCGGCAGGTCCACTCGGACCTCGTAGCAGGCGGCGGGGGAGATGAAGCCCTGCGCCTCGATCTGCTTCCATGGGGCGTCGAAGCGCTTGGGGCCGATCAGGCTGAAGACGTCGCCCTCGCGGCCGTCCTCGCGAACCAGGGTGGCAGTGAGGCCGATACGGCGGCGCGCCTGCAGGTCGGCCGTCAGCTTGAACACCGGAGCGGGGAGCAGGTGCACCTCGTCGTAGACGATGAGGCCCCAGTCCAGGGCGTCGAGCAGGGCGAGGTGCGCGTACGCGCCCTTCCGCTTCGCGGTCAGGATCTGGTAGGTCGCGATCGTGACCGGCTTGACCTCCTTGGACTGCCCGGAGTACTCGCCGATCTCCTCGGGGGTGAGGCTGGTGCGCTTGAGCAGCTCGTCGCGCCACTGCCGCGCCGAGACCGTGTTGGTGACGAGGATGAGCGTGGTGGTCTTGGTAGCGGCCATCGCGCCCGCGCCGACGATCGTCTTGCCGGCGCCGCAGGGAAGCACGACGACGCCCGAGCCGTCCTTCGCGAACGCGTCGACGGCATCCTGCTGATAGGGGCGGATCTTCCAGGTGCCCTCGTCGAGCTCGATCTCATGGGGCGTGCCGGGGGTGTAACCCGCGAGATCCTCGGCGGGCCAGCCGATCTTCAGCAGCTCCTGCTTGATCTGTCCGCGCGCCCAGGCGTCCACGACGAAGGTCTCGGGGGTGGGGTGGCCGATCAGCAGCGGCTGGATGCGCTTGTTGTTCGCGACCTGCGCCAGCACGGCGGGGTCGCTCGATCGCAGGATCAGCACACCCTCCTCGTCGCGCTCGATCACGAGGCGTCCGTATCGGTTCACGGTCTCGCGCAGATCCACCGCGACCGACGGGGGGACCGGGAAGCGCGACCACCGGTCCAGGGTCTCCAGCATGTCGTCCGCCGTGTGTCCGGCGGCCCGGGCGTTCCACAGCCCGAGCCGGGTGATGCGGTACGTGTGGATGTGCTCCGGCGCGCGCTCCAGCTCGGCGAAGATCGCGAGCTCATGGCGCGCGTTCTCGGCATCGGCGTGGGCGACCTCGAGCAGCACGGTGCGATCGCTCTGGACGATCAGAGGGCCATCAGACATAAGTGCCCATCTTACCGGCCGGAGCGGGGAGGGGGCTCAGGCGGATTCGACCGAGGCGGCGCGGATGCTGGAGACCGGGAGGGTGCGTTCGACGTCCGCGGCGCGATCCCTCCCGCGCAGCCGTCCGCCGCCGAGGCCCGTGGCCTCGAGCAGCAGCTCGCGCGTGGATCCGTCCGGCATCCCGACGATCACGCGCAGCACGGCCCGCGAGCGCACGGCTGCCTCGAGCTCGCGGTCGAGCCATGCGGCATCCGCGTCCGGACCCTGTCGTGCCCGCAGTCGCGCGATGAGCGGACCGTAGTCGACGTCGGTCCCTGACGCCGGCGTCGGATGCGGCGTGGGTCGGCGATCGCCCACGACGGGGGCTCCGTCGGGGCCGATGAGGGTCGCGGGGTAGCGGGCGTCGGTCAGCGCCCAGTAGACCGTCTCGCGGCCCACCTGGGTGACGAGGCCGTCGGCGTCCGCGAACAGTCCGAGGGGGCGCAGACCCTGGTCGACCGACATGGCCTGGATGAGGTGCGGGTCGGAGCTCTCGACGCGCGTGCCACCGGTCTCGTCCGCGAACACCCGCACGAGGCCGTGCCGCTGGGCGGTCCGGGCGATCAGGTAGGCGAGCGGCTGGGGGATGCCGGTGAGCGAGATGCGGCCCAGGAACTCGAGCGCGGACTCCTCGGTCTCGCCGAGCACGAACGCCCGGGCGACCGACTCGGCGGTGAAGCGGTACGACGACGCCTGCGACGCGGACTCGCGGGCAGCCAGCGTGCGCAGACGCACGTCGAGGGCGGGGGACAGCGGCCCCGGCGCGATGGCGGTCAGGTCGTTCTGCAGGAAGATCCGGTCGACCTCGGCCGGGAGCAGTGCGGTCAGAGCGGAGGGGTCGGCCGGACCTCCGGACCTCAGCGGCGCGGCCCAGGCGGGTTCGGCGCCGTCCTCGGCGATCAGCCCGAGCAGCCTCGCCTGCTCCTGGAGCGCGCGACTCCGTTCCGGCCAGGCGGGATCCCAGGGATGCGCGGTCGACCACCCGTCTGGCGGGATCCATCCACCGTCGGCCGAGCGCACTCCCGCGGGCAGCGTCGCACGGAAGGCGGTAGCCAGACGCGACCACCGGTCGGCCGCGGGGGAGCGCAACCACTCGTCGCCGGCGTCGGTCACACGGAGTCGACGGTCCGCGGCCACGGCGAGCGAGCCGTCGATCGCGATGGAGATGAGCGGGTCGAGGATCTCGATCGGCAGGCCGGCATCGCCGAGCTGGCGCTTCTCGGCAGCGCTGACATCGCCGCCCGCGACGAGGGCGAAGGGCGCCTCGCGGGTCAGCATGAGCAGGTCGGCGAGCACGGTCACGCTGGTGAACGCCCGCTCTGCGGCATGCGCCGCGGCATCCGGCGACGCGGCGGCGGGGGCCGGAACCTCTTCGGCTCCGGGATCCGTACGACCGTCGAGTGCCGCGGACACGGGAGGCCACGGCGCGCCCTCGCGATCGAGCAGCGCGAGCGCGTCGAGCGCCGGGCGCTCCGCGCCGGCATCCTCCCCTCGTCGGGCGCGCAGGAGGGCGGACGCCTGGGAAGCGGTCAGACGTGGGAGCGCCTTGGCGATGGATGCCGGTTCGAGAAGCGCCTCGGCGGCGTCGAAGAAGTCATGCCAGCCCGGGTCGGCGCGCACCCCGCGCGCTGCGAACAGCCGCCCCAGCTCGTCGTCGCCCGCAGCAGCCAGCAGATCGGCCAGCGGGCGCGCGTGCGTGCTCATGACGGAGTCCTCAGCGTCGCGATGCGCGACCCTTGCGGACGAAGCTCATGATGAGGAGCGCCAGGATCATGAGGAAGGCGAGCGGCAGCCCCCAGTAGGGGATCGCGGCGACCACCGGCCACAGCCCCTCGCCGAAGGACTCCTGGTCCATGCCGGTCGCGGTTCCGATGATGATGGCGAAGAAGCAGATCACGGATGCCGCGGCGATCCCGAGCGCCGTGAAGGCGAGGATCCGATCCAGCCGCCGGATCGGCACGTCCGGCTGGGAGTTCTGCGTGCTCATCCGTCCCAGCCTACCCCGCACGACGCTCTTCGAGATGGCGCGGCCGGCGACCGGTAGGCTGGGGGCGGACGCGCACGTGCGCGCCATCTCTTCTGCACCGATTCAGCGAGGTCAATCCCATGCCCACCGGCAAGGTCAGGTTCTACGACGAAGACAAGGGCTTCGGCTTCATCGCCAGCGATGACGGCCAGGACGTCTTCCTGCACGCCTCGGCGATGCCCGCCGGCACCGCGGTGAAGGCGGGAGCGCGCGTCGAGTTCGGGGTCGCCGACGGCAAGCGCGGACTCCAGGCGCTGTCGGTGCGCGTGCTCGAGGCTCCCGTCAGCCTGGCCAAGGCCAAGCGCAAGCCGGCCGACGACATGGCGATCATCGTCGAGGATCTCGTGAAGCTGCTCGACACGATCGGCGGCGACCTGCGCCGCGGTCGCTACCCCTCCTCGAGCCACGGTCGCAAGATCGCGGCCGTCCTCCGCAAGGTCGCCGATGACCTCGAAGCCTGACGCCGACCAGCGTCTCCTCGACGCGCACGATCTCGCACTGGCGGCGCTGCGCGAGATCACCCCAGCGTCGACCATCGGGCCCGCGGCCGGCTACCTGCTGGAGGACGACGGCTCGGTGTCTCTGCGGTTCGAGAACCGGCTGGCGGGGTATCCCGGGTGGTACTGGACCGTGACCGTCGCCCGCGTGGACGACGAGGAGCCGACGGTGCTCGAGGTCGAGCTGCTCCCCGGCGACGGTGCGCTCCTCGCGCCCGAGTGGGTGCCGTGGGCCGAGCGTCTCGCCGAGTACCGTGCGCATCAGGCGGAGCTCGCCGAGCAGGCTGCGGCCGATGCGGATGCCGAGGGCGGAACGGACGACTCCGCCGACGACGCGTCGGATGACGAGGACGACGACCTGGACGATCTGGACGACGACGAGCTCGACGGCACGGCTTCGGACATCCTCCATGCGGGCGACGTCGACGGCGTGGACATCGACGAACTCGACCCGTCGGGCGACCCGGACGAGGAGTCCGGAGACGACTCCGACGACGACGACGAGTCCGACGACGACGACGGGTCGGATGAGGACGACGACGAGTCGGATGACGACGACGAGTCGGATGACGACGATGACGATGACGACGAGTCGGATGACGACGACGATTCCGACGACGCGGACGAGCTCGACGACGAGGAATGACCCTCGACGGGCCCGCCGCGGAGGCGCGGGCTCGTCACCCGCGCCCCGCCCTCAGGAGGCGAGCTCGGCGAGGACGAAGTCCAGCGCGCGCGTGAGCTGACGGACGTCGTCCGGTTCGATCGAGACGAACGTCGCGACCCGCAGCTGGTTCCGGCCGAGCTTGCGATACGGCTCGGTGTCGACGATCCCGTTCGCGCGCAGGGTCTTCGCGATCGCCGCCGCGTCGACGCTCTCGTCGAAGTCGATCGTGACGACGACGGGGGAGCGGTGCGCGGCGTCCGCCACGAAGGGGGTCGCGACGTCGGTCGCGGCCGCCCAGTCGTAGAGCACGCCCGACGACTCCGCGGTGCGGGCCGCCGCCCAGCCCAGGCCGCCGTTGCCGAGGATCCACCCGAGCTGGCTTTCCAGCAGGTGCAGCGTCGTCAGGGCCGGCGTGTTCAGGGTCTGGTTCAGGCGCGAGTTGTCGAGCGCGTTCTTGAGGCTGAGGAACTCGGGGATGTAGCGATCGGATGCGGCGATCCGCTCGATCCGCTCGATCGCCGCAGGCGACGCCGCAGCGAACCACAGCCCGCCGTCGGAGCCGAGGTTCTTCTGCGGCGCGAAGTAGTAGAGGTCGGCCTCGGCCGCGTCGAAGTCGATGCCGCCGGCGGCGCTGGTCGCGTCGATCACGGTCAGGGCGCCGTCGGCCGGGACGCGCCGCACGGGAGCGGCGACGCCGGTCGAGGTCTCGTTGTGCGGCCACGCGTAGACGTCGACGCCCTCGACGACCTCGGCGGCCGTGAGCGAGCCCGCGTCGGCCTTGCGGACGTCGGGTGCCTCGAGCCACGGTGCTCCGGCGGCGGCCGCGAACTTGCCGCCGAACTCGCCGAAGACGAGGTTCTGACTGCGGCGCTCGATGAGGCCGAAGGCCGCGGCGTCCCAGAAGGCGGTGGATCCGCCGTTGCCGACGAGGATCTCGTAGCCCTCGGGCAGGCGGAACAGCTCGGCGAGGTGCTCGCGGACGCTCCCGACGAGGTTCTTCACCGGGGCCTGACGGTGGGAGGTGCCGAGGATCGACGCCCCCGCGGTGACGAGCGCCTCGAGCTGCGCGGGGCGCACCTTCGAGGGACCGCAGCCGAAACGGCCGTCGACGGGCAGGAGGTCACGGGGAATCTCGATCGCCATGCGTTGATTCTACGGGCGCGCGCGAGCGGCCCCCTCACTGTTGCGGGGACGACGTCCGCGCAGGAATGTAGGCTTGCCTAAGAACTTCGGAGGGCCACGCCATGACTGACCTGATCGACACCACGGAGATGTACCTCCGCACCATCCTCGAGCTCGAGGAGGAGAACATCGTGCCGCTGCGCGCGCGCATCTCCGAGCGCCTGGGGCACTCGGGGCCGACGGTCTCCCAGACCGTGGGCCGAATGGAGCGCGACGGGCTCGTCGTCGTGTCCGAGGACCGCACGCTCGAGCTGACCGACGCCGGCCGGCGCAAGGCGGTCGACGTCATGCGCAAGCACCGGCTGGCGGAGCGTCTGCTCTCCGACGTGATCGGTCTCGACTGGGCATTCGTGCACGAAGAGGCCTGCCGCTGGGAGCACGTCATGAGCGAGCAGGTGGAGCGTCGCCTGGTCGAGCTCCTGGGGCACCCGACGGAGTCGCCGTACGGCAACCCGATCCCGGGCCTCGACCAGCTGGGCGACCTTCCCGCGCGCACCTTCGACGAGGGAGTCATCGGGCTGGTCCAGAAGCTCACCGCGGCCGGCGAGCCGATCGAGGGGACGGTGCGCCGCCTGGCGGAGCCCGCGCAGGTCGACCCGGAGCTGCTCGAGCAGCTGCGCGACGCCGGTGTGATGCCCGGAGCCCGCGGGGACTTCCGCTTCAGCGAGGGCTACGTGCTCATCCGGATGGACGGCAACGACGAAGGACTCGAGCTCCCCGTGGAGCTCGCCTCGCACATCTTCCTGGTCGGCGAACCGGCCTGAAACGGGCCCTGATCCGGCTCCCCGAGGATTGCCAGGTTCACAGGGTGACACGATCGTTATCTTCCGGTAACCTCGGACAGGTCGTCGGCGGGAACCCGCAGGCGATTGCTCGCGAAGTTCGCCTCTCAGGCTCGTCGTCTTCGCGGCATCCACGCACAAAGTACCCGAGCTACGTGCCACGAGACGCAGTGCCGACGAGCCAGCGCTACCCGAAGCGCGCAGGCGCAGGAGGATGACGTTTTGGCCGCAGACATCGAATCGCCCGCGCAGACATCTGAAGACCGAGTACCCGCACGACGTGCCACCGCCCGTGCGACGGGACGCTCGTTCGTGAAGCCCCTCCGGTCGATCGCGATCTTCGGCGCCGTGGGCGCCCTCGTCGCCGCTGTCGCCCTGCCCGCCTACGCCGCGACCAAGCCGGCCGAGGCCGCGACGACCGTGCAGCAGCTCGCCGCGGTCGACGCGCAGTCGCTCGTCGTCGCATCCGAGGCCACGGCCGCCCCGCTTAGCCGGGGCACCTTCACGGCGACCACGCCGCAGGAGATCGAGAAGTCGAAGGCCGAGGCCGCCGCCGCAGCCCGCGCCGCCGCGGCCGCGAAGTCCGCCTCCACGGCCTCCTCCAGCCGCTTCAACACCGCCGGGTACGCACTCGTGTCGCCCGGGTCGGGCGAGGTTCGCTACCCGGTGCCGCAGGGCTCCTACACCGTGAGCCGCACCGTCGGCGGAGGACATAACGGCGCCGACATGCTCGCCCCCGCGGGTACCCCGATCTACGCGGCGGCCGCCGGCGTCGTCCGCGCCTCGGCCGAGAGCATCGGCGGCTACGGCGTCTGCATCATGATCGACAGCGTCGTGGGCGGTCAGCGCGTGCAGACCACCTACGGCCACATGATCTACGGCTCGCGCCAGGTGCAGGCCGGACAGACGGTCTCCGCCGGACAGCTCATCGGCTACGTGGGCAGCACGGGTCGCTCGACCGCCAACCACCTCCACTTCGAGGTCTGGCTCAACGGCGGGCTCGTCGAGCCGATCGCCTGGCTCGGCGCCAACGCCGGCTGATCGCCGCCGAACACGCCATCATCGTTCACCGCCCGTTTCGCCCCGCACCCCGGGGGATGGGTTAGCCTGAACCCGTCGTCGTACAGGCGGGAGACGCAGATGGACAGGATTCCGAGCATCCGCACCATGGATGCCCTCGGTCGTCATGTCCTCCTGCATCGCCCGCAGGGACGCCGCGGTTCTGCCGCGGACACGAGGCGCTGTCTGTAGACAGCGCCTTTTTGCGTCTCTGCGTTCGCTCTTCCTCCTCACGACGCGGTGTGAGTCGAGAGTGCCGGGAAGCCGTCCCGGCGGATCGAGAGGATGACGGATGCGCACACTAGTTCTGAACGCCGGGTACGAGCCGCTCGCGATCGTGTCCTTCAAGCGGGCCCTGGTGCTCGTGATGAACGAGAAGGCCAGCGTGATCGAGCGCGTGGAGGACGACCCCGTCTGGGGCACCCACGGATCCTATGATCGTCCGGCCGTCATCATCCTCTCCCGATACGTCCGCGTGCCCAACAGCCGCCGCGTCCCCGTCACGCGGCGCGGCGTGCTTCGCCGCGACAACCATCGATGCGGGTACTGCGGCAAGGCGGCATCCACCATCGACCACGTCCTGCCGCGCTCGCGGGGCGGCGCTGACTCGTGGGAGAACCTCGTCGCGTGCTGCCTGCGCTGCAACAACGTCAAGAGCAACCGGACTCCGCAGGAGATGCGCTGGCAGCTGCGCATCACGCCGCGGCCGCCGCACGGCACCGCCTGGACCGTCCGGGGCACGGAGCGCAGCGATCCGCGATGGGAGCCGTACCTCGCCCTCGCGGCCTGACCGGCCACGGCGAGCCGGAGGCGTGCGGCCGGTCGCCTAGACTGGTCGCACGCCCTCGTAGCTCAGCAGGATAGAGCAGCCCTCTCCTAAAGGGCAGGTCGCAGGTTCGAATCCTGTCGAGGGCACCACCGGGCCCGAGGTGCCTCAGTCGAGACCGCGGCGCCACAGTGCGGACGGCCACCAGATCCGCTTGCCGATGTCGTACGCGAGCGCGGGGACCAGCAGCGACCGCACCACGAAGGTGTCCAGCAGCACGCCGAACGCCACGATGAACGCGAGCTGCACGAGGAACAGGATCGGGATGACCGACAGCGCCGCGAAGGTCGCCGCGAGCACGAGCCCGGCGGAGGTGATGACGCCGCCCGTGATCGAGAGCCCGCGGAGGACCCCCTCGCGGGTGCCGTGTTGGAGGGACTCCTCCCGCACGCGCGTCATCAGGAAGATGTTGTAGTCGATCCCCAGGGCGACCAGGAACACGAAGCCGTACAGCGGCACGGCCGGGTCGGCGCCGGGGAAGGCGAAGATGCCGTTGAACACCAGCGCCGAGACGCCCATCGCCGTGCCGAAGGAGAGCACGGTGGTCAGGATCAGGAGGACCGGCGCGAGGATCGACCGCAGCAGCAGCATGAGGATCAGCATGATGACCACCAGGATCACCGGGATGATCAGGTTGCGGTCGTGGATCGACGCGTCGTTGGTGTCGATCGCCGTCGCGGTCACGCCTCCCACGAAGGCGTCGAGGTCGGCCAGCTCGCCCCGCAGCTCGCGGACTGTCTCGGCCGCGGCATCCGAGTCGGCGGCATCGGTCAGCGTGGCCTGCAGCAGCACGTCTCCGTCGACCACCGTCGGCTCCGGTGCCGGCGTCCCGGGAGGGCCGACCGCGGCGATGCCGTCATCGGTCACGCTCGCGGTGCCGCTGGGGGAGTCGGATGCCGTGACCGCCACCGCGTCGACACCGTCGTTCGCGAGCAGCACGTCGGCGGCGTCCTGCATCGAGTCCTCCGCCACGACGACGTAGGCCGGGCTGCCCGATCCACCGGGGAAGTGCTCGCCGAGGGCGGTCTGGCCGTCGCGCGCCTCGGAGGAGCCGAGCACCAGGTCGGACTGCGGCACGCCGACGGCGTCGAGCTGCGTGACCCCCGCCGCACCCGCGAGCAGCACCAGCGTCGTGACGATCCAGATGGCCCGCGGCCGGCGCGTGATGAGCCGTGCGAGACGGGCCCAGAGACCGGTGGTGCGCATGCCGTGCTCCTCGGCGACCACCTCGGGCTCGAATCGCGGACGCCGGGGCCAGAACACCGCGCGCCCGAACAGCAGCAGCAGCGCGGGGAGCAGGGTGAGAGCCGCGAGCATCGCGAACACGATGCCGATCGCGGCGACGGGCCCCAGCGTGCTGTTCGACTTGAGGTCGCTGAGCAGCAGGCAGAGAAGTCCGGCGATCACCGTTCCGCCGGAGGCGACGATCGGCTCGAAGGACCCCTTCCACGCCGCCGCCACCGCGGCGCCCTTGTCTTCGGAGATCCGCAGCTCCTCACGGAAGCGCGCGACGAAGAGCAGGGCGTAGTCGGTCGCGGCGCCGATCACGAGGATGAACAGGATGCCCTGCGTCTGGCCGCTGAGCAGCAGCACCTCGGCCTTCGCCAGCCACCAGACCACGAGCAGGGCCACGCACAGCGCGAACAGGCTGGTCGAGAGCACGACGAGGGGGAGGAGGAACGACCGGTACACGAGCACGAGGATCACGAGCACCGCGAGCAGCGCCACGCCGAGCAGCAGCCCGTCGATGCCCGCGAAGCCGGCGGCGAGGTCGGCGGTGAAGCCCGCAGGACCGGTGATGTAGACGGTGACGCCCGCGGGTGCCTCGGCGCGCAGCTCCGCACCGAGCTCCGCCGTCACGTCCGACAGCTCCGCGTCGCCGCGGATCGGGATGAACGCCTGCACGGCCTTGCCGTCGTCGGAGGGCAGGGCGGGGGAGACGTCCTCGCCGACCCCGTCGAGGGAGGCGGCGTCGGCGACGGCATCCGCGATCTCGGCCAGCTCGTCGTCGGTGAGCTCCTGGTCGGATGTGAACACCGCGATTGCGGGGATCTCGTCGCTGTCGCGGAACTCGCCCAGGAGCTCCTGCACTTTCGTGGCGTCGGCCGACTCGGGCAGGTACGTCGTCTGGTCGTTCGACGACACCTCGTCGACCTTGCCGAAGAGCGGTCCGCCCAGCGAGGCTCCGACCAGCCACACCAGGATGAGCGCGACGGGTATGAACACGCGCGTCCACGAGTGGCGGCGGTTGCGCTCGCGGAGCGGCGTCGAGGCGCGGTCGGGGCGCGGCATGCGGGGTCCTTTCGGGTGGTGCAGGGGCGTCGTCAGGAGACCCACGCGAGGATGAGGATCATCGTCGCGAGGAATCCGGCGAAGTAGTTCAGGGCGATGAAGCGCCGCCAGGCGCGGTTCGTCTCGCCGGACCGTTCGTCGGTGACCCGCCACCACCGGGCGGCGTTCACCAGGTACGGCACGGCGAGCAGTGCGGCGAGCGGTCCGGGCCACGACGTGAAGAGCATCAGGATGCCGGCGACGAGCCAGAGGGCCAGCGACAGGCGCACGGTCGCCCGGGCTCCGAAGACCGTGGCGATCGAGGAGATGCCGCCCTCGCGGTCGGGGCCGACGTCCTGCACCGCGCCGAAGGCGTGCGCGGCCATGCCCCAGAGGAAGAAGGCGACGAGCACGAGCACGAGATCGGTCGTGACCTCGGCGCCCGCCAGCGCCAGCC
The DNA here is from genome assembly GCF_047246625.1 of Microbacterium californiense. NCBI lineage: Bacteria > Bacillati > Actinomycetota > Actinomycetes > Micrococcales > Microbacteriaceae > Microbacterium > Microbacterium californiense. Next base: position 490,565 of record NZ_JBFOKQ010000002.1, on the reverse strand, counting down.
CCACCACAGCCGGGGTGACGAAGTGGAGGCTGGAGGTGGTCGAGTCGAGGAACGGACGCTCCTTGAACCGCAGGCCGGGTGCGGAATAGGCGATCACGGCGAAGACGCTGAGCGCGAGCCAGGCGGTCGACCAGGCGTCGCCCACGACGACGAGGTAGACGACGAAGGGGATGTTCGACAGCGCTGCCGCCCAGAGCGTGGGCCGGTGCATCCGCGGGGCCAGCAGGGCGCCCTCGATCCCGCCCTTGCGCGGGTTCGCGAGGTCGGAGGCGTAGTCGAATACGTCGTTGATCCCGTACATCGCCAGGTTGTACGGGATGAGGAAGTACACGACGCCCACCACGAGGGTGAGGTCGACCTCCCGTGTGGTCAGGAGGTACGCGGCGGCGAATGGGAAGGCGGTGTTGATCCAGCTGACCGGACGCGAGGAGAGCAGGATCTGCCCCAGATCGCGGCCGAACGACGGCCGGCCCACGGATGCGGTGCTCACGAGGCATCCTCCTCGACCGGCGCGCCTCTCCGCGCGCGGAGAGCGGCCCAGAGCGCGGGTAGCAGCAGCGCCCCGGCGAGCGGGTACGCGAAGTCCTCGAGCGGAGCCAGACCGATGCGGATGCCGACGAGCTGGGGGGCCGCGTAGTGGAACAGGCCGCTCGCGATCATCAGGGTGTCGAACACCGCGGTCAGGGTCAGCATGACGAGGACGGTCAGTCCGACCGCGGCCGGCTGCGGTCCCCGACGCCGACTCGCGATCGCCAGGAGGAGCACGGCGACCACGGTCGCGGCGAGGAACCATGCCGAGAGCTGCAGGTAGGTCACGTCGTCACCTCCGCGCGGCGCCGACGCCGGACTGCGAGGATGCGTGCGGCACCCGTGTACACGACCATGGTGCACACGACGAGGAACAGCAGGAAGACCGGCTCCTCCAGCGGCATCTCCGGCGCGAGCTCGATCCCCGTGGCGATGGCGGCGTCGCCCCGGAAGAAGATGCCCTGCGCGATGCCGAACGCGTCCCAGAGCAGGAAGAACGCCACCCCCGCCACCGTGACGACGGCCGCCGCGACGGGATCGCGCCAGTAGAACAGCCGGAACCGGTGGTCGAGCAGCAGCATGCACCCCGTGAAGACGAGCAGGGCCGTCAGGTAGACGACGCCCATCAGACTGCGTCCGTCCGCATCGCACGGCGCGCCGGTTCGGGCAGCGGCCCCGCGGAGTGGTCGCCGCGGATCCGCTTGAGCACGATCTCGGCGCTGATCAGGCACATCGGCACGCCGACGCCGGGCGCCGTGGTCGCTCCCGCGTAGTAGAGCCCCTGCACCCGGCGCGAGGCGTTCTGCGCGCGGAACATCGCGCTCTGCGACAGGGTGTGCGCGGGACCGAGCATCCCGCCGCGCCAGGAGTGGTAGTCGTCGAGGAAGTCCGCCGGGCCTTTGGTCTCGCGCACCACGATGCGCTCACGCAGGTCGGGGATGCCGGCCCAGCGCGAGATCATGTCGATCGCGGCATCCGCCGTCTGCTCGATCCTCGCCGACCCGGCTCCGTCCGCTCCTCCGTGACCGAGCTCGGGATCGGCCGGGACCGGCACGAGCACGAACAGGTTCTCGTGCCCGTCCGGGGCGACGTCGGGATCGCTGGCGCTGGGGCGGCACACGTAGGTCGAGGCCGGAGCGGGGATCGCCGGCGCGGAGCCGAAGATGGCGTCGAAGTTCGCATCCCAGTCGTCGGTGAAGAACAGCGAGTGGTGGGGGAGCTCGTCGAGGGTGCCCCGTACCCCGAGCATCACCAGCACCGCGCCCGGTCCGCTGGTCCGACGGCTCCACCACGACTCCGGGTAGCTGCGCAGGTGCGGGGGCAGCAGTGCGGTCTCCGTGTGGTGGAGGTCGGCGCCCGAGACGACGAGATCGGCATCCTCGACGTGACGGATGCCGTCGTCGTCGGTCCACTCGACGCCCGAGACGCGGGTGACGGAACCGTCGGAGCGGGTGCGGATGCTGCGGACCTCTGCTCCGGTGCGGATCGTCGCCCCTGCCTCGGTGGCGAGGGCCGCGATGCGCTCGACGACGCCCCAGAATCCGCCCTGCGGATAGCTCACGCCTTCGTCCAGGTCGAGAGCGCTCATGAGGTGGTACATCGCCGGGGCGCTGCGCGGATCGGTGCCGAGGAAGACGGCGGGGTAGCCCAGGATCTGGCACAGGAGCGGGTCTCGGAAGCGTCGTGCGGCGAACGACTGCAGGCGCGTGCCGAGGAGGGAGAAGAGGCGGGGGACGGCCCGGAGGACCTCGCCCGTGGTGAGCGAGCCGAGGCGTGTGAACGGGTTGTACAGGAAGTACTTCTCGGCCATCGCGCTCGCGTGATGCGCCGAGTCGAGGTACGCCGACAGCGCCCTCGCTGCCCCCGGCTCGCGCGACTCGAAGACGCGGGCCACGGCGTCGCGTCCGGCGGGGACCGTGACCGGGGCGGCCTCTCCCGCGCTCGCCGGGTCGCGGAACACCCGGTAGCCGGGGTCGAGCAGGGTCAGATCGAGCTGCTCCTCGGCGCTGGTGCCCATCATGGCGAAGAAGTGGTCGAACACCGAGGGCATGAGGTACCACGACGGCCCGGAGTCGAAGCGGAACCCGTCGCGCTCGATGGTCCCCGCGCGCCCGCCGATGCGCGCATTTTTCTCGAGCACGACGACCTCATGCCCGTCCCGCGCGAGCAGCCCGGCGGTCGCGAGGCCCGCGACCCCGGCTCCGATGACGACGACGCGGCTCATCGCGGCTCCACCGCGGTGACGGCCACGGCGCGGGCCGCGAGCAGGAGCTTGACGGGGTCGGGCACGCGCACGCGGCGCCGGTAGAGCTCCTCGACGGGGGTCTTCCGGACGCGGCGGGTCAGCGCCGCGAACAGGGCGAGCGCGCTGCGGACCGCCGCGCGGGCGTCCTTCGGCAGGAGCGGGATCGAGGCCCGCGCGTCGCGCAGCTGCTGTTCGACGGTCGCCACCCAGGCGTCGCGATCGGCGTCCGTCAGGCGGGCCGCCTCGCCGAGGTAGCTCCGGTGCAGGCGGTCCGTGTCGTCGGCGAGGTCGCGGAGGAAGTTGACGTTCTGGAACGCCGCGCCCAGCTGTCGGGCCCCGTGCTCGAGCACGGCGCGGTCCTGCGGCGACCGCTCCGCGCCGCGGAGGAACACCCGCAGGCACATGAGGCCGACGACCTCCGCCGAGCCGAAGACGTAGCGGGAATGCGCCTCCCCGTCGTAGACCGAGACGTCGTCGCCGTCGGCGATGTCGGCGCGCATCGAGTCGAAGAACGGCTGGGTGAGGTCCTCGCCGATCGCGCATTCGCGTGCGGTGCGGGCGAAGGCGTGCAGGATCAGGTCGCTGCTGTATCCGGTGCGCATGGCGCGGTGCGTCTCGGCGATGTACGAGGTGAGCGCGTCGGCCTGGGCGCCGGCGTCGAGACCCGCCTCGGCCGCGACGCCGTCGACGATCTCGTCGGCGATGCGGACCATCGCGTACACGTTGCGGATGTGCTGGCGGTGGCGTCGGCCGAGCAGACGCGTCGCCATGCCGAACGACGTCGAGTAGGCGCGGATCACGTTGGTCGTGGCGATCTCGGCCGTCCGGCTGAAGCGACGGAGCGAGTCGTCTCCCGCCGCGGCGACGCCGCTCATGCCCGCCGGCTCTCGACGCGGGCCAGGAGCGAGCGCACGGTCGCGGCGACCTCGGCCGAGATCGATCGCGACTCCTCGGCTGTCCGGAGCACGGCGGATGCCGCGGCGAGCTCGTCCGTCACCAGGCTCTGCGCGTAGCTCTCGGCGCCGCAGGTGCGCAGGTGTTCGCGTACGGCGGCGGCCTCGTCGTCGCTGAGGGTCAGCGAGCCGAACCGGCCCTCGATGTGCGGCCAGGCCGACGTCATCCGGGCGTAGGCGATGATCGCGGTCTCCTTGCCCTCGCGCAGATCCGAGTACGGATCCTTGCCGTGCAGAGCGGCGTCGCCGAACACGCAGAGGATGTCGTCCTGCAGCTGGAACGCGAGACCGAGGTGCCGGCCGATCGCCGCCAGGTGCTCCTCCACCTCGGGCGAGGCTCCGGCGAGGATCGCCGCCGCGCGCAGGGGGAGGGAGAAGGAGTACGTCGCGGTCTTGTACGTGCTCATCGCGAGGATCGTGCGCAGGTCGGGCGCGATCCTGCCGTCGCTGAGTCCCACGTCGGTGTGCTCCCCGGCGACCGTCTCCACGATCGTGTGCTCGATCAGGTCGAGCAGCCGCACGCGCGTGCCGGTCGAGACGCGCGCCCGGGCGAAGCCGAGCAGGGAGGTCGAGAGCAGAAGGTCGCCCATGAGGATCGCGCTCGACCGGGCCCAGTGCAGATCCGCGTCGCCCGGCTCGTCGCCGCGACCGGCGGCGAGGACACCGATGAGGTTCGGGCGCCGACGCCGGATGAGGTCGCCGTCGATGACGTCGTCGTGCAGGAGGAAGGCGTAGTGCAGCAGCTCGACGTCGGCGGCGACGTTCACGGCCGCGACGGAGTCCACCGACCCGCCATACGAGGCCGACAGGGCACGATGCGCCTCGAGCAGCAGCCGGGGGCGGATGAGCTTGCCCCCCAGGGCATGCTCGGCGGCGGCCCGCCACAGCGAGGCGAAGGATTCGCCGTAGGTCTCGGCGACTGCGGTGCGTTCGGCGAAGCGCTGACGCAGCGCCTCCTCGATGCGGATGCCGAGCTCCTCCTGCGGAGTCGCCATGACGGTCACGGTCACACCTGACCTTTCGCGCGGAGTTGGGGGAGCTGCTCGACCAGCCAGGGGCTGAACGCGAACGGCGTGCCGGCGGCGGATGCTGCGGCGTCGGGCACCTCGGTCCACGCCCATTCCCCGACCTCGGTCGGATCCGGGGCGAGCCGCCCCTCGAGGATGCCGACGTAGACCGGGCACACCTCGTTCTCGACGATGCCGCTCGCGTCGACGGCCCGGTAGCGGTAGTCGGGGAGCGCCAGGCGGAGTTCCGTCACCGTCGCGCCGAGCTCTTCCGCGGCACGGCGGTGGACGGCATCCTCGATCGTCTCGCCCGGACGGGGGTGGCCGCAGAAGCTGTTGGTCCAGACGCCCGGCCACGTGCGCTTGCTCAGCGCTCGCCGCGTCAGGAGCAATCGGCCCTGGGCGTCGAGCAGGTAGCAGGAGAACGCCAGGTGCAGGGGGGTGTCGAGCGTGTGGACCTCGCTCTTCGGCAGGACGCCGATCGCGGTCCCGTCCTCTGCGAGAAGGGTTACGTGATCCATGGCGTCCTCTGCCTTCATTTCACTAGCCTGGCGAGTAATTAACTTAGCATGAAGTACAACCTTGTGTAACATGATCGCATGGACGCGAGGCGGGGCACCAGCCCGGATCTGGGCACGGGCGCCGCCCCGGCGACCCCGGGCGTCGACGGGCTGACCCACGCCGCCATCTACGACGTCGAGGCGAGCGACCCGCGCAGCACCCTGATCGATCGCACGGGCGTCCCCGCGGAGGACCTGCAGCAGATCGCTCTGCTCATGGGCGCGCTCGGCGAACTCCGCGAGGCGGAGCAGCGGCTGTCCCACGCTTCCCGCCGCTACATGCAGTTGAACGACACCGACATGCGCGCGCTGCACTACCTGATCGTGTGCGCCAATCGCCATGCCATCGCCACACCCGGCGGCATCGCGCAGCACCTCGACATCTCGACGGCCTCCACCACCAAGCTCCTGGATCGTCTGGAGAAGGGCGGCCACATCCACCGGGCCCCGCACCCGACCGACCGCCGGGCTCTCGCGATCACCATCACCGATGAGACGCGCGAGGCGGCGATGCAGACGGTCGGGCGGCAGCAGGCCAAGCGGTTCTATGCGGCGGCCCGGCTCACGCGCGAGGAGCGCGACGTCGTCATCCGCTTCCTCGAGGACATGACCCGGGAGATCGCCATCACGAACGAACCGTGGGCCGACGTCGGGGGTTCGGCCCCCGAGAACGAGTGAAGGCCCCCCGATCGGGGAGCCTTCACCATCGTCCGTTCGTGCGGCGTGCGTTCAGTGCGCCGCGTTGTAGGCCTCGATGACCGGCGCGGGGATGCGTCCGCGCTCGGAGAGCGAGTATCCGTTGTCGTTCGCCCAGGCGCGGATCGCCGCGACCTCGGGGTTGCGGGCCGGGCGCTTGCGCGCCGTGGAGCCGCGTGAGCCGCTCGTCGAGCGCGTACCGCCCGACGCGCGGGTGCTGCTCGACGAACCGGAGCGCCGTCCTGCGGCGATGTACGGCTCGAGAGCGGCGCGCAATTCCTCCACGTGCTCGGAGTTCAGATCGATCTCCCATGCGGTGCCGTTGAGCGAGAAATGCACCGTCTCGCCCTCGCCGACCTCCAGAACACTGCCATCGATATCGTCGACCAGTTGATGCACAATTCGTCTCGCCATGCGAATGACAGTAGCCGCGCGGACGAATAGCGGCAAGCGGGGTGTCGAATTGCGTCGGACGCTTATTCGTGACCGGGGTCGATCAGCTTCAATCCGACAATGCACCCGACGAGTCCGGTGAGCAGCAGAATACGCAGCCAGGAGATATCCGAGTCCCCGGTCACCATGGCCCAGACGACCGTGAGCGTGGCTCCGATCCCGACCCAGACCGCATACGCCGTGCCGGTGGAAATATCGCGCATCGCGTACGCGAGACCGAACATCGACAGCGTCAGGCCGCCGAAGAAGACGACGCTCGGCCACAATTTCGTCAAGCCGTCGGATTTTCCGAGAGCGGTGGCCCAGACGGCTTCGAGAATCCCGGAGGCGATCAGCACGATCCACGACATGATGGTCCTTTCGGACCAGTCTTTGCGCGTTCCGGGTACTGGCCTGCCTCGTCCGGGGCGGCGGAATCCGCCGAACCACCATTCACTGTAGTCCCAGGCGCTGGGCAGCGCCTGTGCACGACGCGGGTCAGGGCAGAAGGCCCGCGCGCCGGGCACGCGCGACGGCGGAATGGCGGCTGGACGCGTCCAATTTCGACATCGCCGTGCCCATATAGGCCTTGACCGTGCCCTCGCGCAGGCCGAGATGCGCCGCGATCTCGGAGTTGGTCTGGCCGAGGGCCGCGCAGGCGAGCACGTCGGTCTCGCGGGGGGAGAGCCGGACGGCGGGTACGGGCGACGTGACGGTCGCCACGGCATCGCCGGACAGTGCGACCAGACGGCGTTCCACGCGCGCGATGCGCTCCCGCAGCGCGGGGTCGTCGACGGACGCGGCGATGCGGCGGAGCTCGGCGAAGCTCTCCCGGAGATGCTCGCGCTGCGGCGCGCTCACGGCTCCGGGCGGATCTCCCTGGTCTCGGAGGCGTCGCTCCACCTCGTCGCGGATGCGGAGCTCGTCGGCGACGGACTGCGCGACCTGCATCGCCGGAGCGGTCGTGACCCCACCGAACTGCGCCTCGTCCCACGCCCCGGCGTACAGCACGCCTCGCGATCGGCCGCTCACGACGATCGGCACGGCCAGGAGGGTGCGCAATCCCTCGCCCAGCACGAATACGTCGTAGTCGTGGGTGATCTGCTGGGACGAGCCGTAGTCGCTCGTCATGCGCGGGCGGAGCTCCATCATCGCCCGGCCGCCGAGTCCGCGCTCGGGTCGCACCCGCAGGCCGTCGAGGCTGCGGGTGCGGTTGCCCACGATCGTGGTGACGTGCACGACGCCGTCGTCGAGAAGCCCCCCGAAGGCGACGGGGAAGCGGGTGCGCCGAGCGAGTTCGCGCACGGCCCGGGCGACGAGGTCCGCGTCGGACTCGATACCTGTCGGTAAGTTCACGACTCTTCCCGTTCTCGGCGACGGTGGGGCCACGGATCCGGGTGTCGTCCCCGGCTCCGGCTCGGCTCGACCCTACCACCGGGTATCCGCGCTCGACGGGACCGTGATCCCGCCCGACGGCCCGCCGCTCCGGGGGCCGCGCGACGGGCGGATCGCGGCGGCCTACACGCGGCGATCCGCCCGTGCGGGACTCACGACCCGCTCTCCAGGTCGAGCAGGAAGCGCTTGCGCTCGGGATGCGCGCCGTAATGCCCGGGAGAGCCGTCCGAGCGCACCACCCGGTGCACCGGCACGATGATCGAGAAGGGCGTCAGCCGGCAGGCCGATCCGACGGCTCGCGCTGCGCCGGGGTGCCCCGCCAGCACGGCCACCTCGCCATAGCTCAGGGTCTGTCCCCAGGGGATCGTGCAGATCACCTGCAGAGCCGCCCGCGGGAATCCGTCGACGAGGCGCCAGTCGAGACGCACCTCCTCGTCGAAGCGCACCGGCCGGCCGTCGAAGTAGTCGGACAACAGGGGCACGAGTTCGTCGGCGGCGCCGGGAGCCGATTCGGGCACCTCGCGCAGCTGCCGGGCCACGCCCTCCAGCAGCCAGGGGACCGAGGGATCGTCGGCCTCCGAGAGATCGAAGCGCACGAGCCCGTCGTCGGAGAACACCGCGAGCGCGTCTCCAAAAGGAGTGGGAGCGAAGTCGTAGCGGAACGTCATGGCTCCATCCTGCTGCCCCGCTCGCCGCTCCGACCGTCTCCCGGGCGCGGGACTGCAGGGTCGGGGGACACTGCGTAGGAGGTCTCCGCCGGTGGAGGAGGAGTGCGCCTGCTCGCCGCAGCCGGAAATACCGTGAAACCCGCCCGGGATACCGGTGCGCACGTGATCGCGCGCCTAGTCTGTGAGATGTGTGGCGACGTGAAGACCGATCTGCGGGTGATGCAGGAGCACAGCCCGCCGTGACGCTCGGCGGGCTGCAGGAGTCGACGACCGGCGTCGGCGTCGCGCATGCCGCGGATGCGGAACGCGCACGCCTCCGGGCCGAGGCCGCCGATCTGGGCGGTGCCTCCCCGCTGACCGGCTTCCGCGACAGTCCCGAGTCCGGCATCGACATCTCCAAGGCCCACCCCGGCAGCCTCCCGCAGTTCATCACCGGCAAGTCGACGCTGCTGTCGAACCTCTTCCGCGACGAGGTGGGCCTGCGCACCGCGCGGCTCGCCGCCGAGCGCATCACGGCGAAGAACACCGAGCTGCGCACCGTCCGCGGCATCGAGGCCGTTCATCTCGCGGTCGGCGTGGCCCGTTGGCGCATCGGCGGCGCCGGGTTCGCGGCCCCCGTGCTGCTGCGTCCGCTCGCGATCCGCCGGCACCACTCGGACTTCGAGCTCAAACTGCACGGCGCTTTCGAGGTGAACCCGGAGCTCGTGCGCATCGCGCGGGAGCACTTCGGACTCACCATCGACTCCGCGGCGCTCGCCGCGCTCGCCTACGACGGCGGCATCTTCAAGCCGCAGCCGGTGATCGACAGCCTCCGGGCCGTGACGCGCTCGATCGACACGTTCTCGGTCGAGCCGCGGCTCGTCGTGTCGACCTTCGCCGACGTCGGCGGGGCGATGGCGCGCGACGGCCACGACCTCGACCACCAGGTGCTCAACGCGCTCGCCGGTCACGTCGCGGACCGCGAGCGCGTCACGGCTCCCCGCGCCGTCCCGCACTTCACCGGTCCGGACGACCGCGCCCCGGCATCCGACACCCTCCTGCTCGACGCGGATGCCGAGCAGGAGGCCGTGCTGGCGCGGATCACCGCCGGGCACTCGCTGACGGTCGCGACCCTGCCGGGCACCGGCGGCACCCAGACGGTCATCAACGCGCTCGGCGAGCTCGTGCGCGCGGGACGCCGGGTGCTCGTCGTCTCCGCCCGGCGCTCGACGCTCGACGGTGTGCGCCACCGCCTCGCCGGCATCGGGCTCGACAGTCTCGCGATCTCGCCCGGGAGCGTCCGCCGGGACCTCGTGCGGGCGATCGGCCGCAACGAGAAAGCCACGGCGCCGAAGGTGAGCGACGTCGACGACGCCCTGGTGAGGCTGCGCACCGTGCTGCGCGACTACCGTCAGGCCCTGACCGCGCCGATCCCCGGGATGGGCGCCTCGGTGCTGGACGCCACGCGGCACCTCACCCGTCTCGCCTCGCTCCCCGTACCCCCGTCCACGACGGCGCGGCTGGGCGCCGACGCGCTGCGCCGGCTGGCGGGCGACCGCTCCGACGCCGCCGAGGCCCTCGCGCAGGCGGCGCGGCTCGGGGAGTTCCGGTTCGGTCCCGACGACTCCCCCTGGTACGGCGTCTCGTTCTCCACGACCGAGGAGGCGCGTGCCGCGCACGGTCTCGCCGGTCGTCTGCACGCCGAGAGCGTGCCGGCCCTGCTCGAGCGCGGCTACGAGCTGATCGCCCAGACCCGCATGCGGCCCTTCTCGACGATCGACGAGCTGGGGGAGTACCTCCGCCTCCTCGAGGGCATCCGCGGCACTCTCGACCGCTTCAGCCCGACGGTCTTCGAGCGACCGCTCGGCGAGCTGATCCAGGCGCACGGATCGCGTCGCGACGCGCCGGGGATGTCGTCGGCGAACCGCCGCCGTCTGCGCCGTCTGGCGAAGGAGTACGTGCGCCCCGGCGTCCACGTCACCGAGATGCACGAGGCGCTCCTGCGGATCCAGGCGCAGCGCACGCAGTGGCAGCGCTGCGTCGAGGCGGGCATCGCGCCCGAGGTCCCGCTCGGTCTCGCCGAGGTCGCGGCATCCTGGCAGCGGGTCGACGCCGAGCTCGCCGAGCTCGATGCGGCCCTGGGACGCCGCGAGCCGCTGGCCACCCTGCCGGTCGCACGACTCGTGCGGACCCTCGCGGGACTCGCCGCCCAGTCCGACGTCTTCGAGAACCTGGTCGAGCGCACGCAGCTGCGCGACGAGCTGGCGCTGCTCGGGCTCGAGCCCCTGCTCGCCGAGCTGTCCGTCCGCCACGTGTCCGAGAGTCGCGTGGGAGACGAGCTCGAGTTCGCCTGGTGGCAGTCGCTGCTCGAGCGCGCCCTGCAGGACGACCGGGCGCTGCTCGGCGCGAACACCGCGGTGGTCGACCGTCTGGAGCGGGACTTCCGCCTCGTCGACGAGGCCCACGCCGCCATGGCCGGGCCGCTCCTGGCCTGGCAGCTGGCGAACCAGTGGAAGATCGCGATCGTCGACGAGCCCCGGGAGTCGGCGAACCTGCGCCGGGCGCTGACGCAGCCGGCCACGACGACCGCCGAGGTCGTGAGCGCGGCCCCCACCCTCACCGGCGTGCTCGCCCCGGTGTGGATCTCGTCTCCGTATCTGGTGCCCGAGATCCCCGAGTCGGTCGAGTTCGACACCGTCCTGCTGGTGGATGCCGCGGCGATCAACCTCGCCGAGGCCGCGCCGGCCATCCGCCGGGCGCGGCAGATCGTCGCCTTCGGCGATCCGGTCACCCAGCGTCCCACCCCGTTCCACATCGCCGTCGACCCCGACGACCTCTGGGAACCGGAGGTCGCGTTTGACGAGGTCTCGGCGTTCGAGCGCCTGTCGGAGCTGCTCCCCGTCCTCACCCTCACGCGCAGCTATCGCGCCGGCGGCGAGGACCTGGCGGAGCTCATCAACGACGCCTTCTACGGCGGCGAGATCGTGTCGCTGCCGTGGGCCGGCTCCTATCTCGGTCGGGGGAGCCTCACGGTCGACTACGTCGAGGGCGGCACCGGCACGCCGGATCCGGTTTCGGGCGCCGTCGAGAGCCCCGAGGCGGAGGTCGCCCGCGTCGTCACCCTCGTCGTGGAGCACGCGGTGCACCGGCCGTCCGAGTCGCTCATGGTGGTCACCGCCAGTGCACGCCACGCCGAGCGCGTGCGCGCCGCGGTCACGGCCGCCTTCGCCGGACGCTCCGACGTCGCCGACTTCGTCGGACGCGACACGGCCGAGCCCTTCGCCGTGCTCACGCTCGAGGAGTCGGTCGCGGAGAGCCGGGATCGCGTCATCTTCTCCCTCGGGTTCGGCCTGACCAAGCACGGTCGTGTGCTGAGCGACTTCGGCGACCTGTCGACGCCCGACGGGGAGCGGCTGCTCACGGTGGGGATGACCCGCGCCCGGCGGTCGATGGTCATCGTGTCGTCCATCCGTCCCTCGTCCTTCGAGGACGGCCGGCTCGAGCACGGCGCCGCGACCCTGATGTCGATCCTCGGCGGCCTGGCCGGCCGCGGCCGCGATGCCCGCCTCGAGGATCTGGCCGACCCCCTCACGCTCGCCCTCGCGCGCGAGCTGCGTCGGCTGGGCGCCTCGGTCGACGTCGACTACCGCGGCCTGCTGCCGCTCGTCGCGCAGCATGCGGGCAAGGCCGTGGTGATCGAGTCCGACCCCGAGTCGCGGGGTGAGTCCCTCCGCGAGACGCTGCGTCTGCGTCCGCAGGTGCTGCGCCGGCTCGGCTGGCACTACGTGCGGGTGCACGCCTTCGACCTGTACAGCGACCCCGCCACCGTTGCGCGACGGATCGCGGAGGTGCTCGGCATCTCGGCCTCGACCCCGCGGGCCGACAACGACACGCAGCCGCTCGACGTCGTCGACGGCTCCGACGACTGAGACGCGCGATGCCCGACGAGCAGCGACGGGATGCTCCCCGGCAGCGGGTCGAGCGCGTGGCCGGATCGCGGCGCGCGCGTCTGACGCCGGTCGAGGGAACGGACCCGCATGCCGGGGCCGCCGTTCCCGGCGCCGACGACGAGCCCTCGCGCCCGGCGCCGCGCACGGGCAAGGGGCCGAACGACGACCGGCTGTTCCAGGACGTGCCGCCGCACTACTGACGGCCCGGTCCCGCGGGGGAACGACGGAGCGCACGGACCCCGGGGGATCCGTGCGCTCCGTGGGGCGCGTTCGCCGGTGTCAGTTCCGCGCGTTGCGGGCGAGCAGGTCGCGGATCTCGACGAGCAGCTCCGCCTCGGTGGCCGCGGCCGGCTCCTCCTGGGGCTCCTCCGCCGGAGTGCCCTTGCGGGCCTCGACGTGCGCCTTGAAGGTGTTCATCGGCAGCACGAAGACGAAATACACCACCACGGCGACCGCGAGGAAGCTGATGATCGCCGAGATGAGGTCGCCGAGCGGGAAGGTGACGGTGTTGCCGTAGATGTTCGTGACCTGCGGCCCGAACTCGCCGGCGGCATCCGCCTCGAAGAAGAGCGACACGAGCGGGTTGATGATGCTGGCGACGACCGCGTTGACGATCGCGGTGAACGCCGAGCCGATGACGACGGCGACCGCCAGATCGATGACGTTGCCGCGGAGGATGAAGTCCTTGAATCCTTTGAGCATGGTGATCCCTCGCACGTTCGGAGCCTCAGGAAGAGGCCGGGGTCGACGCAGCCGCCGGCTGGGTGCTCGTCGTCGACTCCGACTTCGATGGTGCCGACGCGTCCTTCGCGCCGCCGGATCTGGCGCGCGAGTCCGTGCGATAGAAGCCGGAGCCGTTGAAGGTCACGCCGATCGACCCGTACTGCTTGCGCAGCGCTCCGCCGCACTCGGGGCAGACGGTCAGGGCGTCGTCGGAGAAGCTCTGCACGGCGTCGAACTGGTGGCCGCACGACGTGCAGGCATAGGCGTAGGTGGGCATGGCGATCCTCAGGGGGTCAGCGTCGCTCGGGCGACAGGGTGAGGGTCTGCGACGGGGTGACGATGCCGTCCACCGGCTGATCGTGCACCTCCCGCGGCAGGGAGTCGACTATCTCGGAATCATAGATGACGGCGTAGACCGGCGGGCATTTCTCCATCGAGCCGATGGTCTTGTCGAAGTACCCGCGGCCCCAGCCCATGCGCATGCCCGTCAGGTCGACGGCCGCGGCCGGGACGATCATCAGGTCGACGTCGTTGACCGCGATCGGCCCGAGGACCTCGCCGGTCGGCTCCGGCAGCCCGTGCAGGCCTTCGCCCACCTCGCCGTCGTCGGTCGCGACCGCCCAGTCGAGCAGTCCGTCGGAGCGTGTGACGGGCAGGAGCACGCGGATGCCGCGGCGCACCGCCCGGGCCACGAACTCGCGGGTGCCGGGTTCCGTGGTCGTCGACAGGAAGCACGAGATGGACCGCGCGCCGAGCCGGTCGACCAGCTCGTCGAGGCGCTCGCCGATCGCGGCGGCGGCGGTCTCGCGCTGCGCGTCGGAGAGGAGGCCGCGGCGCTCGCGCAGCTCGGCGCGGAGCGCCCGTTTGGCGTGCTCGATGTCGCTGGACATGGCTCCGAGTCTACGGGGCGGCCCACCGCTAGGCTGAGGGAATGGGTAGTCAGAAGATCAAGGCAGTCATTCCCGCGGCCGGGCTCGGTACACGATTCCTCCCGGCGACCAAGGCGATGCCGAAGGAGATGCTGCCCGTCGTCGACAAGCCGGCGATCCAGTACGTCGTCGAGGAGGCCGCGAACGCCGGCATCGAGGACATCCTGGTGATCATCGGCCGCAACAAGAACGCGATCTCCAACCACTTCGACTCGGTGCCCGAGCTCGAGGTGAAGCTCATGGAGAAGGGCGACACGGGTCGTCTGGAGCGCGTGATGCGCTCGAGCGATCTCGCCGACATCCACTTCGTCCGCCAGGGCGAGCCCAAGGGACTCGGACACGCGGTGCTGCGGGCGCGCACCCACGTGGGCGACAGCTCGTTCGCCGTCCTTCTCGGCGACGACCTGATCGATGAGCGCGATGTGCTCCTGACCGAGATGATCGCCGAGCACGAGCGGACCGGCGCGGCCGTGGTCGCCCTCATGGAGGTCGACCCCTCCAGCATCCACCTCTACGGCGCCGCCGCGGTGGAGGAGCTCGAGGGCACGGATGCCGTGCGCGTGACCGGCCTCGTCGAGAAGCCCGCCCGCGAGGACGCCCCGTCGAACCTCGCCATCATCGGCCGCTACGTGCTTCCGGCCTCCGTCTTCGACATCCTGGACCGCACGGAGCCCGGCAAGGGCGGCGAGATCCAGCTCACGGACGCCCTCCAGGAGATGGCGGCCGACACCGAGGGGCCGGGCGTCGTCGGCGTGATCTTCCGCGGGCGCCGCTACGACACCGGCGACCGCGTCGACTACATCAAGGCCATCGTGCAGCTCGCCGCCGACCGGGACGATCTGGGAACCGAGCTGCGTCCGTGGCTCAAGGAGTTCGCAGAGCGCCTCTAGGCGATTCTGCGTCGGGACGCAGTGTGGATGTGACGGCGGCGGACATGCGACACGGATCGGTCGAGCTGCGCCTGGTGCGCGCGAAGGACGCGAGGATCCTGCAGCACGAGCTGCTGGCCAACCGCTCGTGGCTGCAGCGCTGGGAGGCGACGGTGCCGCACGGCTCCGTCTCGTTCGACATGCGTCTGAGCATCCGCCGGCTCCTCCAGCAGTACCGCGACGGAGCCGGCTACCCCTTCGTCATGGAGTACGACGGCGAGATCGCCGGACAGCTGAACGTGTGGGGCGTCTCGCGGGGCTCCCTGTGCTCGGCGACCATCGGGTACTGGGTGAGCGAGCGCTTCGCGGGCAAGGGGATCACCCCGACCGCGGTGGCGCTCGCGACCGACGCGTGCTTCGTCGAGTACGGGCTGCACCGCATGGAGATCTGCATCCGCCCCGAGAACGCGGCGAGCCTCCGCGTCGTGCAGAAGCTGGGCTTCCGGTACGAGGGGCTGCGCCGACGCTACATCCACATCGACGGCGACTGGCGCGACCACTACGCGTTCGCGCTCACGCGCGAGGAGGTCCCGCAGGGAGTGCTGGCCCGGTGGCTCAACGGGCAGGTCCCGCCGGATGCCGCGACCATCCCTCCCGCGGATCGCATCGCCCTGTGAGGATCTGAGCGCGACACGCGGCCGGGGACTCGTCCGCGTCGGGTCAGTTCCCCTACCGTTAGGCGTATGGACGGGCCGGTGCTGAGCGGGGGAGTGATCGTTCTCGTCGCCGTGCTCCTGTGGATGCTCTATCTGCTGCCCTCGTGGCGCGGTCGATTCCAGTACAACGCGGCCGAGCGCAACGCCGTCCGGCTGAACCAGGCGCTGCGCATCCTCGCGGAGACCAGTGAGACCCCGGCGGAGGTGCGCGTCGAGCTCACGGCACGCACCGCACTCGCCCAGCAGAAGCTCGCCAAACGCCTGCAGTCGGAGCGCGAGGCGGCGGAGCTCGAGGCGCTGCGCCAGGAGCTCGCCGCGACGCGGGCCGATCCGGTCATCCGACGCGCCCGGGCACGACGCCGGGTGCGCGCGGTCGCGACCGCCGTGGCGCTCGTCGGCCTCGTCGCGACCGGTCTGGGGATCTGGCAGCTCGTCGCCGCCGGAACCTCGATCCTGGTCTGGGCCGGCGGGACGATGGTCGTCGTGGGTGCCGTCGCGCTGCAGCGGATGGCGAAGGTCGCGGCACGCGCGGCTCGCGTGCCCCAGCAGGTGGTGGAGGAGTCGCGCGAACGGGTGTCGCCGCCCCTGCACGATCAGGGACGCGCGACCTGGACGCCCCGGACGCTGCCGGAGCCGCTGGTGTCGGTCTCCGGCTCCCGTGCGCAGGTCGCCCGTGCGGAGATCGATGCGCAGGAGGAGCGCCGCAAGGCCGCACGACTCGCGGAACTGCGCGAGCGGGCGGAGCGGATGGCCCCCGAGGCTCCGGTGCAGCTGCCTGCTGCCGCCGCCGCATCCCCGTACGCCCGCATGGGATTCGTCGACGACGCGGAGATCGAGGCCCACGTGCGCGACCTCCTCGCCCGGCGCGCGGCGGGCTGACTCGCATGGGCGGAGACCCCGCTCGCGTCGTGCTAACGTAGATGACGGTTCACGGGCCTATGGCGCAGTTGGTAGCGCGCCTCGTTCGCATCGAGGAGGTCAGGGGTTCGAATCCCCTTAGGTCCACAACCCGGAAGAAGGCTCCGAGCATCGCTCGGGGCCTTCTTCGTTCTCCCGCGTCCTCGACGGCTGCGTCTCCCGGCAGCGTCCGACGCCCGCGCCGCGTCGCGCACTCGCAGGATGTCGAGGTGCGAGGTGATTCGACGTGTCGTGGCGGGCCCGGTCGGTCTGTCCGGCTCCGTTCCGCGCGATTCCGCGGGGAAGAGGTGCGACACGCCCGGGAAGCGGCGGGGATTTGCCCGAACCCCGGAACCCACGTAAGTTATTACCTGTTCGGCCAAACGGTTGAGCGGAGGCCCACGGGCCGGCTCCCGTCAAGTACGAACGAATCCCGATTCCAGAAGAACTCGTCAGAGTCTTCCAGATGAAGGAACTGCCTCGATCCCTCGAGCAGGTCACCGAGAGGTGATTTGACAACGGGAACGAGATCGGTAAGATAGAGAAGTTGCCCTGCGGGCCTGGTTGTGATGGCTGGGTCGTGGGAGCATCCGATCCTTGAGAACTCAACAGCGTGCACTTGTCAAATGCCAAATAACCTCGATTCAGCTTCGGCTGGATGAGATTCCTTTGGATCAAAGACCGACCTCCTTTGTGGGGTTGGCAACGGATAGTCAGCAATGAATATCTCTTTGGTCAGCATCAAACTCGCTGCAGTCCGGTTTTTCCCCGGGGTGTATGCATTTCTTTTTTACGGAGAGTTTGATCCTGGCTCAGGATGAACGCTGGCGGCGTGCTTAACACATGCAAGTCGAACGGTGAAGCCCAGCTTGCTGGGTGGATCAGTGGCGAACGGGTGAGTAACACGTGAGCAACCTGCCCCTGACTCTGGGATAAGCGCTGGAAACGGCGTCTAATACTGGATATGTGACGTGACCGCATGGTCTGCGTTTGGAAAGATTTTTCGGTTGGGGATGGGCTCGCGGCCTATCAGCTTGTTGGTGAGGTAATGGCTCACCAAGGCGTCGACGGGTAGCCGGCCTGAGAGGGTGACCGGCCACACTGGGACTGAGACACGGCCCAGACTCCTACGGGAGGCAGCAGTGGGGAATATTGCACAATGGGCGAAAGCCTGATGCAGCAACGCCGCGTGAGGGATGACGGCCTTCGGGTTGTAAACCTCTTTTAGCAGGGAAGAAGCGAAAGTGACGGTACCTGCAGAAAAAGCGCCGGCTAACTACGTGCCAGCAGCCGCGGTAATACGTAGGGCGCAAGCGTTATCCGGAATTATTGGGCGTAAAGAGCTCGTAGGCGGTTTGTCGCGTCTGCTGTGAAATCCCGAGGCTCAACCTCGGGCCTGCAGTGGGTACGGGCAGACTAGAGTGCGGTAGGGGAGATTGGAATTCCTGGTGTAGCGGTGGAATGCGCAGATATCAGGAGGAACACCGATGGCGAAGGCAGATCTCTGGGCCGTAACTGACGCTGAGGAGCGAAAGGGTGGGGAGCAAACAGGCTTAGATACCCTGGTAGTCCACCCCGTAAACGTTGGGAACTAGTTGTGGGGTCCATTCCACGGATTCCGTGACGCAGCTAACGCATTAAGTTCCCCGCCTGGGGAGTACGGCCGCAAGGCTAAAACTCAAAGGAATTGACGGGGACCCGCACAAGCGGCGGAGCATGCGGATTAATTCGATGCAACGCGAAGAACCTTACCAAGGCTTGACATATACGAGAACGGGCCAGAAATGGTCAACTCTTTGGACACTCGTAAACAGGTGGTGCATGGTTGTCGTCAGCTCGTGTCGTGAGATGTTGGGTTAAGTCCCGCAACGAGCGCAACCCTCGTTCTATGTTGCCAGCACGTAATGGTGGGAACTCATGGGATACTGCCGGGGTCAACTCGGAGGAAGGTGGGGATGACGTCAAATCATCATGCCCCTTATGTCTTGGGCTTCACGCATGCTACAATGGCCGGTACAAAGGGCTGCAATACCGTGAGGTGGAGCGAATCCCAAAAAGCCGGTCCCAGTTCGGATTGAGGTCTGCAACTCGACCTCATGAAGTCGGAGTCGCTAGTAATCGCAGATCAGCAACGCTGCGGTGAATACGTTCCCGGGTCTTGTACACACCGCCCGTCAAGTCATGAAAGTCGGTAACACCTGAAGCCGGTGGCCTAACCCTTGTGGAGGGAGCCGTCGAAGGTGGGATCGGTAATTAGGACTAAGTCGTAACAAGGTAGCCGTACCGGAAGGTGCGGCTGGATCACCTCCTTTCTAAGGAGCATCTGACCCTTCGGGGTCCAGAACCCAGATCGAAGGCGTACGTTCTTCGCTGGGAGCTCATGGGTGGAACATTTGACATGGTGTGAAGGATGTTGTCTTTCTCTAGTACGCCGCTTGCGGTGGGAACGGGGAGGGTGGCGGAGGTCGCACCTGCACGCTGTTGGGTCCTGAGGGACCGGATGCGCTTCAGCCCCGTTGGGGGTTGGGAGCAGTCGGTTACTCTGGGCCTCTTGTTGTTTGTCCGGTGGGCAGGCGAGGAGGGGTACCGCCCGTACTTTGAGAACTACACAGTGGACGCGAGCATCTTGCAACCGGCTTTTGCTGGTTGCGTTAGATGATCTTAAAGATCATTAGTCAATTTCTGATTCAGTCTTCGGACTGGTCGGGTTTTTGATTCGAACTCATGTGATTTCAAGTCTTTAAGAGCAAACGGTGGATGCCTTGGCATCTGGAGCCGAAGAAGGACGTAGCAATCTGCGATAAGCCTCGGGGAACTGATAAGCAAGTTTTGATCCGAGGGTGTCCGAATGGGGAAACCCCGCTGGGCGGCGTGCCGACCTAGTGACTCCCGCCTGAATATATAGGGCGGGTAGAGGGAACGTGGGGAAGTGAAACATCTCAGTACCCACAGGAAGAGAAAGCAACCGCGATTCCGTTAGTAGTGGCGAGCGAAACCGGATCAGGCTAAACCTAGCGTGTGTGATAGCCGGCAGGCGTTGCACGTTGGGGGTTGTGGGACTTTTCAGTCATTTCTGCCGAGATGGCGGCGTTACAAGAAGGTATAGACGAACGGTCTTGAAAGGCCGGTCATAGAGGGTGCCAACCCCGTAGTCGAAATGCTTCTCTTGGCGCGAAGAGTATCCCAAGTAGCACGGGGCCCGTGAAATCCCGTGTGAATCTGTCAGGACCACCTGATAAGCCTAAATACTCCCAGATGACCGATAGCGGACAAGTACCGTGAGGGAAAGGTGAAAAGTACCCCGGGAGGGGAGTGAAATAGTACCTGAAACCGTTTGCTTACAAACCGTTGGAGCACCCCTGGTAGGTGTGACAGCGTGCCTTTTGAAGAATGAGCCTGCGAGTTAGCGATATGTGGCGAGGTTAACCCGTGTGGGGTAGCCGTAGCGAAAGCGAGTCTGAATAGGGCGATTCAGTCGCATGTCCTAGACCCGAAGCGAAGTGATCTATCCATGGCCAGGCTGAAGCGACGGTAAGACGTCGTGGAGGGCCGAACCCACTTAGGTTGAAAACTGAGGGGATGAGCTGTGGATAGGGGTGAAAGGCCAATCAAACTTCGTGATAGCTGGTTCTCTCCGAAATGCATTTAGGTGCAGCGTTGCGTGTTTCTTGCCGGAGGTAGAGCTACTGGATGGCCGATGGGCCCTACAAGGTTACTGACGTCAGCCAAACTCCGAATGCCGGTAAGTGAGAGCGCAGCAGTGAGACTGTGGGGGATAAGCTTCATAGTCGAGAGGGAAACAACCCAGACCACCAACTAAGGTCCCAAAGCGCGTGCTAAGTGGGAAAGGATGTGGAGTTGCTCTGACAACCAGGAGGTTGGCTTAGAAGCAGCCACCCTTGAAAGAGTGCGTAATAGCTCACTGGTCAAGTGATTCCGCGCCGACAATGTAACGGGGCTCAAGCACGCCACCGAAGTTGTGGCATTGACATTATTGGTAGGCCTTCGTGGTCCAGCCGTGTTGATGGGTAGGAGAGCGTCGTGTGGCCAGCGAAGCGGCGGGGTAACCCAGCCGTGGAGGCTACACGAGTGAGAATGCAGGCATGAGTAGCGAAAGACGTGTGAGAAACACGTCCTCCGAAAGACCAAGGGTTCCAGGGTCAAGCTAATCTTCCCTGGGTAAGTCGGGACCTAAGGCGAGGCCGACAGGCGTAGTCGATGGACAACGGGTTGATATTCCCGTACCGGCGAAGAACCGCCCAAACTAATCCAGTAGTGCTAAACGTCCGAAGTCACTCACCGGATCCTTCGGGATCCACCGGGTGGTGGAGCACGTGACCCCGTTCTGGTGCGGTTAGCGTATTAACAGGTGTGACGCAGGAAGGTAGTCCAAGCCAGGCGATGGTTGTCCTGGTGCAAGTGCGTAGGCCGAGAGATAGGCAAATCCGTCTCTCATGAGGCTGAGACACGATGCGGATAAAAAGTGGATGATCCTATGCTGCCGAGAAAAGCATCGACGCGAGGTTCTAGCCGCCCGTACCCCAAACCGACTCAGGTGGTCAGGTAGAGAATACCAAGGAGATCGAGAGAATCGTGGTTAAGGAACTCGGCAAAATGCCCCCGTAACTTCGGGAGAAGGGGGGCCTTCGACGTATTAGGACTTGCTCCGAAAGCGTTTGGAGGCCGCAGAGACTAGTGGGTAGCGACTGTTTACTAAAAACACAGGTCCGTGCCAAGTCGCAAGACGATGTATACGGACTGACGCCTGCCCGGTGCTGGAAGGTTAAGAGGACCGGTTAGCCGCAAGGCGAAGCTGAGAATTTAAGCCCCAGTAAACGGCGGTGGTAACTATAACCATCCTAAGGTAGCGAAATTCCTTGTCGGGTAAGTTCCGACCTGCACGAATGGCGTAACGACTTCCCAACTGTCTCAACCGCGAACTCGGCGAAATTGCATTACGAGTAAAGATGCTCGTTACGCGCAGCAGGACGGAAAGACCCCGTGACCTTTACTACAGCTTGGTATTGGTGTTCGGTGTGGCTTGTGTAGGATAGGTGGGAGACTGTGAAGCATGGACGCCAGTTCATGTGGAGTCATTGTTGAAATACCACTCTGGTCACTCTGGATATCTAACTTCGAACCGTAATCCGGTTCAGGGACAGTGCCTGGTGGGTAGTTTAACTGGGGCGGTTGCCTCCCAAAAAGTAACGGAGGCGCCCAAAGGTTCCCTCAACCTGGTTGGCAATCAGGTGTCGAGTGTAAGTGCACAAGGGAGCTTGACTGTGAGACTGACAGGTCGAGCAGGGACGAAAGTCGGGACTAGTGATCCGGCAGTGGCTTGTGGAAGCGCTGTCGCTCAACGGATAAAAGGTACCTCGGGGATAACAGGCTGATCTTGCCCAAGAGTCCATATCGACGGCATGGTTTGGCACCTCGATGTCGGCTCGTCGCATCCTGGGGCTGGAGTAGGTCCCAAGGGTTGGGCTGTTCGCCCATTAAAGCGGTACGCGAGCTGGGTTTAGAACGTCGTGAGACAGTTCGGTCCCTATCCGCTGCGCGCGTAGGAAGTTTGAGAGGATCTGACCCTAGTACGAGAGGACCGGGTTGGACGAACCTCTGGTGTGTCAGTTGTTCCGCCAGGAGCACCGCTGATTAGCTACGTTCGGGATGGATAACCGCTGAAAGCATCTAAGCGGGAAGCCGGCCTCAAGATGAGACTTCCATACCTTCGGGTGAGAGGCTCCCAGCCAGACTACTGGGTTGATAGGCCAGATGTGGAAGCACGGTAACGTGTGCAGCTGACTGGTACTAATAAGCCGATGACTTGATAACACACCGTTCGTTGGTGCTTGCGTCCACTGAGTGGTTCTCGATGTACGGTCGAGAACCGCATAACAACAATGACTTTGTTATGTGTTTGATTGAAACATCAATAGTGTTTCGGCGGCCATAGCGTGAGGGAAACGCCCGGTTACATTCCGAACCCGGAAGCTAAGCCTCACAGCGCCGATGGTACTGCAGGGGGGACCCTGTGGGAGAGTAGGACACCGCCGGACTCCTTTTAAGAAAAAGAGCCACCCAACGCTGGGTGGCTCTTTTTCGTTAACGGGCCTGTTTCCGTGCAGGCGCGTACGTCAGCGCATCAGGCGCGACTCGAGCGCCTGCGCCGTGTCGCGCACGGCATCCGCCAGCATCTGCTCGGGGGAATCGGCATCCGCCCACGTGACCGCCACGGCGGCCACCGGCCAGCCCGTATGGTCGCGCACAGGCGCGCCGACCGACCGCAGCCCGTCGGCGATCTCGCTGTCCTCGGTCGCATATCCTCGGGCGCGCACCTGCCGCAGCAGTTCCCTCAGCGCCGACGGGGTTTGCGGACCCCGGCCCGTGCGGTCCGGGAACGCTGATGCGTCCGGATACAGCGCACGCACCTGCTCGCGGGGCAGTGCCGCGAGCATCGCCCGGCCGCTCGCCGTGAGGTGTGCCGGCAGGCGAACGCCCACGTCGGTGACCAGAGCCGGGCGCCGCGGCGCGCGCTCCTCGACGATGTACAACACGTCTCCGCCGCTCATCACGGCCAGGTGCGCGCTCTCACCGAGGCGGTCGGAGAGAGCGGCGACGAGGGGGCGGCCGAGACGGGCGAGCGGCTGCTGCCGCGCATATCCGCCGGCGAGCTCGAACGCGGAGGTGCCGAGACCCCACCGGCGCTCCTCTGCGAGGTGAACGACGAACCCGTGCGCCGCGAGGGTCCGGAGCAGATGGTAGACGGTGGACCGTGGCAGCCCGAGGTCGCGGGCGATCGCCGACGCGGCGACGGGGGCGGGTCGCCCCGCCAGGTGACGCAGGATGCGCAGGGTGTTCTCGGCGGCGGGCACCTGCGCCCTCCGGCCGTCCGCCGTCCCCGCACTCTCGACGTCCGCCGTCTCCGTAATGTCTGGGATCACAGACACAGCATCGCATGATCGCCACGTCCCGGCGACCTCCCGGGTGTGGAATCGGGGCATGAGTGAACTCGCCCCCGTCGTCGTCGGCTCCGCTCCGCTGACGGCATCCGATGTCGTCGCCGTCGCGCGCCACGACGCTCCCGTCGAGCTGGCCCCCGAGGCGTCGGTCCGCGTGGCCGACACCCGGCAGGTGGTTGACCGGCTCGCCGCCGACCCGCACCCGCACTACGGCGTCTCGACCGGCTTCGGCGCGCTGGCCACCACGTTCATCGCGCCCGAACGTCGTCGTCAGCTGCAGGCGAGCCTGATCCGCTCGCACGCCGCCGGCACCGGACCGGACGTGGAGCGCGAGGTCGTGCGCGGGCTGCAGCTGCTGCGGCTGCAGACGCTCGCCTCGGGCCGCACAGGCGTCCGCCCCGAAGTGGTCGAGGCGTACGCGGCGATGCTGAACGCGGGGATCACCCCGATCGTCCGCGAGTACGGCTCGCTCGGCTGCTCCGGTGATCTGGCGCCGCTGGCCCACATCGCCCTCGCCGCGATGGGGGAGGGCGATGTCCGCGTCGGGACGTCGGAGGATGCCGCCTCGGAGATCGTTCCGGCCTCCGCGGCGCTCGAGGCCGCCGGCATCCGTCCTCTCGTGCTCGTCGAGAAGGAGGGACTCGCCCTCATCAACGGCACCGACGGCATGCTGGGGATGCTGGTGCTCGCCCTGCACGACCTCGATCGTCTGCTGCTGACGGCGGACGTCGCCGCGGCCATGTCGATCGAATCGCAGCTGGGAACGGATGCCGTCTTCGCCGCCGACCTCATGGCGATGCGCCCGCAGACGGGCCAGGGCGTCTCGGCGGCGCACCTGCGCGCATTCCTCGGCGACTCGCCCATCGTGCTGAGCCACAAGGGCCCCGAGGACGGACGGGTGCAAGACGCCTATTCGCTGCGCTGCTCGCCGCAGGTGCACGGTGCGGCGCGGGACACCGCCGACCATGCGTCGACGATCGCCGCACGAGAGCTGGCGAGCCTGATCGACAACCCGATCATCACGCCCGACGGCCGCATCGAGTCGAACGGCAATTTCCACGGCGCTCCCGTCGCCGCCGTCCTCGACTTCCTCGCGATCTCCGTCGCCGATGTCGCGTCGGTCTCGGAGCGTCGCACCGACCGGGCCCTCGACCCTGCTCGGAATCGCGGGCTCCCGCCCTTCCTGGCCGACGAGGTCGGGGTGGACTCCGGCCTCATGATCGCGCAGTACGCCGCAGCGGGCATCGTGTCGGAGTTGAAGCGCCTGGCCGTGCCGGCATCCGTCGACTCCATCCCGTCGTCCGCCATGCAGGAGGACCACGTATCGATGGGGTGGGCCGCCGCGCGGAAGCTGCGCCGCGCGATCGACGGACTCGGACGCGTGCTCGCGATCGAGATCCTCACCGGCGCGCGGGCCCTCGACCTTCGCGCGCCCCTGCAGCCCGGTCCCGCCACCGGCGCCGTGCGAGATCTCATTCGCACAGTGGCCGCTGGACCGGGACCCGACCGTTTCCTCTCACCCGACATGGAGGCCGTGACCGCGCTCGTGCAGTCCGGCGCCATCGCCGCCATCGCACAGGAGCATGCGCATGTCTGACACCACTTCCCACCCGGATCGATCGCACATCCGGGCGCCGCGCGGCAGCGTGCGGACGGCGAAGAGCTGGGGCGCCGAGGCGGCCAAGCGGATGCTGATGAACAACCTCGACCCGGAGGTCGCCGAGCACCCCGAGGACCTCGTCGTGTACGGGGGCACGGGTCGAGCGGCGCGCAGCTGGGAGGCGTACGACGCGATCGTCCGTACGCTCGACGAGCTGGAGCCGGACGAGACCCTGCTCGTGCAGTCGGGCAAGCCGGTCGGCGTCTTCCGCACGCACGAGTGGGCGCCCCGGGTCCTCATCGCCAACTCGAACCTCGTGGGGGACTGGGCGACCTGGCCCGAGTTCCGCCGGCTCGAGGAGCTGGGGCTGATGATGTACGGGCAGATGACCGCCGGTTCGTGGATCTACATCGGCACGCAGGGCATCCTGCAGGGGACCTACGAGACCTTCGCGGCCGTGGCGCGGTCGCTCGGACGCGACTCTCTCCGCGGCACCCTCACCCTCACGGGCGGAGCCGGCGGCATGGGCGGGGCGCAGCCGCTGGCGGTGACCATGAACGACGGCGCGGTGCTGATCGTCGACGTCGACGAGACGCGTCTCGCTCGACGGGTCGAGCACGGCTACCTCGATGAGTACACGACCGATCTCGAGACCGCCGTCTCGCGAGCCGTCGCCGCCAAAGAATCGGGGGAGGCGCTCTCGGTGGGCGTCGTCGGCAACGCCGCCGAGGTCTTCCCCGAGCTGCTGCGCCGCGGCATCCCGATCGACATCGTCACCGATCAGACGAGCGCGCACGATCCTCTCGCCTACCTCCCGATGGGCGTCCCCGTCGCGGAGTGGAAGGCCGAGGCCGAGCGGGATCCCGAGGAGTTCACGCGACGCGCCCGCGCATCGATGGCGACGCACGTCGCCGCGATGGTCGGGTTCCAGGATGCCGGGGCGGCGGTGTTCGACTACGGCAACTCGATCCGTCGGGAGGCCGAGCTCGGGGGCTTCGATCGCGCCTTCGCCTTCCCCGGATTCGTGCCCGCCTACATCCGCCCGCAGTTCGAGGAGGGGCGCGGACCCTTCCGCTGGGCGGCGCTCTCGGGCGACCCGGAGGACATCGCGAAGACCGACCGGGCGATCGCCGAGCTCTTCCCCGAGGACACCGCGCTGCACCGCTGGCTCGAGAAAGCCGGCGAGAAGGTGCATTTCGAGGGGCTGCCCGCCCGCATCTGCTGGCTCGGGTACAAGGAGCGGCACCTCGCCGGCCTGAAGTTCAACGAGATGGTCGCCTCGGGAGAGCTGTCGGCGCCGATCGTGATCGGCCGCGACCACCTCGACTCGGGCTCTGTCGCCTCGCCGTACCGCGAGACCGAGGCCATGAAGGACGGCTCCGACGCCATCGCCGACTGGCCGCTGCTGAACGCGCTCCTGAACACCGCATCCGGCGCATCGTGGGTGTCGCTGCACCATGGCGGCGGCGTCGGCATCGGGCGCTCGATCCACGCCGGTCAGGTCACGGTCGCCGACGGGAGCGCGCTCGCGGCGCAGAAGCTCGAGCGGGTGCTCACGAACGATCCGGGCACCGGCGTCATGCGCCACGTCGACGCCGGGTACGAGCACGCCCGCGAGGTGGCGCGCGAGCGTGGCCTGAACATCCCGATGCTCTGAGGAGACCGCATGTCCACGCTGATCACGAACATCGCGGAGCTGACCACCAACGTGCCGTCGGGCGACGATCCGACGGGGGTGCTCCGGGATGCCGCCGTGCTGATCGACGGCGAACGGATCGCCTGGGTCGGAGCGGCGACGGATGCACCGATCGCGGACGAGGTCGTCGATGCGGACGCACGGGCGGTGATCCCGGGGTTCGTCGACAGCCACAGCCACCTCGTCTTCGCCGGAGATCGCGCTGCCGAGTTCGAGGCGCGGATGGCCGGACAGAGGTATGCCGCCGGCGGCATCCGGTCCACCGTCGCTGCCACGAGGGCGGCATCGGACGACGAGCTGCGCTCCCGCCTGCGCCGATTCCTCGCCGAGATGCGGGCGCAGGGCACGACCACCGTCGAGATCAAGAGCGGCTACGGCCTGAGCGTGGCCGACGAGGAGAGGCTGGTGCGGCTGGCCGCGGAGGTCACGCCCGAGGTCACCTTCCTCGGTGCGCATGTGGTGCCGGCAGAGTACGCCGATCGCCCCGACGCGTACGTCGACCTCGTCGTGGGGCTGATGCTCGACGCGTGCGCCCCGCATTCCCGGTGGATCGACGTGTTCTGCGAGACCGGGGCGTTCACGGTGGAGCAGTCGCGGCGCGTGCTCGAGGCGGGGATCGCGCGAGGGCTCGCGCCGCGTGTGCACGCGAGCCAACTCGGACCGGGCGAAGGGGTGCGCCTCGCGGTCGAGCTGGGCGCGGCGTCGGTGGATCACGGCACCTATCTGACCGACGACGACGTGCAGGCGCTCGCCGCCTCCGATACCGTGCTCACGCTGCTGCCCGGCGTGGAGTTCTCGACCCGCCAGCCGTACCCCGACGCCCGCCGCCTGATCGATGCGGGAGTCACGGTGGCGCTGGCCTGCGACACGAACCCGGGGTCGAGCTTCACCTCGTCGATGCCGTTCTGCATCGCCGTGGCCGTGCGCGACATGGGGATGACGCCCGCGGAGGCCGTCTGGGCCGCGACGGCCGGCGGGGCCGCGGCGCTGCGTCGCGAGGACATCGGACGGGTGGCACCCGGTGCGCGGGCGGATCTCGTGCTCCTCGACGCCCCGACGCGTGTGCACCTCGCCTATCGCCCGGGCGTGCCGCTCGTGGGCGCCGTGTGGAAGGACGGGGTGCGCGCCGCCTGAGCGGCACCGCGCGAAGCGAAGGGTCGACCTACCGCGACGCGAGTCCCGCCAGCAGCTCCAGCACGCAGAGCGCGGCGAGGCGCACGGTGCGGGCGTCTTCGGCATCCGCCGTCGCGTCGACCTCGGCGATGTCGGCGCTGACCACGCGGGCATCCGACGCGACCGCGCGGGTGAGGGCACGGAGCTCCCACGCCTGCAGGCCGCCGGGCACGCTGGCCGGGCATCCCGGGGCGACGGAACGATCGCAGACGTCGACGTCGATATCGAGATGCACGCGGGGGTCGTCTCCGGCCCCGGCGATCTCCACCGCCTCGGCCACGACGTCGTCGACACCGCGGCGACGTACCTCGTCGAGCGTGATGACGCGGATGCCCCACTCCGCCGCGCGCCGGGCGTAGGCGACCGAGTTCGCGAAGTCCGCGATGCCGATCTGCACGATGCGCGTCGAATCGATCCGGGTGGTGTCGAGGGCGGACCCGGCCGGCACGTCCTCCACCAGACGACGCACGGGCGTGCCGTTGGAGACGCCGTCGCGCAGGTCGAAGTGCGCGTCGAAGGTGATCAGCCCGGTCGCCTGTGCGCCCAGCGCGACCGGATAGGTGAGGGAGTTGTCTCCGCCGAGGGCGATGACGAAGGCGTCCGAGAGCTCACGCACGCGCTCGATGGTGGATGCTTCGCCCTGGTCGCCGTCCGGCTCGTGCACGTCACCGGCATCCGCGATCCGCAGCAGGTCGTTCAGATCGGTCGCCGGAGACCCCATCAACGCCGTGCCGTACCGCGGGAGCGCCTCGCGGATCGCAGCCGGCGTCGACCCTGCACCGGTCGGGGACAGCGAGGTGCGCCAGGTCGGAACGCCGATCAGCACGGCATCCGCCTGCCCGTCGAAGGCGGGCCATCCTCCGGCGCGCGGCCAGAGCGGATCGTGGGACAGGGCCATGTCAGACTCCCGGGATCAGGGCGTGCGCGATCGAGAAGATGGCGAGACCGGCGAGGGCGCCGACGATCGTGCCGTTCAGTCGGATGTACTGCAGGTCCCGCCCGACCATGAGCTCGATCTTCTCGGTGGTCTCGGCGGGGTCCCAGCGCTCGACCGTGTCGGTGATGATCGACGCGATGTCGTGCCGGTACCGGTCGACCAGGAAGACAGCGGCCTCGGAGACCCAGGCGTCGACGCGGTGCTGGAGCGCGGCATCCGTCGTCAGGCGCTCGCCGACCTCCTCCAGCGCCTGCGCGGCGCGGCGGCGCAACCCGCTCTCCGGGTCGGCCAGGGCCTTGAGCAGCCCGTTCTTCGCCGTGTTCCAGGCCTCGGCGGCCAGCGCTCCCACGCGCGGGCTGTCGAACAGCGACGCCTTCGCGCTCTCGAGCTTGGCGCGGGTGGCGGGGTCGTGCTGGAGGTTCACGGCCAGACGGTCGAGGTACCTGTCGATCGCGAGCCGGGCAGGATGCCGCGGATCGGCCTGGACCGCGCGCACGAACTTGACCGCCTCGTTGTAAACGGTGTCGTCGACGAAGCGGTGCGCGAGCCGCGGCACCCACGACGGCAGGCGGCGGGAGACGAGTCCCGTGAACGACGCCTCGTTCGCCTCGAGCCAGCGCCCGACGGTCTCGACGGCGAGGTCGACCGCGCCGTGGTGCGCCTCCGCCTCGACGATCTTCGCCAGCCATTCGCCGGCGGGCGGCCCCCACTCGGGCTCGACGAGGTGCTCCCGGGCGAGGTCGGCGAGAAGATCCCGCACGTCGTCGTCGCTCAGGGCGTTGAGCACCGCGGTCGCGATCGTCGCACCTTCGGCGCTCACGCGCTCGGCGTGGGCGGGCTCGCGGAGCCACTCCCCGGCGCGCTGCGCGATGGCGGTGGTCGCGAGCTTGGCGCGGACGACGTCGGAGGCGAGGAAGTTCGTCTCGATGAACTCCCCGAGCGTGCGGCCGATCTCGTCCTTGCGGGTCGGGATGATCGCGGTGTGCGGGATGGGAAGCCCGAGCGGCCGTCGGAACAGCGCCGTCACGGCGAACCAGTCCGCGAGGGCGCCGACCATGCCGCCCTCGGCGGCGGCGCGCACGTAGCCGAGCCAGCCGACCCGCTCCTGGAAGGCGAACGCCAGCACGAACACGATCGCCATGAAGACGAGGGCGCCCAGGGCGACCGCCTTCATACGGCGCAGACCGCGCAGCCGCTCCTGGTCGGCGGGGGAGAGCTGCGTCATCGGTGTTCGCGGCATGCAGTCATCCTTTCATGCGCGGCGCGGGCCGGACCCGTCGGCGGCATCAGCGATCGACCGGCATCGCGGAGTACCCTCGATGCGTGATCGAAGACATCAAGAAGCGCGCCCTGCACCGCACTGCGATCCTCGAGGGCCAGCTGCGCGGCGTGGCCCGGATGATCGAGGGCGAGGACTACTGCATGGACATCATCACGCAGTCCCGTGCAATTCAGAAGTCGCTCGAGTCCCTCAACCGGCTGCTGCTCGAGAACCACCTGCGCACCCACGTCACCGACATGTTCGAGAACGGCGGCGCCGAGCGCGAGCAGGCGGTCGACGAGCTGCTCAAGGCCTTCGATTTCGACTCGAGATGACCCCGGTCAGGACGCCGCGATCTCGTCGGTGACCTCGAGGGCGCGATCGATCACGTCGAGCCCCCGGACGAGGTCGTCCTCCGAGATGACGAGCGGCGGCGCGACGTGCACACGGTTGAAGTGCACGAACGACCAGACGCCCGCCTTCTTCGCGGCGGCGGCGAAGGCGCCCATCGGCGCGGCATCCGCCCCGGCGGCGTTGAAGGGCACGAGCGGCTCGCGCGTCTCGGCATCCTTCACCAGCTCGATCGCCCAGAAGAGCCCGCGGCCGCGCACCTCTCCGACGCTGGGATGCGTCTCGACCCAGCGGCGCAGCGCCGGCTCGACGACGCGCTCGCCGAGGTCGCGCACGCGCTCCAGGATGCCGTCGCGGCGGAACACCTCGAAGGTCGCCACTCCCGCCGCGCACGCCAGGGGGTGGCCGGAGTAGGTCAGCCCGCCGGCGAACGGCACCGTGTCGAACGCCCGGGCGATCCGGTCCGAGATCACCACGCCGCCGAGCGGCACGTAGCCGGAGTTGACGCCCTTCGCGAAGCTGATCAGGTCGGGGCGCGCGTCGAACGCATCGACGCCGAACCATTCCCCCAGCCGGCCGAACCCGACCATGACCTCGTCGGCGATGTACACGATGCCGTAGCGGTCGCACAGCTCTCGCACCCCGGTCAGGTATCCCGGCGGCGGCACCAGCACTCCGTTCGTGCCGACCACGGTCTCGATGATGATCGCGGCGATCGTGCCCGGACCCTCGAGCTGGATGGTCTGCTCGAGGTGCGCCAATGCGCGCTCGGACTCCTGCTCGGGCGTCTCGGCGTGGAACGGCGAGCGGTAGAGGTACGGACCGAAGAACCGCACGGTGCCGGTGTCGACGCCGTCGTTGGCCCAGCGGCGCGGGTCGCCCGTCAGCGAGATCGCCGTCGCCGTGGAGCCGTGATAGCTGCGGTACATCGAGAGCACCTTGCGGCGACCCGTGAACTGCCGGGCGAGGCGCACCGCGTACTCGTTCGCCTCGGCGCCGCCGTTGGTGAAGAACACCTTCTCCAGCCCGTCCGGCGCGACCTCGGCGATGAGGCGCGCGAGCTCGCCGCGCACGTCGTTCGCCATCGACGGCTGGATCGTCGCCAGGCGTCCGGCCTGCTGCTGGATGGCGCAGACGAGGTCGGGATGCTGGTGCCCGAGGTTGAGGTTCACCAGCTGGCTGGAGAAGTCGAGGTAGGCGTTGCCGGCGTAGTCCCAGAAGGTGGACCCCTCGCCGGCGGCGACCGGCATGGGGTCGATCTGCGTCTGCGCGCTCCAGGAGTGGAAGACGTGGGCGCGGTCATCGGCGCGCACCTGCGCCTCGGCCTCGGGAGCGGGCAGCGGGTGGGTGCCGCCGTGGCGGTCGGTGAGAGTCGTCATGGGAGCCTGCTCGGTGGGGGATCGTCTGCAGTGGGGGATCGTGTTCAGTGGTTGCTGGGGAAGCCCAGGTCGATCTGCGAGGGGGTGTGGTCGGGCCAGCGCGTCGTGACGACCTTGGAGCGGGTGTAGAAGTGGATCGACTCGGGACCGTAGATGTGGGAGTCGCCGAACAGGGAGTCCTTCCATCCGCCGAAGGAGTAGGCGCCGATGGGCACGGGGATCGGCACGTTCACGCCGACCATTCCGACCTCGATGTCGAACTCGTACTGCCGGGCGGTGCCGCCGTCGCGCGTGAAGATCGCGGTGCCGTTGCCGTAGGCGTTCGCGTTCACGAGCGCCACGGCCTCGGCATAGCTGTCCACGCGGACGACGGAGAGGACCGGTCCGAAGATCTCGTCGTCGTACACCTTCATTCCGGGCACGACCCGGTCGATCAGGCTCACCCCGAGGAAGAAGCCGTCGCCCTCGAACCGCTGCGCGGTGCCGTCGACGACCACCTCGGCGCCCTCGTCCGAGGCACCGGAGACGTAGGAGGCGACCTTGTCGCGGTGCTCGCGCGTGATGAGCGGACCCATCTCGCTCGCGGCATCCGTTCCGGGGCCGATCCGGAGACCCGCGATGCGGGAGGCGATCGCCGGCACCAGCTCGTCGGCCACGTCGCCCACGGCCACGAGCACCGACACGGCCATGCAGCGCTCGCCGGCCGATCCGTACGCCGCCGAGACCGCCGCGTCGGCCGCCGCGTCGATGTCGGCGTCCGGCATCACGACCATGTGGTTCTTCGCACCGCCGAGCGCCTGCACGCGCTTGCCCGCGGCCGAGGCGCGCTGGTAGATCGAGCGGGCGATGGGGGTCGAGCCGACGAAGCTGACCGCCGACACCGCGGGAGAGTCGAGCAGGGCGTCGACGGCCTGCTTGTCGCCGTGCACGACGTTCAGCACGCCGTCGGGGAGACCGGCCTCCCGGAACGCCCTCGCGAGCCAGACCGCCGCCGAGGGGTCCTTCTCGCTGGGCTTGAGCACGACCGTGTTGCCGCACGCGATCGCCGAGGCGACCATCCACAGCGGCACCATGACGGGGAAGTTGAAGGGCGTGATGGCGGCCACGACGCCCACCGGCTGCTTCACCGAGTGCACGTCCACCCCGCGGGAGACCTGCTCGCTGCGCTCGCCCTTCAACAGGTGCACCAGGCCCGCCGCGAACTCCACGTTCTCGATGCCGCGGGACACCTCGCCCGCGGCGTCCGAGAGCACCTTGCCGTGCTCCGACGTGACGATCGCCGCGAGCTCGGGCGTGCGCTCCTTCAGCAGCTGGCGCAGACGGAAGAACACGTCGGCGCGCCGGATGAGGCTCGTCTCGCGCCACGCCGGCGCCGCCGCGGCGGCCGCGGCGATCGCGCTCTCGACCTCGGCGGCGGAGGCGAAGGCGACGTGCTTCGTCACCTCGCCGGTGGCGGGGTCGAAGACCTGGCCGGTGTGTGCCGCCTCGGCGGTCTCGGCTCCATTGATGACATGACGGACGGTGTCCACAGTGCTCCTGAGGGGGATGGGGTGGGTGTCGGGGGGGGCGTCGGAGTCAGAGGACCGACTGCGCGCGGGTCAGCACGTCGCGGAGGATCTGCTCGATCTCGCGGAACTCGGCGGGCCCGACGGTGAGCGGCGGCGCCAGCTGGATCACGGGGTCGCCCCGGTCGTCGGCGCGGCAGTAGAGACCGGCCTCGAACAGGGCGCCCGACAGGAAGCCCCGGAGCAGCCGCTCGGACTCGTCGTCGTCGAAGGTCTCGCGGGTCGCCTTGTCCTTCACGAGCTCGATGCCGAAGAAGTAGCCGTCGCCGCGCACGTCGCCGACGAGAGGCAGGTCCGTGAGCTTCTCGAGCTCGGCCCGGAACAGGGGCGAGTTCTCGCGCACGTGGGCGTTGAGCCCCTCCTCGTCGAAGATCGCGAGGTTCTCGAGGGCCACCGCCGCCGAGACGGGATGCCCGCCGAACGTGTATCCGTGCGGGAACGACAGGTCGCCCTTCGAGAACGGCTCGTAGATGCGGTCGCTGACGATCGTCGCGCCGATCGGCGAGTAGCCGCTGGTCATGCCCTTGGCGCACGTGATCATGTCGGGCTCGTAGCCGAGGCCGGTGCAGGCGAAGGTGTGACCCAGGCGTCCGAAGGCGCAGATCACCTCGTCCGACACGAGGAGCACGTCGTGCCGGTCGCAGATCTCGCGGACCCGCTGGAAGTAACCGGGAGGGGGAGGGAAGCATCCGCCGGAGTTCTGCACCGGTTCGAGGAACACGGCGGCGACGGTGTCGGCGCCCTCGAACAGGATCATCTCCTCGATGCGGTCCGCCGCCCAGCGACCGAAGGCCTCGAGGTCGTCGGCCGGGGCGCCCATCTCGGCCGCGCGGTAGAAATTGGTGTTCGGCACG
This sequence comes from Microbacterium californiense, assembly GCF_047246625.1. NCBI lineage: Bacteria > Bacillati > Actinomycetota > Actinomycetes > Micrococcales > Microbacteriaceae > Microbacterium > Microbacterium californiense. Next base: position 456,243 of record NZ_JBFOKQ010000002.1, on the reverse strand, counting down.
CGGAAGCCGCCGGGCGCTACGGGCTCGAACATCGCCTTCATGGCCGGGATGCCGGTGATCGCGAGGGCGCCGTGCGGGGTGCCGTGATAGGCGACGGCGCGCGAGATCACCTTGTGCTTGGTGGGCTTGCCCTGGAGCTTCCAGTAGTGCTTCGCGAGCTTCAGCGCCGTCTCGACCGCCTCCCCGCCGCCGGTGGAGAAGAAGACGCGGTTCAGGTCGCCGGGGGCCTCGTCGGCGAGCCGGTCGGCGAGCTCGATCGCCGCCGGGTGCGCGTACGACCACAGCGGGAAGAAGGCCAGCTCCGACGCCTGGCGCGCCGCCGTCTCGGCGAGGCGGCGGCGTCCGTGCCCGGCGTTCACCACGAAGAGCCCCGCGAGGCCGTCGATATACTCCTTGCCCTTCGCATCCCAGATCCGGTGCCCCTCGCCCTTCACGATGATCGGCACCCCCGCGTCGGCCATGGTCGACTGACGGGTGAAGTGCATCCACAGGTGGTCCTTGGCCTTCGCCTGCAGTTCGGCTTCGGACAGCGTGCGGGCGGTCGAGAATGCGGTGCTCATCGGGTTCCCCAGTTGTAGAGCTGCTTCTGCAGCTTGGCGTAGATGAAGGTCTCGGTAGACAGCACGCCGTCGATCGGTCGGATGACGTCGTTGATGAGGGCGAGGAGGTCCTCGTCGTCCTCGCACACGACCTCGGCGAGCACGTCGAACGCGCCCACGGTGATGACGACGTAGTCGATCGCCTCAATCGCGGCGACGGCCTCCGCGACGCGTCGGGCGTCTCCGGAGACGCGGATGCCGATCATGGCCTGCCGGTGGAAGCCCAGCTGCATCGGGTCGGTGACCGCGACGATCTGCATCACGCCGGACTCGGTGAGCCGCTGGACGCGCTGGCGCACGGCGGCCTCGCTCAGCCCCACGACCCGACCGATGTCCGAATAGGAGCGGCGGCCGTCCTCCTGCAACAGCTCGATGATCGTCTTGGAGACGGCGTCGAGGGGGGACTGCTTCTTCGTCGAGACCATGGTGCGATCTTCGCACTTCGGTCGCAGCACTTCAACCGATTCCGCAGTTTGAGTGCGCGATGCCTGCGGAATCGGCGGGTGATCTCAGTTTTCGCGCGGCCCCAGCCAGGCTGACGCCGCGGTGGCGTGCGCGGATTCCGGATCGGACGGATGGAACGCGCCCGCGAGCACGTCGCGGTACAGGCGCGAGAGCTCGTTGCTCGAGAAGTACGAGCCGCCTCCCGCGACGAGCATCGCCTCGTCCACGACCTGCTTGGCGGTGGTGATCGCCCGGTGCTTGAGCCCCGAGAGCAGGGTGAACCATCGCGGGCCGTGATCGACCCGCTCGTCGACGTCGCGGGCGAGCGCGGCGATCTGGGGAGGGAGGGCGTCGTATGCCAGCGCCATGTCGGCGATGCGCCAGCGGATGTCGGGGTCCTGGCTGTACGCGGCCCCCGTGCTCTTCGAGCGGCGGCGATGCGCCGTCTGGACCGCGAGCTCGAGCGCGCGACGGGCGATCCCGGTGTACACCGACGCGAGCAGGATCTCGAAGACGCTGAAGATGCCGAACACGATCGGGTCGGGGCTGGGGCCGGGATCGATCCGGCGCACCACGTGCTCGGGCGCGGCGACCGCGCCGTTCAGACGCGTGGTGCGGCTCTGCGTCGCCCGCATGCCGAGGGTGTCCCAGTCGTCGCCCGTCTCGACCGCGTCCGTGCGCTCGACGAAGGCGAACACGAGCTTCGGCGCATCGGAGCTGGTCGTGTCCAGGCCGTGCAGGCCGAGGCGCGTCCACACCGGCGCCAACGAGGTGAAGATCTTCGTGCCGGTGAACGCATAGCCGCCGTCGGCCTGCGGCGCGGCATCCGTCCCGCTGCCGAACAGCACCAGGTCGTTGCCCGCCTCGCTGATGCCGAAGGCGAAGACCTCGCCGGCGACGGCACCGTCCTGCACGAACTCCAGACCGGGCACCCCGCGGTCGGAGAAGGTCTTCGCGACACCCGTCCACACGAGGTGCATGTTGATCGCCAACGCCGTCGCGGGAGCGGCCGCCGCGAGGCGCTGCTGCAGCACGGCGGCCTCGGCCAGACCCAGGCCCCCGCCGCCGCGCTCGGCCGGCACGAGGATCGAGAGGTATCCGGCGGCGCGGAGCTCGTCGAGATCGTCCTGCGGGAACGTGTTGTCCCGGTCGTGGATCGGCGCTCGCTCGCGGATGCGCTCGAGGAGGTCGTCGGGGAGGTGATCGGCCGGGTCGAAGGCGGGGGCGTTCATGTGAGGGCCTCCATCAGCTCGCGCACCGACGCCTCGGGCTGGTCCCGGTGGAGCGAGTGCCCGGCATCCGCCACGACCGACATCGTCACGAGCGGGTTCGATGCCAGCACCTGCTCGGCGGTCTCGCCGGTGAAGATGCTGTAGACCTGCGGATCCGAGGCGATCACGTGCGTCGGGACGGTCAGCCGCGCGACGTCGGACCGCACGTCCCACGGGTCGTTTTGAACGCTGGTCTGCTCGACGGCCCAGGCGCTCGCGCGGTGCACGGCATCCGCCTTCAGCTCCCAGTCCTGCGGATGCCAGTGCGGATGCTCCTCGCGGATCCGCTCGAGCCGGTTGTCGGCGAAGGCGCGCTCCTGGCTGCGGCGCACCACCTGCGCGTCGTGCGCGCCGACGAAGAGCGCGGGGTCGAGCAGCACCAGCCGCCGCGTCCACCCGGGGACGGATGCCGCGGCCACGGCGCTCGCCGCCGCTCCGAGCGAGTGGCCGATGACGGCATCCCAGGCACCGCCGCCCGCCGGACGGGTCGCGCCGAGGTCGGCGCCGTAGGCGGCGACGGAGTAGTCGAGCGCGCGGGGTGCATCGCCGTGTCCGCGCAGATCGACCGCCGTCGCGTGCCATCCGTGCGCCGCGAGGGCGTCGCCCAGGCGCCACATCAGCGCCGCGGAGGAGCCGAGGCCGTGCACGAGCAGGGCGCGTCGAGCAGAGGAGGGGTCGCCCCAGCCGAGGCGGGGCAGGTCGAGGGGAGCCGGCATGCCCTCAGCCTAGAACGGACCGCGAGGCCGCGGCTCAGTCGAGCGGAGGCAGATCGCCCCGGGTCATGAGCACCCGGGCCGCGGCCGCGTGACCGGCGGACAGGCTGTCCGACAGTTCGGCGCCGTCGAGTGTCGCGGCGAGGAAGCCCGACGCGAAGGCGTCGCCCGCTCCGACCGGTTCGACGACCTCCACGCGAGGTGCTGGCACGAAGACCGGCGCCTCGTCGCCCCGGAACGCGGTCGCCCCGACGTCGCCGTCCTTCACGACGAGGAGGGCGCAGTTCGGCAGGTGGGCCCGGACCTCGTCGGCCGTCGCCGTGCCCCAGAGGCGCTCGGCCTCGTCGCGCCCGACGAACGCGATGTCGGCCGCATCGGCGAGCCGCGCGAGCGTCGTCGCCGCCTCCTCCTGCGACCACAGCGCCCGCCGGTCGTTCACGTCGAACGACACCGTCGCCCCGGCCGTGCGCGCGTCCGCGAACAGCCGGTCGACCATGTCGAGGCACGACTGGGAGAGCGCCGGCGTGATCCCGGTGGTGTGCACGATGCGCACGCCGGCGAGCCGCTCGGGGGAGAGGAAGCCGGCCTCCATGCGCGACGCCGCCGAGCCCCGGCGGTAGTAGTAGACCGACGAGGACTCCACGCCCGGATCCTTGAACATGATGCCGGTCGGCGCGTCCGCGTCGTGCTCCACCCACAGCTCCACGCCGCGGCCTGCGAGCTCGGAGGTGATGCGGGCGGCGAGCGGGTCGTCGCCGAGCCGCGAGGCCCAGACGGCCCGGTGCCCGAACGCGGCGAGACCCACCGCCACGTTGCCCTCCGCTCCGGCCGGGGTCAGCGCGGCCTCGGACGCGCTCGCGAGCCCGCCGTCGGTGGGCGTGATGAGGACCATAGACTCGCCCACGCACACGATCGCGGGAGCGGAGGATGCCGGGGACTGCGGGATGCTCATGAGGGGGTTACCGCCAGGGGTTCGGTGTCGGGATAGGGGCTCGCGTCGCGATGACGCAGGTCGGGGAGCGCGCGGACGAACACGATCGACACCACCAGGCCGACGGCGGCGAACAGCGCCGCCGCGAGGTAGGCGCCTCGGGCGTCGGAGACGTCGACGAGAAACCCGGCCACCGCGGAGCCGGCGGCGGCGCCGATCAGCTGCCCGGTGCCGGCCCAGCCGAAGGCCTCGGCGGTCTCGCTGAACTTGACGCTCGCGGTCGTGATCGCGAACAGCACCGCGAGCGCGGGGGCGATGCCGATGCCGGCGAGCACGAGCGTGCCGCCGAGCCAGAACACGTTGAGGGAGAACATCGTCAGCACGAGGCCGACCGTGACGATCAGGAGCCTCCGCGCCATGGCCCACGGGCCGATCGGGATGTGGCCGAACGCCAGGCCGCCCGCGAGGCTGCCGACCGAGAACACCGCCAGCACGAGGCCCGCGGCCAGGCTGCCGTGCTCGAACGTGGCGACCACGCCGACCTCCACCGCGGAGCAGGCGCCGATGAGGAGGAAGCCGATCGCGGTCGCCATCAGCACCGGCGGCTTGAGCACGACCTTGCCGAGCGCGCTGCGGCTGCGGGGGATGCGCACCCGGCCGACCTCGGGGGAGAGGATGAACCATGCGCCGCCCGCCACGAGGATGATCGCCACGAGGAGGAGCCCCTCGGTGGTGCCGACCTGCGTCGAGACGAGGGTGATGACGACCGGGGCGAGGATCCAGATGATCTCCTGCAGCGACGCGTCGAGGGAGAACAGCGGCGTGAGCTGCGACGAGTTGACGAGCTTGGGGTAGATGGTGCGGACCGCGGCCTGGACGGGCGGTGTCGAGAGGCCCGCGATCATGCCGAGCACCATGTAGCCGGGAAGGCTCAGGGGAAGCAGGGCCAGGCACAGCATGGCGACGACGCAGACCGAGAGCGTCAGCGTCAGCACCCGCCGCATACCCCAGGCACCCATCCACCGGCTGGTGACGGGGCCGGCGACGGCCTGTCCGACGCTGGTGGCCGCGAGCACCAGGCCGGCGGCGCCGTACGAGCCGGTCTGCTGCTCGACGTGCAGGAGGATGGCCAGCGAGGCCATGCCGTTGGGGAAGCGCGCCGTCAGCTGCGCTGCGATCATGCGCGCCACTCCCGGCGTGCGAAGAAGGTCCCGGTATCCCGCCACCACACCACGGTACCGGCCGCCGGCGACGTCGCGGGACCGGGCGGAGGGCGAGCTCGACACGACACGCCGACGACACGCCGAGGGGCGCTTTCCACAGGAATCCGAATGTCGGAGGCCCGGCCTAGCGTGGCTCCTGTGGATGGATCTCCAGCCGGAGGTTCGAAGCCGCGATTTCCCGCGGGAGAAGACCTCGTATGCGAGGGCTCCGCCTGTGGAAGAAACGGTGGAGAACCTGTGTTGTACATGGGGAGAGCGGTGGAAAACTACACGGATGTAACTACTACCCCTTGTGGTTGCTCCGAGTGTCCGTCCCTATATGTAGTATTGAACTCCCGGCGGGGGTCCTGCCGGCCACACAACGATTCTGAGGGGAACGAGATGTCGATCACGGTCTACACAAAGCCTTCGTGCGTCCAGTGCAACGCCACCTATCGCGCGCTGGATGCCAAGGGCATCGAGTACGAGATCCACGACCTGTCGGAAGACCCGACGGCGCTGGAGCAGGTCAAGGCGCTGGGCTACATGCAGGCGCCGGTCGTCGTCACCGACGAGGACCACTGGTCGGGCTTCCGTCCCGACAAGATCGACGAACTCGCCTCGCGTCTCGCCTGACGCGCGACCCTCGGGGAAGCGGGGTCGACCGTGAAGCACATCGCGACCGACGCTGTCGGCATCGGCGGCGTCGCGATCGACTCCGCCGACACGGGCCGCGCGCCTCTCCTCGTCTACTTCTCGAGCGTGTCGGGCAACACCGCGCGTTTCATCGAGAAGCTCGGCCTCCCGGCCCGACGCATCCCGCTCCATCGGCAGGACGGGGATCTCGTCATCGACGAGCCCTTCGTCCTCGTCACCCCCACCTACGGAGGGGGTGAAGGGCGCGGTGTCGAACGGGGCGCCGTGCCCAAGCAGGTGATCCGGTTCCTCAACGACGAGCGAAACCGGCGCCACATCCGCGGGGTCATCTCCGCGGGCAACACCAACTTCGGCGAGGCGTTCTGCCTCGCCGGCGACATCATCAGCCGCAAGTGCCACGTGCCTCACTTGTATCGGCTCGAGATCTTCGGCACACAGGACGACGTGGATCGCGTGAGCGACGGATTGGAACGACGGTGGAAGCTGCAGTGACCGAGACAGTGGCATTCAAGATGAACCCCGCCTACGAGGGGCTCGACTACCACGCTCTCAACGCGATGCTGAATCTCTACGACGCGAACGGGAAGATCCAGTTCGACGCCGACAAGCGGGCCGCCCGGGAGTACTTCCTGCAGCACGTGAACCAGAACACGGTGTTCTTCCACTCGCTGAAGGAGCGTCTCGACTACCTCGTCGAGAAGGAGTACTACGAGGGCGCCGTCATCGAGAAGTACCCGTTCGAATTCGTGCAGAAGCTGAACGACCTGGCCTACTCGAAGAAGTTCCGCTTCGAGACCTTCCTCGGCGCCTTCAAGTACTACACGAGCTACACGCTCAAGACCTTCGACGGCAAGCGCTACCTCGAGCGCTTCGAGGACCGCGTCGTCATGACCGCCCTCGCCCTCGCCGACGGCGACCAGGCGCTCGCCGTCAACCTGGTCGAGGAGATCATCTCCGGCCGCTTCCAGCCGGCGACCCCCACCTTCCTCAACGCGGGCAAGGCCCAGCGCGGCGAGCTCGTCAGCTGCTTCCTCCTGCGCATCGAAGACAACATGGAGTCGATCGCCCGCGGCATCAACTCCGCCCTCCAGCTCTCCAAGCGCGGAGGCGGCGTGGCGCTGCTGCTGTCGAACATCCGCGAGTCGGGCGCCCCGATCAAGCAGATCGAGAACCAGTCCTCGGGCATCATCCCCGTCATGAAGCTCCTCGAAGACAGCTTCAGCTACGCCAACCAGCTCGGCGCACGTCAGGGCGCGGGTGCGGTCTACCTCAACGCCCACCACCCCGACATCATGCGGTTCCTCGACACCAAGCGCGAGAACGCCGACGAGAAGATCCGCATCAAGACGCTGTCGCTCGGCGTCGTTGTGCCGGACATCACCTTCGAGCTGGCGAAGAACGACGAGGACATGTACCTGTTCTCGCCGTACGACGTCGAGAAGGTGTACGGCGTACCGTTCGGCGACATCTCGGTCACCGAGAAGTACCGCGAGATGGTCGACGACGCCCGCATCAAGAAGACGAAGATCAACGCGCGCGAGTTCTTCCAGACCGTCGCCGAGATCCAGTTCGAGTCGGGCTACCCGTACGTGATGTTCGAAGACACGGTGAACAAGGCCAACCCGATCAAGGGCCGCATCAACATGTCGAACCTCTGCAGCGAGATCCTGCAGGTGAACACCCCGACGACCTACAACGACGACCTGTCGTACAAGGAGATCGGCAAGGACATCTCCTGCAACCTCGGCTCGATGAACATCGCTTTGTCGATGGATGCCGCCGACCTCGGCCAGACGGTCGAGACGGCGATCCGCGCCCTCACCGCGGTCAGCGACCAGAGCCACATCGGCTCGGTGCGCTCGATCGAGGACGGCAACGACCGGTCGCACGCGATCGGCCTCGGACAGATGAACCTGCACGGCTACCTCGCCCGCGAGCGCGTCTTCTACGGCTCGGAGGAGGGTGTCGACTTCACGAACATCTACTTCTACACCGTGCTGTACCACGCGCTCCGCGCCTCGAACCGCATCGCGATCGAGCGCAAGCAGACGTTCGACGGCTTCGAGGACTCGACGTACGCCTCGGGCGAGTTCTTCGACAAGTACATCGACCGCCCCTGGGTGCCCGAGACCGAGAAGGTGAAGGAGCTCTTCGCCGGCAAGCACATCCCGACGCAGGAGGACTGGGCGGCGCTGAAGGCGTCGATCCAGGAGCACGGCATCTACAACCAGAACCTCCAGGCCGTCCCGCCGACCGGATCGATCTCGTACATCAACAACTCGACGTCGTCGATCCACCCGATCGCGTCGAAGATCGAGATCCGCAAGGAAGGCAAGCTCGGTCGCGTCTACTACCCGGCGGCGTTCATGACGAACGACAACCTGGAGTACTACCAGGACGCGTACGAGATCGGCTACGAGAAGGTCATCGACACGTATGCCGCGGCGACGCAGCATGTCGACCAGGGTCTGTCGCTGACGCTGTTCTTCAAGGACACCGCCACGACCCGTGACATCAACAAGGCGCAGATCTACGCATGGCGCAAGGGCATCAAGACGATCTACTACATCCGTCTGCGTCAGCTGGCGCTCGAGGGCACCGACATGACCGAGTGCGTCTCCTGCATGCTCTGAGCCGACCCTGAACCCGAGAAACGAAGAATCATGACCCCCGAACGACTCAAGCTGGTCGACCACGTGCAGGCGATCAACTGGAACCGCATCCAGGACGAGAAGGACCTCGAGGTCTGGAACCGTCTCGTGAACAACTTCTGGCTGCCCGAGAAGGTGCCGCTGTCGAACGACGTCCAGTCGTGGAACACGCTGACGCCCGATGAGCAGCTGCTGACGATGCGGGTGTTCACCGGCCTCACGCTGCTCGACACGATCCAGGGCACCGTGGGTGCGGTGTCGCTGATCCCCGACGCCATCACTCCGCACGAGGAGGCCGTCTACACGAACATCGCATTCATGGAGTCGGTGCACGCGAAGAGCTACTCGTCGATCTTCTCGACGCTCGCGTCTACGAAGGAGATCGACGAGGCGTTCCGCTGGTCGACCGAGAACCCGAACCTTCAGAAGAAGGCTCAGATCATCATGGACTACTACCAGGGCGACGACCCGCTCAAGCGCAAGGTCGCCTCGACCCTGCTGGAGTCCTTCCTGTTCTACTCGGGCTTCTACCTGCCGATCTACTGGTCGTCCAAGGCCAAGCTGACGAACACGGCCGACCTCATCCGCCTCATCATCCGCGACGAGGCCGTGCACGGGTACTACATCGGCTACAAGTTCCAGAAGGGGCTCGAGAACGAGACCCAAGCGCGTCGCGACGAGCTCAAGGACTACACGTTCAACCTGCTGTACGAGCTGTACGACAACGAGGTGCAGTACACGCAGGACCTCTACGACGGCGTCGGCCTGACCGAGGACGTCAAGAAGTTCCTGCACTACAACGCCAACAAGGCGCTCATGAACCTCGGCTACGAGGCTATGTTCCCGTCTTCGGTCACCAATGTGAACCCGGCGATCCTGTCCGCGCTCTCGCCGAACGCCGACGAGAACCACGACTTCTTCTCCGGGTCGGGATCCTCCTACGTCATCGGCAAGGCCGAGGCCACCGAAGACGACGACTGGGACTTCTGACCCCGTCCACGAAGCCCCCCGACCGTACCGAGAGGCGCGGCCGGGGGTCTCGTGCATGAAGGGGCGCGTCAGTCCTCCGGCGGGCTGAAGTGCGGGATCGGCTGGGGTCGATCGCCCCGGTGCGTCTCGTGGTCGGCCTGCGCGGCATCGGTGAGCGGCACCGCGTAGACCGGAGGCGTGCGCGGGGGCATCTTGAGGAAGCGGCGGCCCGTCACGGTCCGCGGGCTGATCCGCACCACGAACTGCTTCAGGCCGGGCGTCCACGACTCGAGCGCGGCCACCGCGGCGCGCTGCAGTTCGGCTTCGCTCGTCACCTGCGCGGCCGTCCCGCGGACGATCACGCTCCAATAGCCGGTGCCGTCCTCCCCGTCGATTTCCAGAGCGACGTCGGGCGCGTCCGCCAGCGCGAGGAGCTTCGCATCGGGCGCCGTGCGGAGGTAGAGGGATCGGTCGTACGCCAGATGGTTCACCGGGCGGATGTCCGGCATCCCGTCCGCCTGCAGGAAGGCGAGCCGGGCCAGACCCGGGATCGCGAGCAGGGTCCAGCATTCCGACTCGGAGAGCGCGGTCGATCGTCCGTCGCCCGCGCCCAGGGACTCTCCAGAGGCCATCGTCGATCCTTTCGGGACGTCAGACGACCAGTATCCCGCAGGATCAGCCGGCGGGATACTGGCTGATCTTCAGTGCGCGTGCCAGGTGCACGGCGTTGCGGGTGGCGGTGGTGATGGTCTGTGCCGTCTTCTCCGGGGTCTCGTCGAGATCCTTGTAGTCGACGCCCTGCATGGCCTCGCCGTTCCAGTAGACGGATGCCTGCGCGGGGATCGTGAACCCGACGTCGTTGAGCGCTTGGAACAGGATCGCGGCGATGTGGTGGGCGCCGTCCTCGTTGCCGAGCACGCCCGCGATCGCCACCTTGTCGAAGAGGATGGGGCGGCCCTGGTCATCCGTCTCGCCGAGCTCGGCGTCGAGCCGCTCGAGCACGCGCTGCGCGACACTCGAATGCTGACCCAGCCAGGTGGGCGTCACGAAGACCAGGATGTCGGCGGCGAGGACCTTCTCGCGCAGCTGCGGCCACTCGTCGCCCTCGCCCATGTCGGTCAGCACGCCGGGGCTGATCGCGTGGTCGACGGCTCGGATGGTCTCGCCGGTGACGCCGTGCTCGGCGAAGGCGTCGAGCAGCTGGGTCGCGAGCAGATCGGTGCTCGATTCCTCCGGCGACGGCTTGAGCGTGCAGGTGATGGCGAGGGCGGTGAGCTGTGCATCCATGACCCCAGGCAATCACGCCGGGTTCGCGAGGCACAGGGGCTTTCGCCTCACGAGGGTCTGCGCTAGGACGGAGGGAGCGGACGGTAGGCTGGTCCGTGGCCGCAACGACAGGAGACCCCCGTGATCATCAGCTTCATCTTCTTCCTGATCCTCTTCCTCGGGGGCATCTACGTCATGGGGCTCGCGCAGTCGCTCGAGGAGTTCCAGGGGCTCGTCTTCATCGCCGGCATCCTGCTGTCGTCGCTGGCGCTGGCCTTCGTGATGCGTCAGCGCGACTCCGCCACCCGTCGCCGCGACAACTGGACCAACAAGGCCACCGAGTGATCCCGGGGCTCGCGACTCACCGCGTCGCGAGCCGCGCCTCCAGGGTGGCGCGCACCGCGGGCCACTCGGGTTCGATGATCGAGTACTCGACGCTGTCGCGCAGCGCGCCGTTGCGGTAGCGCGACATGGCGCGCATCACGCCGTCCTGCTTCGCCCCCAGGCGTTCGATCGCCGCCCGCGAGCGGAAGTTCACCCACTGCGTGGTGAGCCCCACGCGGAAGACGCCGAGCGTGTCGAAGGCGTGGCGCAAGAGCAGCAACTTCGACTCGACGTTGGTTCCGGTGCCGTGCGCCGAGGGCCGATTCCATGTGTACCCGATGTGCAGTCGGGGCACGTCGGCGACGAGGTCGTAGTACGTCGTCATCCCCAGCATCCGCTCGCGGGCGTCGACGGCGACGAAGGGCACCATTTCGCCCTTCTCGCCGAGCGCGAGACGACGGTCGATCTCGGCGGCCATGCCCTCGGGCGACGGCACGGACGTGTACCAGGCGGTCTGCCAGAGATCGTCCTCCTCGACGGCCTCGACCAGGGCGTCGTGGTGCGAGCGCTCCAGCGGGCGGAGCTCGACCAGTCGGCCGGTCAGGGTCAGCGGCGCGGGAGGGAGGCGGAACGTCATCGGACCATTCAACCAGCCGGACGAAGCAGGGCCTGATACGCGGTGACGAGTTCGACGGTCACATCGAGTTCGAATGCGAGGCTCGGCCGGTGCGGACCGCGGATCGCCTCGGCGGCGGCGTAGGCCTGCGGGGTGATGAGCTGTCGAGCCGCCCAGGCGTCGGCTTGCCGCTCCTGCCGGCGGCGTGTGAGCGGATGCGTCGAGGGGGAGTGGTCGAGCACGGCGTGACCCAGTTCGTGGGCCAGGACGCTGCGCGTGGTGCGGGCGCTCATTCCGGGCGCGAGACGGATGGTGCGGCGCGCGGGGTCGTAGCCGCCGCGGGTGTCTCCTGCTCGCTCGACCAGCCGCAGCCCGTGTTCCTCCACGAGGCGGAGGAGCTGGTCCATGGCTTCCTTACTGGTAGAGGTCGTCGGTGTCGCCGTCGTGCGGGAGGCGCGATTCGAAGGCGACTTCCCGGACATCATCGCCGAGGGCTGTGACATTCGGGCGGCGCAGGGCGGTCAGGGTGCCGGCGGCGCCGGCGGTGTCGGCGCTGAGGCGCTCCTCGGCGCGGGCGAGGACGAGATGGGGCGGCACGTTCACGATGGCGCACACCGTGTAGACGACCGGCACGGGGATGGCCCGCTTGCCGGTGACATAGTTGTCGAGCGCGCTCCGGGCGATGCCGGCGTCGCGGGCCATCGCGGCGATGCTGCTCCCGGCTGCGGCGATCTCCGCACGCAGTTGACGGCCGACGGCCGCGTTGTACAGCTCCGCAGATGACTTCACGCGTGTCACGATAGCAGGAGAACGGAAGCAGTATGCCGTCATGCCCACACGGATCCACCTTGCACGTCGTCGCATGTGCCGCTACTGTCTACGTGTGACGGCATTTGAGCGACACCTGGTGGCAGAGGCGGTTGCCGATGCACTGCAGGGTGAGAAACGCTCGAAGCGCTGGCTCGCGCGTCGGTCGGAGATCCCGCTCTCCACCCTACGGCGCAAGATGCAGGGCAAGGCCGATTTCACCGTCACCGAGATCGCGCGCATCGCCGAGGCGCTCGAGGTGTCGCCTGCGTCCTTGCTCCCGCCGCTCAGATCCACCGGGGAGGTGGCCGGGCCGGGGCGCTGACCGCCGCCCCGGCCGGCGATTCTCCACCCGCGCGGCGCCTCGGTGTCTCTGAGGCGCGATATCGTGGCGCAATGAAGAGCGTGCCGTTCGGATCCACCACCGCCCCCGCCGTCATCGCCGGCATGATGCGCATCAACGACAAGGACGAGAAGCAGATCCGCGATCTGTACGACGCCGCGCGTGCCGCCGGCATCGACTTCTTCGACCACGCCGACATCTACGGCGGGCAGATGCACCACTGCGAGTCCCGCTTCGCCGATGCCCTGCAGCTCAGCGATGCCGAGCGCGACGAGATCGTCCTCCAGACGAAGTGCGGCATCGTGCCCGCGGAGGGCATGTTCGACTTCTCCTACGAGCACATCGTGCGGCAGGTCGAAGGCTCCCTGCGCGCCCTGCGCACCGACCGGCTCGACGTGCTCCTGCTGCACCGGCCGGACGCCCTCGTCGAGCCCGAGGACGTGGCCCGCGCCTTCGACGAGCTCGAGGCCAGCGGCAAGGTCCGCGCGTTCGGCGTCTCCAACCACACGCCGCGTCAGATCGACCTCCTGCGCACCGCCGTCCGACAGCCGCTGGTCGCGAACCAGCTGCAGCTGTCGATCACTCACGCACCGATCATCGCGCAGCCGATGGCGGCCAACATGGAGGGCGCAGACCAGAGCATCGTGCGCGACGGCGGGGGGATCGTGGAGTACTGCCGTCTCCACGGCATCACGATCCAGGCCTGGTCCCCGTTCCAGAGCGGGTTCTTCACGGGCGTCTTCCTCGGCAACCCCGAGTACGCCGAGCTGAACGCCGTGATCGACCGGCTGGCGGCGGCGCACCGGGTGACGCCCATCGCCATCGCCACCGCGTGGATCACCCGCCATCCCGCGCACATGCAGGTCGTGCTGGGCACGACGACTCCGCAGCGCGTGACGGATGCCGCGGCCGGAGCAGACGTCGAGCTCACCCGCCCCGAGTGGTACGAGCTGTACCGCGCCGCGGGGCACCTCCTGCCCTGATCCCCGGCGCCGCCGGCTGATCTACTCTGAACACATGCTGTTGTGGCTTCTCATCGTCGCGCTGATGGTCGGCGCGGTCGTCGACATCGTCCGGCGCGAGGACTCCCAGGTGCGGTTCCTACCCCGGATCGCGTGGATCGCCGTGGTGATCCTCCTGCCCCTCGTCGGCAGCCTGCTGTGGTTCGGGATCGGGCGGGAGTACGGCGACTCCGGGATCGCGGTGCCGCGCCTGCGACGCCCGCAACGGACCGCGCCCGCACCGGCGCCCGCGGCACCGCCCGCGGACGTCCGCACCACTGAGCAGCAGATCGCGGATCTCGATCGAGAGATCGAGGAGTGGCGCCTGCGCGAGGAGATCGAGAAGCGCAAGCACGAGCACGGACCCCGCGACGAGCAGGGCCCGCAGGGCGACCAGGACGAGCGGAGAAGCTGACCATGAGCAGACGTGCGGTGATCGGCGGCGGGTCGGGGTTCCTCGGCACGGCGCTGCGGGAGGCCCTGGAGGCGGACGGATACGAGGTCGCCGTCATCGGACGCGAGGGCCCGGACGCCCGCTGGGACGACCCGGCGGCGGTGCGGCGCCTCGTGGACGGCGCGGAGCTGCTCATCGGGCTCGCCGGGCGCAGCATCAACTGCCGCTTCACGGACCGCAACCGTGACGAGATCCTGCAGTCGCGGGTCGACACCACGCGCGTCCTGCACGACGCGGTCGCGCAGGCGGAGCATCCTCCCGCCGTCTGGATGAACGCGAGCAGCGCGACGATCTACCGCTACGCCCTCGATCGCGCGCAGACCGAGTCGGACACCGAGTTCGACACCGGGTTCTCACCCGACGTCGCCCGCACCTGGGAGGCGGAGCTGTTCCGCGGCGAGCTCCCGCGCACGCGCAGGGTGGCGCTGCGCATCACGATCGTCCTGGGAGACGGCGATGCGACCGCGCTGCTGTTCCGGCTGGCGCGCTTCGGCGTGGGCGGGCCGCAGTTCGACGGATGGTGGTTCCCGCACCGGCGCTACCGCGGCATCGGCCCCGAGCCCACCGAGCCCGAGCAGCCGCTGGGCCGCCGCTCGCGCGGGTATCAGCGCTTCAGCTGGATACACATCGACGACTTCATCGGCGCCGTGCGGACCATCCGCGACGACGACGCGATCGAGGGACCGGTGAATCTGGCTGCCCCCGGGGTCGTCACCAACCGGGGCCTGATGAAGGCGCTGCGCCGTGTGGTGGGGATGCCGTTCGGCCTTCCCGCCTGGCGCTTCATGCTCGAACCGGCCATGTGGGTCCTGCGCACCGAACCGGAGCTCGTGCTCAAGAGCCGCTGGATCGCGCCGGCCGTGCTCGAACGCGCGGGCTACGTGTTCCGCTTCCCGGCGATCGAGCCCGCCCTGAGCGACATCCGCGCCCGCCGCTGACCCGCTGCGCGCCTACGCCTCGCGCAGGCGGATCAGGCGCTCGTGCCCCGTCTCCTCGAGCTCGGCGATGTCGTCGCGCGACTTGAGGAAGTCGGAGAAGGAGCGGTACCCGAGCGCCTTCTCGCTGAACGACGGGTCCATGCGTCGCATGTGCGTCTTGACGGCCGAGCTGTGCAGCCACTCGTCGGCATCGGCCTTGTCCTGCCCCAGACGCAGGGCGCGCGCGAGCAGCCGGGTGGCCTCGTGCTGCGGATCGGTCTGCGGCTCGGCGGCGGGTGCGCTGGCCGCCTTCGCCTTGCGCGTGCGCGGCGCGGACTTGCCCTTCCCGCCGGTCTCGGCCGCCGGTTCCGCGACGGTGTCAGCCGCGACGGGCGCGGGCGGGGCCTTCACCGGACGCTCGACGCCCGGCAGCGAGTCGTAGGCCTCGAACTCGTCGCACGCCGCGGCCAGCGACTTGGCGGTCGACCCGGCGACGCCGACGCCGATGACGTAGCGTCCGAGGCGCTTGCAGCGCTGGGCGAGCGGCACGTAGTCGCTGTCTCCGGCCACGATGACCACGTGGGTGAGGTCGGGAAGGCGGAACATGTCTTCCACGGCATCCACGGCCAGACGGATGTCGGCGCCGTTCTTGGCGTACGCCGCCGCGGGGAACAGCTGCACCAGGTCGACCGCGCGGGCGACGAGCTGCGACCGGTACTCCGCGTTCACCGGCGACGACCAGTCGGCGTAGGCGCGCGTGAGCACCAGGGTGCCGAACGAGGCGGCGTAGTCGATGATCGCCCCCACCTCGATCATGGCGCGCGACAGGCGCTCGGCGACCTCGGGGTCGTGCGGGTTGTCGATGATCCGCTGGCGATCCTTGCCGTAGGCGTTGCGCCCGTGCACACGGTCGTACCAGGAGATGACGATGTTGTCGAAGTCGAGGTAGACCGCGACGCGCGCGTCGGTCGTCTCGGCCATGATCAGCCCTGCTCGCCGGGGTACTGCACCCCGATCTGGCGGCGGATCTCGTCGAGGGTGCCCATGATCGCGACCGACTCCGCGATCGGCAGCAGGTCTCCCCCGAGGATGCCGTCGCGCACGAGCCGTTCGGCGGCCAGCGCCTCGAACTGCATGCCCCGGCCGCCCGAGTTCTCGTCGAGCCGGCCGTCGAACTCCTCGATGACCGTGCCGTCCGGGCGGACGACCCGGAACACGGTGGGCGAGTACCAGACGCGGTCGATCTCGATGCGGGCCTCGGTGCCGATCACGGCCGCGGCGTTGGGTCCGGCAGCCCGCGACGAGGACAGGGTGGTGGAGACCGCGCCGCGCGCGTGCGTCATGATCGTGGCGACCTCGGCGTCGGCCCCGGTCTCGACGAGACGCGCGACGGCCTGGACGCTGGTCGGAGCGCCGAGCACGTCCCAGACGAACGAGATCGGGTAGATGCCGAGGTCGAGCAGCGCACCGCCGCCGAGCTCGAGCGCGTTGAGGCGGTGCGCCGGGTCGGACGGCAGCAGCTGCGTGTGGTCGGCGGACACCGCGCGGATCTCGCCGAGGGTGCCGTCGGCGATGATCTCGCGGATGCGCACCATGTGCGGGAGGTAGCGGGTCCACATCGCCTCGGTGACGAGCAGGCCGCGCTCTGCGGCGAGTCGCTGCAGATCGGCGGCCTCGGCCTGGTTCACCGTGAACGCCTTCTCGACCAGCACGTGCTTGCCGTTCTCCAGGGCGAGCCGGGCGTTGGCGTGGTGCATCGGATGCGGCGTCGAGACGTAGATGATGTCGACGTCCGGATCGGCGACCAGCGCCTCGTACGTCGGGTGCGCGTGCGGGATGTCGAAGCGCGCGGCGAAGGCGTCGGCGGACTTTTGCGAGCGCGATCCCACCGCCACCAGGTCGAGACCCGCGGTGCGCAGATCGGATGCGAACGCGGCGGCGATGCCGCCGGTCGCGAGGATTCCCCATCGAAGACCAGTCATGTCCCCAGCGTAGAGGGTGCACCCCGCCTCCCGGCGGCGCGGCGAGGGTCAGGGCACGAGCACGATCTTGCCAGGGGTCGAGCGGGACTCCACGAGCTCGTGGGCCTGCGCCGCCTCGGCGAGCGGCAGCTCGGGGCCGAGCTCGATCACGAAGTCCCCGCTGGCGAGGAGCTCGATCGCCTTCGGCAGCGCTTCGGCGCGCCAGGCGAGCTCCTGCTCGGTGAGCGGCACGGGGGAGCCGCCGGAGAAGGCGCGGATGCCGAAGTCGGCGGCCTCCGGTCCGCGGACCAGCGTCGCGATCCGGTCGCGGTCGGCGACCAGGGCGAGGGAGGTCTCGATGGCCTCGTCCGTTCCCGCGGCGTCGAGCACGACGGTCACGTCCGAGGGAGCCGCCTCGCGCACGCGTTCGAGGAGACCGTCGCCGTACGCCACGGGGATGGCCCCGAACTCGGCGAGCTGCTCGTGGCGGGCCGGGCTGGCCGTCGCGATGACCGTCGCGCCCCAGGCGAGCGCGAACTGCACGGCGGCCTGCCCGACGGCGCCCGAGCCGGCGTGCACGAGGAGCACATCGCCCGCCTGCACGCCCAGCGAGCGCAGCGCCTGATAGGCGGTGCCGACGGGGATGCCGATCGCGGCGCCCTCCGCGGCCGTGACCGCGTCGGGCAGCGCGGCCAGGTGCTCGACCGGGACGGTCAGCGCGGAGGCGTAGGTGCCGACGGTGTCGCGGATCGCGACGCGGTCGCCGAGAGCGAACCCCTCGACGCCGTCGCCCAGCGACTCGATCACGCCGGCGCCGTCGAACCCCACCGGCCGCGGCTCGGTGATGGGCGGGGAAGGCCGCTCGCCCTTGCGGAGTTTCGCGTCGATCGGGTTCACTCCCGCCGCCTCGATGCGCACCACGACCTCGCCGGCGGCGGCGATGGGATCGGGCACCTCCATGAGATGCAGGACGTCGGGGGAGCCGATTTCGGTGTAGACGATCGCGCGAGCCATGGGTTCAGGCTACCGATTCGAGCGCCAGGGAAGGGCCGATCATCCGAGGTCCTGGCGACCCGAGACAGCCCAGGTGTCGCCGGCGTCAGGGTGAATTTTCGGGCAGTTGAGGGTGAGATCTCGGTCGAAAGGCGAGGCATCTCGGCTACTCGTGTGAGCATGCTTGTCGGCCGATGTCCGCCGACGACTTCGGCCGTCGTGATCCGGGATGCTCCGTCGAGTGGAGCGTGAGGAGAATCCATGGATGAGTGGAGCGTGGACACCGCAGGCGTCTTGGGCGTCTTGGCGGGTGTGGACTCGGCGGGCGCCGATTTCGAGTCAGCGCACGAGAAGATCGTCGAGGCGGCTGAATCGGGCGCAGCGCTGTCGGTCGATGGACGTCGGACACTGTCGGACGCCTGGGCGGCCTTTCTCGAGCTGCGTTCGCTGGTACCGGGCAAGGTCATGCACGTCGCTGCATCGGCGGCGGCGTCGCTGGGCGAGGCGTCCGCAGCCGTGGTCGCGGGCGATGACCAGATGGCGGCCGATTCCGATGCCGCCCGACGCGCTGCAGAGGAGTGGGGCATCGGCTCGCCCGAGGCATACGGATCGATAGTGGGAGCGTGGTGATGACGATCTCGGAGGACTCGGTGGTGCACGTCGTCTCGCCGGACAGCGCCGAATCGTTGGCGGAGTTGCTCTCTACGGCGGCGTCGAGGTTGGACGCGGCGATCAGCGCCTCCCAGACGCACTGGATGCGACTGTCCGAGGTGTTCGAGGTGTCCGGCACTGAGGGTCTGTCTTACATGCTCGACCCCGCGGCGCGGTCGGTTCAGGAGTGGGGCGTGGCGCTTGCGTCGGCGAGTCGGGCGCTGATGGACGCCGCAATGTTCTCTTTGCCCGACTTGGTCACTCGGCGCGAGGCACTCTTGGTTCGAATCGCCGAGGTCAATCGGTTGTGGGCAGACGCGGCCAGCGCCGTGGCGAGCGCGAACAGCGCCTATTGGTCGACGTACGAACGAGACTCGGAGTCGAGCACGACAACGGCAGCGCAGACGCGCCGGATGGATGCGTTGCACGATCAAGACGCCGCCAACGAGGCTGTCGCTGCGTTGCAGGCCGACATCGAGAGGTTTCGTCGGGACGTCGATGAGGAAGAGAACTCGCTGGCCGGCAGGTTGAAGGGCATCAGCGGCGGCGATCAGGTGTTGGGGGCTTGGGATCAAGAGGTGCGGGTGTCGCAGACGTCCTGGGGTTTCTCGGACCAGGCGTACCCAGGCGGTCCTCGAACTGACACTGACCTCACCGGCAACTTCGAGGACACGATGTCGGAGGCCGCGGTGTCGCGCCTCAATTGGTTGAGCATGGTCGATGCTGCGAAGGCGGCGGACTGGGTCGACGAGCACCCCGAATTCAGCGCGTCGATCAGCTTCATCGACCCCGAGGTCGCAGCGAGGCTCTGGGTCGGGCTCGTGTCGGAATCGACCCGTGGCTCGGGAGATGGTGGCGGGGAGCCGTGGGTGACGGGGCCACTCGCGCAACTGTTCTCGGTCGCGCCCTTCGCGATCGGCAACATGAATGGGTTGCAGGCCAGAGATCGCGACGAGTTCAATCGCGAGAGCCTTCGTCAGGTGATCGCCGACCCGAACGCGACGGAGGAACAGCGCGACGCAGCCGAGCAGACGCAGAAGGCACTGGAACGGGCGGCCCAGCAATCGCCCGGCGGCACGATCGTGCAGTTGATAGCTCTGGAGCTTCCCGCCAACGGTGGGGAACGCGACATGCGAGCGGCGATCTCGGTCGGCGACCTCGACACTGCTCAGGACGTGGGGGTCATGATTCCCGGTATGAACAGCAGCGTCAGCGAATCCATCTTCGGCCTCGCCGGCAATGCGGTGAACATGCAGGACGCCAGACAGCGCGTCGGCAACCCCAACACGACCGCGACCGTGGTGTGGATGGGCTATGAGTCTCCGACAGAGTTGCCGTGGGACGGATCTTCTTATGTTGCCGAGGAAGCGTTGGCGCAGGCGGGTGCGTTGTCGCTCGGTCGTTTCATGAACGGTGTGGATTTCTCCAATGCTCCGGCGGAGACCACGATCCATGCGCATTCGTATGCGACTCGGGTGGCGTCATATGCCCTGGCGGGGGATGAGTTCGGGGGTGCGAAGGTCGATCATTTCGTGATGTACGGGTCGCCCGGTATCGCGGAGTCGGTGCGTACGGTGGATGACCTGCCGGGGGTTCCTTCCGATGAGGTGTACTCGACCAAGTCGGCGGGCGATCAATATGTATCGCCGTTGATCACGGCGGGAAACATGGCCAAGTCGATATCGACGGAGGATGAAGGTTGGGTGGGTGTCGCAGAGATGGGGGAGCTGGAGTCGGATGCGACCGGCCTCGATAACGTCGACCCCAATGACGCAGATTTCTGGGCTTACGGGGATCGCAATGTCTTCACGTCGGACGGTGTTGCGGGTCACTCGGTCGACAAATCGAAGAAATCGGATGGCTATTGGAGTGCTGGATCCGACCCCATTATTGACGGGGCGCGAATCATGGCCGGGCGGGGTGACGAAATCGAATGAGGAGGATCTTTGCGGCGGGATGGTTTGTGCTATTCGGCGCGGTCGTATCGTTGTTCGCTTTGACGGGGTGCGCTGCGGGAGAGCAGGAAATGAACAGCGATCAGGCGCGCGCGCAGTTGGACATGGCTGTTGAAGCGATCAAGTCCGCCACGGGCGACGACTGGGGGGTTGACGCCGAGCCTGGCCTTCTTGGCTGTTCCCGGATTCATAGCCAGTGGCACACGTCGTGGAATGGGTTGCCGACTGCTGACCGTGATGAGTCGTATGAGGCTGTGCGTGAGGCACTGGAGGCGGCGGGATTCACCACCTATGTCAACGGCCCCAACTCCAGCACGCCTGTTGTTTTCGCGCAGACGGGGAACGGGTTTGGTCTGGCTTTCTCCATGCCTGTCGAGGGTGGTCCGCTCGGATTCAACGTGAGCAGCGACTGTTTTCCTCATGACGACGAGTGAGCGTGGGTTGGATCCGGAGGCGAGATCCGGATTCGTTCGCCACGACGTCGACGTCGATAGCTACGGAAGATGAAGGCTGGGTGGGAGTCGCGGAGATGGGGGAGCTGGAGTCGGATGCGACCGGCCTCGACAACGTCGACCCAATGACGCAGATTTCTGGGCGGAACGAGACCGCAATGTCTTCACATCGGAAGGTGTTGCGGGTCACTCGATCGACAAGTCGGAGAGATCGGATGGCTATTGGAGCAGTGGAGCTGATCCGCTTCGGGATGGGGCGTTGATCATGGCGGGAAGGGGCGACGAGATTGAATGAGGGCGGCGCGAGGGCGCGGAAGTGGTCGGTGTGGGTCGCGATAGGTGGTCTCGTTGCATTGGCGCTATCGGGATGTGGAGGGGGAGAGCCTGAAATGACGAGTGATGAGGCCCGCAAGCAGCTGTATAGGGCGATGGAAGCGATCAAATCCGCGACCGGAGAGAATTGGGAAGTGGACGCCGAGCCGGGGCTTCTTGGCTGTTCCAGGACGCATAGTCAGTGGCACACGTCCTGGAAGGGGTCGCCGACGGCCGACCGCGAATCCTCTTACGCGGCTGTGCGGGACGCTCTGGAGGACGCCGGGTTCACCACCTACATTCTCGGCCCGCGATCGACGACTCCGTCCGTGGGCTCGCAGACCGAGGGCGGGGGCGGTTTGGTCTTCTCCATCCCGGTCGAGGGTGGGCCGATCGGTTTCAATGTCAGCAGCGACTGCTTTCCCGAAGACGAAGAATAGGGACTGGCGATCTTCCCATTCTCGGGGCGTGCTACTTGCCCGAGAGGGCCTTCATGATCCGCTGAGGAGATACGGGCTGCGCCGTGCCGAGCCGCTGGGCGAAGACGCTCACCCGGTACTCCTCGAGCAGCCAGCGCGTCTCGATCAGGGCGGGCGGGGCCGTGCGGGGGAGCGGGATCGTGCCCCCGGCATCCTCGAACGCCTTCGCCATGCGCTCGAACTCGCTCATGCGCGTGCGGTCCTTGCCCGGCTCGGATGAGAGGGTCTTGAGCCGGTCCAGCATCCCCTCCAGGTAGCGGGGGAAGTGCGCGAGGCGGTCGACGCCGGCGGCCGAGATGAAGCCGGGGTGCAGGAGGCCGGAGAGCTGCGTGCGGATGTCGTTCAGCGGACCGAGCAGCGCGAGCGAGTTCTGGCCCTTGATGCCCCGCTCGACCTCGCGGGACCGGGTGAGGATGCGCGCCACCAGGGAGACGCAGGCGAACAGGTCGTCGACGAGAGTGGCGGAGACCGCATCGCGGATGCGCGTGAACTCGCCCTCGGTCCGCACGACGCCGCCGGGGACCAGGCTCTCGATGACCTTGCGCGCCACGGCCGCGCGCGCGTCTTCGATGAGGGCGGCGGCCGAGGAGTACGGGGAGGTTGCGAGCGCCAGCTTCTCGGCGCTCGTGAGGTGCTGCTGCACGTACGACGAGGGCGACGGCACGGTCAGGAGCACGAGCCGGAGCACGCCGTCGCGGGTGGCTGCCGCCGCGGCATCGGCCGACGCCTCGACACGCACCGCGACGCTCTTGCCCTCGTCGACGATCGCGGGGTAGCCCCGGACCACTCCGCCGGCGACTCGGGTGTCGAGCACCTCGGGCAGGTCGCCGAATGTCCAGGCCGTCAGCCCGCTCTGCTCGATGGGGCCGCGCACGGAGGCGGCGGCGACGGATGCGGAGGCGTCGGCGGGACCGGCGGGCCGCGGCGGTCGCGCGATCGACCGCACGACGCTGCTGCGCGCGCGGTCGGCGAGCCCGCTCTGCAGCGCGGCGAGGTCGCGGCTCGAGCCGACGATCCGCCCGCGTTCGTCGACGGCGCGGAAGTTCATGCGCAGGTGGGCCGGCACGCGCTCGTCATCGAAGTCCCCGGCCGAGACCAGCTGGTTCGCGAGGGGTTGAATCAGGCGGGCGAGCGCCTCCTTGAGCGTCCGCGCGGGGCGGCCGTCGTGGTCCTCGGGGCCTTGCCCCGCGAGCGCTTCACCGAATCTGTCGGCCCAGTCGGCGGCGGGCACCACATGGCGGCGGATCGCCTTCGGCAGCGCGCGCAGCAGGCCGGTGACGAGCTCGGCCCGCAGCCCCGGCACCTGCCAGTCGAAGCCGGTGTCGTCGATCTGCGCGAGCAGCGCCAGCGGGATGACCACGCTCACCCCGTCGTCATCCGCACCGGGCTCGAACCGGTACGCGAGGCCGAGAACCTGGTCTCCCTGCGTCCAGCGGGTCGGGAACTCGCTCTGCGCGGCCCTCCCGTCGTCGTCGAGCAGATCGGCCTCGCGCATCACGAGGAGCTTCGGGGTGGCGGCGAGCGCGTCGCGCCACCACTTCTCGAACGAGCGCACGTCGAACACCTCGGCGGGGATGCGCTCGTCGTAGAAGCGGTAGACCGCCTCGTCGCCGGCCAGGATGTCGCGGCGCCGCTCGCGCTCCTCGAGCTTCTCCAGCCGTCGGCGCAGGTCACCGTTGCTCCGCCAGAATGCGCTGACGCGCTTGTCGAGCCGCGACGGATCCCACTCGCCCTCGACCAGCGCATGCCTCAGGAACAGCTCGCGCGAGGCGGCGCGGTCGATGCGGGCGAACTGCACGCGGCGCCGGGGGATGATCTCGAGTCCGAACAGTGTGACCTTCTCGTAGGCGACCGCGGCGCCGGCATCCTTCGACCAGTGCGGCTCGGTGACCTGCCGCTTGGCGAGGTCGCCGGCGAGCGATTCCGCCCAGGCGGGATCGATCTCGGCGACCGTGCGGGCGAACGTGCGCGAGGTCTCGACGATCTCGGCGGCGATCACGGCCCGGGGGCTCCGCTTGCGCAGGCCGGAACCGGGGAAGATCGAGAAGCGGATGCCGCGGGCTCCCCGGTACTCGGCCGTGCGCCGGCCCTTCGGCGCGTTCGCCGATGCGGTCGAGCCGCGTCCCGCCGGGGCAGTGCGCTCGTCGAGGATGCCGATCTGCGAGAGGAGTCCCGCGAGCAGGGCTCGGTGGATCGCGTCGGGATCGCTCGCACCGTCGTCCGATCCGCGCTCCGGCGTCCGCACCAGTGTGCGCAGCTGCCGGTGCACGTCGAACCACTCGCGCACGCGCACGTAGTTGAGGTGCTCGGACCGGCAGAGTCGTCGGAACGCGCTGGAGCCCAGCTCGCGCTGCTTCTCGCGCAGATGGTTCCAGAGGTTGAGCAGCGTCAGGAAGTCGCTCGTCGGGTCGACGAAGCGCGCGTGCAGCCGGTCGGCCTCCTCGCGGCGCTCCTCGGGACGCTCCCGGACGTCCTGGATCGTCATGCCCGACACGATCGCCAGGACGTCGCGCGTGACCCGGGCCGAACCGGCCGCGGTGCGTCCGGCCTCGATGAGCATGCGGGCGAACCGCGGGTCGATCGGCATGCGGGAGATGTCGCGGCCGATGCGGGTGAGTCGTGGCGCGTCGTCGCCGCGACCGGGCTCGACGGCGCCGAGCTCGGTGAGCAGGTCGAAGGCCGCCTTCACGCCGCGCGAGTCGGGCGGGGTGAGGAACGGGAACCCGGAGATGTCGCCGAAACCCAGGGACAGCATCTGCAGGATGACGGCGGCGAGCGAGGTGCGCAGGATCTCGGGTTCGGTGAACTCAGGCCGGCGGGAGTAGTCCTCTTCGGAGTAGAGGCGGATCGCGATGCCGTCGCTGGTGCGCCCGGCGCGACCGGAACGCTGGTTGGCCGACGCCTGGGAGATCGCCTCGATCGGCAGGCGCTGCACCTTGGAGCGGTTGCTGTAGCGGGAGATGCGCGCCGTGCCGGTGTCGATCACGTAGCGGATGCCGGGGACGGTGAGGCTCGTCTCGGCGACGTTCGTGGCGAGGATCACGCGGCGCCGCACGCCCGGCACGCGGCTCCGCTCGAACACCCGATGCTGGTCGGCGGCGGAGAGGCGGCCGAAGAGCGGCAGCACCTCGGTGGGGAAGCGGTCCTTCGCGTAGGCGCCGCGCACGGCATCCGCCGCGTCGCGGATCTCGGCCTCGCCCGGCAGGAAGACGAGGACGTCGCCCGGCGCCTCGCGATCGAGCTCGCGGAGCGCGGCGACGATCGCGGAGACCTCGTCCTCGGGCTCCGCGGCCTCGTCGCTGCCGGCGTCGGACACCAGGGGGCGGTAGCGGATCTCCACCGGGTACGTGCGCCCGGACACCTCGATGATCGGCGCGGGGGTGCCGCGCTCGGCGCCATCGGCGGCGGCGAAGTGCTTCGCGAAGCTCTCCGGGTCGATCGTCGCCGAGGTGATGATGACCTTGAGGTCCGGGCGGCGGGGCAGGATCCGCGCCAGGTAGCCCAGCAGGAAGTCGACGTTGAGGGAGCGCTCGTGCGCCTCGTCGATGATGATGGTGTCGTAGCGGGTGAGGAGCCGGTCGCGGTGGATCTCGTTCAGCAGGATGCCGTCGGTCATGAGCGCGATGCGGGTGTCGTCGGAGACCTTGTCGGTGAACCGCACCTTGTAGCCCACGAGCGAGCCGAGCTCGACCTGCAGCTCTTCCGCCACGCGCTCGGCGATCGTGCGGGCGGCGAGACGTCGAGGCTGCGTGTGCGCGATGCGCTCCCGCCCCAGCTCGAGCGCGATCTTGGGCAGCTGCGTGGTCTTCCCGGAACCGGTCGCCCCGGCGACGATGACCACCTGATGGTCGCGGATGGCGTCGGCGATCTCGTGCCGCGCGGCGCTGACGGGCAGCTCCGGGGGATAGGAGATCACGGGGGAGGACATAGCCCTCCATCGTATGCCGGGATGGAGTGCGTACGATTCATCGCGTGAGCAACGCTTCTGCGCCCGCGCGGTGGTTCCACGAGTTCGGCCGGCCGCCCCGCATCCTGGGTCTCGACGTCGCCCGCGGTCTGGCGATCCTGGGCATGGCCGGCGCGCACATCGGCGACACGCCCGTCTTCGACTGGAGCGATCCCGCGACCTGGACCGACCTCGTGCACGGGCGCTCCTCGATCCTGTTCGCGGTGCTCGCGGGCGTCTCGATCGCCCTCATGACCGGACGCAGCACGCTTCCCGCGCCCGAGCGGCTCCCGGCGCTGCGGCTCGCGCTGGTCGGGCGCGGGGGCGTCATCTTCGTCATCGGACTCGCGCTCGAGTTCCTGCACACCCCGATCGCGGTGATCCTCATCCTGTACGGACTGCTGTACGCGGCCGTGATCCCGGTGCTCCGCTGGCGGCCCTGGCAGCTGCTCACGGGGGCGGCGGTGCTGGCCCTCGCCGGGCCGCCGCTCCTGGCGCTGATCAGCGCGCTGACGCTGCACCCCTCCGGCGCGGGCATCGGCTTCGTGCTCTACGGGTCGTACCCGATCACGGTGTGGCTCGCGCTCGTGCTGGGCGGCATGGCCCTGGGGCGACTGCATGTCGACGGCATCCGCACCGCCTGGGTTGCGCTCGGGACCGGCGTCGCCCTGGCGGTCGTCGGCTACGGACTCGGCGCGGTGGGCGCGGCGCAGAACGTTCCCTCGCCGGACGATCGCGGCGTCGGAGGGATGCGCGGCGGCTGGGACGACTACCCTCAGGCGCTCGCCGAGGCGGATCCGCTCCGCGCGGTGATCTCCGCCGTCTTCGCCGTGGAGCCCCACAGCGGGGGTGTCGCCGAGATCCTGGGATCGGGAGGCTTCGCGCTGGCGCTGATCGCCCTGTGCCTGCTGCTGAGCACGCCCCTGCGGTGGCCGATGCTGCCGTTCGGCGCCCTCGGCTCCATGCCGCTGTCAGCGTACAGCGGGCACATCCTCTTCATCGCCCTGCTGGTCGGCCCGGGTGGCTTCTACAGCAGCAACGCCTTCTGGGCCGCGCTGTCGGCGGGACTGCTCGTCATCTCGACCGCGTGGTCGATCGTCGTCGGGCAGGGACCGCTGGAGCAGGTCGTCAGCGCCGTCGCTCGGAAGATGTCGGGCGTGTCCGCGCCACCTGTCATCACAGGTCCTAGGCTGAATCCATGACCATTCCTGCACTCGAACTGAACGACGGCACCACGATCCCGCAGCTCGGCTACGGCGTCTTCCAGGTGCCGCCGGCCGAGACCGAGCGCGCCGTGAGCGAGGCGCTCGAGATCGGCTACCGCCACATCGACACGGCCGCCATCTACGGCAACGAAGAGGGCGTCGGCGCGGCGATCGCGGCCTCCGGCATCGCGCGCGACGAGCTCTTCATCACGACCAAGCTCTGGAACGACCGCCACGACGGCGAGGAGCCGCGGGCCGCGATCGGCGAGAGCCTCGAGAAGCTGGGCCTCGAGCAGGTCGATCTGTACCTCGTGCACTGGCCCACTCCCGCCAAGGACAACTACGTCCACGCGTTCGCGAAGCTCGTCGAGCTGCGCGAGGCCGGTCTCACCCGCAGCATCGGCGTCTCGAACTTCCTCGTCGAGCACCTCGACCGCGTCGTGACCGAGACCGGCGTCACGCCCGCCGTGAACCAGATCGAGCTCCACCCCGCGTACCAGCAGCGCGAGGTCGTCGCCTGGGCGGCCGAGCACGGCATCCGCACCGAGGCCTGGGGTCCGCTCGGCCAGGGCAAGTACGACCTGTTCGGCACGCCCGCCGTCGCCGACGCCGCCGCCGCGCACGGCGTGACGCCCGCGCAGGCCGTGCTGCGCTGGCACCTGCAGAAGGGCATCATCGTCTTCCCGAAGTCGGTGCGCGCCGAGCGGCTGCGCGAGAACATCGACGTGTTCGGCTTCGAGCTGACGGATGCCGAGATCGCGGCCATCGACGCCCTCGACCCGCTCGACGGCTCGGGCCGTGTGGGGACGCACCCCAACGAGTTCAACTGAGCGGACCGCCCGGATCGCACATGACGCCCCGTGTCGCTTCTCGCGACACGGGGCGTCGTCGTGGGTAGCGTCGAGGCATGACTGCTCCCTTCCGCGTCGTGGCCGTATCGGGTTCCCTGCACGAGCCGAGCAAGACCACCGCGCTCGTGCGGGCCATCGCGGAGGCGGTCGCGGCTCGCGCCGCGATCGAGGTGGAGGTCATCGAGCTCACCGACATCGGCCCCGACCTCGCCGGAGCGTTGCGCCGCGACCAGCTGCCGCCGCGGGTCGAGGAGAAGCTCGCGGCGATCGAGCACGCCGACCTCCTCATCGTGGGCAGCCCGGTGTACCGTGCCTCGTTCACCGGACTGTTCAAGCACCTCTTCGACTTCGTGGGCCAGTACGAGCTCGTCGGCAAGCCGGTGCTCCTGGCGGCGACCGGCGGCGGCGAGCGCCACGCCCTGATCATCGAGCACCAGCTGCGCCCGCTGTTCGCGTTCTTCCAGGCGCTGACGCTGCCCCTCGGCGTGTACGCGAGCGACACCGACTTCGACGGCTACACGATCTCGTCCGAGGTGCTGACCTCGCGCATAGAGCTCGCGGCCGACAGGGCGCTGCCCCTCATGACGTACGCGGCCTCCCAGCCGCTGGAGGCGCTGGCCATCTGACCCCGCCCCGCGTCGGCGGCCCCGGAGCCCGCGGAGGCGCGTAGCGTGAGGGCATGACGAACCGGCTCGCCGACACGCTCAGCCCCTACCTGCGGGCGCACGCCGACAACCCCGTCGACTGGTACCCGTGGGGTGACGAGGCGTTCGCCGAGGCGCAGCGCCGCGATGTGCCGATGCTGATCTCGATCGGATACTCGACCTGCCACTGGTGCCACGTGATGGCGCGCGAGTCGTTCGCCGATCCCGTGACGGCGGCGATCATCGACCGGGGCTTCGTGGCGGTGAAGGTCGACCGGGAGGAGCACCCGGAGGTGGACGGCGCGTACATGGCTGCGGCATCCGCGTTCACCCAGAACCTGGGATGGCCGCTCACGGTCTTCACGACGCCGCGCGGGCGCGCGTTCTACGCGGGCACCTACTGGCCGCCCGAGCCGCGGGCCGCGATGCCGTCGTTCCGCGACGTGCTCGCCGCGGTGACGGAGGCCTGGACGGAGCGCCGCGCGCAGGCCGAGGAATCGGCGGATGCCGTGACGGAGGCGCTCGCCCGCGCCGCCGAGAGTGCTCCGTCCGACGTGCCGGACGCTCCGGCGATCGCGGCCGCCGCGGCGTCGATCGCCGCCCGCGAGGACCGCCAGCACGGCGGCTTCGGCACCGCGCCGAAGTTCCCGGTGGCGACGACCCTGCGCTTCCTGCAGAGCCCGCTCGTGCGGCGGCTCGGGCCCACGGAGGCGGCGTCGGCCACCCGCGCGCTCGCCGCGATGGCGGCCTCCGACCTGCGCGACGACGTCGAGGGAGGATTCTTCCGCTACGCGACACGTCGCGACTGGAGCGTGCCGCACTACGAGCGGATGCTGACGGACAACGCCCAGCTGCTCGACGTCGCGGTCGACGCCGGTGACGACGAGACCGCTCGGGGCGTCGCCCGGTTCCTCCTCTCGGTGCTGCGTCGGGACGGCGGCGGCTTCGGCGCCGCCCAGGACTCCGAATCGTGGATCGACGGGGAGCGCAGCGAGGGCGGCTATTACCTCCGGTCCGCGGAGGAGCGTCAGGGGCTCGAGCCGCCCGCGGTCGACGGCAAGGTGATCACGGGCTGGAACGGCCTCGCTATCGGAGCGCTGTCGCGCGCCGGGTCCGCCCTCGACGAGCCCGCATGGCGGGAGGCGGCGGCGGAGGCGGCCGAGGCGGTCCTGCGCGTCAACGTCGATGCGTCCGGCCATCCGGTGCGCGCCTCGCTCGACGGCGTGGCGTCCCGCGCCGCCGCGACCCCGGCCGATCTCGCCCTGCTCGCCGACGGCCTGTTCGCCCTGGCGCTCGCGACGGGCGACGTCTCCTGGGCGACGCGGGC
Organism: Microbacterium californiense; assembly: GCF_047246625.1. Lineage (NCBI taxonomy): Bacteria > Bacillati > Actinomycetota > Actinomycetes > Micrococcales > Microbacteriaceae > Microbacterium > Microbacterium californiense. Next base: position 426,302 of record NZ_JBFOKQ010000002.1, on the reverse strand, counting down.
GCGCGGCATCCTCGATCGCTCCCTCGCCGGCACCGAGGGCGACCCGCTGCTGAGCGCGCAGGGGATCGCCGGTTCGCCCGACCAGACCGACGGCGACCTGCCCTCGGACGCGGCGGCGCAGGCCGCGGCCGCCCTCACGGCGTGGTACCTGGGGGCCGGTGACCGGTACCGCGAGGCGGCTGCCGACATCGTGCGCCGCCACGCGGCATCCGCCCTCTCCCAGCCGTTCGCGCACGGCAGCCTCCTCCGCGTCGCGGCCGGGCTCGTCACGCCGCCGCGCCAGGTGGTCGTCGTGGGCGAAGAGCGCGACGGCCCCCTCGCCGACGCGGCGCGGCGCGCGGACGCCGAGGTCGTCGCGGTCGTCACCCCCGCTCAGGCGCTGGCGTTCGCGGATGCCGGGTTCGAGCTGTTCGAGGGCAAGGGAGACCCGGCCGGCAAGCGCATCTACGACTGCCGCTCGTTCGTCTGCCGCCTGCCGGTCTCCGACCCCGCGGGATTCGCCGCTGCGCGCTGATCCGCCGGCCGCGCCGGGCGTCGCTCAGACCCAGCCGGGCAGCCAGTTGTGGATCAGCCAGAACTGGTACGGCACGCTCATGCCCGTCCACACCGGCAGGAAGAACGCCGAGACCAGCACGACGACGCCGAGGAACACCATCACGGTGCGCTCGCCGGACTGCCGCCGGTAGAGCGGATCGTCACGTCGCCCGGCGAGCACGGCCAGCGCCTGCACCAGGGCGAGCACGAGGAACGGCATCATCACGACCGTGTAGAACTGGAAGATCGTCCGCTCCGGGAACATCAGCCAGGGCAGGTACGTGACCGCGAGACCGACCAGCGGCACGCTCACGGCCGGGCTCACCGCGCGGCGCCCCGCCCACCCGCGCACGAGCAGGAACAGCAGGAAGACGGACGCCGCGACCCCGCCGTACCAGATCAGCGGATTCGGCACGGCGGAGATCAGGGCGATGCAGTGGTCCGTGCCGCACGGGCCGGGGTCGGACCCCACCCAGACGGCGGTCGGACGCAGCAGCAGCGGCCACTCCCACGCGGCGCTCGCGTAGGGGTGACCCCGGTTGAGGCCGACGTGGAACCCGAGCATCGACTGGTGATAGTTCCAGAGCGCCACGAACGGGTTGGCGTCGCTCTGCCGGTCGTAGCCACCGGACGTCACGAACCAGCCCGTCCAGCTGGTGAGGTACGCGGCTGCCGCGGGCACCACGAGGAGCACGAACGACACCGGGCCCTGGCGTAGCACGGCATCCGAGGGCCACAGCACGACGCCCGCGCGGCGGCGAGCCAGCGCATCCGTCACCACGATGTAGAGCCCGAAGCCCGCGAGCACGTAGGCGCCCGACCACTTCACGGCGCAGGCCGCGCCGAGCGCGAGGCCCGCGGCGATCAGCCACGGGCGCCGCCAGAGGATCGGACCCCAGAACGGGTCGGGCCGTTCGGGGTCGCGCCGTTCCAGCAAGGGGATCGTCCGCCGTCGATCGAGGAGCACGCAGAGCACGCCGAGCAGCACGAAGAACGTCAGGATGCCGTCGAGGAGGGCGATCCTGCTCATCACGATGCTCAGCCCGTCGATCGCGAGCAGCAGCCCCGCGACGGTCGCCGCCACGGTCGACCCGGTGAGGACGCGGGCGATCGCGTAGACCAGCAGCACGGACGCCGTGCCGAGGACCGCCGTCGCGAGTCGCCAGCCGGAGCTGTCGTCGGGGCCGCCGAGCGCCATCCCGAGCGCGATCAGCCACTTGCCCAGCGGCGGGTGGACGACGAAGGAGCCCTTCTCCGACAGCGGCAGCTCGGGCAGGGTGACGAAGGCGTCGTCTGCACCGTCGCCCCAGGTGCCCTCGTAGCCGAGCGTCCAGAGCGACCAGGCGTCCTTGACGTAGTACGTCTCGTCGAACGCGAGCTCGTGCGGGTGCCCGACGCCGACCAGCCGCAGCGCGGCCGCCAGCAGCGTCACCGACAGGGGAGCGGCCCAGCGGGCGATGCGGCTCCGCCGCGGGTCGAGCAGGATGCCGTCGCGCAGGCGTCCCCAGCGCGTCGCCCGCTCCTCGGGTGCGGGGAGCAGGGGCACGGGCGCGGTCACGGGTACAGCCTAGGCTGGGCGGGTGATCATCCTCGCTGCGACCCCGATCGGGAACCTGGGCGACGCCTCGCGCCGCCTGATCGAGGTGCTCGAGAACGCCGAGATCGTCGTCGCCGAGGACACCCGCACCACGCAGCGGCTCCTCCAGGCCCTGCAGATCGCGAACCGGCCGCGGCTCATCGCGCTGCACGACCACAACGAGAAGCAGAAGGCCGCGGAGCTCGCCGAGCTCGCCGCCGACACCGACGTCGTCGTCCTGAGCGATGCGGGGATGCCGACGGTGAGCGATCCCGGCTACGGCCTCGTCGCGGAGGCGGTGGCGCAGGGCGTCACGGTGACCGCGCTCCCCGGCCCCAGCGCGGTGCTCATGGCGCTGGCGATCTCCGGGCTTCCCACCGACCGCTTCACGTTCGAGGGGTTCCTGCCGCGCAAGCCGGGGGACCGCCGCTCCGCGCTGCGGGCGCTCGCCGCCGAACCCCGCACCATGGTCTTCTTCGAATCGCCCGCGCGCCTCGCGTCGGCGCTCGAGGATCTGGGCGGAGCCTTCGGGCCCGATCGGCGGATCGCCGTGTGCCGCGAGCTGACGAAGCTCTACGAAGAGGTCCGCCGGGGCACGGCCGCCGAGCTGCATGCCTGGGCGGAGCGCGGGGTCAAGGGCGAGATCGTCGTGGTGGTCGAGGGCGCCCCGCGCCGCGAGGCCTCGCCGGAGGACGCGCTCGCCCAGGTGCAGAAGCTCGTCGCCGACGGCATCCGCCTGAAGGACGCCGCCTCCGAGGTCGCCGGTCTCACCGGGCTGTCGTCGCGCGATCTGTACCAGGCGGCGCTCGCCGCGCGCGGGGCGTAACCAGCCCCGGCGTCCCGCCTAGAATTGCTCCATGCCCGCTGGCGAATCGTTCTACATCACCACGCCCATCTATTACCCCTCCGACGTGCCCCACATCGGTCACGGGTACACCTCGGTGGCGGTCGACACGCTCGCGCGCTGGCACCGTCAGGCGGGCGACGACACCTGGATGCTCACCGGCACCGACGAGCACGGGCAGAAGATGCTGCGCGCGGCGGCGGCGAACAACGTCACCCCGCAGGAGTGGGTCGACAAGCTCGTCACCGAGGCGTGGTTCCCGCTGCTGAAGACGCTCGACGTCGCGAACGACGACTTCATCCGCACGACGCAGGAGCGTCACGAGGAGCGGGTGAAGAAGTTCGTGCAGGCGATCTACGACCGCGGCTACATCTACGCCGGCGAGTACGAAGCGCTGTACTGCGTGGGCTGCGAGGAGTTCAAGCCCGAGTCCGAGATCCTCGACGGCACGGGACCCTTCGAGGGGCTGAAGGTCTGCGCGATCCACTCGAAGCCGCTCGAGCTGCTGCAGGAGAAGAACTACTTCTTCAAGCTCAGCGAGTTCCAGGACCGCCTGCTCGAGCTGTACAAGACGCAGCCCGACTTCATCCGCCCCGAGTCGGCGCGCAACGAGGTCGTCTCGTTCGTGCGCCAGGGCCTCAAGGATCTCTCGATCTCGCGCTCGGCGTTCGACTGGGGCATCGAGGTGCCCTGGGACCCGTCGCACGTGATCTACGTGTGGGTCGACGCGCTGCTCAACTACGCCACGGCGGTCGGCTACGGCGACGACGAGGAGACCTTCGCGCGGCGGTGGCCGGCGTACCACGTGGTCGGCAAGGACATCCTCCGCTTCCACGCGGTGATCTGGCCCGCCATGCTGATGGCCGCGGGCGTCGACGTGCCGCGCGGCGTGTTCGCGCACGGCTGGCTGCTGGTCGGCGGCGAGAAGATGTCGAAGTCCAAGCTCACCGGCATCGCGCCGACCGAGATCACCGATGTCTTCGGCTCCGACGCGTACCGCTTCTACTTCCTCTCGGCGATCGCCTTCGGTCAGGACGGCTCCTTCTCCTGGGAGGATCTCTCGGCGCGGTACCAGGCCGAGCTCGCGAACGGCTTCGGCAACCTCGCCTCGCGCACGACCGCCATGATCGAGAAGTACTTCGAGGGCGTCGTGCCGCCGGCGGGCGAGTACACCGAGAAGGATCTCGCGATCCAGAAGACCGTGGCGGATGCCGCGACGCACGCGGATGCCGCGATCGAGCAGTTCCGTATCGACGAGGCCATCTCGGCGATCTGGACGATCGTCGACGCGCTCAACGGGTACATCACCGAGAACGAGCCGTGGGCGCTGGCCCGCGACGAGGAGCAGCGCGGTCGCCTGGGCACCGTGCTGTATACGTGCGCGGAGGGCCTGCGTGCGCTCTCCGTGCTGCTCTCGCCGGTGATGCCGCAGGCCACCCGGAAGCTGTGGGAGGCGCTCGGCGCCGGCGAGACGCTGGGGCGCCTGCAGGACCAGCCGATCCGGGAGGCCGGCGCCTGGGGCCTGCTGGCCCCCGGGACGAGCGTCAACGGCCTGGCCCCGCTGTTCCCCCGCGTGGAATCCACGGCCTGAGCCGGGCGTCGCCGACATGGTCGAGACCTACGTCCAGGCGCGCTCGGGTGACGGGCGCAAGGACCTGCGCTATCCGGCGGCTCCCGAGCCGCTCGCGATCCCCGTCTACGACAACCACGCGCACCTCGACATCGTCGACGGCGATGAGCCGCTGACGCTGGGCGAGCAGCTCGATCGGGCGCAGGCCGTCGGCATCGCCGGGGTGGTGCAGTCCTCAGGCGACATCGCCTCGTCGCGCTGGGCGGTGGAGGCCGCGACATCCGACCCCCGGGTGCTCGCCGCGGTCGCCATCCATCCCAACGACGCCCCGGCCTATGCCGAGGCGGGACGGCTCGACGAGGCGATCGCCGTCATCGACGAGCTGGCCGCGCACCCGCGCACCCGGGCGATCGGCGAGACGGGGCTCGACTTCTTCCGCACTGAGCCCGAGCGCCAGGCCCCCCAGCACGCCTCCTTCGAGGCGCACATCGCGATCGCGAAGAAGCACGCCCTCGCGATGCAGATCCACGATCGCGACGCCCACGACGCCGTCCTCGAGACGCTCACTCGGGTAGGCGCCCCCGAGACGACCGTGTTCCACTGCTTCTCCGGTGACGACGCGATGGCCCGCCGGTGCGCGGATGCCGGGTACTACCTGTCGTTCGCCGGCAACGTCACCTTCAAGAACGCGCAGAACCTGCGCGACGCCCTCCACGTGACGCCGCTGGACCGCATCCTCGTCGAGACAGACGCGCCGTTCCTCACCCCCGTGCCACTGCGCGGGCGGCCCAACGCGCCGTACCTCGTGCCGATCACGGTGCGGTTCATGGCCGCAGAGCTGGGCATCGAGGTCGATGATCTGTGCACGCGCCTCGCCGCGAACACCCTTCGCGTGTACGGCGCCTTCGCAGATCACGACACAATAGAGCGATGACCGTCTCCCTGCTCGGCGCTACCGAGATCCGCCGCCTCGCCGCCGAGCTCGACGTCACGCCGACCAAGAAGCTCGGTCAGAACTTCGTCGTCGACGCCAACACCGTGCGCAAGATCGTCCAGGCGGCCCGCGTGCAGCCGGGGGAGCGCGTGGTCGAGGTCGGACCGGGCCTCGGCTCGCTGACGCTCGCGATCCTCGAGGCCGGCGCCGCCGTGACGGCCGTCGAGATCGACCACCGCCTCGCGGCCCGCCTGCCGCAGACCGCCGCCGAGCGCGGGGTGCCGGACGGCATGCTGACCGTGGTCGACGCCGATGCGCTGCGCGTGACCGAGCTGCCCGGAGAGCCCACGGTGCTGGTCGCGAACCTGCCGTACAACGTCTCCGTTCCCGTGCTGCTGCACTTCCTCGAGACGTTCCCCTACCTCTCCCGCGGGGTGGTGATGGTGCAGGCCGAGGTGGCCGAGCGGCTCGCCGCCAAGCCCGGGTCGAAGATCTACGGCTCGCCGAGCGTCAAGGCGGCCTGGTACGGCGAGTGGAAGCTCGCCGGGAACGTGTCGCGACAGGTGTTCTGGCCGGTTCCCAACGTCGACAGCCTGCTGGTCGGGTTCGACCGGTCCGAGGGGGAGCGCGGCACCGAGGAGGAGCGCCGGCGCACGTTCCAGGTCGTGGACGCCGCGTTCAACCAGCGTCGCAAGATGCTGCGGCAGGCGCTGTCCGGCGTGTTCGGCAGCTCCTCGGCCGCCTCAGAGGCCCTGGTCGCGGCGGGCGTCGCCCCGACCGCGCGCGGGGAGGACCTCACGGTCGACGATTACCAGCGCATCGGGCAGCAGGTGCCCGTCGCCGCGGCCGACGCGTCCACCCAGTAACCTGGCACCGTGACCGACTCCCCGCGCTTCAGCCCCAACGTTCCCGAACTGCACCGACCGTACGCCGCCGCCGAGGGCCGCTACGGGGAGTTCGCCTACCGTCAGGTCGGCTCGTCCGGCCTCTACCTGCCGCCGATCTCGCTCGGACTGTGGTGGAACTTCGGCGACAACATCCCGCTCGACAACCAGCGCGCCCTCCTGCGCCACGCGTTCGACCGCGGCATCACGCACTTCGACCTCGCGAACAACTACGGCCCGCCTTACGGCTCGGCCGAGAAGAACTTCGGCCGCATCTTCGCCGAGGACTTCCGCCCGTACCGCGACGAGCTGATCATCTCGTCGAAGGCAGGCTGGGACATGTGGCCGGGGCCCTACGGCGACTTCGCGAGCCGCAAGTACATCCTCGCGAGCGCCGAGCAGTCGCTCACGCGCATGGGCCTCGACTACGTCGACATCTTCTACTCGCACCGCGTCGACCCCGTGACCCCGATCGCCGAGACCGTCAGCGCGCTCGACACCCTCGTGCGTCAGGGCAAGGCCCTCTACGTCGGCATCTCCTCGTACAGCGCGGAGCGCACCGAGGAGGCCCTCGCCGTCGCGAAGGACCTCGGCACGCCCCTCGTGATCCACCAGCCGGCCTACTCGATCCTCAATCGCTGGATCGAGGACGGCTTGACCGACACCCTCCAGGCGAACGGGCTCGGAGCGATCGCCTTCACCCCGCTGGCCCAGGGGCTCCTCACGGACAAGTACCTGGGCGACGGCACGGCCGAGCGCGCACAGCAACGCGGCTCGCTCCCCGAGGGGCGCCTGCCCGACCCGGCCGTGCAGACCCTGCGCGACCTCGACGCGATCGCCCGGGATCGCGGCCAGTCGCTGGCACAGCTGGCGATCCAGTGGACCCTGCGTAACCCCGTCGTCGCCTCGGCGCTCATCGGCGCCTCGCGCACCGCGCAGCTCGACGAGAACATCGCCGCCGTCAACGGGCCGGAGTTCACGTCGGACGAGCTCTCGCGGATCGACGCCCTCGCCGGCTCGATCGACGTCAACCTGTGGGCGAAGTCGTCGGACCTGTGACGGACCACCGCCGATGAGCTTCGCCGCATCGAACGAGTCGGTGCACGTCCGCGCCCCGGGCAAGATCAACGTCTACCTCGGGGTCGGCGGGCGGCACGACGACGGCTACCACGCCCTCGCGACCGTGTTCCAGGCGGTGTCGCTCTACGAGGACGTCGTCGCCCGGCAGGCCGACGACTTCTCGGTCACCGTCCGCGGGGCGGCGGAGGCGGATGCCGTGCCGCTCGACGACCGCAACCTCGCAATGCGGGCGGCGAAACTCCTCGCCACGGCGGCCGAATACGACGGGGGAGTGGCGCTCGAGATCCGCAAGAGCGTGCCCGTGGCGGGCGGCATGGGAGGCGGCTCGGCCGACGCCGCGGCGGCGCTCGTCGCGTGCGACGCCCTCTGGGGCACCGGGTTCTCACCGGCACGACTGCACGACCTCGCCGCGCGACTCGGCGCCGATGTGCCGTTCGCCCTGCACGGCGGCACCGCGGTCGGCACGGGACGCGGCGACCAGCTGAACCCGGCGCTGGCGCGCGGCCGGTTCGACTGGGTGCTCGTGACGAGCGACGAGGGCCTCTCGACGCCCGTCGTGTACGCCGAACTCGACCGTCTGCGCGACGAGGAGGGAGCGCTCGCCGACGATCCCGCCCTCTCGCTGGACGTGCCCATCCCGGTGCTGCAGGCGCTCCGCTCCGGCGACGCCACCCAGCTCGCCGCGAGCCTCCACAACGACCTGGAGTCGGCCGCCCTGTCCCGGCGGCCGGATCTGCAGGAGACGCTGCGTCACGGCATCCGCGCCGGCGCTCTGGCCGGGGTCGTGTCGGGGTCCGGCCCGACGGTCGCGCTCCTCTGCGCCGATCCCGACGTCGCCGAGGCGGTGCGGAGCACGCTCTCCGAGGCGGGCCGCGAGGCGCTCCACGTGCACGGGCCGGTGCCCGGCGCGCGCATCGTCGGCTGAGCCGACGCCGGCTCCCCGCCCCCGAGGGCGAGGTCCGCCGAGCCGTCCCGCCGTCGCCGTGGCGGCGCAGGAAGTGTGCGCTCGGGGTGTCCGCGCGTCATAATGAAGTGACGATGTGACCGTGCACATGCGAGGAGGCTGTGATGTCCAGCGCCTCCGACCGTGCCCGTATGCCCAGCATCCGCGACGTCGCCCGCCTCGCCGGGGTGTCGCACCAGACGGTGTCACGCGTGCTCAACGATCACCCCAGCATCCGCCCCGAGACGAAGGCGAAGGTCCTCGACGCGATCTCGGTGCTGGACTACCGGCCGAACCTCGCGGCGCGCGCCCTCGTCACGAGCCGGTCGAACGTGCTCGGCGTGCTGTCGGCGACCATCGGCGAGTTCGGCCCGACGTCGTCCATCGCGAGCATCGAGGAGGCCGCCCGCGAGGAGGGCTACTCCGTCACGACGCTGAACCTCGCGGACACCACTCCGGAGGCGATCGGCACGGCCGTTCGGCAGCTCGCGCGCGAGCAGGTGGACGGCATCGTGGTGCTGGCGCCGCAGGTGCGGGTCTTCCATGTCCTGCGCGGCATGTCGGTCGATCTGCCGTTCGTGACCCTGCAGACCGCCTCCGGCTCGGACGGCGTGAGCCTGTCGGCCGACCAGGTCGCCGGGGCGCGGGCGGCCACCGAGCACCTCATCCGGCTCGGGCACAGCGACATCCTGCACCTGGCGGGGCCGCAGGACTGGATCGAGGCGGAATCGCGCATGCGCGGCTACCTGGACGCGCTGCGCGAGGCGGACCTGCCTACCTTCCCGCCGATCCGCGGCGACTGGACGGCCGACTTCGGCTACTTCGCCGGGCAGGAGCTGTCGCGTCGACGCGACTTCACGGCGGTCTTCGCGGCGAACGACCTCATGGCGATCGGCCTCATGCACGGCTTCCGCGACGCCGGGGTGCGCGTGCCCGACGACATCAGCGTGGTCGGGTTCGACGACGTCCCGGTGGCGGCGCACGTCGCGCCGACGCTCACGACCGTGCACCAGGACTTCCCGGAGCTCGGCCGACGGGCGGTGCGCATCCTGCTCGCGCAGATCCGCGGGGAGGTGGCGCCCGACTTCGGTGCGCTGCAGACCGCGGTGCGCGAACGCGAGTCGAGCCGGGCCCACGTCGCGGACAGATCACGGTAACGACACGAAAACCCGGGGCGGACTTGACAGTCCTCGGCATTCGGGAGTTACATGTACCAATGTGAACGGTCACATCGAAGGTGACCGCACGTCGCGAGGAAGATCCGTGAGCACTACAGCAACGTTGCCGACCGTGTCTGGCCCCATCCTGGAGATGCGCAACATCACCAAGGAGTTCCCGGGTGTCAAGGCTCTCGCCGACGTCTCGATCACCGTCCGGGCCGGAGAGATCCACGCGATCTGCGGCGAGAACGGTGCCGGGAAGTCGACGCTCATGAAGGTCCTCTCGGGGGTGTACCCCCACGGGACCTACGAGGGGGAGATCCTCCTCTACGGCGAGGAGCAGCGCTACCGCGACATCGCCGCGAGCGAGGCGGCCGGCATCGCGATCATCCACCAGGAGCTGGCGCTCATCCCCGAGCTGTCGATCACCGAGAACATCTTCCTCGGCAACGAGATCAGCCGCTTCGGCGCGATCGACTGGCAGGCCCAGACCGCCCGTGCGACCGAGCTGCTCGCGCGCGTCGGCCTCAACGAGGACCCGGACGTGGCCGTCAAGACGCTCGGCGTCGGCAAGCAGCAGCTCGTCGAGATCGCCAAGGCGCTCAACAAGGAGGTCAAGCTCCTCATCCTGGACGAGCCGACCGCCGCCCTCAACGAGAACGACTCACAGCACCTGCTCGACCTGATCCTGGGCCTGAAGGCCAAGGGCATCGCGTCGATCATGATCAGCCACAAGCTCAACGAGATCGAGCAGATCGCCGACGAGATCACGATCATCCGCGACGGCCGCACGGTCGAGACGCTCGACATCTCGCGCGGCGAGATCAACGAGGACCGCATCATCCGCGGCATGGTCGGCCGCTCGCTCGAGAGCCGCTACCCCGACCGCACGCCCGAGATCGGAGAGGTCTTCTTCGAGGTCAAGGACTGGTGGGTGCAGCATCCGACCGTCTCCGAGCGCATGGTCGTCAAGGGATCCAGCCTCAACGTCCGCCGCGGCGAGGTCGTCGGCATCGCGGGCCTCATGGGCGCCGGGCGCACCGAGTTCGCGATGAGCATGTTCGGCCGCTCCTACGGCACGTTCCTGTCGGGCACGATGGTCAAGGACGGCCAGGAGATCGCCCTCCCCGACGTCGCCGCCGCCATCAAGCACGGGCTCGCGTACGTCAGCGAGGACCGCAAGGTGCTCGGACTCAACCTGCTCGACACCATCAAGCGCTCCATCGTCGCCGCGAAGCTGTCGAAGATCGCGAAGCGCGGGGTCGTCGACGACCGCTCCGAGTACGCCGTCGCCGAGCAGTACCGCAAGGCCCTGCGCATCAAGACCCCCTCGGTCGAGGAGGGCGTCGGCAAGCTCTCGGGCGGCAACCAGCAGAAGGTCGTCCTCGCCAAGTGGATGTTCACCGACCCCGACCTGCTGATCCTCGACGAGCCCACCCGCGGCATCGACGTCGGCGCCAAGTACGAGATCTACGCGATCATCAACGAGCTCGCCGCGCAGGGCAAGGGCGTCATCGTCATCTCCAGCGAGCTCCCCGAGCTGCTGGGCATCTCCGACCGCATCTACACCGTCTTCGAAGGTCGGGTCACCGACTGCATCCCGACCGACCAGGCGACCCCCGAAGCCCTCATGCGCAGCATGACCTCCGCGAACCAGAAAGCATCCGCATGACCACCGACACCACACCCGCGAAGAGCGGGTTCCACTTCCGGGACATCACCAAGATGTTCGGCGGCGGCGGCACCTCGTCGCTGCGTCAGTTCGGAATCCTCGGCAGCCTCATCGTCATCATCGTCCTCTTCGAGATCCTGACGCTGCTGCGCAACGGCCCGAACGGCGCGACGCTGACCTCCGGCAACCTGATCAACGTCATCAACCAGTACTCCTTCATCCTGATCCTCGCGATCGGCATGGTGATGGTCATCATCATGGGTCACATCGACCTGTCGGTGGGTTCGGTGGCGGCGTTCACGGGCATCATCGTCGCCAAGTCGATGACGGAGTGGAACCTCCCCTGGCCGCTCGCGATCCTGCTCGGCCTCGGCGTCGGCGCCGCGGTCGGTGCGTGGCAGGGCTTCTGGGTGGCGTACGTGGGTGTTCCGGCATTCATCGTGACCCTCGCGGGCATGCTGTTCTTCCGCGGCGCCCAGCAGTTCATCGGCGACGCCCAGACCATCCCGGTCCCGAAGGGCTTTCAGATCATCGGCACCGGCTACCTCCCCGAAGTCGGTCTGCCGCTGCCGTTCAACGTGCCCACGATGATCCTCGCGCTCATCGCCGTCGCGTGGCTGGTCTTCTGGGAGATCCGCACCCGCCGCGTCCAGCACAAGATGGGCTCCGACAGCGCCCCCCTCTGGGTCAGCGTCACCAAGGTGGTGCTCCTGTCGATCGTCGTGCTCGCCGCCGCCTGGATGTTCGCGACCGGTCGCCCCGGCACGAGCTTCCCGGTCCCGGGCCTCATCCTGCTCGCCCTCGTCATCATCTACACGTTCGTCACGAGCAAGACGGTGTTCGGTCGTCACATCTACGCCGTCGGCGGCAACCGTCAGGCCGCGCGCCTCTCGGGAGTCAAGGACCGCTGGGTCGACTTCTTCGTCATGATGAACATGTCCGTGCTCGCCGCCCTCGCCGGCATGATCTTCGTCGCCCGGTCGCAGGCCTCCGGCCCGAACGACGGCACCGGCTGGGAGCTCGACGCGATCGCCTCCGTCTTCATCGGCGGCGCGGCCGTCGCCGGCGGCATCGGCACCGTGATCGGATCGATCATCGGTGGTCTCGTGATGGCGTTCCTCAACAACGGCCTCGCGCTGCTCGGCCAGGGCGCCGACGTCGTCTCGATGATCAAGGGCCTCGTGCTCCTGCTCGCGGTCGGCATCGACGTCTGGAACAAGCAGCAGGGTCGTCCCTCGATCATCGGGTTCATGACCCGCCGCTTCGGCCGTCAGGTCGAGCCCGGCACCGAGACCTTCGAGCCCAACAAGACCTACCAAGCCCCACCCGTCGACAAGACGAGCGGAAAGTAGGGGTCTGACCGCGTGGCCCACGCGCGATGAGACCTTCACACACCAGAGAAAGAGATCACATGAAGAAGATCCTTGTTTCGGCGACAGCGCTTGTCGTCGCAGGCGCCTTCGCCCTCACCGGCTGCTCATCGGAGCGCGGCGGTGAGAGCACCGGATCCGGCGAAGAGGCTTCGTCCGGTTTCGAGGCCGGTTCCACGATCGGTGTCGCCCTTCCCGACAAGACGTCGGAGAACTGGGTCCTCGCCGGCAAGCTGTTCACCGACGGCCTCGAGTCGGCCGGCTACAAGGCCGACGTGCAGTACGCGCCGGCCAGCAACACGGTCGCCGAGCAGCAGAACCAGATCCAGGCCATGGTCACCAACGGTGCCAAGGTCATCATCATCGGTGCGAAGGACGGCAAGCAGCTGGCCACGCAGGTGCAGGCCGCGAAGGATGCCGGCGCCTACGTGATCGCCTACGACCGTCTCATCGAGAACACCGAGGCCGTCGACTACTACGTCGCGTTCGACAACTTCAAGGTCGGCCAGCTGCAGGGCCAGGCCCTGCTCGACGGCCTCGCCGAGCGTGCGGGACACGAGGCTCCGTACAACATCGAGCTGTTCTCCGGCTCCCCGGACGACGCGAACTCCGCCGTCTTCTTCGACGGCGCCATGGACGTGCTCCAGCCGGCGATCGACGACGGCACGCTGAACGTCGTGTCGGGTCAGACCGAGATCGCCCAGACCGCGACCGAGGGCTGGCTGGCCGAGAACGCGCAGAACCGCATGGACACCCTCCTGACCGGTTCGTACAGCGGCGACACCGTCCTCGACGGCGTCCTCTCCCCGAACGACACCCTCGCCCGCGCCATCATCACCTCGGTGCAGCAGGCCGGCAAGCCGGTCCCGGTCGTCACGGGTCAGGACTCCGAGGTCGAGTCCGTCAAGTCGATCATGGAGGGCATCCAGTACTCCACGATCAACAAGGACACCACGCTCCTCGTGGAGCAGGCCATCAAGATGGTCGACCAGCTCCAGAAGGGCGAGGAGGTCGACGTCAACGACACCGAGTCCTACGACAACGGCGCCAAGGTCGTCGACTCGTACCTGCTCGAGCCGCTGATCGTCACCAAGGAGAACGCCGCCGAGGCGTACAAGAACGTCCCGAGCCTGCTCGAGATCGTCCAGTCCTACCAGTAAGTCATCTGCGGTCCGCACCGCACGCTGACGAGAGCCGCCCAGGTCACCCGACCCGGGCGGCTCTTCCGCGTCCGCGCGCCTCCGCCCCGGCATCCGTCCCGGCATCCGACTGTTCCCGTCGCGCGAACGGTCGCTCTCAGCCCGCAGACCGACCCCTCGTGCGACCGGAACCAGGGCGGGGCTGTGCGCTCCGGGGTCCGGCGTTCCGGTCACGCGAACGGTCGTCACCGGCGCGGAGAGCGGCCCCTCGTGCGACGGGAAGCCGCGCAGCGGGGTCGACGCGACGGGGGAGCGAGCGCGACTACCCTGGAAGGGACATGGCACATCTTCTGGGGGCCGAGGCCCTGCACCTCGAATATCCGACCAGGGTCGTCTTCGACTCCGTGACCCTCGGCATCGAGGAGGGCGATCGGATCGGCATCGTCGGCCGCAACGGCGACGGCAAGTCGAGCCTGCTCGGGATGCTGGCGGGCATCAAGGAGCCGAACTCCGGCCGCGTCACGGTGCGCGGCGGCACGACGATCGGCGTGCTCTCGCAGGCCGACACACTCGGCGACGACGTCACGATCGCCGAGGCCGTGGTCGGCGACACCCCCGAGTACGAGTGGGCCGGTGACCCCCGCACGCGCGACGTGATCGAGGGGCTGCTGCGCGACCTGCCGTGGGAGGCGCGCATCGGATCGCTCAGCGGCGGGCAGCGCCGCCGGGTCTCGCTCGCCCGCCTCCTCGCGGGGGAGTGGGACGTGATCGCGCTCGACGAGCCCACCAACCATCTCGACGTCGAAGCGGTCACGTGGTTGGCCGGCCACCTCAAGAAGCGGTGGACGGCGAACGCCGGAGCCCTCCTGGTCGTGACCCACGACCGCTGGTTCCTCGACGAGATCTGCACCGAGACGTGGGAGGTGCACGACCGCATCGTCGAGCCCTTCGAGGGCGGGTACGCGGCGTACATCCTGCAGCGCGTCGAGCGCGACCGGATGGCGGCGGCGACCGAGGCGAAGCGGCAGAACCTCGCCCGCAAGGAGCTGGCGTGGCTGCGCCGCGGCGCCCCCGCACGCACGGCGAAGCCGAAGTTCCGCATCGACGCGGCCAACGAGCTCATCGCCGACGTCCCCGAGATCCGCGACAAGGTGTCGCTCCAGTCGCTCGCCGTCTCGCGCCTCGGCAAGGACGTGGTCGACCTGCTCGACGTCGGCGTCACGTACCCGACCGAGGACGGCGGGGAGAAGACGGTGCTCCGTGACGTCGAGTGGCGGATCGCTCCGGGCGAGCGCACCGGCATCCTCGGCGTGAACGGCGCGGGAAAGTCGACGCTCCTCGGGCTCATCTCCGGCACCGTCGAGCCCACGGCCGGCCGCGTGAAGCGCGGCAAGACGGTGCGGGTGAAGACGCTCACGCAGCGCCTCGACGAGCTCGAGCAGCACTGGAACGATCCCGTGCGCGTCGTCGTCTCGGGCCTGCGCACCTCGTACACGCTCGGCAGCGGCTCCAAGGCGCAGGACCTCACGCCCGGGCAGCTGCTCGAGCGCCTGGGGTTCGCGTCGGCGCAGCTCTCCACCCCGGTCAAGGACCTCTCGGGCGGCCAGCAGCGGCGCCTGCAGCTGCTGCTCGTGCTGCTGGACCAGCCGAACGTGCTGATCCTCGACGAGCCGACCAACGACATGGACACCGACATGCTCGCGGCGATCGAGGACCTGCTGGACTCCTGGTCGGGGACGCTCCTGGTGGTCAGTCACGACCGGTACTTCCTCGAGCGCGTGACCGATCAGCAGTTCGCGATCCTCGACGGTCGCCTGCGCCACCTGCCGGGCGGGGTCGACGAGTACCTGCGTCTGCGGGAGAAGCAGGATGCCGCGCGCGATCAGTCCGCGGGCAGCGCCGCGCCGACGGCATCCGCGTCCTCCTCCGCGACCCCGTCGAACCTGGACGGCGCCGCTCTGCGTGCCGCGCAGAAGGAGGTCTCGGCGCTGGAGCGACGCATCCAGAAGCTCACGCAGCAGGTGGATGCCGCCAAGCAGGCCCTCGCCGAGCACGACCAGTCGGACTACGCCGGACTCGGGGAGAAGATGACGAGGATCAGCGCGCAGGAGGCCGAGGTCGAGGAGCTCGAGACCCGGTGGTTCGAGCTCACCGAGGAGATCGGCTGACCCCGGCGGAAGCGGGGGACCGACGGTCCTCTGGTGAAGCGCGCGTCGCGGGAATACCGTGGCCTTGCGACGCGCTGTGAACGGAGCGGGGCCTGACGCCCGCCGCTCGCGCACGCCCTGATCGCGCGGCATCCGGAGGTGCATATGGAAGGACTCGAGGTCACCGTCCTGCTCGGACTCACGATCCTCGTCGGAACGCTGATCGCGCCGCGCCTGCGGCTGGCGCTGCCGCTGGTGCTGGTGCTGTTCGGCCTGCTGCTGGGCTTCGTCCCCGCGCTCCGCGAGGTGCAGCTGCCGCCGGAGACCGTGCTGCTGCTCTTCCTGCCCGTGATGCTGTTCTGGGAGAGCCTGACGACGTCGCTGCGCTCGATCCGTCGGGACTTCCGGTACATCCTGCCCATGAGCACCCTGCTCGTGGTGGCCTCGGCGTTCGCGGTGGCCGGGATCGGGGTGCTCTTCGGGATGCCGTGGGAGATCGCGCTCATCCTCGGTGCGGCCGTGGCACCGCCGGACGCGACCGCGGTCGCCGCCCTCGGCCGCCTCCTGCCGCGGCGCATGTTCATGAAGCTCAAGGCGGAGAGCCTGACCAACGACGGCACCGCGCTGGTGCTGTACGCGATCGCGGTGTCGCTGGCCGTGGGCGGCCAGATCACGCCGCTGTCGGTGACCTGGACCGTGCTCGTCTCCTACCTCGGCGGGATCGCCGCCGGGGCCGTGGTCGCGATCCTCGGCGCCCTGCTGCTGCGCGGGTCGAACCGCACCTCCGTCCTCAACGTCACGCTGCTCCTGATCCCGTTCACCGCGTTCCTGCTGGCCGAGATCATCCACGCCTCCGGGGTGCTGGCGGTGGTCGTCGCCGGTCTGGTGATCTCGTTCGTCTCGCCTCGTCTGACCACGGCATCCTCGCGCCGGCAGACGGATGCCGTGTGGCCGTTCGGCGTCTTCCTGCTCAACGGGGCGCTGTTCATCCTCATCGGGCTGGAGGTGCAGTACGTCGCCCACGAGATCTCGGCGGCGATGTTCGGCTGGCTCGCCCTGACCGCCGTCGCGGTGTGGGCGACGCTGGTGGTGGTGCGGTATCTCTTCCAGCTGCTGACCGTGCCGTTCCAGCGGCAGCCCGGGCCGCGGCCACCGCGCGGGACCCGAGCCCGCGGACGCGTCGTGTCGACCGTGGCCGGCATGCGCGGGGCCGTGTCGCTGGCGATCGCCCTGTCGGTGCCCACCTCGTTGGCCGAGGGCCCGGCCGGACGTGATGAGATCGTGTTCGTCACCGCGGGCGTCATCCTGCTCAGCCTGCTCGTGCAGGGGCCGCTGCTGCCGCTGGTCGCCCGCTGGGCGCGCCTGCCCGTCGACCACGCCGAGCAGGAGGAGTACGAGCTCGCGGAGCGCGCGATCTCGGGCGCCGCGCTCGCGGCCCTCGACGATCTCGCGGTCGAGCACGGCGTGGGTCAGGAGATCCGCGACCGGGTGCGGGCCGAGGGCTACCAGATGCTGGAGCTCGCGAACGCGAAGGCGCTGGCCCGCGAGCAGGCGCTCGTCGACGAGCAGGCCAGGGAGCTCGACGACCTCCTGGGCGAGCCCGATCCGCTGGCCGCGGGCACCGCGGGCGGGACGAGCGAGGACGACGGGGACGCGACCGGAGGCGTCGGGGAAGCACCGGATGCCGCGACCGGCACGACCCTGCAGATGATCGCCACCTCGACCGACGTCGACATGCTTCAGCGCTCGCCCCTGGTGCGCCACGAGGAGCACACGCGGCTGAAGCTCGCCCTCCTCGAGCGCAAGCGGGAGGTGCTCCTCGGGCTGCGCCGCTCGGGGACCGTGGACGACATCGTCGTGCGACGCATCGCCGCCCGTCTCGATCTCGAGCAGGTGCGCCTGCAGGGCATCGAGGAGTTCGACTGAGTCCGACACGCGCGGCCGGCGCGGCGCGTGACGCTGTGTGACGGGCCGATTCCGCGTGCGGCTCCGCACCTGCCTAACGTATTCGAGTCCCTGAGAGAGGAACCCGAACAATCATGTCTCGTCGCACTACTTCCGTCATCGCCGCGCTCGCCGCGGTCCCGCTCTTCGTCGCGCTCGCAGGCTGCGCCTCGGCATCCTCCGACGCCGGCTCCGGCGACTCCGGGAACGAGGTCGTCAAGATCGGCGTCATCGGCAAGGGCGACCCGCAGTGGCCGGCGTTCGTCGACGCCGCCGCCGAGGAGGGCATCACGGTCGAGCTCGTCGACTTCGGCTCCTACGAGCAGCCGAACCCGGCGCTGAGCGAGGGCGAGATCGACCTCAACCAGTTCCAGCACATCGTGTACCTCGCGGGCTACAACGAGGACTCGGGCTCCGACCTCACGCCCGTCGGCTCGACCGCGATCTACCCGCTCGGCCTCTACTCGAAGAAGTACGACGATGTCGACGACATCCCCGAGGGCGAGACCGTGGCCGTCCCGGACGACGCGTCGAACCAGGCGCGCGCCCTGCTCGTGCTGCAGTCGGCCGGCCTCGTCGAGCTCAAGAGCGGCGGCACGATCTTCTCCGACCTCGCCGACGTCGACACCGAGAAGTCCAAGGTCGAGGTCACCGCGCTCGAGGCCGCGCTCATCCCCACCTCGCTGCCGGACGTGGCGGCGGCGATCATCAACAACGACTTCGTCGAGGACGCGGGCCTGACGTTCGACGACGCCATCGCCCAGGACGACCCCGAGGACCCGAACGCGCTGCCGTACGTCAACATCTTCGCGGCCCGCGCGGAGGATGCCGACAACGAGACGTACCTCAAGCTCGTCGAGATCTTCCAGACGAACGAAGACGTGCAGGCCGGACTCCTCGAGTCGTCCGGCGACACCGCCGTGGCTCTGCAGACCCCGGTCGAGGACCTCGTCGCGTCGCTGAAGAAGGTGCAGGAGGACACCGCAGCGAACAAGTGAGCCGAGGCGGGGTGCTGTCCGCCCCGCCTGATGCGAGAGAATCGGGTGGCGCCTCGTGCGTCACCCGATTCGTCGTCTGCCGATTACCCCCACCGGAGACCCCATGCCGATCGTGAGCCTGACCGACGTGTCCAAGGCCTATCCGTCCCGCACCGCGGGGGACGGCGAGATCATCGCCGTCGACAACGTCACCCTGTCGATCGAGAAGGGCGACGTCTTCGGCATCATCGGATACTCCGGGGCCGGCAAGTCGACGCTCGTCCGCCTCATCAATGCCCTGGAGCCGGCCACGTCGGGGTCGATCCACGTCGACGGCGTCGACATCACCTCGCTGCCGGAGAGCGCGCTGCGCACCGTGCGCGGCGGGATCGGCATGATCTTCCAGCAGTTCAACCTGTTCTCCTCGCGCACCGTGCGGGCGAACGTCGCCTACCCCCTGAAGCTCGCCGGCTGGTCGAAGGCCGACATCGAGGCGCGGGTCGCCGAGCTGCTCTCCTTCGTCGGCCTCGCCGACAAAGCGCGGGCCTATCCCGAGCAGCTGTCGGGCGGGCAGAAGCAGCGGGTGGGCATCGCCCGTGCGCTCGCCACGAAGCCGGCGATCCTGCTCGCCGACGAGGCGACCAGCGCCCTCGACCCGCAGACGACGCACGAGGTCCTCGACCTGCTCAAGCGCGTCAACGAGGAGCAGGGCGTCACGATCGTCGTCATCACGCACGAGATGGATGTGATCCAGACGCTCGCGACGAAGGTCGCCGTGATGGAGAACGGGCGCGTCATCGAGCAGGGCGACGTGTTCGACGTCTTCTCCGCGCCGCAGAACCCCGCGTCCCAGCGCTTCGTCGGCACCGTGGTCAAGGGCATCCCCTCGCCGTCGGAGCTGTCGGTGCTGCGCGAGCGCCACCGCGGCCGTCTCGTGACGTTCTCGTTCCGCGACGGCGACTCGTCCCAGGCGCAGGTGTTCCTCGATCTCGCGGCCGCCGGGCTCGACTTCGAGCTCGTGTACGGCGGCATCAACGACATCCGCGGCCGGGCGTTCGGCCATCTCACGCTCGCGATCCGCGGCGAGAGCGCCGCGATCGATCGGGCCCTGGCCGCCATCGCGGACCGCGTCGAGGTCACCGAGATCGCCCGAGAGGAAGCCCTCTGATGGACCGTCTGATCGAACTCGGACCGGAATTCTGGTCGGCGGCGCTCGAGACGCTGTACATGACCACGTTCGCCCTCGTGCTGGGCGGCGTCCTCGGTCTCGTCATCGGCGTCGTGCTCTACGTCTCGCGCCCCGGCGGCCTCATGCAGAACGCCGCGGTGTCTGCCGTGGCCAACCTCGCCGTGAACTTCTTCCGTCCGATCCCGTTCGTGCTCTTCGTCGCCGTCGCCCAGCCGTTCGCGCGCGCCGTGGTGGGGACGGGCATCGGCACCACCGCCGGAGCGTTCCTCATCGGCATCGCTGCGGCCTTCGCGATCGGCCGCATCGTCGAGCAGCACCTGGTCTCGGTGTCGCCGGGCGTCATCGAGGCGGCGCGCGCGATGGGTGCCGGGCCCCTGCGCATCCTCTTCACCGTCGCGATCCCCGAGTCGCTCGGCCCGCTGATCCTCGGATACACCTTCATCGTCGTCGCCCTCATCGACATGACGGCCATGGCGGGACTCATCGGCGGCGGCGGTCTCGGCGCCTTCGCGCAGGTCTACGGCTTCCGCCAGTTCGAGCCGATCGTGATGTGGGCGGCGATCGCCCTGATCGTGGTGTTCGTGCATCTCGTGCAGATGCTCGGCACGCGCCTCGCACGGCGCATCATGCGTCGCTGAGCGTCAGTCCGCGGCGGGAGCCTCCTGCAGGCGACGCCGTGTGGTGAACACGCGCTCCGCGCCCGAGAGCGGGTCGGTGAAGCGGAGCTCCCTCGCCAGCAGCTGGAGCGGACGGGCGAAGTCGTCGGGCGCCTCCGGCAGCAGCACGGGGTAGAACCCGTCGTGGAGGATGCCGGCGCCGAGGGCGGCCAGGTGGACGCGCAGCTGATGCATCCGGCCGCTGTGCGGGCGCAGCAGGGTGTGGATCACGCGCTCATCGCTGCCGAGCAGCTCGATGAGCGTCTCGGCGTTCGGCTCGCGGGTCTCGTCGACCTGGACGCAGACCTGCGAGCGGTGCTTCACGATGTGGTTGCGGTAGACGAGGGGGAGCGGATGCCCCGCCAGCGCCGGTCGTGCATCGTCCCAGTCCGCGGGGCGCGTCGACACGGCCTCGTAGACCTTCTGCACCTCGCGGTTCTCGAACAGCAGCTGGTACGCGCCGCGCGTCTGCGGCCGCACCGAGAACATCAGCAGCCCGGCGGTCGCCCGGTCGAGGCGGTGGATGGGGGTCAGCTCGGGAACACCGAGCAGGTTGCGCAGCCGCACGAGCGCCGAGTTCTGCAGGTACTTGCCGCCCGGGGTCGTCGGCAGGAAGTGCGGCTTGTCGACCACGACCAGGTCGGCGTCCTGGTGCAGGATCTCGATCTCGAACGGGATGTCCTTCTCCACCGGCGGCTCGCGGTAGTACCAGACGAACTCCTCCGCGCCGAGCGGCGTGTCGCGGGGGAGCGGTCGTCCGTCGCGCGCGACGATCTCACCGCGGTCGAAGCGCACCCGCAGCCGCTCCGGGTCCAGGTGGAAGAAGCGCTCCGCCATGTAGTCCGCGATGGTCGGCCAGGGGCCCCGCAGCGGCACGTGCAGGCGCGTCGCGCCCACGCCGTCGCGCACGGGGAGAGGGGAGGGCATGCCCATCAGCGCGCCCTCACGCGTCGAAGCTGAGGCTGAGCTTGCGGAGCAGCCCGGCGAGCCGGTCGCGGTCGGCGCGCGACAGCGCCTGGAGCAGATCGGCCTCGACGTCCACGAGGCGGGTGATCGCGGCATCCACCCGCATCCGGCCGTCGTCCGTGAGGGTGACGAGGATGCTGCGGCCGTCGTCGGGATCGGACTCGCGCCGCACGAAGCGGCGGCCGACCAGCCGATCGATCCGGTTCGTCATGGTGCCGCTGGAGACCAGGGTCTGCTGCAGCAGCTGCTTGGGGGAGAGCTGGAACGGCGTGCCGGCCCGCCGCAGCGCCGAGAGCACGTCCCACTCCCACGGCTCCAGGTCGCTGCGCCGGAACACGTCGCGACGGGCGCGATCGAGATGACGCGAGAGACGATCCATGCGGGAGAGCACCTCGAGGGGCGAGAAGTCCAGGTCGGGTCGCTGCGCGTTCCACGCGCCGACGATCCGATCGACCTCGTCCGTTGCGCTCATCCCTCCATTATCCCGTGCCGAGCGTCAGGGCGCGGAGAGGTCGATCGTCAGGAAGACGCTGTGCGGGTCGGGCGCGTAGTCGGCGAACGGCGGGCACGCGCGGAAACCGGCTCGGCTGTAGAGGCTGCGGGCGGGGTGGAAGAACTCCGCGCTGCCCGTCTCGAGCGAGACCCGACGGATGCCGCGGCGCCGGGCGTCGTCGAGGAGGACGTGCAGGACCCTGCGTCCCAGTCCCTCCCCGCGACGGGCCGGGTCGGTGCGCATCGACTTGAGCTCCTCGTGCTGCTCCTCGATCGGGGCCAGGGCGCCGGTCGCGACCAGCAGGTCGCCGTCGCGGGCCGCGAACAGGCGGATGCCGGGGGCGAGGAGCGCATCCAGGGGCAGGGCGTGCCGGCTCTCGGGCGGCGCCGTGCCCTCCATGTCGGCGTGGTGCGCGAGGAGGAAGGCGGCGAGGCCCGGCGTCGGGCCCGCGACGCGGTCGATCACGATGCTCATCGGGGGAGCATCCCACGCCCGTGTTTCGGCCGGATGACGGCGTGGCAGAATTGTCGGGCGGCACCCTTCCGGAGGTCGCGGTCCGCCGTGGTGTAATGGCAGCACGACAGCCTTTGGAGCTGTGAGGTCTAGGTTCGAGTCCTGGCGGCGGAGCATGACAGAGAACAACCTCGCGATCGTGATCCTCGCCGCAGGACAGGGCACGCGGATGAAGTCCCGCCTCCCCAAGGTGCTGCATCCGATCGCCGGCAGGCCCCTCGTCGGGCACGTCCTGACGACCGCCGCCGCGCTCGGCGCCGCCCACATCGAGGTGGTGGTCCGCCACGAGCGCGACCAGGTCGTCGCAGCGCTCGCCGCAGACCACCCCGACGCCGTGTTCGTCGACCAGGACGACGTGCCCGGCACCGGCCGCGCGGTGCAGGTCGCGGTCGACGCCCTGCCGGAGGACTTCGACGGCGACGTGCTCGTGCTCTCGGGCGACTGCCCGCTGGCCGACGCCGACACCCTCTCGGCGTTCCTGGCCGAGCACCGCTCGTCCGGTGCCCCGGCCACCCTCATGACCGCGGTCGTCGACGACCCGACCGGGTACGGCCGCGTCATCCGCGACGCGGAGGGCGGCGTCGATCGCATCGTGGAGCAGAAGGACGCGAGCGACGAGGAAGCCGCGGTGCACGAGATCAACGCCGGCATGTACGCGTTCCGCGCGACCACCCTGCGCACCTATCTGCCCGAGATCGGCGTCGAGAACGCGCAGGGCGAGATGTACCTCACCGACGTGCCGGGCCTCGTCCGCCGCGACGGCGACCGGGTCGCGGCCTCCGTCGTGTCCGACGTGACCGTGACCTTCGGCGTCAACGACCGTGCACAGCTGGCCGAGGTCGGCCGCCTCCTGAACGCGCGCATCGTGCGGCGCTGGCAGCTCGAGGGCGTCACGATCGTCGACCCCTCGACGACGTGGATCGACGACGACGCGACGCTCGCGCCCGACGTGACGGTGCTCCCGAACACCCACATCCTCCGGGCGACCACGATCGCCGCCGGAGCGACCGTCGGCCCCGACACCTCGCTCGTGGACTGCGAGGTCGGGGAAGACGCGGTCGTCCGCCGCACCGACGCCACGCTCGCCGTCATCGGGGCCGGCGCCACGGTCGGTCCGTTCTCCTACCTGCGCCCCGGCACCGTCCTCGGCGCGAAGGGCAAGATCGGCGCCTACGTCGAGACCAAGAACGCCGAGATCGGCGAGGGCAGCAAGGTCCCTCATCTGTCGTACGTCGGCGACGCGACGATCGGGCGCGGGGTGAACCTCGGCGCCAGCACGATCACGGCGAACTACGACGACGTCAACAAGCACCGCACCGAGATCGGCGACGAGGTGCACACGGGCTCGCACACCGTGCTCGTCGCGCCGGTTAGGCTGGGTGCTGGCGCGAAGACCGGCGCCGGCGCGGTCGTCCGCAAGGACGTCCCGGCCGGAGCCCTGGCCATGACCGTCGCGCCCCAGCGCAACATCGAGGGTTGGGTCGAGAAGAACAGAGCAGGAACGGGAGCGGCGGACGCCGCGTCCCGGGAACGAGCGGCGGAGTAACCACGGATGGCGCGCAAGAAGAAGACGGTCGATCTGGATCGCGACAACGGGGTGGCCCCCGGGATCATCGCGAAGACCAAGAAGCGGCTGGTCGTGGCCGGCGGGCGTTCGCACCCCGAGCTGACCGCCGCCGTCGCCGAGGCCCTCGGCACGGAGATCGCGCCGGTCGAGCACCGTACCTTCGCCTCGGGTGAGATCTACGCCCGCTTCGAGGTGTCGATCCGCGGTGTCGACCTCTTCCTCGTGCAGACGTTCGGCGAGCCGGTCAACGAGTGGCTCATGGAGACGCTGATCATGATCGACGCCGCCAAGCGCGCCTCGGCCAAGCGGATCACCGTCGTCGCCCCCTACTATCCGTATTCGCGTCAGGACAAGAAGGGCCGCGGCCGCGAGCCGATCAGCGCCCGTCTCGTCGCAGATCTGCTCAAGACGGCCGGCGCCGACCGCGTGATGAGCGTCGACCTGCACGCCGCGCAGATCCAGGGCTTCTTCGACGGCCCGGTCGACCACCTGTTCGCGAAGCCGGTGCTGCTGGATCACTTCGAACGGACGCTGTCGCCCGAGGACCGTGAGATCCTCACCGTCGTGTCGCCCGACATGGGCCGCGTCCGCGTCGCCGACACCTGGTCCGACAGCCTGGGCGCCCCGCTCGCGATCATCCACAAGCGCCGCGACCCGAAGGTCGCCAACCAGGTCTCCGTGCACGAGATCGTGGGCGCGGTCGAGGGGCGCACCTGCCTCCTGGTCGACGACATGATCGACACCGGCGGCACGATCGTGAAGGCGGCGCAGGCGCTCAAGGCGAACGGCGCGCACCGCGTGATCGTGGCGGCGACGCACGCGATCTTCAGCGACCCGGCATCCGAGCGCCTGCAGGACGCGTCGATCGACGAGGTCGTCATCACCGACACGATCCCGCTGACCGAGTCGCGCCGCTGGGACGGCCTCACCATCCTGCCGATCGCCCCGCTGCTGGCGCGGGCGATCCACGAGGTGTTCGAGGACGGCTCCGTGACGAGCATGTTCGGCGGCGACGCGTAGGCACCTCCTCGCCGAGGCACAGCCCGTCCATAGCCGTGCTTCCTACTCTCGGAGGATCGACGCCCGTCGAGCGACACCGAGCCGGGAGGACATCATGATCCGCACCACCGTACCGACCTCTGTCCGCAAGGGGTCCGCCCTCGTGGGCATGGCAGGACTCCTCGTCCTGGCCGGCTGCGCGGGCGGCACCGACGGCGCCGGGTCCACGGGTGCCGACTCCGGCTCCGACACCGGTTCGACCGGCGGATCCGACGCGTCGGGGACGTACGAGGACGGCACGTACACGGCCGACGGCTCGTACCAGACGCCCGAGACGGTCGAGACGATCTCGGTCACCCTCACCCTCGCCGACGGCGTCGTGGAGAGCGTCGAGGTGACCGGCGACCCGCAGGCCCGGGAGACCGAGCAGTACCAGGGAGCGTTCATCGAGGGCATCGCCGACGAGGTCGAGGGCAAGCCGATCGACGAGCTGAACGTCAGCCGCGTCGCCGGTTCGTCGCTCACCAGCGGCGGCTTCAACGCGGCCGTCGAGTCCATCAAGGAGCAGGCCGCGGCCTGATCGCCGGTCATGGTCGTCTGGCGTTTCGAGGCGATCGGCACGCGCTGGGAGATCGAGACCGCCGATCCGCTCCCGCCGGACGGGCGCGCGGCGGTCCAGGCCGTGACGGAGCACTTCGACCGTCGATGGTCGCGCTTCCGCCCCGACTCCGACGTGTCGCGGCTGCGCGCTGCGGGCGGGGGCTTCGCGTCGGATGACGCCGCGCCGATGCTCGACGCGTATCGCGAGCTCTCGGCGGCGACGGGCGGCGCCGTGAACCCTCTCGTGGGCGAGAGCCTGGAGGCGCTCGGCTACGACGCGGCGTATTCGCTCGTGGCGGGAGAACCCCGCCCCGCGCCGGACGACTGGACGACGCGCCTCGAGTGGTCCGCCGACGCCCTCACCATGCGGGGGCCGGCGACGATCGACGTGGGGGCGCTCGGGAAGGGGCGACTCGTCGATCTCGTGCAGCGCGCTCTCGCCGACGTTCCGGGAACCGTCGTGGTCGACGCCGGGGGTGACCTCTCGGTGCGCGACGGGGCGATCCGGGTCGGCCTCGAGCATCCGTTCGACGCCTCCCGCGCGATCGGCGTCGCGACGGTCGGCGATCAGGCCCTCTGCGCCTCGGCCACCAATCGCCGGGCCTGGGGCGCGGGGTTCCATCACGTGCTGGACGCCCGCACCGGCACTCCCGTCGTCGCCTGGACGGCCGCCTGGGCGCTCGCCGACGAGGCGATGACCGCGGATGCCGTCGCGACGGCGCTCTTCTTCGACGGCGGACCCGAGCTCGCCGCCCGCTGGGGCGTGCACTGGGTGCGTCTGAGCAGCGACGGACGCGCCCAGCGGTCGCCCGGATGCCCGATCGAGATCTTCACCCCCACCCGCCCCGACGCATAGGGAAGAGTTGACCCCGTGAACCGCTCCTTCACCGCCGCCCGCCAGCGCGTGCTCGCCCGGCTCGGCGCGCTCTCGATGTACCGCCTCGTCCTGTTCGCGCTCGTCGGGCTGCTGCTCGTCGCGCTCGTGCTCTCTGCCGCCGGCATCATCGTCTCGCCGACCCCGCTCGAGATCGCGGTGTCGGCGGTCGTGCTCACGGTCGTGGTCGCAGGGGTGGATGCCGTGGCGCAGCGCCTCCTGGGGCTGCCGTGGCGCGTCGAGTCGTCGCTGGTCACCGCGCTGATCCTGCTGTTCGTGCTGCGGCCCGGCGTCGAGCCGGCAGCCCTGGGCGGTCTGGCGATCGCGGCGGCGCTGGCCAGCCTGTCGAAGTACCTCCTCGCGTGGCGTGGACGGCACATCCTCAACCCGGCGGCGTTCGGCGCGGCGGTCGTCTCGATCGTGGGCTCGTTCGGGGCGTTCTCGTGGCTGGGGACCTCGGCGTCGTGGTGGGTGGGCGCTCCCTCGCTCGCGATCCCCGTGGCACTGCTCGGGCTCGCCGTGCTCTGGCGTACCGAGAAGGTGCGCGTCGTGCTGCTCTTCCTCGTGCTCGCCGTCGCGACCTCGGTGCTGCGGCAGTTCGTCCAGGCCCAGGAGTTCGGCATCGCCGCGGACCTCGGGACGGCGCTGTCGTTCGCGCTCCTGCAGTCGCCGTTCCTCTTCCTCGGGGCGTTCATGCTGTCGGAGCCCTTGACCCTGCCGCCGCGCCGCTGGCAGCAGTTCGCCGTCGCCGCCGTGGTCGGCATCCTCGCGGGCTGGCCGCTGTCGGTGGGCGGACTGTTCACGCTCGGACAGGAGCGCGCGCTGCTGATCGGTAACCTGCTGGCCTTCGCCTTCGCGCTGCGCGGGGCGGTGCGGCTCGTGCTCGAGCGTCGTACCGCCGTGACCCCGACGGCGCAGGAGCTGATCTTCCGCGCGCAGGGCAAGCTCTCCTTCCTGCCCGGTCAGTACCTCGAACTCGACGTCCCGCACCGCCGCGCCGACGCCCGTGGAACGCGCCGCGAGTTCAGCATCGTCTCCGCGCCGGCCGACCTGCCCGAGCTCCGCATCGCCTACAAGAACGGCGACCCGCAGCATCCGTCCAGCTTCAAGCGCGCGCTCGCGGCGGCCGAGCCGGGGGCGACCCTCGCGGTCACGGGCACCTGGGGCGACTTCCTCCTGCCGCGCGGCGAGACGCCGGTGCTCATGGTGGCCGCCGGGATCGGCGTCACGCCGTTCGTCTCGCAGCTGCGCCAGCTTCAGGCGACCGGTGCGCAGCGCGACATCGTGCTGGTGTACGTGGCCGCCGACTCGTCCGAGCTGGCGTTCCGCGAGGAGCTCGCCGCGACCGGCGCACGGGTCGTGGTGTTCACCCGCGACGAGCCGGCCGACCTCCCGGCGCACTGGACCTGGGCTCGCGGCATCCGCCTCGACGCCGACGGACTGCAGGCGGCCGTGCCCGACATCGGCAGCCGGCATGCCTTCATCTCGGGGCCGCCGCGTCTGATCGCCGATCTCGCGCCCGCGCTCCAGAAGGCGCGCACGCTCACCACCGACGCCTTCGCCGGCTACTGAGGGATCAGTCCGCCGACTCCTCGGCGGCGTCGGCGGATGCCTGTCGCGGCCCGATCGGGAGCCGGACGGTGAAGGTCGTGTCGCCGGGCTCGCTGGTCACCGAGAGCACGCCGCCGTGGCCCTCGACGATCGCCGTGGCGATCGCCAGCCCGAGTCCCGTGCCGCCGGTCTGCCGCGCACGGGAGCTGTCTCCGCGGACGAAGCGGGCGAAGAGCTCGTCGCGCACCGCAGGGTCGATGCCCGGTCCGTCGTCGTGCACGCGCAGCACCGCCTCCTCGCCCTCGCGGTCGACGCGGAGCGTGATGGTCGTGCCGGCGGGCGTGTGCGTGCGGGCGTTGGCGAGGAGGTTGCCGACCACCTGGTGCAGGCGTCCCGCGTCGCCGACGATCACCACCGGCTCGTCGGGCACCTCGATGTTCCAGTGATGATCGACCGCGGTCGGTCGGGCGTCGGCCAGGCTCTCGAGGGCGAGCTGGGTGAGGTCCACGCTGCCGTGCACGAGCTCGCGTCCCTCGTCGAGACGGGCGAGCAGCAGCAGGTCCTCGACGAGCCGCGTCATGCGCAGGGACTGCGCCTGGATCCGCTCCAGGGAGGTGGTGGTGCCCTCGATCGCCTCGGCGCCGGGCGTCTGGCCGAGCGCGCGGAGCGAGAGCTCCGAATAGCCCCGGATCGAGGCGAGCGGGGTGCGCAGTTCGTGGCTCGCGTCGGCGACGAAGCGGCGCATGCGCTCCTCGTTCTTCTGTCGGGACGCGAGCGAGGTGTTCACATGGTCGAGCAGCTTGTTCAGGGAGGCGCCGACGAGCCCGGTCTCGGTGCGCGGATCGGCCTCGGATGCCGGGACCCGTTCGGTGATCTCGACCTCGCCGCGGTCGAGGGGCTGATTCGCGACCCGGGTCGCGGTCGCCGCGACGGCGCGGAGCGGCCGCAGGCCGACTCGGATCGTGATCGCCGTGGTCAGGGCGAGGAGGATGAGCCCGCCGATCGTCGCGAGGGCGATGACCGTCAACAGCGTCGCGAGCTGGCGCTGGATGGCATCCCTCGGCAGGCCGGCCACCACGACGACGCCGGAGTTGGTGGTGGATGCGGTCACGCGGTACGAGCCCAGATCGTCGATCGACACGTTCGCGACGTGCCCCTCGCTCAGCGCCTCGGCGATCTGGGTGAGCTGGGAGGTGGTCAGACTCTCGGTCTCGCCGCTGAGTTCGCCCGCGGCCTTCGACGCGACGACGCCGCTGATGCCCGTCACGGGATTCGACACCGCGACGATCAGCCCCGGCTCGCCG
Organism: Microbacterium californiense; assembly: GCF_047246625.1. Classification (NCBI taxonomy): domain Bacteria; kingdom Bacillati; phylum Actinomycetota; class Actinomycetes; order Micrococcales; family Microbacteriaceae; genus Microbacterium; species Microbacterium californiense. The sequence goes on along the minus strand of NZ_JBFOKQ010000002.1, from coordinate 396,816 downwards.
GGGTTGCGCCCGGCCATGATCTTCTCGGCCGTGGCCAGGTTGGGCGACACCTGCTTCACGATGTTCGTGAGCGACACGGCGTAGCCGTAGACCCGGTCGTCGAGCTGCTGCTCGAGCGTGCGCCCGAGCGTGGCGCTCGTGATGACCGCGACGATCACCAGGATCAGCGACACGAACCCGATGACGGCGGTCATGAGCCGGGTCTGCAGGCTCATCGGGTGGTGCCGCCACCCGGTCAGGCTCACTGGGGCGCCTTGATCATGTATCCCACCCCGCGGACGGTGTGCAGCAGCGGGGTGCGCCCCGCGTCGATCTTCTTGCGGAGATACGAGATGTAGAGCTCGACGACCGATGACTTGCCGCCGAAGTCGTAGCTCCAGACCCGGTCGAGGATCTGCGCCTTCGAGAGCACCCGGCGCTCGTTGCGCATGAGGTAGCGCAGCAGCTCGAACTCGGTCGCGGTCAGCTCGATCTCGACCCCGTCGCGCACGACCTCATGGCTGTCCTCGTTGAGCGTGAGGTCGGCGACGCGGAGGATGGACTGGCCGTCGTCCGCCGTGGCGTGCCCGGTGCGCCGGATGATGGCGCGCAGCCGGGCGATCACCTCTTCGAGGCTGAAGGGCTTGGTGACGTAGTCGTCACCGCCGGCGGTCAGGCCCGCGACGCGGTCGTCGACGGCATCCTTGGCGGTGAGGAAGAGCACGGGGACGAGGCTGCCGGACTCCCGCAGCCGCCGCAGCACGGCCATGCCGTCGAGGTCGGGCATCATGATGTCGAGCACCAGCGCGTCGGGCTCGAACTCGCGGGCGACCTGGAGCGCCTCCGTGCCGGAGGACGCCGTGCGCACCTCCCAGCCCTCCATGCGGAGCGCCATCGCGAGGAGGTCGGTGAGCATCTGCTCGTCATCGACGGCGAGGATGCGCAGCGGGGAACCGTCCGGGCGGCGGAGGTCGGGGAGATCACTGGTCATGACCCCATTCTGCGGAATCACCTATGGGGTTTCTATGGAGAACACTATGCGTGCTCTGTGAGGTGCGGTCCGACGGCGCCGGCACCCGACGTCATAGGTTCTTCATCGACGCGACCGGGGATCCGCATGGAGCCCGTTCCTCACACGATGGTCGTCGTGACGCACGACTCCGCCGTCGCCCGCCGCGCCACCCGTCGGCTGCGGTTCTCGAAGGGCTCCGTGCAGGAGATCACGATCTGGGAGAAGCCAGAAGGGCCCCGGCGGATACCGGGGCCCTTCTGCATCAGCGCGAGGTCAGTGGGTGTCCTCCGCCTCGATCTCGGTGCGGTCGCCCGACCAGAGGGTGTGGAAGGTGCCTTCCTTGTCGATGCGCTTGTACGTGTGCGCGCCGAAGAAGTCGCGCTGGCCCTGCACGAGGGCGGCGGGGAGGCGATCGGCGCGGATGCCGTCGTAGTACGACAGCGACGAGCTGAACGCCGGGGCCGGGATGCCGGCCTGCGCGGCGGTGACGACGACGCGGCGCCACGCGGCCTGACCGCGCGTGAGGGCCTCGGCGAAGTACGGCGCCGTCATGAGCACGGGCAGATCCGGGGTCTCGGCGTACGCCTCGGCGATGCGGTTGAGGAACTGGGCGCGGATGATGCATCCGCCGCGCCAGATCTTGCTGATCGCGCCGAGGTCGATGTTCCAGCCGTACTCGGCCGCACCGGCGCGGATCTCGTCGAAGCCCTGCGAGTAGGCGACGATCTTCGAGGCGTACAGCGCCAGGCGCACGTCCTCGATGAACGCGTCGACATCGCCGTCGGGGACGGTGAACTCCTCGTCCGGGCCGGGCAGGGAGCCGGCGACGGCGCGCTGCTCGGGGTGGGAGGACAGGGAGCGGGCGAAGGTCGCTTCGGCGATGCCGGAGACGGGCACGCCAAGCGAGAGCGCGGTCTGCACGGTCCATGCGCCGGTGCCCTTGGCTCCGGCCTGGTCGAGGATGACGTCCACGAGCGGCTTGCCGGTCTCGGCGTCGACCTGGCGCAGCACCTCGGCGGTGATCTCGATCAGGTACGACTCGAGCTCGCCGCGGTTCCACTCGGCGAAGATCTCGGCGATCTCGGCCGGGGCCTTGCCGGTGCCGCGGCGGATCAGGTCGTACGCCTCGGCGATCAGCTGCATGTCGGCGTACTCGATGCCGTTGTGCACCATCTTCACGAAGTGACCGGCGCCGTCGTGTCCGACGTGCGTGACGCACGGCTCGCCCTCCGCGACCGCGGCGATGGACTTCAGGATCGGGCCGAGCGTGACCCATGACTCGTCCGAGCCTCCGGGCATGATGGAGGGACCGGTGAGAGCGCCCTCCTCGCCGCCGGAGATTCCCGCGCCGACGAAGTTGATGCCCGTCTCGCGGACGGCCTTCTCGCGGCGGATCGTGTCGGGGAAGTACGCGTTGCCGCCGTCGACGATGATGTCGCCCGGCTCGAACACCTCCACGAGCGCGTCGATCACGGCATCCGTCGGTCCGCCGGCCTTGACCATGATGATCGCGGTGCGCGGCTTCTGCAGGCTGTCGGCGAACTCCTGGTAGGACTGCGCCGGCACGAAACCCGCCTCCGGGTGGTCGTCCAGCAGCGTCCGGGTCTTCTCGTAGCTCCGGTTGAAGATCGCCACCGTGTTCCCCTCACGACTGGCGAGGTTGCGGGCCAGATTCGACCCCATGACGGCGAGTCCGACGACTCCGATGTTCGCTGATGCTTCGGGCACAGAACGCTCCTCGATCGTGAAGAAGGAATGCCCTCAGCGTATCGCTGTCGTCGACGGGGTGCGCGCGTGTGACCGCGATTGCCTCGGCGTCCGCCCCGGGGAGCCGAGGGGCGGCGACAGCCCTCTACGCTGGTCGCAGGACGACGTCTTCGAGGAGGAGCCCGTGACCGAGAACCCTGACACGCTGCGAGCGGTCGTGGCGGTGCCGCTGCCCGAGGAGCTGTGCCGGCTGATCGAGGAGCTCGAGCCGCGGCTCGAGGTCGTCCGGGATCACTCGCTCGAGCATCCCGCCCGCTGGCCCGCGGACTGGCCGGGGGACCCCGACCACGTCCGCACGGCGGAGGAGCAGGAGGCCTTCGACCGGATGGTCGATTCCGCCGACGTGCTCTTCGGGATCCCCGACGTGGATGCCGCGGCTCTCGCCCGCACCGTCGAGGCGAACCCCCGGCTGCGCTGGGTCATGACCACCGCCGCCGGCGGGGGCAGCCAGATCAAGGCGGCGGGCCTCGATCGCGCGGCCCTGGATCGCGTGGTGTTCACCACCAGCGCCGGCGTGCACGGCGGCACGCTGGCCGAGTTCGCGGTCTTCGCCGTGATGGCCGGGGCCAAAGGACTGCCCCGGCTGCTCGCGGATCAGCGCACCCGCACCTGGCCGGACCGCTGGGAGATGCGCCAGATCGACGAGATGACGGTGCTGGTCGTCGGCCTCGGCGGGATCGGGGCGGCGTGCGCACGACGGTTCCACGCGCTCGGGGCGACGGTGTGGGGCACCACGCGCTCCGGCGATCCCGTGGACGGCGTGGACCGGCTCGTGCCCCTGGACGAGCTGACCGACGCCGTGCGCGAGGTGGATGCCATCGTGGTGACCCTGCCCGGCACCGAGCAGACGCATCACCTGATCGGCGCCGACGTCTTCGCCGCCGTGAAGCCGGGCGTGATCGTCACGAACGTCGGCCGCGGCACCGTCATCGACGAGGAGGCTCTGCGGGAGGCCCTCGACGACGAGCGCGTCTCGTTCGCCGGACTGGACGTGTTCGAGCAGGAGCCCCTGCCCGACGACTCGCCGCTGTGGGGCCACCCGCGCGTGCTCGTCAGCCCGCACACGGCCGCGCTGAATGCGAAGGAGGAGGAGCGCATCGCCCGACGCTTCGCCGAGAACGCGACCCGCCTGCTCGACGGCGAGCCGCTGCGCGCGGTCGTCGACACGGTCGAGTTCTACTGAGAGGCCGCGGGATGCCGGTGCGGGTCGTCGTCATGGGACCGAGCGGGTCGGGCAAGTCCACCGTCGGCGCCGCGCTCGCCGAAGCCCTCGGGGCCCGCTTCATCGACGGCGACGACCTGCATCCGCTCACCAACGTCGACAAGATGGCCGCCGGAATCCCTCTGGACGACGTGGATCGGATGCCGTGGCTGCGCGAGGTCGGCGACGCCCTCGCTGCCGACGACCGCGTGGTGATCGCGTGCTCCGCGCTCCGGCGCGTCTACCGTGACGCGATCCGCGAGAGCGCGCCGGATGCGTTCTTCGCCGAGCTCCGGGTCGGACGGGCGGAGCTGGCGCACCGCCTGGGCGGTCGCACGGACCATTTCATGCCGATCGCGCTGCTGGACTCGCAGCTGCAGACGCTCGAACCCCTCGAGCCGGGGGAGCGCGGCATCCGCGTCGACCCGGCGGCGGTCGACCGGTGCGTGGAGGTCATCCGCGAGGCCGTCACGGGCGACGCGGCGGCGGATCAGTCCTTGCGGTAAGAGGAGCGGCCCATGGAGAACAGGGCGCCGGCGGTCGCGATCGCGGCGCCCACGGTCATCGCTCCGATGAGCCAGAGAATGACGTGCGAGAGGAAGGCGCCATCGAGCATGGGAGTCTCCGTGATCTGGTGTGAGGGAACGGTGTCCCCAGCCTAACGGGTCATCCGGTACGATGGTTCGAGTACCTCGGCGAGGGACGCTGACGCGCGTGCGCGGGCATCCGTTATCGACGCGGCGGAGCAAGCCCCGGTGGCTTCTTTCACGTGTCCGGTTCGAGAACACGACAACCCAGACCACCGCGCGGCGCCTTCGCTGCGTGTCCCGAAGGAGAACCTCATGTCTGAAGACACCAAGGTCCAGGCCGAGCTGCGCAGCAGCTTCGGCAAGGGCTTCGCCCGTCGCCTGCGCGCCGCCGGCAAGATCCCCGCCGTCATCTACGGTCACGGCACCGAGCCCGTCCACGTCGCCCTCCCGGGCCACCAGGTCTCGCTGATCATCCGTCGCGCCAACGCCCTCCTCGAGCTCGACATCGAGGGCACCGAGCAGCTCGCGCTGGTCAAGGACGTGCAGAAGGACCCGGTGCACCAGATCATCGAGCACATCGACCTGCTCGTCGTGAAGAAGGGCGAGAAGGTCGCGATCGACGTCCCCGTCGTCGTCGTCGGCGAGTCCGCCCCCGGCACGATCGCGAACCTCGACGCCACCACGATCTCCGTCGAGGCCGAGGCCACGCACATCCCCGAGAACGTCGAGGTCTCGGTCGAGGGACTCGAGGACGGCACGCACATCACCGCGGCCGACGTGAAGCTGCCCCAGGGCGCGACGCTCCTGACCGACGCCGAGGTCCTCGTCGTCGCGATCTCGGTCCCGGCCGTCGAGGCCACCGAGGACGAGGCTCCCGCCGAGGGCGAGGCCACCGCGGAGGAGCCCGCCGCGGAGTGATCTCCGCCCGTTTCATGACGGAGGGGACGCGATCCGATCGCGTCCCCTCCGTCGTATCCTGACCGGGGCGCCCGGCGAGAGGACGAGGCATGACATCCACCTGGCTCGTGGTCGGGCTCGGCAATCCCGGCCCTCGCTACGAAGCGACCCGGCATAACGTCGGCCAGATGGTCGTCGACGAGCTCGCCGCCCGACGCGGGGAGACGTTCCGCGAGCACAAGGGCGGGGCCCGCGTCGTCGAGACGTGGCTGCGGCCCGGCGGCGACAAGATCGTCCTCGCGAAGCCCAACACCTTCATGAACGTGTCGGGCACGCCCGTCGCCGCCCTCGCCCGCTTCTACTCCGTGCCCGCCGAGCGGATCGTGGTCGTGCACGACGAGCTCGACATCCCGTTCGACACCGTCAAGCTCAAGACCGGGGGAGGCCACGGCGGTCACAACGGGGTGCGCGACGTCGCGCGGGCGATCGGGACCGCCGACTTCCCGCGCGTCCGTGTCGGGATCGGCCGTCCGGTCGGACGCCAGGATCCCGCGGACTGGGTGCTGGCGCCGTTCGGCAAGAATGAGAAGGTCAACCTGCCCCTGCTCGTCGGCGATGGAGCGGATGCCGTGGAGCTGCTGGTCGCCGAGGGCCTGCTGGCCGCGCAGCAGAAGCACCACGCCCCGCGCTGACGCGGGGCCGGGCGAAGGCTACAGGCCGACGGCGCCGGCGGCATCGCCGAGCGTCAGCGCGACGAGCAGCACCACGAGGACGACGGCCGGTGCGATCACCGCGACGATGAGCGCGCCGATGCCCTGTCCGCGTCCCTGCTTGCGGGTGATCGCCAGGATGCCGAGCACGATCGCCACGATGCCGAGGACGGTGCCGCTCCAGAACGAGATCTCCGCCCACAGCACCTGGTCGCGTGCGGGCGAGAGGAAGGCGAGCGAGTCGATCCGTCCGAGTCGCGCCACGGCCTCGGGGATGCGTCGGCCGATCTCGTAGCCCACCACCGCGAGGACCGTCGGGGTGACGACCGCGGCGACGAGCGAGAGCACGAGCGCGAGAGTGCCCAGGACCTTCGAGCGGCGAGGGGCGGGTTCGGGCGCCGCATACGTACCGTTCGGGGACGAGTATCCGCCGACGGGGACCGCGTAAGCGCCGGGAGGAGCAGGATAGCTCGGGGTCACCGGCGGAACCGGCTGTGCCGGGCTCGGGAACGCGGGCGCGGTCGAGGTCGCCGGATACGCGGGTGCCGTCGGCGGTGCGGGCGGAGGCGCGAACCCCGGGGCGGGCGGAACGGGCGGCGGCAGCTGCGGATCGGTCACCAGCCCATCCTAGGGCTGCGCCGATCAGACCCGACGGAGCAGGCCGACCCGGTCGTACACGTCCGACAGTGTGGCGTCGGCGACGGCATCCGCTCGTCCTGCGTTCTCGGCGAGGATGCGATCCAGCTCGGCCGGATCGTCGAGCAGCTCCAGCGCGCGGGCGCGGACCGGCTCGAACTCCGCCACGACGACCTCGGCGAGACCCTTCTTGAAGTCCCCGTAGCCGCGACCGGCGTACTCGTCCTCGATCGACGCCACCTGCCGGCCGGTGAGGGCCGCGTAGATGGTGAGCAGGTTCGAGACGCCGGGTTTGTTCTCGCGGTCGAACCGCACGGAGCCCTCGTTGTCGGTGACGGCTCGCATGATCTTCTTCGCGGACTTCGCAGGGTCGTCGAGCATCCACAGCACGCCGGCGTCGCTCTCGGCGGACTTCGACATCTTGGCCGTGGGATTCTGGAGGTCGTAGATGCGGGCGGTGTCCTTCTGGATCACCGGCATCGGGACGGTGAACGTCGTGCCGAACCGCGAGTTGAAGCGCTCGGCGAGGTCGCGCGTCAGCTCGACGTGCTGCTTCTGGTCGTCGCCCACGGGGACGACATCGGTCTGGTACAGGAGGATGTCGGCCGCCATCAGCACCGGATAGGTGAAGAGTCCGACGCTCGTCGCGTCCTGACCGTAGCGGGACGACTTGTCCTTGAACTGGGTCATGCGACCCGCCTCGCCGAAGCCGGTGATGGTGCTGAGGATCCAGGCCAGCTCGGCGTGGGCGCGCACGTGCGACTGCACGTACAGCGTGGACCTGGAGGGCTCGATGCCCGCGGCGACGTACTGCGCAGCGGTGCGGCGGGTCTTCTCGCGCAGCTCGGCCGGATCCTGCGCCACGGTGAGGGCGTGCAGGTCGACCACGGAGAAGAACGCGTCGTACGAGCCCTGGAGGTCGCGCCACTGCAGAAGAGCCCCGATGTAGTTGCCGATCTGGAGGGAGTCGGCGGAAGGCTGCATTCCGGAGTAGAGACGAGGCTTGTTCACCCGTCAATCCTATGCGGACGGCGGTGGCCGGTCGGCCCGACGGCATCCTCTACGCTGTCGGCATGGGGGAGACGAGAGCGGGCGCGGATCGCCGCGTCGCGCGGGATCGCGCGCTGTACGTCGAGATCGTGATCGACGCGCCGCTGGAGACGATCTGGAGCCTGACCCAGACACCGGAGCACCACGTGCGCTGGGATGCCCGGTTCAGCGCGATCCGGCCGACGCGGGTTCGTGCGGACGGGTCGCAGGAGTTCCGCTACGAGCTCGACCTGGGTTTCCACACCATCCGCGGCACCGGGGTGTCGCTGGGGGAGCGCTCGTCCCGGTCGGGGGAGCGGACCTCGGCCCTCGCGTTCGACACCGCCGATCGGTGGTCGCCCCTGGGCGCAGGGCGCGGGTACTGGCGCTACATCCCGACCGCGCACGGAGTGCGCTTCCTCACGGGGTACGACTACGCCCCGGGGTGGGGACGGCTCGGGAGCCTCCTCGATCCGCTGGTGACCCGTCGGTTCGTGTGGTGGCTCACCGCCCGGAGCTTCGACCGACTGCGGCTCTGGGCTGAGGAGGGCGTCCCTCCCGAGCGGACCGTCTGGTGGCGGGCGCTCCTGCCCGGGCGGCGACCGCGGGCGCGCGCGAGCCGATGCCTCTCCCGTCCGCCGCATCGCAGCGGCCGGGCGATCATGCAGAACGCGCCGGACGCCCTGTCGGGACTCGCCGCATGACCGAGGGCGTGTTCGAGCGGGCTCTGGGCGCCGACTTCGAGCGGCTGCATCCGCAGATGCGCCGCCGCTTCGGCGTGGGCGTCGAGGCCGGATACGACTGCGTCGGCCGGGGCGTCATGACCGAGGTGCGGCGGGGTCCGTGGTGGACGCGTCCGTTCCTCGCCCTGGGCGCGTTGCGGAACATCCTCTTCCCCGAGAAAGGCCGCGACATCCCCTTCCAGATCGACAACTACGCCTACATCGACAGCCTCGGGCGGGAGACGGTCACGTTCGTGCGGACGATGACCGTCGGGCCGGGCCGGCGACGACGCTTCGACGCGACGATGATCTACAGCCCGGCGCGGGGACGCGTCGTGGACTACCTCGGAACGCATCAGCACCTGGCCGTCGATCTCGACCTCGCCGTCACCGACGACGGCGCACTGCGGCTCACGTCGGGGGCGCAGCGCTTCTACGAAGGCCCCATCGCCTTCCGCTTCCCCCTGCTGTTCAGCGGGCGAGCGCATCTGGTCGAGCGCTTCGACGATGCGGAGGGCTGCTTCGTGATCGAACTCGAGGTGCGCAACGACCTCCTGGGCTTCCTGTTCGGCTATCGCGGGACGTTCTCGTGCGAGTACCCCGAGCAGGGATCCGTGCCCGAAACGGTGAAGCCGTATCGCGAGGAGGTGCGCGAGTGACGCGGCGCGGCGAAGCCTTCCTGCAGGCGCTCGGCGACGACGCGCAGCGGCTGCATCCGGAGATCCTGGCGCAGATGAGCGCGTCGGGCGAGGAGGACCGGGCCGAGGGCGTCTTCGTCGTGGCCGGCAGCCGCTTCGGGCGCCTCGGCGGGCTGGCCCTGCCGGTGGTCGGGCCGCGGATGCTGGTGACGCGCCGAGGCCATGACGTCCCGTTCACGCTGACGACCCGGTCCGGGCGGTCGGCTTCCGGACGCGCGGTGCTCGACAGCACGCGGGAGTTCCGCTTCCGGGGATCGACGCAGTACATCGTCGATCGCGTGACGGCGAGCGTGCGCCCGGGGCTGGTCCGCAACCTCCTCGGGGCGCGCGGGCGCGTCGAACTGATCGAGGAGTGCAGCGTGACCGAGGAGGGCTTCCTGCGGATGGAGACGCGCCGCGTCGCCCTCCGCCTCGGCGGACGACGCCTCGCTCTGCGCGGGCCGCTCGGGGTGCATGTCAGCCTGGTGGACGGATGGGATGCCGAGAACCGTCGACGCACCATCGACATGCGGGCCCGCAACCCCGTGCTCGGCACGGTGCTCGAGTACCGCGGGTGGTACCGGCACGTCGGGCCGGGAGCTCAGTAGCTGTAGTCCGCGACCACGGGGGCGTGATCGCTCCATCGCTGGTCGTACGCCGCAGCCCGCGCCACGTGATAGCCCGACGCGCGTGCGGCGAGGGCCGGCGTGGCCAGGTGGTAGTCGATCCGCCATCCGGAGTCGTTGTCGAAGGCCTGGCCCCGCATCGACCACCAGGTGTACGGGCCCTCGACCTCGCCGTGCGCCCGGCGTCCGACGTCGACCCAGCCCAGCCCGGTGCCGACCGTGCCGTCGACCGCGGTCACCTCGGCACCCGCCTCGCCCAGGAAGCGGTCGAAGTACGCACGCTCGCGGGGGAGGAACCCGGCCTTCTTGCGGTTGCCGCGCCAGTTCTTGATGTCGAGCTCCCGGTGGCCGACGTTGAGGTCTCCTGTGACCAGGGCCAGCGCGTCGTCGGCGCCGAGCTCCACCAGGCGGGGGCCGAAGGCGTCGAGAAACTTCCACTTCTCGTCCTGCTTGGGGGTGTCGGCCTCGCCCGAGTGCACGTAGGCGCTCACCACGGTCAGCGGCTGATCCCCGAGGAGGAAGTCCGCCTCGATCCACCGGCCCCTCGCATCGAAGTCCTCGGGTCCGAATTCCGTGCGCGACGCGAGTGCCGGGACCCGGCTCGCGATGGCCACGCCCGCGCGGCCCTTGGCGCTCGCCTCGTCGTGGACGAAGGACCACCCCGGAAGGGCGGCCTCGACGTGGGAGTCCTGGCCGCGCACCTCCTGGAGGGTGAGGATGTCGACGTCGGCGGCATCGAGCCAGGCGCTCATGCCGTTGCGGGCAGCCGCCCGGATCCCGTTGACGTTGACCGAGGCGATACGCAGATGAGGCATGTGCTCCAGCCTAGGCGCGGGGTCCGACATCGCCGTCCCGGCGGACGGGGGACGCGCCCCGCTCGGCCGACGCGGCCTCCGCTTCGGCGTCGGCGAGCACGCGGTGGGCGGCGGCGAGGGCGCGGCGCGTCGCCGGGCGCCGGAACCAGGGCGCGCCGGCATCCGCCTCCTGCGCGCGCCGGAGGCCCACCTGTGCGGCGACGAGCAGCGCACGTGCCTCGGTCCGGCGTTCCGTCGCCGCGTCCTCGTGCTCGAGCGGCTGGTCGTGGTCGTCGGCCGTCACCGCGATCCAGGATGCCGCCACGAGCACCACGATCGCCAGCCAGCGGCACCACAGCAGCAGGCCGATGATGACGGTGAAGGAAGCGAGCAGGGGATTGCGGGGGACGTGCGACAGCAGCAGTCCGGCGCCGAGCTGCAGCACCACGAGCGCGCCGCCCCCGAGCACGGCGCCCGGCCAGATGAAGCGCCAGCGCAGCTGCGTGCCGGTGAGGAACCGCACCAGCATCGCCAGCGCCGCGGCGTCGAGGGCGAAGGCCACCGCGATCGAGGCCAGCTGCGCCCCGAAGGAGAAGAACCACGACTCGGTGCTCCAGTCGAACAGGAGGAAGACCTGCTCCAGGGCCCAGACGCTCAGCGAGATGAGCACGGCGCCCAGGAGCATCGCACCGCCGAAGACCGTCGCCGCGAAGAAGTCACGGGTCTTGAGCAGCCAGTAGGCGCGCGGGTCGAAGGCCAGCCCGAAGAGATCGCGGACGGCGCGTCGCGTGAAGGTGACCGCGCTCACCGCCGTCCACAGCGCCACGCCCACCGCGATCGCGCCCGTGACGCCGAGCACGCCGGTGGCGTCGCGGGCGATCTGGGTCACGTCGTCGACCGTGAAGAGCCCGTCCGGGGCGATCAGCCCGGGCAGGTATGTGTTCGTCAGCCGCACGAGCGCGTCGATCGCGACCTCGCTGCCTCCGAGCCAGAGGCCCGCGCCGGCGAAGCCCACGTACAGCAGCGCGAACAGCGCGAACAGCACGTAGTAGCTCATGCCGGCCGACAGCAGGAAGCCGTTGCTGAACGAGAAGTTGCGCCACACCCGCACGGGGAACGCGGCGAGGGTGCGGTCCCTCAGCTCCGTGACCCGCTCGAGAGGAGTCTCGAGCCGTGCGCGGAGAGGGGAGCGGGACACGGGATCACCCTACCGAGCGGGGGCGCCCGACGGCATCCGCGCGGTCGCCGTGCCCGGGCGGCCGGAGACGCGGAACGGGCGCCCTCCGAAGAGGACGCCCGTTCGCGCCTGAGCCGTGCTGCGGTTAGGGACGGCCGCGCAGGACCGCCTGCTTGACCTCGGCGATGGCCTTCGTGACCTCGATGCCGCGCGGGCACGCCTCGGAGCAGTTGAAGGTCGTGCGGCAGCGCCACACGCCCTCCTTGTCGTTGAGGATGTCGAGACGCACGGCCGCGTTGTCGTCGCGCGAGTCGAAGATGAAGCGGTGCGCGTTGACGATCGCCGCCGGGCCGAAGTACTGGCCGTCGGTCCAGAACACGGGGCACGACGAGGTGCACGCGGCGCAGAGGATGCACTTGGTGGTGTCGTCGAAGATCTCGCGGTCGGCGATGGACTGTACGCGCTCCTTGCCCTTCTCGGGCACGGAGTTCGCGACGAGGAACGGCTGCACGTCGCGGTACGACGCGAAGAACGGCTCCATGTCGACGACGAGGTCCTTCTCGAGGGGCAGGCCCTTGATCGCCTCGACGTAGATGGGCTTCGAGATGTCGAGGTCCTTGATCAGCGTCTTGCAGGCGAGACGGTTGCGCCCGTTGATGCGCATGGCGTCGGAGCCGCAGATGCCGTGGGCGCAGGACCGGCGGAAGGTCAGCGACCCGTCGACCTCCCACTTGATCTTGTGCAGCGCGTCGAGGACGCGGTCGGTCGAGTACAGCTCGACGTCGTAGTCCACCCAGTGCGGCTCGGCGTCGATCTCGGGGTCGAAGCGGCGGATGTTGAACGTGACGATGAAGGACTGGACGCCCGTGTCGTCGGTGGTCTCCGCGGGGGCTTCGGCGATGGCGTTCGACATGCTCAGTACTTCCTCTCCATCGGCGGATAGTTGAATTCGCCCTGATCGTTCCTGGTGAAGACGACCGGCTTCCAGTCGAGCTTGATGTGGTCGCTCGGGTCGGACGAGTGGGGGTCGCCCGTGAGGTAGGCCATGGTGTGCTTCATGTAGTTGTCGTCGTCGCGCTTCGGGAAGTCGTCGCGCATGTGACCGCCGCGGCTCTCCTCGCGGTTCTGCGCCGCGTAGACGACGACCTCGGCGATGTCGAGCAGGAAGCCCAGCTCGACGGCCTCGAGCAGGTCGGTGTTGAAGCGGTGGCCCTTGTCGTCGACGTGCACGTTCTTGTACCGCTCGCGCAGATCGGCGATGACGCCGAGCACGTGCTGGAGCGAGTCGTGCGTGCGGAAGACCTGCGCGCCCTTGTCCATCTCGTCCTGCAGCGTCTTGCGCAGCACGGCGATGCGCTCGGTGCCCTGGTTGTTCCGCAGGTCCTCGAGCATCCCCGAGACGAACCCGGCGGGGTTCTCGGGGAGCGGCACGAACTCGGCGGTCTTGACGTACTCGACCGCGTTGCGGCCGCTGCGCTTGCCGAAGACGTTGATGTCGAGGAGCGAGTTGGTGCCGAGGCGGTTGGCGCCGTGCACCGAGACGCAGGCGCACTCGCCCGCGGCGTACAGGCCGGGGACGACGGTGTCGTTGTCGGCGAGCACCTCGCCGTTGTTGTTCGTCGGGATGCCGCCCATCGCGTAGTGCGCGGTCGGCATCACGGGCACCGGCTCGACCACGGGGTCGACGCCCAGGTAGGTGCGCGCGAACTCGGTGATGTCGGGGAGCTTGGTCTCGAGCACCTCGGCGCCCAGGTGCGTGCAGTCGAGCAGCACGTAGTCCTTGTGCGGACCGGCGCCGCGCCCTTCCGCGACCTCCTGGACCATGCAGCGCGCGACGATGTCGCGGGGGGCGAGATCCTTGATGGTGGGCGCATAGCGCTCCATAAACCGCTCGCCGGAGGCGTTGCGCAGGATCGCGCCCTCGCCGCGGGCGCCCTCGGTGAGGAGGATGCCGAGCCCGGCGAGACCGGTCGGGTGGAACTGGAAGAACTCGAGGTCCTCGAGGGGGAGGCCCTTGCGCCAGACGATGCCGACGCCGTCGCCCGTGAGGGTGTGGGCGTTCGAGGTCGTCTTGAAGATCTTGCCGAAGCCGCCGGTGGCGAAGATCACGGCCTTGGACTGGAAGACGTGCAGCTCGCCGGTGGCGAGGTCGTAGGCGACCACGCCGGCGATCTGAGTCTGCCCCAGGGCGTCCTTCACCGTGATCAGGTCGAGCACGTAGAACTCGTTGAAGAAGTTGATGCCCAGCTTCACGCAGTTCTGGAACAGCGTCTGGAGGATCATGTGACCGGTGCGGTCGGCCGCGTAGCAGGCCCGCCGCACGGGCGACTTGCCGTGCTCGGCCGTGTGGCCGCCGAAGCGTCGCTGGTCGATCTTGCCCTCAGGGGTGCGGTTGAACGGCAGACCCATGTTCTCGAGGTCGATGACCGCGTCAATGGCCTCCTTGGCGAGGATCTCCGCCGCGTCCTGGTCGACGAGGTAGTCGCCGCCCTTGACGGTGTCGAAGGTGTGCCACTCCCAGGAGTCCTCCTCGACGTTGGCGAGCGCCGCAGCCATGCCGCCCTGCGCCGCACCGGTGTGGGAGCGGGTCGGGTAGAGCTTGGAGATCACCGCGGTGCGGGCGCCGGGACCGGCCTCGATGGCCGCCCGCATGCCGGCGCCTCCGGCGCCGACGATGACGATGTCGAACTGGTGGTAGTGCACGCCGTCACGGACGACGGAATCCTGCGTCGGGGTAGTCAATTCTTCCTAGCCTTCTCTATCAGTTGCCCTGCGACTGGCACATGTCCCACAGCGTGCTCGACTCGGTGACGCCCAGGCACGGGTCGAACGTGAACACCACGAGGGTGCCGAGCAGGATCAGCAGGGCGGCGGAGAGGCCGAGCGCCCACTGCAGGGTCTTGCGTGCGGTGCGGTTCGAGACGTAGTCGTTGACGATGGTGCGCATGCCGTTCGCGCCGTGGATGAGGGCGAGCCACAGCATCACGACGTCCCACCACTGCCAGAACGGCGTGGCGAACTTGCCGGCGATGAACGCGAAGTCCAGGGCGTGGATGCCCTCGCCGACCATGAGGTTGATGAAGAGGTGGCCGAAGATCAGCACCACGAGCACGACGCCCGAGGCGCGCATGAAGACCCAGCCCCACTTCTCGAGGTTGATGCCGCGCCGACGACGAGCCGGTGCCGCGATGGTCTGAGCGGTCATCAGTGCCCCCCTCCCGTGAAGCCGGCGAACGCCAGCATGAGGTGACGCGGCACGAAGCCGGCCATGATGACGACCCAGACGGCCAGGACGCCCCAGAAGAGCTGGCGCTGGTAGAGGGCGCCCTTCTTCCAGAAGTCGACCGCGATGATCCGCAGGCCGTTCATGGCGTGGAAGACGATGCCCGCGACGAGGACGACCTCGCCGATCGCCATGACGGGGTTCTTGTACGTGCCGATCACGGCGTCGTACGCCTCGGGCGACACCCTGATGAGCGCCGTGTCGAGCACGTGCACCAACAGGAAGAAGAAGATGGCGACTCCGGTGATGCGGTGAAGCACCCACGACCACATGCCTTCGCGGCCCCGGTAGAGGGTGCCGCGCGGGGTCTTGGACGTGGTTTCCGAAATCGACGGTGTCAAGCGAGCGCTTGTGGACACGGTCGTCCTCCCTGGATCGATGTGCGTCGGTCGCGTGCGCGGTGTTCATCGAGGAGTGACCCCGTCGAAGCGCCGGGCATGCCCGAACGGGTTCCATCCTATTCCCGTCCTCAGGGGCGGAGCGACGAAGGCGAACCTTACCGGGGTCGTCTTGAGCGCATCTTGTGGGCGCGGCCGACTCCGGGCGGGGGAGCGGCGGCGGACTACGCTGTCGGGCATGACGCAAGAGATCGACGACTTCTACGCCGTGATCCCCGCCGGCGGGATCGGGAGCCGACTGTGGCCGCTCTCCCGCGCGGACGCACCGAAGTTCCTGCACGACCTCACCGGGTCGGGGCACTCGCTCCTGCGCGACACCTGGGATCGGCTGCTTCCCCTCGCCGGACCCGACCGCATCGCCGTCGTGACCGGACGCGCGCACCGGGCCGCCGTCGAGGCGCAGCTTCCCGGCATCGCCGACCTCAACGTGTTCCTCGAGTCCGAACCCCGGGAGTCCGCGGCGGCCATCGGGCTCGCCGCCGCCGTGCTGCACCGGCGGGATCCGGACGTGATCATCGGCTCCTTCAGCGCCGATCACGTGATCCGCGGCACCCGGGTGTTCGAGTTCGCGGTCAGGGATGCCGTCGAGGTCGCCCGTGAGGGCTACATCTGCACGATCGGCATCTCGCCGACCGAGCCGGCCGTCGGCTTCGGCTACATCAAGATGGGACCCGAGCTGGTCGTCGACGGTGCGCGCGAGGCCGCGCTCGTGGAGAGCTTCGTGGAGAAGCCCGATCTGGAGACCGCGAGGGCGTACATCGCGGATCGCTCGTACCTGTGGAACGCGGGCATGTTCATCGCGAAGGCGCAGGTGCTGCTGGAGGAGCTGGCCGAGAACCAGCCCGAGCTGCACGCCGGCCTGGTGGAGCTGGCCGAGGCCTGGGACGACCGCGAGAGGCGGGGGCCGGCCGTCGACCGCATCTGGCCGCGGCTGAGGAAGATCGCGATCGACTACGCGGTGGCGGAGCCCGCCGCCCGCCGGGGCCGTCTCGCGGTCGTGCCCGGTCATTTCGACTGGGACGACGTGGGGGACTTCGCGTCCCTGACGAAGCTCATCACGAACGGCCGCAAGAACGATCTCGCGGTCCTCGGGCCGAAGGCCCGGGTGCTCACGGATGCCGCGAGCGGGATCCTCGTGAGCCAGACCTCGCGGGTCATCAGCCTGGTCGGCGTGAAGGACATCGTGGTGGTCGACACCCCCGATGCGCTGCTCGTCACGACGGTGGAGAACGCCCAGCGGGTGAAGGGCGTCGTGGAGTCGCTCAAGCTCACCGGACGCGACGATGTGCTCTGATGAGCAGGGCCCGCTGCTCATGCGTCGCTTGATTTCGAGTTTGTAACCATTCACCCGCGCGCGGGTCGGCGGTATACGCAAACACTGAAACACTGGGTAACTTTGATCGATCCGCGAGGGCCGCGGGATCGTTCAGGGAGGCATGAGTTGACCATCTCCACCACCAAGAAGCTCCTCGGCGCCACGGTCGCCGCGGGAGTCATCTTCGCACTCGCCGGCTGTGGCCAGGCTCCCGCCGAATCGGGCGGAGACGCCGGCGGCGACGCGGCATCCGACTTCCTTCCCTGCCTCATCTCCGACGCCGGCGGATGGAACGACAAGTCGTTCAACCAGTCCGCCAAGGAGGGCATGGACAGCGCTGCCGAGGAGATCGGCGTCAAGCCGCTCGAGTTCGAGTCCGCGAACGACAACGACTACGCGCCCAACCTCGAGACCGCCGTCTCGGAGGGCTGCTCGCTCATCGTCTCGGTCGGCTTCAAGCTGTCTGCGGCGACCGTCGAGTCCGCGCTCGCGAACCCCGAGATCGACTACGCGATCATCGACGACTGGGCCGACAACGACTTCGACGGCGAGGTCGACGCGCCCAACATCAAGCCTCTCGTCTTCGACACGGCCCAGGCCGCGTACCTCGGCGGCTACGCTTCGGCGGCCTGGTCGGCTCAGAGCGGCGTGAACAAGGTCGGCACCTTCGGCGGCATGCAGATCCCGTCGGTCGCCGTGTTCATGGACGGCTTCCAGCTCGGTGTCGAGAAGTACAACGAGGACAAGTCCGGCGCCGTCCAGGTCGTCGGCTGGGACGTCGCCTCGCAGACCGGCTCGTTCACGGGCGGCTTCGACGCGAACGACACCGCCAAGCAGACCGCGCAGGGCGTGCTCGACCAGGGCGTCGACGTCATCCTCCCCGTCGGCGGCCCGGTCTACCAGAGCGCGGCTGCGGCGATCGCCGACAGCGGCAAGGACACGCTCCTCGTGGGCGTCGACAGCGACCTCGCCGTCGCCGACCCGAGCGTCGCGGACGTGACGCTGTTCTCGATCATGAAGGCGATCGACGTGGCCGTCCACGACGCGACCATCGCGGCGTCGGAGGGCGACTTCGACCCGGCTCCCTACATCGGCACGCTCGAGAACGAGGGCGTCAAGCTCTCCGGCTTCGGCAGCTTCGAGGGCGAGCTCCCCGAGGGCCTGATGGACGAGATCGGCGCCCTGCAGGAGCAGATCATCGCCGGTGACATCACGGTCGAGTCCCCGAACTCGCCGTAAGCAGGAACCGTTCCACGCACGGGGCGAGTGGCAGCACGACGGCCACTCGCCCCGTGCCGTGGGCGGACGAGACATCTCCGGCACGGGCACGACGACGTGCGTCGCGCCGGATCATCCTCCAAGACTTCTGGATAGGGTTCAGATATGAAGCTCGAACTTCGCGGCATCACCAAGCGGTTCGGTAGCCTCGTCGCCAACGACCACATCGATCTGGTGGTCGAGCCGGGGCAGATCCACGCTCTGCTCGGCGAGAACGGCGCGGGCAAGTCCACGCTCATGAACGTGCTGTACGGCCTGTATCAGGCCGACGAGGGCGAGATCCTCCTGGACGACGTGGTCCAGCACTTCCGCGGGCCGGGCGACGCCATGGCCGCGGGAATCGGGATGGTCCACCAGCACTTCATGCTCGTGCCCGTCTTCACCGTCGCCGAGAACGTGATGCTCGGCCACGAGCAGACCAAGGGACTCGGCACCCTCGACATCGCGCAGGCGCGCGAGCACGTGCGCTCCGTCGCCGCCCGCTTCGGCTTCGACATCGATCCGGACGCCCTCGTCGGCGACCTGCCGGTCGGCGTCCAGCAGCGGGTGGAGATCATCAAGGCGCTCTCTCGCGACGCGCAGGTGCTGGTGTTCGACGAGCCCACCGCGGTGCTGACGCCGCAGGAGACCGACGAGCTCATGGCCATCATGCGCCAGCTGCGCGCCGAGGGCACCGCCATCGTCTTCATCACCCACAAGCTGCGCGAGGTGCGCGAGGTCGCCGACACCATCACGATCGTGCGCCTCGGCAAGATCGTCGGAGAGGCCTCGCCGACGGCATCCAACTCCGAGCTGGCCTCGCTCATGGTCGGCCGCGCGGTCGAGCTCACGGTGCAGAAGAACGCGCCGCGTCTCGGCGAGGGCGGCCTCGAGGTGAAGGGCCTGCGGGTCCTGACCGCCACCGGCGGGATCGTGGTCGACGGCGTCGACTTCTCCGTGCGGCCCGGCGAGGTCCTCGCCATCGCCGGTGTGCAGGGCAACGGGCAGACCGAGCTCGTGGAGGCGCTCGTGGGCCTCGCGCCGCGCGTGGAGGGCACGATCGCGCTCGACGGCACGCCGCTCGTCGGCAAGAGCGTGCGCGCCATCCTCGATGCCGGCGTCGGATTCGTCCCCGAGGACCGCACCGAGGACGGCATCGTCGCGGGCTTCTCGGTCGCCGAGAACCTCATCCTCGACCGGACGGACGACGCGGCCTTCAGCCGAGGGGGGACCATCAACCGGTCCGCCCTCGACGACTTCGCGCGGGCCCGCATCGAGGAGTACGACATCCGCACGCAGGGTCCGAACACCCCCGCGGGAACACTCTCGGGCGGCAACCAGCAGAAGGTCGTGATCGCGCGCGAGATGAGCCGCGAACTGCGTCTCCTCGTGGCGGCCCAGCCCACGCGAGGCGTCGACGTCGGGTCGATCGAGTTCATCCACAAGCGGATCATCGAGACGCGCGACGCCGGCATCCCCGTCGTCGTCGTGTCGACGGAGCTCGACGAGGTCGCCGCGCTCGCCGATCGGATCGCCGTGATGTACCGCGGCACGATCGTAGGAATCGTCCCCGGGGACACCCCCCGGGAGACGCTCGGACTCATGATGGCCGGAGCGGCCGATGCGGAGGCTGCCGCATGAGCGGAGCAGTGCCCGGAGCAGGCGACGACACGAAGGGGCTGCCGCCCGAGCAGCCGCCCCGTTCGACCGGGACCGCGACGGAGGCGCCTCCGCGTGCGAACCTCCTCCTGAAGGAGCTGCTGCGCGGCAGCGCGGTCACGACGATCCTCGCGATCCTCCTCGCCCTCGTCGTCGGCGGCGTGCTCATCGCCTTCACGAACGCCGACGTGCAGGCGGCGGCGGGGTACTTCTTCGCCCGCCCGTCCGACACCCTGGTGGCCGCATGGAACGCCGTGTACAACGGCTACGAGGCCCTGTTCCGCGGCGCGATCTTCAACGCCCGCGGTGCCGACTTCGCGGCGCAGATCCGGCCGCTGACGAACACGCTCGGGTTCGCCGCGCCGCTGATCGCCGCCGGTCTCGGCGTCGCCCTCGCGTTCCGCGTCGGCCTGTTCAACATCGGCGCCCGCGGTCAGATGCTCATCGGCGTCGGCGTCGCGGGTCTGCTCACGTTCAACCTCGACCTCCCGTTCTGGCTACACATTCCCGTGACGCTGATCGCGGGCATCGCCGGAGGCGCGCTGTGGGGCGGTATCGCGGGTCTGCTCAAGGCCCGCACCGGCGCCCATGAGGTGATCCTCACGATCATGCTCAACTACGTGGCCTATTACCTGCTGCTCTGGATGATCCGCACCCCGGGCCTGCTGCAGAAGCCGGGCACGAACCAGGCCCTGGGGTACGCGACGCCGGAGAGCGCCCAGTTCCCCGAGCTCCTCGGACCGAAGTTCCCCCTGCTCGACCTGGGATTCGTCATCGTCGTGATCGCGACCCTGTTCGTCTGGTGGCTGATCGAGCGCTCCGCGCTGGGCATGCGCATGCGCGCGGTGGGGGAGAACCCGCACGCCGCCCGCGCCGCGGGCATCAGCGTGCAGCGCGTGTACGTCTACGCCATGCTGTTCGCCGGGGCCCTGGCGGGCCTGGCCGGGATGAACCAGATCCAGGGCGCCGTGACCACCGGCATCACCGAGACCATCGACGCCGGCATCGGCTTCGACGCGATCACGGTCGCCCTGCTCGGGCGCAGCCGCGCGTGGGGCACCTTCGCCGCCGGCATCCTCTTCGGCGCTCTGAAGGCCGGATCCTTCTCGATGCAGGCGCAGGACATCCCCGTCGACATCGTGCTCGTCGTGCAGTCGCTCGTCGTGCTGTTCATCGCCGCGCCGCCGCTGCTGCGCACGGTGTTCTTCCTTCCCAAGTCCGACGCCGAGAAGGCGGCCAAGGCGAGAGCCAAGGCGGCGAAGAAGGCGGTGATGGCATGATGGCCCTCGCACAGACCCAGGCGGTCGACGGAACGGTGCAGCTCGCGACCGTCCGGGAGCGCCACTGGAAGACGCCGATCGCGCTGGCGGTCGCCACGGCCCTGCTGGCCCTGCTCTTCCTCACCGTGCCGCGCGACGGCACGAGCACCTTCCGGCTGGGAGACCCGTCGGCCGCGTTCGCGCTGCCGGACGTGGCCCTCCCGACCGCGCTCACGAGCTGGCTGATGGTGGCGGTCCTCGCCGTCCTCACGGTGGGCGCGTTCCTGCGTGTCGCCACGTACCGGAAGCCGCAGCTCTGGCTGGTCGTGGTGTTCGGGGTGCTCGCCGTGTTCGGGTTCCTCGTCTGGGCCGCCGCCGGCGGACTGGTGCCTGTCACGAGCCTGCTGTTCGGCGCGGTCTCCCTCTCTGTGCCCCTCGTCTTCGGCGCCCTCGGCGGCGTCATCGGGGAGCGCGCCGGCGTGGTCAACGTCGCCATCGAGGGTCAGCTGCTGCTCGGCGCCTTCTCGGCCGCCCTGCTGTCGAGCATCACGGGCAATCCGTTCGTGGGTCTCCTCGGAGCGATGCTCGGTGGCGTGCTGGTGGCCAGCGTCCTCGCCGCCTTCGCGATCAAGTACCTCGTCGAGCAGGTGATCGTCGGCGTGGTGCTCAACGTGCTGGTGACCGGCCTGACCGGCTTCCTGTACGGCGCGCTCCTCGCCCCGAACGAGGCGGAGCTCAACACGCCGGTCCGCTTCGACCGCATCGAGATCCCGGTCCTCAGCGACATCCCGATCATCGGGCCGGTGCTGTTCAGCCAGACGTTCATCGGCTACCTGATGTTCCTCACGGTCGGCGTGGTGGCGTGGGGGCTCTACCGCACGCGCTGGGGCCTGCGTCTGCGCGCCGTGGGCGAGCACCCGCAGGCGGCCGACACCGTGGGCATCAAGGTGAACCCGACCCGTTTCTGGAACGTCCTGCTGGCCGGCGCCATCGCGGGCATCGGCGGCGCGTACTTCACGCTCGTCTCGGTGCCGCAGTTCGGCAAAGAGATGACGGCGGGCCTCGGCTTCATCGCCCTCGCGGCCGTGATCTTCGGACGCTGGGACCCGATCCGCGCGACGCTCGCAGCGCTGCTGTTCGGCTTCGCGACGAACATGCAGAACCTGCTGTCGATCCTCAAGACGCCGATCCCCGGTGAGTTCATGCTCATGCTGCCGTACCTGGTCACGCTGCTCGCGGTCGCCGGCTTCGCCGGGCAGATCCGCGGGCCGGCGGCGAGCGGCAAGCCGTACATCAAGTCCTAGCACCACGAGGAGAACGAACGAGATGACCGACATCGACTGGGACGAGCTGCGTCAGGTCGCCACCTCCGCGATGGAACGTGCGTACGCACCCTATTCGCGCTACCGGGTGGGGGCGGCCGCGCTGGTCGGCGACGGCCGGATCGTGGCGGGCTGCAACGTGGAGAACGCGTCCTACGGCGTCACGCTCTGCGCCGAGTGCGCGCTGGTCGGCGACCTGCACATGTCGGGCGGAGGACAGCTCGTCGCGTTCGTGTGCGTGAACAACGACGGCGAGACGATCATGCCGTGCGGACGCTGCCGTCAGCTG
Source organism: Microbacterium californiense (assembly GCF_047246625.1). Taxonomy (NCBI): domain Bacteria; kingdom Bacillati; phylum Actinomycetota; class Actinomycetes; order Micrococcales; family Microbacteriaceae; genus Microbacterium; species Microbacterium californiense. The sequence continues at coordinate 374,277 of NZ_JBFOKQ010000002.1, read as the reverse complement.
CTGTCGGAGCACGCGATGCCGGGCATGCTGCTCGAGACCGTCTCCGGCATCCGGACGATCGACGAGGTGCTGCCCGACGCCTTCGGGCCGCGCGCCCTCCGCCAGGCGCAGGGTCCCGAGGTGATCGCATGAGCGTGGAGCCGTTCGACGCGGTCGACGTCATCCGGGCGAAGCGCGACGGCGGGGTCGTTCCCGAGCCGGCGCTGCGCTGGATGGTCGACGCCTACACGCGGGGCTACGTCTCGGATGCCCAGATGGCCTCGTTCGCGATGGCGGTCTTCCAGCGCGGGATGGAGCGCGACGAGATCCGCGTGCTGACCGACGCCATGATCGCGTCGGGGGAGAGGATGAGCTTCGCCTCCCTCGGCAAGAGGACCGTCGACAAGCACTCGACCGGAGGTGTGGGCGACAAGATCACCCTGCCGCTGGCCCCGCTCGTCGCCGCGTTCGGCGTGGCGGTGCCGCAGCTGAGCGGTCGCGGTCTCGGCCACACGGGCGGCACGCTCGACAAGCTGGAGTCCATCCCCGGCTGGCGGGCGGCGCTGAGCAACGAGGAGATGTTCGCCCAGATGCAGGGCGACGTCGGCGCCGTCATCTGCGCCGCGGGCTCCGGACTCGCCCCGGCCGACAAGAAGCTCTACGCGCTGCGCGACGTGACGGGGACGGTCGAGGCCATCCCGCTGATCGCCTCGAGCATCATGTCCAAGAAGATCGCCGAGGGCACCGACGCCCTCGTGCTCGACGTGAAATTCGGCTCGGGCGCGTTCATGCAGGACATCGACCGCGCCCGCGAGCTCGCGCGCACGATGGTCGCCCTCGGCACCGACTCGGGCGTCGCGACCACGGCGCTGCTGACCGACATGAACGTCCCGCTCGGGCTCGCGATCGGCAACGCCAACGAGGTCCGCGAGTCGGTGGAGGTCCTCGCCGGCGGCGGCCCCGCCGATGTCCGCGAACTGACCGTCGCCCTCGCCCGCGAGATGCTGGCCCTGGCCGGACAGCCGGATGCCGACGTGGAGGCCGCGCTGGACGACGGCCGGGCGATGGATCACTGGAAGGCCATGATCCGCGCGCAGGACGGGGATCCGGATGCCGAGCTGCCCCGTGCCCGCGAGACCCACGTCGTGACGGCCGCGGCCGACGGCGTGATGACGCGGATGGACGCGCTGCCCTTCGGCATCGCGGCGTGGCGCCTCGGCGCCGGCCGCGCGCGTGCCGAGGACCCTGTGGTGTTCGAGGCGGGCATCGATCTGCACGCGAAGCCGGGCGACCGGGTCACCGCGGGACAGCCGCTGTTCACGCTGTCGGCCGCCGACGAGGCGCGCTTCCCCCGCGCGATCGAGGCGCTGGAGGGTGCGTGGGACATCCGGCCTGCCGAGGAATCCGATGAGCTGCCCCCGGCGCGCGGGCCGATCGTGCGGGAACGCATCACGGCGTGAGGGCGCGGACGCTACCCTGAACACGGCGGTCACCCGCTGACGACTTCTGCGATTGAGAGGATCCCCATGGCGATCGATGCGAACGGCGACGTCAAGGTCCAGGGACTCTCCCTGCGCCGCCTGCCCAAGGTGTCGCTGCACGACCACCTCGACGGCGCCGTGCGCCCGGCGACGGTCGTCGAGCTGGCGGATGCCGCGGGCCTGCAGCTGCCCCACGGCGACGCCCGCTCGCTCGCGCGGTGGTTTGCGAAGCAGAGCGACTCCGGATCGCTGGTGGAGTACCTCCGATCGTTCGACCTGACGGTGGGGGTCATGCAGACCGGCGAGGCGCTGACCCGGGTCGCACGCGAGTTCGTGCAGGACCTGGCGGCCGACGGCGTGATCTACGGCGAGATGCGCTGGGCGCCCGAGCAGCACCTTGCCGGGGGGCTGACGCTGGAGCAGGCGGTCGAGGCCGTCCAGCAGGGCATCGAGGAAGGCGAGGACGCGGCGGATCGCGCGGGTCAGAGCATCCGCGTCGGCCAGCTGCTCTCCGCCATGCGGCAGCACGACCGCGCGCGCGAGATCGCCGAGCTGGCCGTGGACTTCCGGGGGAGGGGCGTCGTCGGCTTCGACACCGCCGGTCCCGAGGACGGATTCCCCTCCTCGAATTACCGCGAGGCGTTCGACTACCTCGCGGAGAACTTCTTCCCCGTGACGGTGCACGCCGGCGAGGCGGCCGGGGTCGACTCGATCCGCTCCGCCCTGCTGGACGGCCGCGCCCTGCGCCTGGGCCACGGCGTGCGCATCGCGGAGGACCTCGAGGTGGTCACCCGCGAGGGCGACGAGGTGCAGGTGCAGTTCGGCGAACTGGCGCGCTGGGTGCGCGACCGCGAGATCCCCCTGGAGCTGTCGCCGTCGTCGAACCTGCAGACCGGCGCGATCGCGGCCTGGGGCACGGAGCTCGCCGACCACCCGTTCGACCTCCTGTACCAGCTCGGCTTCTCCGTCACGGTGAACGTCGACAACCGGACGATGAGCGGCACCTCCCTCACCCGCGAGCTCGCACTGCTGGTCGAGGCCTTCGAGTACGACCTGGAGGATCTCGAGACGTTCCAGTTCAACGCGGCGGCCGCGACCTTCCTGCCCGTCGAGGAGCGCGAAGAACTCGTGGAGATGATCGCCGACGGCTTCGAGGCCTGACCGGCATGGTCCGGGGACGGCGGCGCAGGGGCTGGATCGGCGCCCTCGTGGCTGCGCTCGTCGTCGTGGGCGGCGCCGGCGCGACGTCCTTCGTGTGGCTGACCCGCGAACCCGAGAGCACCGCACCGCGCGCCGGGGGTCCGTCGCTCGAGCATCCGCTCACACCCGCGCAGCAGCTGGTCGCGGATTCCGGCGACCCCGCGGCGTGCGCCGTCTCGTTCTCAGGGGACGGGATCGCGCTCGATTTGCAGCTCCAGTCGGAAGGGTCGCTGTACCAGGGCCTGCCGATCCCGGTGCAGGACGGCCGCGTCTTCGCGGGCTGGTTCGCGACCGCGGAGGATGCCGCGGCGCAGACGGTCGCCGCGCGTGTCAACGGCGCCGATCTCGTGGCCTGCACGGACCGGGAGGTGGCGCTGTTCGGCGCCTGGACCACTCCGGAGGCGAATGCGGCGGCAGGGGTGAAGGTGCCGATCCTGATGTACCACCAGTTCACGGCGGATCCGGAGGGGGAGCCGGGCTGGCTGCGCGGCAACTACGCGTACATCGGGGACTTCGAGGCGCAGATGAACCACATCGCGACGACGGGCTTCTACCTGCCCACGTGGGACGAGCTGAGCGCCTTCATCGACGGACGCCTCTCGCTTCCCGCCCGGTCGGTCATCATCACCGACGACGACGCGGATCAGACGTGGTTCGATCTCGCGGTGCCCGTGATCGACGCGCACGGGCTGCTGGCGACGTCCTTCATGATCACCGCCTACCGTCAGGACCCGGCGCCGTCGCCCTTCGTCCTGCGGCGGTCGCACACGCACGACATGCACCAGGCGGGGGAGAACGGCAAGGGCCGGATGGTCAACTGGACCGCCGATCAGATCGCCGCCGACCTCACGACCTCGGCGCAGGTGCTGGGCGTCTCCGAAGTGGTCGCCTACCCCTTCGGGCACTTCAACGACACCGCCAAGCAGGGCGTCGCGCAGGCCGGGTTCGAGATGGCGCGCACGATCGAGCCCGGGTACGTCGAGATCGGCACGGACAAGCTCGCCCTGCCCGTCGTGCGCGTCGACTACGGCATGGGCCTCGAGGCGCTGATCTCGCGCATCGGCTGACGCGTCAGACGGAGGCGTCGAGCGCGCGCTGCTCCCGCCGCAGGGCGGTGCGATACGCATCCTTGTTGACGTAGTACGCCATCCGGTCCAGGGCGAGGTAGCGGTAGCCGCCCGACAGATCGGGCCACGGAGATCCCGTCACCCGCGCGCGGAAGCGCGCGGCGCGCGTCGGATCGGTCTCCACGGCGCGGAGGTAGGCGGCCAGCAGTTGCGCCTGCTCGTAGCGCCCCTGCCATCCGATGCCCGAGGCCTCGATCATGCCCAGGACGAAGAGGCCGTTGAACGACGGGGGGAACATGTGCAGGAAGAGGCGCGGAGCCGCCCCGCGCCAGTGCAGGTGCGCCCGGTCGACGAACGGGTAGTCGAGCCGGTACCCCGTGGCCAGCAGGACGAGGTCGTAGTCGTCCGCCGACCCGTCGCGGAAGCGCACCGCGGAGCCGTCGAAGCGCTCCACGTCGGGGCGGATCCGCAGGTCTCCCTGTCCGAGATGGTTGAGGATCATCGTGTTCACGATCGGGTGCGACTCGTAGATGCGGTAGTCGGGCTTCGGGAACCCGAAGCGCGCCGGGTCCCCGGTGAACGCGCGGAGCACGCGGGAGTCGACGGCCTGCTTGAGCCGTGCGGGGAGGGGGCGGCCCTGGTTGAGCGTGTCGCTGGGGCGTCCGAAGAGGTAGCGGGGCACGAAGTAGTAGCCGCGCCGCACGCTCAGGTCGACGGAGCGGGCATGGTGCACGGCATCCACCGCGATGTCGCACCCCGAGTTCCCCGCGCCGACGATCAGAATCCTCTTGCCGGCGAGGATGTCGGGCGAGCGGTAGGCACTGGTGTGCCGCACCTCCCCGGCGAACTCGCCGCGGAACGGGGGGACGTTCGGCTCGGCGAGCGTGCCGTTGGCGAGGACGACGCCGCGATACCAGCGGGTCTCCTCCCCGTCGGGCCCGACGGCGGTGACGTCCCAGCCGCCGTCCCGGAACGTGAGGCGGGTCACCCGGGTGCCGAAGCGGAAGAGGGGCCTCAGGCCGAAGTGCTCCGCGTAGTCCCGGAAGTACCGGTGCAGCTCGCGGTGGCCCGGGTAGTCGACGTCGGACCGCATCGGGAACTCGCGGAACTCGGTCGTCGTCCGCGAGGAGATGAGGTGCGCCGACTCGTACATCGAGCTGCGCGGGTTGCCGATGTCCCAGAGTCCGCCCACGTCGTGCGAGGCCTCGTAGCCGTCGACGGGGATGCCGAGCGTCGTGAGCGCCCGAGCGGCGGCCAGGCCGGACGGGCCCGCGCCGATCACCGCGTATGTGTCCATGCTGCCCCCGCACGCCGTCGTGCCCGAAAAGAACGCCCCCGCATCCCGATGGTACCGGGATGCGGGGGCGCCGGAGCCGCTCGGTCAGGCGGAACCGAGCGCGCCCTTCCGCGCGTCGAAGACGGCCTGCACCGCGGGGAAGAGCGGATGCTCGGGCTCGAGGCCCGTGGTGCGGGTCGTGAGCGCCACGGCATCCTCCGTACGGAGCAGCTGCTGCAGCTCGATCGCCTGCGGGTCGTCGGCATCCTCGAAGTCCAGCGCCGCCGCGACCGCGCCGACGAGGGCCTCGGTCGGCAGACCGTGCTCGGCGGCCAGCGCCGCCGGTCCGATGAAGCGCTCGTGCCGGGAGATCTTGCGCAGCGGCTGGCGGCCGACCCGCTGCACGGTGTCCACGAGGGCGGGATTGCGGAAGCGGTCGAGGATCGTCCGGCGGTACTCGGCCAGGTCTGCCGGGTCGAGCCCGTGGACGCGCGCCAGGACGGCGGAGGTCTCTTCCAGCGCCGCGCTCACCGCCGCGGCGATCGGCGGTTCCGCCAGGGCGTCGGAGATGCGCTCGATGCCGGCGCGCGCGCCGAAGTAGGCCGTCGCGGCATGCCCGGTGTTGACCGTGAAGAGCTTGCGCTCGATGAAGGGCGCGAGATCGTCGACGAAGTGGGCGCCCGGGATGCGGGGGAGGCGGCCGGCGAACGGACCGGACTCGATGGTCCACTCGAAGTAGGGCTCGACGGTCACGTCGACGCCCGCGCCCTCGGGCTGCGCCGGCACGATGCGGTCGACCGCGGTGTTGGCGAACACGGCGCGCGCCAGCAACGCGGGGGCGTCGGCTCCGGCGGATGCCTCGATCTCGGCGCGCAGCAGGTCGGTGGCGCCGATCGCGTTCTCGCAGGCCATGATCGTCAGCGGTCCCGCGTCGGGAGAGCGACGGGTGAGCCCCGCGACGATCGTGGGCGCCACGAACCGGAGGACCGTGGGGCCGACGGCGGTGGTCACGACGTCGGCGGTCGCGACCTCGTCGGCGGCGGCATCCGGGTCCACACGGCTGTTCACGGCCCGGAAGCCGGTGACGACCCGGTCGACGCCGCCGGGACCCGCCTCGTGGACGGTGTACTCGTCCACGCCGTTGATCGCGTCGACCAGCGCGTCGGCGACGTCGGAGAAGACGAGGTCGTACCCGCCTTCGTGGAGCAGCAGTCCCACGAAGCCGCGGCCGATGTTGCCGGCGCCGAACTGGACGGCCTTCATGCCTCGTTCACCGCCGAGAGCAGCGCGTACAGCTCTTCCGCCGTCTGCGCCGCGGCCAGCTTGGCGACGTCGTCCTCATCGGAGAACAGGATCGCGATCTGCGACAGGATCTCGAGGTGCTCGTCGCCCCGACCGGCGATGCCGACCACGAAGGTCACCAGCTCGCCCGCCCAGTCCACGCCGCCGTCGTAGCGCACCACCGACAGCGCGGAGGCGAGGATCGCGTCCTTCGTGTCGTTCGTGCCGTGGGGGATCGCGAGGCCGTTGCCCATGAACGTGGACACCGTCTCCTCCCGCTGCCGCATCGCGTCGACGTACGCCGGCGTGACCGCTCCCGCCGACACGAGGATGTCGGTCGCCTCCTGCAGCGCGGCCTCCTGGGTCGCCCCGCCGGAGTGGATGCGGACCTGGTCGAGGGTGAGAACGCTCATGGTGCTTCCTTTCTGAGAAATGGTCCGGTGGGCGGATGCCGCAGCATCCGCCCACCGGGGTCTGTCACGCGTCGGCGTCGCGCTGCTCGCGCACCATCTCGACGACCTCTTCATACTTCGGGGAATTCATGAAGTTGTCGACGGAGACGTGGACGGAGTTCGGCGACTGCGCCTTCGCACGGTCGGTCAGCTGCTGCTGCGTGATCACGAGGTCGGCGGTGCCGTCGAGGTTCGCGATCGCCTGGTTGGTGACGGTGACGTCTTCGATGCCCGCCTTCTTGAACTTGTTGCGGAGGACGCTCGCGCCCATGGCCGAGGAGCCCATGCCGGCGTCGCACGCGAACACGACGTTCGAGATGCGGCGGTCCGTCGCGACGGCGCTGCCGCCGGCCGCGGCCGACGAGGTGCGCAGCGCATCCATTGCTGCCGACGACTTGCCCTTGTTGGCCTCGGTCTGAGCGATCGCGGCGCCGAAGGTGTCGCCCTCGGCCTCGAGGTCGCGCTTGCGCGAGGCGCGCAGGATCACGGCGGTGATGACGAACGTGACGGCCGCGGCGATGAGCACCGACAGGTAGACGACCAGCAGGTTGCCGATGCCGGAGCCGACGGCCGCGGCGGTCACGGCGATGATGCTGCCGGGGGCCGCCGGGAAGCCGAGACCGCCGCCGAGGATCATGTTCGTGGTGACGCCGGCGGCGCCGCCCGCGATCAGCGCGAGGATGGTGGTCGGCTTGCTCAGCGCGTACGGGAAGTAGATCTCGTGGATGCCGCCGAAGAACTGGATCACGGCCGCACCGGGAGCCGAGGCCTTCGCCGCGCCGACGCCGAAGAACGTGAACGCGAGCAGGAGGCCGATGCCCGGTCCGGGGTTCGCCTCGATGAGGAACAGGATCGACTTGCCGGTCTCGGCGGCCTGCTCGATGCCGAGGGGCGTGAACACGCCGTGGTTGATGGCGTTGTTCAGGAAGAGCACCTTGGCGGGCTCCACGATGATCGACACGAGCGGGAGCAGGTTGAGCGACACGAGCCAGTCGACCGCCGCACCCAGGACCGTGCTGATGCCCAGCATGACCGGACCGAAGGCGAAGAAGCCGACGATCGCGAGGATCATGCCGAGGATGCCGGCGGAGAAGTTGTTCACCAGCATCTCGAAGCCGGGGCGGATCTTGCCGTCCCACAGGCGGTCCATCTGCTTGGTCAGCCAGGCGGCGATCGGGCCCATGATCATGGCGCCGAGGAACATCGGGATGTTCGTGCCGACGATGACACCCATCGTGGCGATCGTCGCCACGACGCCACCGCGCTCGCCGTAGACCATGCGGCCTGCGGTGTTGGCGATGAGGAGGGGCAGCAGGTAGGTCACCATCGGGCCCACGAGGCCGACGTAGCCGAGGAAGTTGCCTCCGTCGCCCTCGGACAGTGCGGTCATCGCACCCTGCCAGCCGATCGCGGCCGAGTCGCCGCCGCCGCCGATGATCTCGGCGACCGGCGCCCAGTGCCAGCCGAAGGGGCTGTCGGCGCCGAAGAACCCGGCGGGGATGAACAGCATGGTGATGAAGCCCCACGCGATGAACGCCGCGATGTTGGGCATGATCATGCCGGAGAGGAACGTGCCGAAACGCTGCACGCCCGTTCGGAGCCCGCTGGCTTTCGCCGGGGCCGGTGACGTCGTCGTCATGATGTCGTCTCTTTCTGGTGAGGGGGGAGCGCCGCGGATGCTTCGACCGCGGCCTGGCGCGCACCGGCGGCGTCATCGGCCGCCAGTGCCTGCTCGGCGAGGTTGCGGGCCTCGTCGAGCGTGCGTTCGGAGAGCGCGTGACGGACGTCCGCCAGCGCAGAGGGGGCCATCGAGAGACTCGTGGCGCCGAGGCCCACGAGCACAACGGCCAGGAGCGGATCGGCGGCGGCCTCGCCGCAGATGCCGACCGGCTTGCCGAGGCGGGCGCCGGCGGCTCCCACCTCGCGCACCAGGCGCAGCACGGCGGGATGCCAGGGATCCTGGAACCCTGCGACGGAACCGAGCAGGCGATCGGCCGCCATCGTGTACTGCGTCAGGTCGTTCGTGCCGATCGAGGCGAAGTCCGCGTGCGCGAGCACCCGGTCGGCGAGCAGCGCGCTCGCGGGCACCTCGACCATAACGCCGGCGGTCTTCAGGCCGTACTCGCGCGCCAGGCCGGTGAAGTACGCGGTCTCCTCGACGGTCGTGACCATCGGCGCCATGACCCAGAGGTCCGCCTCGGTGACGGCATCCGCCTCGGCGAGGGCCGTCAGCTGCTCGCGCAGGATGTCCTCGCTGGCGCGGAGAGCCCGCAGGCCGCGCAGGCCGAGAGCGGGGTTCTCCTCGTGGGCGTCGTTGAGGAAGGCGAGCGGCTTGTCGGCGCCCGCGTCGAGCAGACGCACCACCACCTTCTTGCCGGGGAAGGCGTCGAGGAGCTCGCGATAGGACTCGCGCTGCTGCGCGACGGTCGGTGCCTGGGCGGCCGAGAGGAACAGGAACTCCGTGCGGAACAGACCCACGCCCTCCGCACCGCGGGCGACCGCGTCGGCGGCGTCGGCCGGTTTGCCGAGGTTCGCCAGCAGGGGGATCGCGGTGCCGTCCGCCAGGGCGCCGGGCGTCGGCGGGGCGGCGTCCGCCGAGAGACGGGCGGCGGCGCGCTGGGCGGCCCGCTCCTTCTCCTCTGGGGTGGGGTCGGTGGTCACGGTGCCGGCGGCGGCGTCGACGATCACCGTCTGGCCGGACGCCAGGGCGGCCGCGTCCGCGGCTCCCACGACGGCGACGATGCCCTTCTCGCGCGCGAGGATCGCGGTGTGCGAGGTGGGCCCGCCGTCGACCGTGATCAGGGCGAGGACCTGACCGAGATCGAGCAGGGCGGTGTCGGCGGGCGCGAGATCGCGCGCGACGAGGACGAAGGGGTGGCCCGGGTCGGGCACACCGGGGGCGTCCACCCCGCGCAGCCGCGCCAGCACCCGCTGCGCGATGTCATCGAGGTCCGCCGCGCGCTCGCCGAGGTAGCCGCCGACCGCCTCGAGGGTCGCCCGGAAGCCGGCGAACGCGTCGTGCACCGCCCATTCCGCGGTGAAGCCCTCGTCGATCCGGGCGTCGACCTCGTCCTGGAGGGTCGGGTCCTCGGCGATCATCGCCTGTGCCTCGAGCACCTCCTGCGCCGAGCCCCCGGCGGCTTCGCCGCGGGCGGTCAGCTCCTGCGCGACGACGGCCACGGCCTCGCGCACCCGCGCGCGCTCGGCATCGGCGCCCAGGCTGCTCGGCGTCCGGTCCGGTGCGGGCAGCGCCTCGGTCATGCGGACGACCGGACCCTGGGCGACGCCGAGTCCGATCCCCACTCCGCGCAGCTCGCTCATCCGGCCGCGTCCTGGTCGTGGTCGGTGGTGAGCAGCTCGGTGAGCGTGTCGAGCACGCCCTCGGCGTTGTCGCCGTCGGCGCTGAGCGTCACGTAATCGCCGTGCTCGATCGCGAGGGCGATCACACCGAGGATGCTGGCGGCATTGACGGCCTTGCCGGAGTCCTTGGCGATGGTCACGGGGATGCCGGAGTCCTTCGCGGCCTGCGCGAACAGCTTCGCGGGGCGGGCGTGCAACCCGTGGGAGGAGCCGATCCGAACGGTGCGTGAAACGGTCATGGTGTTCCTTTCGGGGTGGTCTCCGCGTCGGCGACCAGCGCGCGCACGAGGGCGAGCGTCCGATCTCCGTCGCGGTCGGCGAAGATGTCCGCGGGCAGAAGGGCGACCGGCGCCCCGGCGCTGTCGCGGACGGCATCCACCCGGTCCGCGAGATGCGGTCCGAGCAGCACGACGTCCTGAGCCCCGGGGAAGACGGAGTTCTCCGTCCCGGCGGCGGCATCCCAGTCGAGGCCCGCGTGGGCCGCCGCACGTCGCAGCCTCTGCGCGACGAACGTGCTCGACGCTCCCGCGCCGCACACCACGAGGATCCTCATCGATGCCACCTTCCTGAGAACAGTCTGGGAAACCCGCTCGGCGCGTCGCCAACAGGTTCCTTTCCGCCCCTCCGGAACCTCGCTTCCGCGCCCCGCGCGTCCGGATCACTGACATCATGGGAAGGCGGCGGACAGAGCGGTCGCGCACAGCAGCAGGAGAGGGAGGACCATGTCGCGTCAGCGCCAGGACCAGCTCCTCACCGCCCTCCTGCGTCAGGACTCCTGGCTCACCGCCGCCACGCTCGCCGACCACGTCGGGGTGACGCCGCGCAGCATCCGCTCCTATGTCGCGGCGCTCAACGCGCGGGTCGACGGCGACGCGGTCGAGTCCGGGCCCGCGGGGTACCGCGCCGGACCGAGCGCCCGCGATGCGCTCCGCGCCCGATCCGGGGGCGACTCCACGCCGCGGGACCGGCTGCACGCCCTGGTCCGCAGGCTCCTCGACGAGCCTGACGGGCTGGACGTCTACGTCACCGCCGAGCGGATGCACGTGAGCGAGGCCACGCTCGAGGCCGATCTCGCCCGGGTCCGTGGTCTCCTCGAGGGCACCGCCCTCGTGCTCGAGCGCGACCGGGAGGTCATCCGGCTGCGCGGCACGGAGGAGGAGCAGCGGCGGCTGATCAGCCGGCTCGCGCACGACGAGATGGATGCCGCGTCGTTCCACCCCGAGACGTTCCGCCGCGCGCTCGCGGGCAACGGCGTCGCCGCGCACGCCGTCGGCCCCTTCAAGTCGGCGCTGGTGGGCGAGCTGGGCGCGCTCGGCTACTTCGTCAACGAGCTGGCCATCTCCGACGTCCTGCTGCACATCGCGATCGCGGCCGACCGGGTCGCGGCCGGCTACGCGATCCGTGCGGAGAGCGAGAGCGGGCCGGAGGAGATCCCGCGCGTCGGCGCCGTCATCTCGCGCCTGGCGACGGAGCACTTCGGCGTCGATCTGGGAGACGGCGACAGCCGCCACCTCGCCTCGCTCGTGCTCACCCGCGTCGTCGCCCCCGGGGCCGAGACGACGCGCGAGGTGGCGCGCAGCGGGGTCGAGCCGCGCGTCGAGGAGGCGGTCCGCGCCGAGCTGGGCCGCGCCGCGGCCGAGTACGACGTCGACCTCCTGGAGGATGCGTTCGTGCTGCGCCTGGCGCTGCACGTGCAGAACCTTCTCCGGCGATCCCAGGGGCAGGCCTACGCCCGCAACCCGCTCACGCGCTCCCTCAAGACCTCCTACCCGATGATCTTCGAGGTCGCCGTCTCGATCGCCTCCGGACTGCACGACCGGCTCGGAACGCCTCTGCACGACGACGAGATCGCCTACATCGCGATGCACGTCGGGGGTCGGCTCGAGCGCAGCCGCAAGGCCGCGTCGATCCTGACCGCCACGATCGTCTGCCCGGGGTACTACGAGCTGCACGAGCTGCTGCGCTCCAGCGTCGCGCGCTCGCTCGGGGCCTCCATCGAGGTGACGAGCGTCGTCACGAGCGTCGACCCCGACTGGTCCTCCTTCGACACCGACCTCGTGCTCAGCACGATCGAGCCGGGCGAGACGGGGGACCGCTTCGTGCGCATCCATCCGTTCTTCTCGGATGCCGACGTGGAGCGGGTGCAGCAGGCCGCGGGCCGGCTGCGGCGCGGGCGACGGCTCACGCATCTGCGCGAGGAGCTGTCGCAGTACTTCGACGCCGAGGCCTTCCTGCACCCCCTGCCCGATGAGGGCGAGGAGGCGATCATCCGTCGCCTGGGCGCGCTCCTGGTGCGCACCGGCGTGATCGACGACGACTACGTCGAGAACACCATCGCCCGGGAGCGGATGTCGTCGACGGCGTTCACGGATGCGCTCGCCGTCCCGCACGCCCTGCAGATGACGGCCGCGCGCACGGCGATCGCCATCGGCGTCGCGGACGGCTCCGCCGCCTGGGCCGACGGACGCGTGCAGGTCGTCGCGCTCGCCGCGTTCAGCGAGGGCGACCGCGCAGCCTTCCAGACCGTCTTCGAGCAGCTCGTCGAGGTCTTCAGCGAGCGCGAGAGCGTGCAGCGCATCGTCCGCCGGGCGACCACGTTCGAGGCGTTCCTCGACGAGCTCGTGGCCGTGATCGACGGCTGACTCAGCGGCCGGGCGACAGCACCCGCACGAGCGTGTCGAGCAGGCGGTCGGCCCCGGGCGCGTCGGCCGTCTCGAGGTCCACGGCGTCTCCCGCGCCGAGGGCGAGGTCCATCACCGCCAGGACGCTCCGGAGATCGACGCGCGTCCCCTCGGCGGTGCGCAGGGAGACGGGGGCGCCGTGCGCCTGGGCGAGACGGACGAGCTCGGCCACGGGTCGCGCGTGCACGCCGTTGTGCGCGGTGATGATCACGTGTCGGGTCGGCATGCTCCGATGCTAGCCGGAGGTCGCCCGGGAGGGCCCGCGCGGAGCGGATGCCTCCGGGCGACCGCGGGTCAGGAACGCTCGGCGAGCAGCTCCCGCACTCCGGCCTCCAGGTCGGCGACGGCCGCCCGCGCCAGCTCGGCGGACTCGGCGCGGGCGTCGATGTAGACCTTGAGCTTGGGCTCGGTGCCGCTCGGCCGTACGATCACGCGGGATCCGTCGGCGAGTCGATAGCGCAGCACGTCGCCCGAGGGCTGACCGGGTTCGGCGCGCAGCAGGTCCTCCGCCGACGCGACCGCGCGGCCGGCGATGTGCTGCGGCGGCAGGGTGCGCAGAGCCAGCATCACCCGTCCGATGATCGAGAGGTCGTCGACGCGCACCGAGACCTGACCACTGGAGAAGTGACCGTAGGTGTCGCCGAGCTCGGTCAGGAGATCGGCCAGGGAGGAGCCTCGTTCGCGCGCCTCGGCGGCGAGGCCGAGCACGGCGACAGCGGCGGAGATGCCGTCCTTGTCGCGCACGGTCTCCGGGTTGACGAGATAGCCCAGGGCCTCCTCGAATCCGAACACGATGCCCGGCGCCCGGGAGATCCACTTGAACCCCGTGAGCGTCTCGTGGAAGTCGAGTCCGTGGTGCGCGGCCACCGCCCCCAGCCCCGGCGAGGAGACGAGTGAGCAGGCGAGCGAGGCGCCGGGCGTCCCGGCGGCGGCCCGCGCGGCGCGGGCGCCCAGGAGCAGGCCCACCTCGTTGCCGGTCAGACGGCGCCATCCGCCGGGGACCTGTGCGTCGGGGATCGCGACCGCGAGCCGGTCGGCGTCGGGGTCGTTCGCGAGGATGAACTCGGCGCCGGTGCGCCGGGCCCGCTCGAAGGCCAGGTCCATCGCCCCCGGCTCCTCCGGATTCGGGAACGCGACGGTGCGGAACGTGGCGTCCGGGGCCAGCTGCTCGTGCACCACGGCGGGGCGGGGGTAGCCCGCCTCCGTGACGATGCGCGCGAAGGTCTCCCACCCGACGCCGTGCATGGCCGTGTAGACCCAGCGCAGTCCGGCGGCGCCGGCGGGCGCCGGCGCGACGGCCGCGGTCGCAGCGACGTACGCGTCGACGACGGCCTCGGACGCGGTCTCGTAGCCGGTCGAGCGCGGGAGCACCGAGATGTCGCCGGCATCGGCGACGCGCTGGATGAACGCGGCGATCTCGGCATCCGCCGGCGCCACGATCTGCGAGCCGGCATCCGCTCCGCCCAGGTAGACCTTGTAGCCGTTGTCGTTCGGCGGGTTGTGGCTCGCCGTGACCATGACCCCGGCGTCCGCGCCCAGGTGGCGCACGGCGAAGGCGAGCACCGGCGTCGGCAGCAGACGGGGCAGCAGGATCGCGCGCAGCCCCGCCCCCGCGAAGATCTCGGCCGAGTCGGTCGCGAACACGCGGGAGTTGCGGCGGCCGTCGTAGCCGATCACGACCGTCGGCGTGGCCCCGCCCGCGCGGCTGCGCAGGTAGGCCGCGAACCCCGCCGCCGCCTGCGTCACGAGCACGCGGTTCATGCGGTTGCTGCCCGCGCCCAGCTCGCCCCGCAGCCCCGCCGTGCCGAAGGCCAGGCGTGCGCGGAAGCGGTCGTCGATCTCGGCCGCGGCGGCCGCGTCTCCGCCGGCCGCGCGCGTCACCAGACCGGCGAGCTCGTCGCGGGTCTGCGGATCGGGGTCCTGTCGCATCCAGGCGCGCGCCTGGGCGAGCCGCTCGTCGCTCACAGCGCCTCGACCACGCGGGCCAGCAGGGCCGAGATCACCGGCTCCGCCTCGCGGCCGGCCTCGATGACCTCGGCGTGGCTGAGCGGGGTCTTCTGGATCCCGGCGGCGAGGTTCGTGATCAGCGAGAATCCGAGCACCTCCATGCCCGCCTCGCGCGCCGCGATCGCCTCGAGCGCGGTCGACATGCCGACGATGTGACCGCCGATGTGCTTGGCCATCTGCACCTCGGCGGGCGTCTCGTAGTGCGGGCCCCGGAACTGCGTGTACACGCCCTCGTCCAGGCTCGGGTCCACCGTGCGGGCGATGTCGCGCAGGCGCTGGGCGTACAGATCCGTCAGATCGACGAAGGTCGCGCCTTCGAGCGGGGAATCGGCGGTGAGGTTGATGTGGTCGCTGATGAGCACCGGCTGCCCGGGCTTCCAGGTCTCGCGGATGCCGCCGGCGCCGTTCGTGAGCACCATGATCGACGCCCCGGTCGCCGCCGCGGTGCGGACCGAGTGCACGACCCGGCGGACGCCGTGGTCCTCGTAGTAGTGCGTGCGGGCGCCGATGACGAGGACCCTTTTGCCGCCGGGGGTGAGGATGCTGCGCAGCGTGCCGACGTGCCCTTCCAGAGCGGGCTTGGAGAACCCGGTGACCTCGGTCGCGGGGATGGTCGCGACGGTCTCGCCGATGAGGTCCGCGGCCTTGCCCCAGCCGCTGCCGAGCGTGAGGGCGATGTCGTGCTTCTCGACGCCGGTCAGCCGGGCGATGTCGGCGGCGGCGGTGGCGGCGACCTCGAACGGCTGCGCGTTCGGGTCGTCCAGGGGGTGGGTGTAGGTCTCGGACATGGATTCCACTCTAGGAAGGTGCAGGCTCGGCTGCCAGGATTGCGGAAGAATGGGGATCATGTCTTCGACTTCCACTCCTTTCGAGCGCACTCAGCGCGTCGCCGTGCTCGGCGGCGGTCCCGGCGGTTACGAGGCGGCCATCGCGGCCGCCCAGCTCGGAGCCGAGGTGACGCTGGTGGAACGCGTGGGGGTCGGCGGATCGGCCGTCCTCACGGACGTCGTGCCGTCCAAGAGCCTCATCGCGACGGCCGACGCCGCGGTCGCGATCTCCGAGGCGACCGACCTGGGCGTGCAGTTCTACGCGAAGGGCGAGAAGGGAACGCCCTTGAAGCCCGAGATCGCCATCAACCTCGCGGCCGTCAACAAGCGCCTGATGGCGCTGGCCGGTCAGCAGTCCGAGGACATGCGGGCGACGCTCCTCGAGGCCGGGGTGCGCGTGCTCTCGGGTCACGGCCGTCTCGAGGGACCGGACGCGATCGTCGTCTCGACGGGGCAGGGCGGCACCGACTTCGACCGGGTCGAGGCCGACACGATCGTCGTCGCCGTGGGGTCGCGCCCGCGCGAGCTGGACTCCGCGAAGCCCGACGGGCGCCGCATCCTCACCTGGACCCAGCTGTACGACATGAAGGCGCTTCCCGAGCACCTCATCGTGGTCGGCTCCGGCGTGACCGGCGCCGAGTTCGCCTCGGCGTACATGAACCTCGGGGCCCAGGTCACCCTTATCTCCAGCCGCGACCAGGTGCTCCCCGGCGAGGACCAGGATGCCGCGCGCGTGCTCGAGAAGGTCTTCAAGCGCGGCGGCATGACCGTGCTGTCGAAGTCGCGGGCCGACAGGGTCGAGGCGACCGCCGACGGCGTCATCGCGACGCTCTCGGACGGCCGGACGATCGAGGGGAGCCACTGCCTGCTGGCCGTGGGCTCGATCCCGAACACCGCCGACATCGGCCTCGCCGAGGCCGGGGTCGAGCTGACCGAGACCGGCCACGTGCGGGTGAACAAGGTCGCGCGCACGTCGGTGCCCAACATCTACGCGGTCGGCGACTGCACGAACTTCTTCCCCCTGGCGTCGGTCGCGTCGATGCAGGGGCGGACGGCCGTGTTCCACGCCCTCGGCGACATCGTGATCCCGCTCGACCTCATCAAGATCACGTCGAACATCTTCACCGCCCCCGAGATCGCCACGGTCGGCTACTCGGAGAAGGACGTCGAGGACGGCGTGGCCGACGGCATGGTCTACAAGCTGCCGCTCGCCGCCAACCCGCGCGCCAAGATGATGGGCATCAAGGACGGCTTCGTCAAGCTCATCGCCCGCAAGGGCTCGGGCACGGTGATCGGCGGCGTGATCGTCGCGCCCAAGGCGTCCGAGCTGATCTACCCGATCGCCATCGCGGTCGAGCGGCGACTCACCGTGGATCAGGTCTCGCGGGTGTTCGCGGCCTATCCGTCGCTGTCGAGCAGCATCACCGACGCCAGCCGGGCGATGCACCTGTTCAACATCTCCTGATCCGGCCCGCACGAGAGAGGCGCCCCACCTCACGGGTGGGGCGCCTCTCTCGTGCTCTGCGGCCGGTCAGCTGATGGTGAGCAGCTGGTGCCCGGCCGAGACGGTGGCTCCGGCATCCGCGTTGATGTTGCCGACCACGCCGTCCTTGTGCGCCTGCAGCGGCTGCTCCATCTTCATGGCCTCGAGCACCACGACGAGGTCGCCCTTGACGACCTGCTGGCCCTCCGCCACGGCGACCTTGACGACCGTCGCCTGCATGGGCGACTTCACGGCGTCGCCCGAGGCGCCCGCATTCGCGGTCGTGGCGTGGCTGCGGCGCGACGGGGGCACCACGGCCGGTCGGCCGGCGGTGCCTGCGGCGACGGCGACGCGGTCGGGCAGGCTCACCTCGAGGCGCTTGCCGCCCACCTCGACGACCACGGTGTGCCGGCCGGTGCCGGGCGCCGGGGCCTCCAGCTCGCCGTCCCACGCCGGGATGTCGTTGTCGAACTCGGTCTCGATCCAGCGCGTGTAGACGCCGAAGCCGCCGTCCTCGCCGGTGAAGGCGGGGTCGCGGACGACCTTGCGGTGGAAGGGCAGCACCGTGGGAAGCCCCGCGACCTCGAACTCGTCGAGCGCGCGCCGCGAGCGCTCCAGCGCCTCTTCGCGATCCTTGCCGGTGACGATGATCTTCGCCAGCAGCGAGTCGAAGGCGCCCGAGACGGAGTCGCCGGCGGTGACGCCCGAGTCGAGACGGATGCCGGGGCCTCCGAAGGTCTTGAAGACGTGGATGGGACCCGGCTGGGGGAGGAAGCCGCGCCCCGGGTCCTCGCCGTTGATGCGGAACTCGAACGAGTGGCCCTGCGGCTCCGGGTCGGCGTAGTCGATCACGCCGCCGGCGGCGATGCGGAACTGCTCGCGGACGAGGTCGATGCCGGTGACCTCCTCGGAGACGGGGTGCTCGACCTGCAGGCGGGTGTTCACCTCGAGGAACGACACCGTGCCGTCGGCGCCGATGAGGAACTCGCACGTGCCGGCGCCCACGTAGCCGACCTCCCGGAGGATGGCCTTGGACGCGGCGTACAGCTGGGCGTTCTGCTCGTCGGTGAGGAACGGCGCGGGCGCCTCCTCGACGAGCTTCTGGTGACGGCGCTGCAGCGAGCAGTCGCGGGTCGAGATGACGACGACGTTGCCCTCGGCATCAGCCAGGCACTGCGTCTCCACGTGACGGGGCTTGTCGAGGTACTTCTCGACGAAGCACTCGCCACGGCCGAACGCCGCGACGGCCTCGCGCGTGGCGGACTCGAACAGCTCGGCGACCTCGTCGAGCTCGCGGGCGACCTTGAGACCGCGGCCGCCGCCGCCGTACGCCGCCTTGATGGCGATGGGAAGCCCGAACTCCTGCGCGAACGCGACGACCTCCTCGGCCGTCTCCACGGGGCCGGGAGTTCCGGGCGCGAGCGGCGCGCCCACCTTCTCGGCGACGTGACGCGCGGTCACCTTGTCGCCCAGGGCCTCGATGGCCTCGGGAGAGGGGCCGATCCAGGTCAGCCCCGCGTCGATCACGGCGCGCGCGAACTCGGCGTTCTCGGCGAGGAACCCGTAACCGGGGTGCACGGCATCGGCGCCCGCGCGGCGGGCCACCGAGAGGATCTTCTCGATCTGGAGGTAGGTCTCGGCGCTCGTGGCGCCTCCGAGCGCGTAGGCCTCGTCGGCGAGTCGCGTGTGCAGGGCGTCGCGATCCTGGTCGGCGTAGACGGCGACCGAGGCGATGCCGGAGTCCCGGGCGGCGCGGATGATGCGGACGGCGATCTCGCCGCGGTTGGCGATGAGCACCTTGGCGATAGCAGGCATGGTTGCCAGCCTAGCGAGAAGCCCCTCGATCCATTTGACGACTCCCCACAAGAAAGAGAGGAGAACGTGGACGGGAGTCTACGACCTCAGCGACCGGTGGGGCTCGACCACAGATCGGTCCAGACGACGCCGAGCGACCCGGCCAGTCGCCGGATCGTCGACAGCGACATGCCGACCACGGTGGAGGGGTCGCCCTCCACGCGCGTGATGAACGCGCCGCCGAGGCTGTCGACCGTGAAGGCGCCGGCGACGAGCAGCGGCTCGCCCGAGGCGACGTAGGCCGCGATCTCCTCGTCGGTGACGTCGTCGGCGAACGTGACGGAGGCCTGGGCGGTGGCCGTCTGCTCGACCGGCGTGATGCCCGGAGCCACGCGGAACACGGAATGCCCGGAGTGGAGGATGCCGGTCGCTCCCCGCATCCCGGCCCAGCGCCGGGTCGCCTCCTCCGCGGTGTAGGGCTTGCCGTAGACCTGACCGTCGAGGGCGAACATCGAGTCGCCGCCGATCACGATGCCGTCGAACCCGGGGTGCTCGGCGGCGATGCGCCCGGCGACGTCGCCGGCCTTCGCGCGCGCCAGGAGCAGCACGAGCTCCTCGGGAGGCAGCGCGCCGCCGCGAGACGCCGCCGCAGCCGCCGCCACCGCGTCCTCGTCGACGTCGGGGGAGAGCGTGAGCGGCTCGATCCCGGCCTGCCGCAGCAGCATCAGGCGGGCGGGAGACGTGGAGGCCAGGCAGACGCGCATGTCCACCACCGTATCCTCGAAGGATGACTTCCTCCGCCGCAGACCTCCTCGACCTCGACATCACCGGGATCGCGCACGGCGGCACCTTCATCGCCCGCCACGAGGGTCGCGTCGTGTTCGTCTCCGACGCCATCCCGGGTGAGCGCGTCCGGGCGCGTCTCCTCGCACCCGTGGGAGGGGCGGATGCCGACAACCGCAGCTTCTGGCGGGCCGAGACCGTGGAGGTGCTCGAGGCGAGCGAGCACCGCCGACCGCACTTCTGGGCGGAGGCGGACGTCGCGCGCGATCCCGCCGATCGTCCCGGCGGCGCCGATCTCGGCCACATCGACCTCGCGCACCAGCGCGTGCTCAAGCGGCAGGTCCTCTCGGAGGCCCTCGACCGGTTCGCCGGCCCCGGTCTCGAGGCGCCGGAGATCGAGTCCGTCGAGTCCGGCGACGGCACGGCGTGGCGTACGCGGGTGACGCTGCACGTGGGGGACGACGGGGAGGCCGGTCCGTTCGCGGCGCGCAGCCACCGCGTGATCCCCGTGTCATCGCATCCGCTCGCCCGTCCGGCGATCGCCGAGGCGGCGCTCGCCCTCCGCGGTGAGGCTCCCGGCCGGATCGAGCTCGTCGAGCCCGCCGACGGCGAGGTGCGCGTCATCCGGCGGGCGGAGACCGAGCGTCCCGCCCGGGTCGCCCGCGGCTTCCGCCGACGCCCGACGCCCGAGGTGATCGAGGAGGTCGTCGGCGACCGCCGCTTCCAGGTCGATGCGACCGGGTTCTGGCAGGTGCACCCGCGCGCGGCATCCGTCCTCGACGCCGCCGTGTACGGACTGCTCGAAGATCACGTCGACACCGAGTCCGCGCGCACGCACTACGACCTGTACGGCGGCGTGGGGCTCTTCTCGGCCACGCTCGCCGACCTCGGCGCCACCGACATCGTCACCGTCGAGTCCAGTCCCCGCGCCACCGAGCATGCGCGGCGCAACCTCGCCCCGCTCGAGGTCACCGCCGTCACGGCGCGCGTCGAGCGCTTCCTCGCCTCGCGCACCGGCGGCGGGCGGACCGGCACGGTCGTGCTCGACCCGCCGCGCGCGGGCGCCGGGCGCCAGGTCGTCGAGGCGATCCACACGCTGAGTCCCGAGGCGATCACGTACGTCGCCTGCGACCCCGTCGCCCTGGCGCGGGACCTCGGCACGTTCCGGGGTCTCGGATGGAACGTCGACCGGCTCCGCGGGTTCGACCTGTTCCCGCATTCCCACCACTTCGAGGTCGTCGCGCTCCTCACCCGATGAGGGTCGCTCCCCGACGCGCGACGGGGAGTCACTAGGCTGTCGGCATGAGCACGGTCGCACTCATCGACGATCACGAGTCCGTCCGCCTCGGACTCGAGGCGGCCTGTGCCCGCGACGGTCAGACCATCGTCTTCTCGGGGAGCACGGTCGTGTCGTATCTCGACTGGCGCGCGGCGTCCGGGGCGGCTCCCGCCGAGGTCGTCGTCCTCGATCTGACGCTGGGCGACGGGACCACGGTCACCGAGAACGTCACGTCCCTCGTCGCCGACGGGGCGAGCGTCGTGATCCACAGCGTCGCCGACCGCCCGGCCGCGGTCCGGGAGGCGCTCGCCGCCGGCGCCGCCGGAGTCGTGAGCAAGTCGTCGGCGCTCGACGACGTGCTCGACGCGATCCGCACCGTCGCGCACGGCGAGGCGCTCAACAACGTCGAGTGGGCGAGCGCCGTCGACGGCGACCGCGCCTTCGCCGATGCGCAGCTCTCGACCCGCGAGCGGGAGGTGCTGCGCCTGTACGCTGCGGGCCTGCCGCTGAAGGCCGTGGCCGAGCGACTGGGCGTCGCCTACTCGACCGCCAAGGAGAACATCACGCGCATCCGCGTGAAATACGTCGAGGTCGGACGCCCCGCGCCCACCAAGGTCGATCTGCTCCGGCGCGCCATGGAAGACGGCATCGTCACGCCCGACGGGGCATCGAGTGGCCGCTGAGTCGCTCAGCATCCGAGAGGCGTGGACGCAGATCCCCTCTCCGGGCAGCGCCGAGACCGAGATCGAGCGCTTCACGAGCAAGCGCATGGAGCGCATCCTCGCGACCGTCGTCGCGATCGGGTCCGCCGTGCTCGGCGGGTGGGCCCTGTTCACCGCCCTGGCCGCACTCGACGACATGCACGCCGGTCAGCTGACGATTCTCATCGTGGTCTTCGTCCCGCTGCTCGCCATGCTCGTCGCCTGCGCGATCGGACGCGCCGTGCGGATCGCCTCCGGAACCTTCGCGATCGCCTACGTGGTGGCGCTCGCCGCCTGGCCCACCGTCGCCGCGGGCGATTCCGCGGACAGTCAGCCGTGGATCTTCTTCCTCGTGAACGTGAGCGTGGTCGCCGCGCTGCTCGCCTTCCCGTTGCGCGTGCAGTTCGCGGTGGGCGTGGCCGTCCCGCTGGTCTACGGCTACGTGCGGCTCGTGCAGGGCGGCTTCGCGCCGGCGTTCTGGATCTCGACAGCCTTCGACGTCTCGTTCACGCTGATCCTCGGCTTCGTGCTCATCTCGCTCGGATGGATGTTCCGCTCCGTCGCGGCCGGCGTCGACGACGCGCGCGGGCGCGCCGTCGCCTCGTACGCCTCCGCGGCGGCCGCCGCAGCGGCGGAGGAGGAGCGCGTCGCGATGTCCGCGCTCATGCACGACAGCGTGCTGGCCGCCCTCATCGCCGCCGAGCGCGCCGAGAGCGATCGCGCCAAGGAGCTGGCCGTCGGCATGGCCCGCGAGGCGCTCACCCGCCTCGCCAACACCGAGGCCGCCGTGGCGCAGGAGGGCAGCGACGAACCGGTCGCGCAGACCCAGGTCGTGGTGGAGCTGCGCCGGGCGCTGTCCGAGCTCGGGGTCGACGCGGTCGTCGAGGAGCGCGGCGGGTCGGGCGTCATCCCCGGCCGTGTGGCCCGCGCTCTCGTGCTCGCGGCCCGGCAGGCCATCGGCAACGCCGTGACGCACGCCGGTGGCCGCGGCCTCCACGTCGTCGCCGAGCAGGAGCACGACGGCATCCGCGTCATCGTGATCGACGCCGGGCCCGGCTTCGACCTGGAGGGGATCGGCGAGGACCGCCTCGGCATCCGCGCGTCGATCCTCGCCCGTATGGCGGGCGTCGCCGGCACCGCGCGGATCGACTCCGGCGATGACGGCACCGTCGTGACATTGGAGTGGATGCCGTCGTGAATCGGACCGTGCGCAGTGTCGCGACCTCGCTCGCCGTGGGCTTCGCCCTGTACTACGCCGCCCGGGCCATCTGGTGGATCAGCCAGCCGCGCGAGCCGCTGATGATGGTGCTGGCCATCGCGGTGTTCCTCGTGGTCATCAACCTCGCGATCCTGGGCTCGCCGTCGTCGGTGAAGATGCCTCTGTCGACGGCGCTGGCGGCGCTGGGGGCGTCCGTGGTCGTTCCCGCGGCCGTCGGCGCCGCCCTCGCTCCCGCCGACCGGGTGCTTCCGTTCGCCACCTGGTACATCGGCGCGGTGGGGCTGATCAGCGTCGTCTGCATCGTGCGCCGCCGGTTCTGGATCGGCTGGGCGGTCCTGCTCCTGTTGATCGCCGGAGCCTCCCTGAACATGAGCTTCCTGAAGACGTTGGACCTCGGCGGCATCGGGTCGATCATGTGGGTGGTCGTCGCCCAGCTCCTGGTCATGTTCTGGGACCGCGCGATCCGCGACACCGAGCGGCTGGCCGAGATCCAGCAGGCCGTGTCGGCCTGGCACGCCACCCAGCTCGTCCGTCAGCGCGAACGCCGGCTGCGCACGCAGTTCGCCCTGGCCGTGGCGGGGCCGGTGCTCAGCCGGGTGGTCGCCTCGCGCGGCTCGCTCACCGAGTCCGAGCGCCTCGAAGCCCGTCTGGCCGAGGGGCGCCTGCGCGACGAGCTCCGCGGCGCCGACCTGCTGAACGACGCGGTCCGCGACGCCATCGAGGCGGCACGCCGCCGCGGTGCCGTGGTCACGGTGTTCGACGAGGGCGGCCTCGACGGCATCGACGAGGAGCGGCGCATCGAGATCCGCGACGAGCTCGCCGACGTCCTCGCGGACGCGCACGCCGGTCGCCTCATCATCCGCGCCGCTCACGACGATCGCACCGCGGTCACGGTGGTCGGACGCGTGGGATCCGGATCGACGCCGGATGACGACTCCGTCGACGTCTGGCACGAGATCCCGCGCGCCTCGGACGGCACCGCCTCGGACGGCACGATCCCGCCCGTGGCCGACGACCGCTGAGCGAGGACGTCTCCTCGGCTCCGGCTGGGGGAGTGGAAGCCGGAGTCGAGGAAGAGAATGGGCGAGGGGCGGCGAAGCCGCCCGCCCCTCGCCAAGCGGCTCAGTTACCCGAAAACCAGCCGCCGGTGGCCGACCCTTGTCTGTCTACCCTGGGACAGAGAGATCGACCGAAACGCGAAGCGTCCCCTTCGGTTTCCCGGGCGCGCGCATCCTTGTCTGTAGGTATTTTGGGGGACACGGGAGCGGCCGGGTAGGCGACAATCGAACGATGGGAATCCGGCGCGGCACCAATCTGCCTCGGATGGGCGACTTCAACCAGTCGGTCATCGTGGAGGCGATTCGGCGCTCGCCCGCGGGACTCAGCCGGACGGAGCTCGCCGAGGCGACCGGGCTGTCGGCCCAGACCGTCACCAACATCACCCGGCGTCTCCTCGACGAGGAGCTCATCGCCGAGGCGGGACGCCGCATCACCGGCCCGGGCAAGCCGCGCACGATCCTGCGCCTGGTGGCCGAGAGCCGGTTCTCGGTGGGGGTGCACCTCGACCCGGCGCTGATCACGGTGGTGCTGCTGGATCTGGCCGGAGCGGTCGTGCGTCGGACCACGGCGCAGACGCCCGAGGGGCAGCCCGACGCGGCGATCGAAGCCATGGCGGGGCTGGTCGGAGAGGTCGTCGACGCCTCCGACGTCGATCCCCGGCGCATCGCGGGCGTCGGCGTCGCGGCGCCGGGGCCGGTGGACGCCGACGGCGGATCCGTCGTCGCGCCGCCCCTGCTTCCCGGATGGCAGCGCGTGCAGCTGCGTGAGCGCCTGGCGGAGGCGACGGGGTTCCCGGTCGCGCTGGAGAAGGACACCGCGGCGGCCGCCGTGGGCGAGCTGTGGACGGGACGCGGCCCGGCCGACGACTCCTTCGTCTTCCTGTACCTGGGGACGGGCATCGGCGCGGCGCTCGCGCTCGACGGCGACGTGATCCGCGGGCGCACGCGCAACCTGGGCGAGATCGGTCACATCGTCGTCGACCCCGAGGGTGCCCCGTGCGGCTGCGGCTCGCGCGGCTGCGTCGCCGTGACGTGCACGCCGGAGGCGATCGTGCGGTCCGCGATCCGCGCGGGGGTCCTGAGCGACCAGGCGCGCGGATCGAGCGAGATCCGTGCGAACGAGGCCCGGTTCGCCCAGCTCTGCGCCAAGGTGGAGGCCGCGGACGCGGCGGCCGTCGAGGTCATGCGCCGAGCCGCCGGGCACACGGCGGTGCTCGTCGCCGACCTGTCGAATCTGCTCGACGTCGACCGGGTGGTACTCGGCGGCCCGTTCTGGTCGCCGCTGTCGGCGACCTACCTGGAGGTGATCCCGCCCCTCGTGGAGCGGGCGAGCGCGACCCGCGCCCTGCGATCGGTGCCGGTCGTCGGCACGGTGGTCGGCGACGACGTCGGAGCGGTGGGCGCCGCGTGCGTGGTGCTGGACGGCATCCTCACGCCGAGAGCCTCCACCCTGCTGCTGCGAGAGGCCGACGAGCCGCCCGCCGAGACCGATTGACCCGGTCTTCCTGCCGCTCGGGGCGGGCTCAGCGCGAGAAGCGACCCCACGGGATGTCGCGGCGGAGCGGCGTGCGAAGGGGGCGCTGCGTACGTTCCCACGCGGACACCACCGGCTGCTCGGCGACCGCGGCGGACGTCTCCTCGGCGTAGGCGTCGCCCACCACGGCGATCAACGCCGCGAGCTCCTCCTCGGTCGCCGCGCCGCGGAGGATCTCGAGAGCGGGGGTCTCGTGCTCGGCCTCGGTCACAGCGGGATGTTCCCGTGCTTCTTCGGCGGCAGCTCCTGGCGCTTGCCCCGCAGGGAGCGCAGGGCCTTCGCGATCGCGACACGCGTGGTGGCCGGCTCGATGATGCCGTCGAGTTCCCCGCGCTCCGCGGCCAGGAACGGAGAGGCGACGTTGTACGTGTACTCGTTGGCGAGGCGTGTGCGCACGGCGGCGACGTCCTCACCGGCCTCCTCGGCGCGCTTGATCTCGCCGCGGTAGAGGATGTTGACCGCGCCCTGGCCGCCCATGACGGCGATCTCGGCAGTCGGCCAGGCGAGGTTGATGTCGGCGCCGAGTTGCTTGGACCCCATGACGATGTACGCGCCGCCGTACGCCTTGCGGAGGATCACGGTGACCAGCGGGACGGTCGCTTCGGCGTAGGCGTACAGCAGCTTCGCGCCGCGGCGGATGACTCCTGTCCACTCCTGGTCGGTGCCGGGCAGGTAGCCGGGGACGTCGACCAGGGTCACGATCGGGATGGAGAACGCGTCGCAGAAGCGCACGAACCGGCTGGCCTTCTCGCCGGCCTCGATGTTCAGCGTGCCGGCCATCTGCGACGGCTGGTTGGCGATGATGCCGACCGAGCGCCCCTCGACGCGGCCGAAGCCGATCACGATGTTCGGCGCGAACAGCGGCTGCACCTCGAGGAAGTCGCCGTCGTCCACGACGTGCTCGATGACCGTGTGGATGTCGTACGGCTGGTTCGCCGAGTCGGGGATGACCGTGTTCAGCGAGCGATCGGCATCCGTCGTCTCGAACTCGAACGCGCTCTCGTAGCTCGGCAGCTCGGCCATGTTGTTGTCGGGGAGGAAGCCGAGAAGGGTGCGCGCGTAGTCGATCGCGTCGTCCTCGTCCTCGGCGAGGTAGTGCGCGACGCCCGAACGGGTGTTGTGCGTGTAGGCCCCGCCCAGCTCCTCCATGCCGACGTCCTCGCCGGTGACGGTCTTGATGACGTCCGGGCCGGTGACGAACATCTGGCTCGTCTTGTCGACCATGATGACGAAGTCGGTGAGGGCGGGGGAGTACACGGCGCCGCCGGCGGCCGGGCCCATGATGATCGAGATCTGCGGGATGACGCCCGAGGCGCGGGTGTTCAGGCGGAAGATCTCGCCGTACTTGCCGAGGGCGACGACGCCCTCCTGGATGCGCGCGCCGCCGGAGTCCAGGATGCCGATGCAGGGCATGCCGCCCGCGAGGGCGAACTCCATGACCTTGACGATCTTCTCGCCCGCGACCTCGCCGAGGGATCCGCCGAAGGTCGAGAAGTCCTGGGAGTACACGGCGACGGTGCGGCCGTGGATGGTGCCCACGCCGGTGACCACGGAGTCGCCGTAGGGGCGCGAGCGGTCCATGCCGAAGGCGGTGGTGCGGTGGCGCACGTACTCGTCGAACTCGACGAAGCTCCCCGGGTCGACGAGCAGCTCGATGCGCTCGCGGGCGGTCATCTTGCCCTTCGCGTGCTGCTTCTGCTTCGCCGTCGCTTCCGCGTCGACGACGGCCTCGGTGTAGCGAGCGCGCAGGTCCGCGATCTTGCCGGCGGTGGTAAAGAGGTCGGGCTTGTCCGTCACGGATTCCACCCTAGCGTCGGGTCGGCGCGCTCCGTTGGATGCTCGGCACAACGGGTCGCCGGATCCTTTGGCGGGGTCCGCGGTCCCGCCCGGCGGTCCGGTCAGCTCGGCGCGGAGTCGGAGCCGGGGTCGCGGGGGAGCTCATGGGTGCCCTGCACCCCTTCGGCCTCGAGCTCGTCGTCGCTCCCGTGCCGCCCGCGGCGGGTGGTCAGCTCCCCGACCTTGCGCCCGGCCCAGCCCACGCCGCGGGCCGCCGTTCCGGCCGCGCCGACGACCGCCGATCCGGCGAAGCGCGCGCCCCGGAGCATCCGCAGCTCGACCTTCTCGGCACCCGGCACGGGCTCGAGCTCGGGAGGAAGGGTGAAGGGAGGAGCGCCGAACGCCCGATGCGAGGTGGTGAGAACCCGGCGTCCGAGCAGGTGATTGCCCGCTCCGCCGATGGCGGCGCCGACGCCGAAGGGCAGCGCCTTGCCGATGAACGACGCTCCGCCCCGGGTGGCGAACTGCTTGATGAACACGCCCTTGAGGCGGTCGGCCAGCGGACCCACCGCCGCTCGGGGCAGCGACTTCGTCACGAGCTCGCCCCAGTACGCCGATCGCGAGCCGCCTCGGCCGGCGAGCTGTCCGGCGAGCTGGCTGACCAGGTCGACGCCCTCCTTGCCGAGCATCAGCGTCATGACCAGCGCTCGGGCGCGGTCGGGGTTCGCGATCGCGATGCCGTGCACCTCGGCGACCGACTGCGCGAACAGGGCGGTCGATTCGACGAAGCCCAGCGTCTCCACCCCCGAGAGTGCGAGGGTGACGCCGGTGCCGATGCCGGGCACCACCGCGGTCGCTCCGACGGCAGCGCCACCTGAGGTGACGGCCGCGAGGTAGCGGCGTTCGAGGATCCGGATGATCTCCGCGGGGGACGCCTGAGGATTGCGCAGCCGAATGCTCCGGATGTGCGCCAGGACGAGCGGTCGCTGGATCGACAGCACGCGGTCGAGGCCGCGGACGACGAACGGATGCTCGGAGGATCCGACCGGCGGGACGCCCTTCTCCCAGGGGGAGTCGTCGGGCAGGGAGTGGATCTTGTGAACCTTGGGCGCCATGTCCCGATCCTAGGAAAGGATGCCGCGAATACGCCGGGAGCCGCGCCCCTGACGAGGGGGACGCGGCTCCCGGGAGTGCGACGACGATCAGACGAACAGGTTCGCCCGCTCGAGGTCTTCCGCGAAGTCGATCTCGACCGCGTACAGGTCGGACACGTCCATCGGCTCGAGGAGCAGGCCGTCCTCGGCGATCGCGAGCTCGAGGCCGCGCTCGAAGTAGTCCTGGTCCTCGACGCGCTGCAGCTGGCGCATGAACGCCTTCTTCTGCGCGGAGGAGATGTAGTTGATGCCCACCGCCTCACCGAGTCCGCCCTTGACGGTCTTGGAGAGTTCCTTGATGTAGCCCTCGGAGGTGACGGTGTACTTGACCTCTTCGTCGCTGACCTTGGAGGTGTTGACGGTGACGAAGGACTGATCGCGCTCGATGAACGAGGCGGCACGGCCCAGGATCATCGGGTCGAACACCACGTCGCCGTTCATCCACAGCACGCCGCCCTTGCCGGTCGCCGCGAGGGCGCGCAGCAGGCTCTTGGAGGTGTTGGTCTCGTCGTAGCGCTCGTTGTGCACGTAGTTCGCCGTGGGGAACGCCTCGATGATGGTCTCTGCGCGGTATCCCACGACGGTGGTGATCCGGGCATCGGAGCCGAAGGCGGCACGGATGTTGTCGTGCTGCTGGCGCATGATGGTTCGTCCGTCGCTCAGCTCGGTGAGCGGCTTGGGCAGCGCACGGCCCAGGCGCGAGCCCATTCCGGCTGCGAGGATGACGGTCTGAAGAGTCACGAGTGCTCCTAAAGGAAAGTGTGTTCATGGCCGGTTCACCGACCGGACACTTCTTCGTGCCGCTTTCATGGTAGCGATGGAGTCTGGGAAGCAGACGGCCCGGGTGACCCCGTTGCCATTTCGTGACCGTCTCCACACCGAACGTACAGGCTCGGACGACGGGGTTCCAGGGGGTGTGCGTATCGGTTTCCCACAGGGATGTGACGGCTCGCCCGCGGCACTCAGGCGCCGTTGGTACCGTAGGACGGTGACTGCTTCCCCTGACGACCGCACCGAACAGGTGGACGACTCCGCGACCGCCTCCGACGCGTCGGCGGGGAAGCTCACGACCCCGTCGCGCGACGCGAAGACGCCGGCGAAGAAGGCTCCAGCCAAGAAGGCGCCTGCCGCGAAGACCCCTGCCGCGAAGACCCCTGCCGCGAAGACCCCTGCCGCGAAGACCCCGGCTGCGAAGACCCCGGCCGGGAGGGCTTCGGCCGGGAAGGCGCCGGCGAGCAGGACTCCGGCCGCCCCGAGCGCGACGGAGCGCCCTGCGGCGCAGGATGCCGCAGTCGAGGCGTCCGTGGCCGCGCCGCGCGCGTCGGCCGAGAAGGCGGCTCCGTCGGCGGACCTGATCGCCGAGCCGGCGGCCCCGCGCCTCGACGTGCCGAGCACGCCGCGTGCGCCCCGGACGACGGGCGCCGGTGCCGCGGGCACGGCGGCGAAGACCGCTGCGGCGAGGACCGCGGCGGCGAAGAAGGCGGCGGCGGCCAAGACCGCGGGAACGACGTCCGCCCCGAAGACGACCCCGAAGACCGCGGCGAAGTCGACCGGCGCGGATGTCGAGGGTGCGAAGGCGCCGGCGGCGAAGACCGCGGCGGCGAAGAAGGCCGCGTCGACGGGCTCCGCGAAGACGGCCGCGGCGAAGAGCACGGCCGCGCGGACCAGTGCGGCCAAGACGGCGGCGGCGAAGACCGCGGCGGCGAAGGCGTCCGCGGCGAAGACCTCCGCGCGTACGGCCGCCTCGCGCGCCGCGGCGACCAAGACGGCCGCGGCCCGCACCGCGGCGGCGAAGACGGCGGCCGCCCGCGCCGCGGCCGAGCACGAGACGGTCACCGCCGCCGATTCCGTGTTGACGGATGAGACACAGCAGACCGCGGCTCCGGTCGAGATCGACGAGATCCGCGAGCTGCCGACGGTCGAGACCCCCGCGGATTCCTCGGCGCAAGCGCCGATCGCGACTCCCGAGCCGGTCGTCGCCGAGCCCGTCGCCGAGCCCGTGGCTGCAGAGCCGGTCATCGCCGAGCCGGTCGCCGAGCCTGAGCCGGCCGGGGAGCCCGTCGGCGCCGAGCCCGAGCCCGTCGAGGAGCGCGTCGTCGAGGAGCCCCTCGTCGCCGAGCCCGTGGTCGAAGAGCCGGTCGTGGCGGAAGAGCCGGTCGTGGCGGAAGAGCCGGTCGTGGCGGAGCCCGTGGTCGAAGACCCTGTCGTCGCGGAGCCCGCCGCGGAAGAGCCCGTCGCCGCCGAGCCGCAGGGCACGGATGCTGCCGCGCCGACGGCATCCGATGTCGGGGCCGCGCCGGCCCCCGCCCCCGCTCCCTCCGCCGACCTCGGCTCCGCCGCCGAGGCGATCCGCATCCGGGGCCTGGTCAAACACTTCGGCGACAACCACGCGGTGCACGGCATCGACCTCACCGTGCCGGCCGGGTCGTTCTACGGCGTCGTGGGTCCGAACGGGGCGGGCAAGACGACCACCCTCTCGATCGTCGCGGGCCTGTTGCGCGCCGACGCGGGTTCCGTGACCATCTGCGGCATCGACCAGGCGTCCGACCCGCTCGCGGCCAAGCGCGTGATGGGAGTGCTGCCCGACCGGCTGCGCACCTTCGACCGGCTGACCGGCCGCCAGCTGCTCTACTACTACGGGCTCCTCCGCGGCCTCTCCTCCGACGTCATCGAGAAGCGGGCCGCCGACCTCGCCCGCGCGTTCGACCTGGGCGACGCGCTCGGGCGCGTGGTGTCGGATTACTCCGCCGGCATGACGAAGAAGGTCATGCTCGCGGGTGCGATGATCCACTCGCCGCGCGTGCTCGTCCTCGACGAGCCGTTCGAGTCCGTCGACCCGGTGTCCTCGGCCGTCATCCTCGACATCCTGCGGGCCTACGTCGCCCACGGCGGCACGGTGATCCTCTCGAGCCACGGCATGGATCTCGTCGAGCGGGTGTGCTCGCGGGTCGCGATCATCGTCGACGGCGAAGTCCTCGCCGAGGGCACCATCGACGAGGTGCGCGCAGGGCAGACCCTCGAGGCGCGCTTCGTCGAGCTCTCCGGCGGCATCGGCGAGGTGGAGGGGCTCGAGTGGCTGCACACGTTCTCCGACTGAGGCTCGCGCTGCTGGTCGGTTCCCTGCGGGGGGAGCGACGGCTGCGGTCGATCGTCTCCCTGGTCGTCGTCGTCGCGATCACGGTTCTCGTCTGCCTCGCGGTGCACACCCTCACCGACGCGCCCCTCGCGGTCGCCCGCACCGTGACGGTGCTGGGCGGGGCCGCGATCATGCTCGGCTTCCTGATCGGCCCGGTGCTCGTCGGCGCCGCCGACCCGCTCGATCCGCGGCGGTTCGCCGTCTTCGGCGTGGACGAGCGGCGGATGCCGGGGATCCTCGCTCTGGCCTCGCTCGTCAGCGTCCCGAGCCTCGCGGTGCTCGCGGTGTCGGCGACCACGTGCGCGACCGCCGTCTCGCTGGGCGCCCCGTGGCCCCTCGCAGTGCTGCTGACGCTCCTCGGCATGCTGAGCACGGTCCTCGTGGCGCGCATCGGCATGGCCGTCAACGCGGTGCTCCTGCCC
This sequence comes from Microbacterium californiense, assembly GCF_047246625.1. Lineage (NCBI taxonomy): Bacteria > Bacillati > Actinomycetota > Actinomycetes > Micrococcales > Microbacteriaceae > Microbacterium > Microbacterium californiense. The sequence goes on along the minus strand of NZ_JBFOKQ010000002.1, from coordinate 342,327 downwards.
GAACGCCGCTCGCGAGAGCTCACGGCGATCTTCGCGCTCGCGGTGCTGGTCGTGGCCTTCCCCGTCGCCGTCTTCCTCGCGTCGTTCCGGTGGGACGGTCACGTGCCGCGCACGCTCCTCGCTCTGACTGACGTGATGGCGGAGACTCCCTTCGGTGCCGCTCCGGGAGCGCTGTTCCCGATCGACGACGAGGCCGCCGCCTGGGTCAGCGCCGCCGTCGCGGTGGTGACCGCCGTCGCCCTCTGGGCGCTGTGGTCCTGGCTCGTCCGCCTCCTCCTCACGACGACCGAGCGACCGGTCGCCGCGCGCGAACGCACGGGCCTCGGCTGGTTCGGTCTGCTCCCCTCGAACGCGTTCGGCGCCATCGCGGCGCGCAGCCTCGTCTACTGGCTCCGCGACCGGCGATACATCGTGAACGTCATCGTGGTCCCGATCGCCGGTGTGCTCACGGTGCTGCCGCTGCTCGTGGCGGGCGTGCCGCTGGAGATCGCGGCTCTCGTGCCCGTCCCCGTGATGGCGCTGTTCTTCGGGTGGCTGCCGCACAACGACGTGGCCTACGACTCCACCGCCCTCTGGACGCACGTGGCGAGCGGCGTCCGCGGGCTCCCCGATCGTCTCGGCCGGCTGGTGCCGGTGCTGCTGGTGGCGATCCCGGTGCTCGCGATCTCGGTGCCCCTGACCCTGATGATCATCGACGACTGGCACCTGCTGCTGCCCTTCACCGGCGTCGCGGCCAGCCTGCTGTTCTCCGCGCTCGGGATCTCGAGCATCGTGTCGGCCGTCGCGCCGTACGCCGTGTCGCGACCGGGCGACAGCCCGTTCCAGCAGCCCCAGCGGCCGACCTCGCACGGCATCTACGGTCCGGCCGCGGCCTTCTTCGGAGCCGTGATCGTGAGCGCTCCGACGATCTGGCTCTTCGGGTCGACGGTCATCGACGGCGACGCCGCCTCGGCAGCGACGTTCTGGACCGGTCTCGGCGTCGGTCTCGGCGTCTTCGCCGTGGGCGCGGCGGTCGGCGGGTACATCTTCGAGCGCAGTGGCGCGAGGCTCATGGAGTTCGTCGAGACGGCATGACTCCGCCCCGCGCGCGCCGGGTCACGGCTAGAATCCTGGAATGAGTACTCCGCTGGACAGCCCCGATCAGGGCGGCGTGACAACGCTTGATCGCGAACTGGAAGAGCTCCTCCGGGAGGAGAACCTCGAACCGGGCGACCATGAGCGCTTCTCCCACTATGTGAAGAAGGACAAGATCCTCGAGTCCGCGATCACCGGGAAGCCGGTGCGCGCGCTGTGCGGCAAGAAGTGGACCCCCGGGCGCGACCCCGAGAAGTTCCCGATCTGCCCCACGTGCAAGGAGATCTACGAGTCGATGGTCGGCTGACCGACGCGCTCAGGCGACGTCGACGTAGACCGTCGGGATCGCCGGGTCGGACTTGCTCAGCGCGAGAGCGCGCACGGGCAGCTCCTCCCGCACCCGCAGGTGGTGCGCCCGCGCGGCAGCCGTGCCCGGGACGCCCTCGTGCGCGTCGTCGATGTCGCCGTTGTCGACGAGCGTGACCTGCAGCGGCCGGCCGTCTGCCGTCATGCTCGGAGACTCCAGCTGCTCGAATCCGTCCGCGACGAGGATGGTCTCCGCACTGGCGACGCCGTCCTCGTGGGTGCGGAACGCCGCCTTCCGCCCGCCGTGCGACGCCTTGTCGGCGGAGGCCTTGGCGACGCCGATCCAGGAGCCCGCGGCATCCTGTCGGGCGACGAGCTTGTAGACCATGCTCGCCGTCGGATACCCGGACCCGGTGACGACCGAGGTGCCGACCCCGTAGGCGTCGACCGGGGATGCAGCCAGCGCGGCGATGGCGTACTCGTCGAGGTCGCTCGTCACGGTGATGCGGGTGGACGTGGCTCCGAGCTCGTCGAGCTGCGCCCGCACGTCCGCGGCGACGATCGGCAGGTCGCCCGAGTCGATCCGCACGCCGCCGAGACCCGTGCCGGCGACGCGGATCGCGGTCTCGACGCCCGTGCGGATGTCGTAGGTGTCGACGAGGAGCGTGGTGCCGGTGCCGAGGCTCTCGATCTGCGAGCGGAAGGCGTCCTCCTCGGACTCGTGCAGCAGCGTCCACGAGTGGGCGGCGGTGCCCATCGTCGGGATGCCCCAGGTGCGGCCTGCCTCGAGGTTGCTCGTCGAGCCGAAGCCGCCGATGTACGCCGCCCGCGCCGCGGCGACCGCCGAGCGCTCCGCCGCGCGCCGGGAGCCCATCTCGGCGAGCGGGCGCTCACCCGCGGCGAGGCTCATGCGGGACGCGGCGGTCGCGACCGCGGAGTCGTGGTTGAGCACGCTCAGGGCGAGCGTCTCGAGCACCACGGCGTCGGCGAAGCTGCCCTCGACCGTCAGCACGGGGGACCCGGGGAAGTAGAGCTCGCCCTCGCGGTAGCCGCGGATCGTGCCGGAGAAGCGGTAGTCCTCGAGGTAGCGCAGGGAAACGGCATCCACCACGTCGTTGTCGCGGAGGAAGCGCAGCTCGTCGTCGCCGAACCGGAAGTCGCGGAGCAGGCCGAGCAGTCGGCCGGTGCCGGCGACCACCCCGAATCGCCGTCCGCCGGAGAGGCGGCGGGAGAAGAGCTCGAACACGCTCGGGCGCGAGGCCGTGCCGTCCCGCAGCGATGCCGCCAGCATCGTGAGCTCGTAGCGGTCGGTGAGCAGCGCCGTCGAGGTCGTCATCCGCTCAGCTTAGTGAGGCGAGGCGGCCGCGGTCCTGCGCACGAGTAGGCTGGGGAGTCATGAACGACGCGCCGATCGGTATCTTCGACTCCGGTGTCGGCGGGCTCACGGTGGCACGGGCCATCCGCGCCCAGCTGCCCCGCGAATCGTTCGTCTACATCGGCGACACCGCGCACTCGCCCTACGGGCCGAAGCCGATCGCCGACGTGCGGCGCTACTCCCTCGAGGTGCTCGACACCCTCGTCGACCAGGGTGTGAAAATGCTCGTCATCGCGTGCAACACCGCATCCGCCGCCATGCTGCGCGACGCCCGCGAGCGCTACGACGTGCCCGTCGTCGAGGTCATCGGTCCGGCCGTCCGGCGGGCGGTCTCCACGACCCGCAACGGCCGCGTCGGGGTCATCGGCACGGTCGGCACCATCGGCTCCCGGGCCTACCAGGACATGCTCGAGGTGAACGAGCAGCTGCAGGTCTTCACCGCCGCCTGTCCGCGCTTCGTCGAGTTCGTCGAAGCCGGCATCACCGGGACGCCCGAGGTGCTGGCGACCGCCGAGGAGTACCTCGCGCCGTTGCGCGACGCGGGCGTCGACACGCTCGTGCTGGGCTGCACCCACTACCCGTTCCTCCGCGGTGCCATCAGCTACGTGATGGGGGAGGGGGTCACTCTCGTCTCCAGCGACGATGAGACCGCCGGTGACGTGTACCGCCAGCTCGTGCGCGGCGACTCGCTCGCGTCGCCCGATGCGACGGCTCGGTACGTCTACGAGGCGACCGGAGACTCCGCCGCCGACTTCACCGCGCTCGCGAACCGCCTGATGGGCCATGAGGTCCGCGACGTGCAGCTCGTCCAGACCGGCGTGATCCACCTTCCCGAATCCCTGTCCGAACGCCGCTGAGGCGTCCCCGCATCCGACCGAAGGAACTCCATGTCTGACATCGTCCGCGCCGACGGCCGCACCCCGGATCAGCTCCGGGAGATCACGATCGAGCGCGGATGGAGCTCGCACGCCGAGGGCTCCGCGCTGATCAGCTTCGGAAACACCAAGGTGCTGTGCACCGCCTCGTTCACCAACGGCGTCCCGCGCTGGCTGACCGGCAAGGGCAAGGGGTGGGTGACCGCCGAGTACGCGATGCTCCCGCGCGCGACCAACAGCCGCAACGACCGCGAGAGCGTGAAGGGCCGCATCGGCGGGCGCACCCACGAGATCTCCCGCCTCATCGGCCGGGCGCTGCGCGCCGTGGTCGACACGAAGGCGCTGGGCGAGAACACGATCGTGATCGACTGCGACGTGTTGCAGGCCGACGGCGGCACGCGCACGGCGGCGATCACGGGCGCGTACGTCGCGCTGGCGGATGCGATCGAGTGGGGTCGCGACAAGAAGTTCATCGGGAAGAACTCCACTCCGCTGCGGGATTCGGTCGCCGCCGTCTCGGTGGGCATCATCGACGGCGAGCCCATGCTCGATCTGGCATATGTGGAGGACGTGCGGGCCGAGACCGACATGAACGTCGTCGTCACGGGCCGCGGCCTGTTCGTCGAGGTGCAGGGCACGGCCGAGGGGGCGCCGTTCGACAAGCGCGAGCTCGACGCGCTGCTCGATCTCGGTGTGAACGGATGCGCGGACCTGCGCACGCGCCAGCTCGCCGCGCTGGCGGCGGAGTGACCATGAAGGTCGTGCTCGCGACGCACAACCCGCACAAGGTCGCCGAGTTCCAGCAGATCGTCGCGCGCACGCGCCCTGATCTCGAGATCGTCGGCTACGACGGTCCCGAGCCGGTGGAGGACGGCGTGACCTTCGCCGAGAACGCGCTGATCAAGGCGCGGGCCGCCTCGGCGCATACCGGCCTTGCGGCGGTGGCCGACGACTCGGGCATCTGCGTCGACGTGCTGGGCGGCTCCCCCGGCGTCTTCTCGGCCTACTGGGCGGGACAGCGGAAGGATGCTGCCGCCAACCTCGCCCTCCTGCTCGACCAGCTGCGCGACATTGCCGACCCGCATCGGACCGCGCACTTCTCCTCGACCATCGCCCTCGTGACCCCGGACGGCCGCGAGCGGGTCGTGGTCGGGAACTGGCCGGGGCGTCTGGCGCACGAGCCCGCGGGCGACGGCGGCTTCGGCTACGACCCGGTGTTCATCCCGGACGGCCAGCCCGCCGACGCGGAGCGCACGGTGGGTCAGTTCACCGACGAGGAGAAGCAGGCGCAGTCCCACCGCGCCCGGGCCTTCGAGCACTTGGTGCCCCTCCTCGCCGAGCTCTGAACACGCGCCGCGGCACCGTGCTGAGACTGGTTCTCGTTACCCTTCCCGACTAGCCGGAAACCGCCGACGAAGGCCGGAACCCGGTCTAGCCTGAAGGCATGCACGACCACGCGCCGCGTCCCGACGGCATCCGCTCGGCGAGCCATCGCCGCCTGCTGACGATCTCGCTGTGCCTCACCGCGACCATCATGATCGTGCAGGTCGTGGGCGCGGTCCTCACCGGGTCGCTGGCGCTCCTCGCCGACGCGGCGCACATGTTCACCGACGCCTCCGCCCTGGTGATCGCCCTCATCGCGGCGGCCGTGGCCGCACGCCCGGCCGACGATCGACGCACCTTCGGCTATCAGCGCGCCGAGGTGTTCGGCGCCCTCATCAACGCCGTGATCCTGATCCTGCTCGCCGGCTGGGTCGGCGTCGAGGCCGTCGGCCGTCTCGTGGACCCCACGGACACCGAGGTAGCGGGGCCGCTCATGCTCGCGGTCGCCGTCGTGGGCCTGCTCGCGAACGCCGTCTCGATGTGGCTGCTGAGCCGGGCGCAGCGCACGAGCATCAACGTGCGCGGCGCGTACCTCGAGGTGATGGGCGACCTCATCGGCTCGGCGGCGGTGATCGTCGCCGCGATCGTGATCGTGAGCACGGGATGGATGCCGGCGGATGCCATCGCCTCGCTGTTCATCGCGGTGATGATCATCCCGCGAACGGTCTCGCTGCTCCGGGAGGTGTTCTCGGTGCTGTCGGAGTCCGCGCCGAAGGGGACGGCGGTCAGTGACATCCGCACCCACCTGCTCGGATACGAGGGCGTGCGAAGCGTGCACGACGTGCACGTGTGGCAGCTCACCCGCGGGGCGCCGGTCTTCAGCGCGCACGTGACGGTCGACCCGGCGCTGCTCGCGGACGGCCGTTCGACCCGGCTCCTGGCCGACATGCAGGGCTGCCTCGCCGAGCACTTCGACGTCGCGCACTCGACCTTCCAGATCGAGGCGGCCGAGTCGCCGGACTGCGCCCCGCACCACGCCTGACGCCGAGGTCAGCTCTCGCGCACGATGTCGTCGGGCGACTTGTCCGGACGCAGACCCCGCCAGCGGGCGTGCCGCAGCACCCCGTCCGGCGTCCAGTTGGCGAACTCGACCTCGCCGACGAGCTCGGGGCGCACCCACTGGGCGTCGGAGGCGTCGGGCGAGGGGACGCCGTCGAGGGGCGGCTCGTTCGTCCGCAGCGGATCGAGCTGCGCGAGCAGGTCGCGCAGGATGCGGTCGGTGAACCCCGAGCCGACCCGGCCGACGTAGCGCAGCGGGCTGCCGGGCTCGTCGCGCACGGCCAGCAGGAGCGAGCCGAGCGTGCGCTCGCGATCGCCCTTCCCGGGGCGGATGCCGACGATCACCGCCTCCTGCGTGCGGGTGTGCTTGAGCTTGAGCCACGCGGGGGAGCGTGTACCGGGACGGTAGCGGGAGGCGGGGTCCTTGACGACCACTCCCTCCAGCCCGAACTCGCCGCTGGCGGCGAGGGCCGCGTCGACGTCGTCGAAGACCGGCGGCACCTGAATCGGCGCGTCGAGGTCGGCGACCAGCTCTTCCAGCAGACTCCGCCGCTGACGCAGCGGCAGGGCGGTCAGGTCGTGTCCGTCGAGGCGGAGCAGGTCGAAGAGCATGTACACGATGGGGGTGCGGACGACCTCCCGCTCGATCTCGCGCGGCCGGGTCAGGTGCATCCGGTTCTGCAGGAGCGAGAAGCTCGGCCGGCCCTCGGCATCGAACGCGACGACCTCGCCGTCGACCACGGCGTCGGATGCGGGGAGGAAGGGCGCACCGTCCGCGGTGAGCTCGGGGTAGCGCGCCGTGATGTCGGTGCCGCTGCGCGCGTGCAGGTGCATCCGTCCGGCATCCCAGGTGCCGATCGCGCGGATGCCGTCCCACTTGACCTCCACCCACGACGGCGTGCTCAGGCGCCGTGCGATCGCCGGGGTGCCGTTCTCGGCGAGCATCGGGCGGATGCCGGCGGCCGTCGCGCCGGGGGCGAGCGGCGGAGCCGAGGAGAGCGGGGTGGCCGCGGTCCGGGTACTCCGCCGCCGCGCCGGTGCGGCACGGGGCGCCAGCGGCGGGGGCGCCGGCTCCGTGGGGATCGGCGCGGCTTCCGCGGGGGCGGAGAGCGTCGGGAGGGGTGCAATCCCCGCAGCCGCACGGGCGAGCACCTCGTCGAACTCGAGGTGCGCGAGGTCCGGGTCGTCGAGCTCCTCCCAGGTGCGGGGCGCAGCGACCCACGGGCGAGACCGACCTCGGAGCGAATACGGCGAGATCGTGGTCTTCTTGCCGTTGTTCTGGCTCCAGTCGAGGAACACGCGGCCGCCGCGGACTGCCTTCGACATGGTGCTCGTCGCGAGGTCGGGATGCTCGTTCTCGATCAGCCGGGCGATCTCCTTGACCACGGCCGAGATCTCGGCGCTGGTCTGCGCCCCCGGGAGCGCGGCGTACAGGTGGATGCCCTTGCTCCCGCTCGTCACCGGCTGCGGGTCGAGACCGATGCCGGTCAGAAGGGTGCGGGCCATGCGCGCCACGACCGCGCACTCGGCGAGGCCGACGCCGGGGCCCGGGTCGAGGTCGAGCACGAGGCGGTCGGGGCGACCGGGGAGCCCGTCGTCGGCGAACCGCCATTGCGGGACGTGCAGTTCGATGGCCGCCACCTGCGCCAGCCACACGAGGGTGGGCACGTCCTCGACCAGCGGGTAGTCCTTCGGGCCGTCCGAGTGCTCGATCGCGTGGCGGGGGATCCAGTCGGGCGCGCCTGGCTCGAGCTGCTTCGTGAAGAAGGCGTCAGCCGGAGCATCCGCGGTGCCCACGCCCTCGACCCAGCGCTTGCGGGTGACGGGGCGTCCGGCGACGAGCGGGAGCAGCTGCGGCGCGATGGCGGAGTAGTAGGCGATGATCTCGCCCTTGGTCGTGCCGGTCTCGGGGTAGACGACCTTGTCGAGGTTCGTGACGCGCAGCCGGCGACCCTCGACCTGGACGATCTGACCCTCTGCGACCATGAGGCCAGCGTAGTCAAGGGCTGGTCGCGGCTCGTGCGGCTGGTGTTCACTGGGGGCATGAGAACCATCTGGAAGGGCGCGCTGACCTTCGGCCTCGTGAACGTGCCGGTCAAGGTCTACTCGGCGACGGAGGACCACGACGTGCCGCTGCACCAGGTGCACGACAAGGACGGCGGGCGCATCCGCTACCAGCGCACGTGCGAGATCTGCGGCGAGACGGTGGCGTACTCCGACATCGACAAGGCGTACGTCGACGACGGGCACACCGTGGTGCTCACGAAGGACGACCTGGCGGCCCTGCCGTCGGAGAAGAGCCGCGAGATCGACGTGGTCGAGTTCGTGCCGACCGAGCAGGTCGATCTGCTGACGCTCGACAAGCCTTACTACCTCGAGCCCGATTCGAAGTCGCCCAAGGCGTACGTGCTGCTGCGCAAGACGCTCGAGCAGAGCGACCGCACCGCGATCGTGCGCTTCACGCTGCGGCAGAAGACCCGGCTCGCGGCGCTGCGGGTGCGCGGCGACGTGCTGGTGCTGCAGACGCTGCTGTGGGCCGACGAGGTGCGCGAGGTCGACTTCCCGGCGCTGAAGGAGGACGTGCGGATCTCGAAGAAGGAGCTCGAGCTCTCGCAGTCGCTCGTGGAGAGCTACTCGAGCGACTTCGACCCCGAGGAGTTCGTCGACGAGTACCAGAAGGAGCTCCGCACCCTCATCGACGCCAAGATCGACGCGGGCGAGGGCTTCGACGCGTCGGATGCCTTCGGCGAGGCCGAGGAGGGCACGAGCGGCGAGGTCATCGACCTGATGGAGGCCCTGCGGGCGAGCGTCGCGAAGTCGAAGGAGAAGCGGGCGTCGAAGGACGAGGGCTCGAAGAAGCCCGCGCCCAAGAAGAAGACCGGCTGAGACGACGAGAGCGGATGCCGCGGCCCGAGGCCCCGCATCCGCTCTGTGTGCGGTCGTGCGTCAGTGCTTGCCGTCGCCGTCGAAGTCGGGCGCGCGGTCGAAGACCTCGGGGTCGAGCGCCAGCTCCTCCGCTTCGATGGCGTCCGTCGTGACGTCTTCCCCGGCGGCGGCCGCCTTCCTCGCCTTGTAGCGCTCGGCGAGGTAGTGGTACAGGGTGACGAGCGCGGTACCAGCCACCGCAGCCAACAGGATCAGGTCGATGTACTCCACGACGATGTCGCGGATCCACGGGATATAGGCGATGAGGAAGCCGATCATCGTGAGGCCGAAGCCCCAGATCATGGCGCCGATGAAGTTGTAGAGCGTGTAGCGGCGCCACGGCATGTGGCCGACACCGGCCGCGACGGGGGCGAAGGTGCGCACGATCGGAACGAAGCGGGCGAGGATGACGGTCACACCTCCGAAGCGCTCGAAGAAGGCGTTGGTGCGCTCGACGTTCCGTTTGCTGAAGAGTCCGGACTCCTTGCGTTCGAAGATCGCCGGCCCGCCCTTGTGTCCGATGAAATACCCCACTTCGCCTCCCACGAAGGCGGAGACCGCGATAAGCAGTGACACCACCCAGATGTTCACGCCGAAGACGTTGTTCGTGTGGGTGAGCAGTCCAGCGATGATCAGGAGGGTGTCACCGGGAAGGAGGAACCCGACGAGCAGACCGGTCTCCGCGAAGATGATGAAGCACACCACCAGGAGAGCCCAGGGGCCCGCCCACTCGATGATGTTCGCCGGGCTGAGCCAGTCCGGCAGGAACGCTGTGGGAGCGTGAAGCATGAGTTCGAACACTTGAGGGTTCCCGTCGATCGTCATAGGCGGCGGTGAGGCATGTCGGACGCGCGGGGGTGCGGCCGATCGGTGCGGAAGGTGGGACTTGAACCCACACGCCCTGGGGCACAGGAACCTAAATCCTGCGTGTCTGCCAATTCCACCACTCCCGCGCGGTGGCAACAGTCTACTGAACGGCGAGGCCCGTGATTCTGGGGATCGACCCGCAGTCCGCGGACCCGCGCCGGGTCGCGACCACCCTGTGGATAACTTCCGCGGGGCGCGGGGAATTGTTGCGAGGATGCTCGGCGTGAATCCACCCGCTCTCGCCGTCGCCGAACGCGTCCGGCTCCGCCTGCGGCGCGAGGGCACCGATCCGTCGGTCGAGCCCGCGGCCGCCCGTCGGGTCGCGGAGGCCGAGGTGCGTCGCCACAACGATCTCGCGCTGGCACGGGGAGAGGCGCTGATCGACGACGAGGCGGGTTCGGTCCGCGACGTCATCGCCGCGGTCAGCGGATACGGCCCCCTGCAGCCGCTGCTGGACGATCCGGTGATCGAGGAGATCTGGATCAACGGCGGAGGAGGGGTGCACATCGCCCGCGGCGGCGTCGCCGAACGCACCGGACTCCGGCTGACGGACGCCGTGGTGCGCGACCTCGTCGAGCGGATGCTGCAGTCGACGGGCCGCCGCGTCGACATCAGCCAGCCCTTCGTCGACGCGTCGCTGACGGACGGCTCGCGGCTGCACGTCGCGATCGCCGACGTGGTGCGGGGCGGGTGGTCGGTCAACATCCGCAAGTTCCTTCCCGGGCACCGCTCCCTCGACGCTCTCGTCGCACAGGGTGCGCTGCCCGCCGAGGTCGCTCGAACTCTCGGCGACGCGATGCGGGCCGGGCGCAGCGTCATCGTGTCCGGTGCGACGCATGCGGGCAAGACGACGCTTCTGGGAGCACTGCTCGCGGCGTGCGCCTCGTCGCAGCGCATCATCACGGTGGAGGAGACGTTCGAGCTTGCCGTGGAGGGGCCCGACCTCGTCGCGCTCCAGGGGAGGCAGGCGAGCCTCGAGGGCACCGGCGCCATCACGTTGCGTCGGCTGGTCAAGGAAGCGCTGCGGATGCGGCCCGATCGACTGGTGGTCGGCGAGGTGCGAGACGCCGAGGCGCTCGACCTCGTCCTCGCGCTCAACACCGGCGTGCCCGGCGCCGCGACCGTGCACGCGAACTCCGCGAGCGAGGCGCTCGACAAGCTCACGCTCCTGCCGCTGCTCGCGGGCCGGAACATCGACCGGTCCTTCGTCGTGCCCGCGCTCGCCGCCGCGGTCGACCTGGTCGTCCACTGCGAACGCGACGTGCAGGGCCGTCGGAGGGTGCAGGAGGTCATCGCACCCACGGGCGAGGTCGTCGAAGGGCGCATCCGGACGCGGCAGATCTACGCCGCCCGGCGCGGTTCTCCCCGGGAGGGGAGCATCGAGACCGGAGCACCGACCCCAGGGGTGGGCGCCCCATGACTCTCCTGCTCGGGGCCCTCCTCGCCGCAGGCCTCCTGCTCGCCCTGTCGCCGTGGCTCTGGCCGGCGGGGATGCGCGGGGTGCGCCCCGCTCGCTGCGGCAGGTTGGCGCGCCTGGCCGAAGAGGCCGGTCTCTCCGCGACGCCCCGCAGCGTCGCAACGACGATCGTCGCATCGGGTGCGGCCGCCGCCGCGATGGCCTGGCTGCTGACGGGGCTGCCCGTGCTTGCGCTCCTCGCCGGAACGGCGGCGGCCGCGGCACCGGTCGCCCTCCTCCGGGCACGACGTACCCGGCTCCGTCGGCTCCGACGACAGATGTGGCCGGACGTGTGCGACCTGCTGATCGCGTCGATCCGCGTGGGTCTCTCCCTGCCCGACGCCGTCGCCGCGCTCGAGGAGTCCGCGCCGGCGATGCTGCGGCCGGCGTTCGTCGTGTTCGCCCAGGACGTGCGCGCCACGGGTCGCTTCGAGACCAGCCTGGACCGCCTCAAGGCGACGCTGGCCGATCCGATCGGCGACCGCATCATCGAGACCCTCCGCATGGCCCGGCAGGTGGGCGGGACCGAGCTCACCGCCGTGCTGCGCGCCCTCTCCGCATCGGTGCGGTCGGATGCCGCGCTGCGCGGCGAGGTCGAGGCGCGTCAGTCGTGGATCCGTGGCGCCGCTGTGCTCGGCGCCGTCGCTCCCTGGGTCATTCTCGGCCTGCTCGTCCTGCGGCCCGAGGGGGCGGAGGCGTACGGCACCCCCGAGGGCATGCTGGTGATCTGCGTCGGTGCCGGCGTCTCGACGCTGGCGTTCCGGATCATGGTGCGCATCGGACGCCTGCCCGAGCCACGGCGGTGGTTCGGGTGAACGCCGTCTCGACCCTCGCGGTGTCCGTCCTGCTCGGCGGGGGACTGGCCGGCGGCCTCCTCTGCCTGCCCGCGGCGATCCCTCGGTGGCGCGCGGAGTCGCTGGTCTGGCGGATCGCTCCCTACGTGCGCGACGTGGTTCCGGACGGCCGCCTGCCGAGCGGAGTGCTGCCGAGCGCCGGTGCCCTGCCCGTCGACGGACGCGCGCTCTGGCTCGAGGCGCAGCGCCTGCTCGAGCGCGTGCTCGGAGGGGGAGAGGCGCTCCGGCACAGGCTCGCGCAGGCCGGCGCCGCGCTTGATGCGTCGTCGTTCCGCGCGCGGCAGCTGGGCTGGACGGTCGCGGGGATCGGCACCGGGGCGGCGGTCGTCGTCGCGCTCGTGCTCGCGGGCCGGATGAGCGCCCCGGTGGCGCTGCTGCCCTTCCTCACCGGGGCTGGGGCCGGCGCCCTGTACGACGTGCAGCTCTCGGCGCGGGTGAAGGCCCGGCGGACACGGCTGAGCGATGAGCTCCCTACCACCCTGGAGTTCCTGGCGCTGTGCCTGTCGGCCGGCGAGGGCTTCTTCGACGCGGTGCGGCGCGTGTCGTCCGTCGGTTCCGGGGAGCTGACCGCGGAGCTCCGTGGTGTCGTGCTGGCCGTGGGAACGGGATCCCCGTTCGCCGGAGCGCTGAGCGAGATGGCGTCTCGGCTGCAGCTCGGCGGCCTCTCCCGCGCCGTCGACCAGATCACGGCGGCCATCGAGCACGGCGCCCCGCTCGCTGCGGTGCTGCAGGCTCAGGCCGTCGACGCGCGGGACGACGCCAAACGTCTGCTCATCGAGCAGTCCGGGCGCAAGGAGATCCTCATGCTGCTCCCGCTCGTGTTCCTCATCCTGCCGCTCTCCGTCCTGTTCGCCATCTACCCGGGCCTTTTCATCCTCCGACTGGGCATCGGCTGACCCCTCCAGAGAGGACCACCACCATGACGACGATCCGAAGAACCTCGCGACGTGCGCGCACGTGGCTGCACGCGCTGGCGCACGACGACCGGGGCGACGTGCCCGGGTGGGTGCTCGTCACACTCATGACGGCGGGGCTCGTCGTCCTGATCTGGGCGGTCGCGGGGCCGGCGCTCACCGCGCTGTTCGAGCAGGCGATCCAGCGCGTGTCCGGACTCTGACGTGCCACGGTCGCGCCTCCTGGCCGGACAGCGGGGATCCAGCCCGGTGGAGTTCGTGCTCGTGGGCACGCTGCTCACCGTGCTCACCCTCGCGGTCCTCCAGCTGGCGTTCGCGATCTACGTCCGCAACGTGGCGCACGATGCCGCGGTGGAAGGCGCCTACCACGCGGCACTGGCCGACACCTCGCTCGAGGACGGCGCCGAGCGCACGCGCCTCGTGCTGTCCCGCGCGATCGGCGCGTCGTATGCCGACGACATCGAGGTCCGCGCCATCGAGGCGGGCGAGCAGGACCTGATCCAGGTGACCGTCCGCGCGACGCTCCCGCTCATCGGCCTGATCGGTATCCCGTCCGCTCTGGAGGTGAATGCGTATGCTCCGGGGGAGAGTCTGGAAGCCGAGGCCGGATGACGACGGATCGGCGGCGCTCGAGTTCGTGACGGTCGGCGTGATCCTGCTGGTGCCTTTCGTCTACCTCGTGTTGATCCTCGGAGCGGTGCAGGAGCACGCCCTGGGCGTCGAGGCGGCGGCGCGGCACACGGCGCGCGCCCTGTCGGCCGGACCCGACCGGGAGACGGCCGCGGAGCGCGGCGAGAGGGTGCTCGACGGCGTGGCCGACGAATACGGCATCGACCGCGACTCGCTGACGGTCGAGATCGCGTGTCAGCCCGCCGGAACCCCGTGCCCCGCCTCGGGGAGCACGGTCACGGTGACGATCTCGGCGACGGTGCGCCTGCCCTTCGTGCCGCCGGTCTTCGGTCTCGAGAAAGCCGCCGTCATCCCGGTGGAGGCCACCTCGGTCCACAAGACCTCGCGGCTGTGGGACAGCGGATGACTGGCGACGCACGGCGGGACGAAGAGGGCAGCGTTCTGCTGCTCACCCTCGGCTACGTTCTGCTGGCGCTCGCCGCGGTGTGGGTCTGCGTCTCCGCCACCGACCTGTATCTCGCGCAGAAGCGGGTGGATGCCGTGGCGGATGCGGCCTCGCTCGCCGGGGCAGACGGGTTCGCGATCGTCTTGGGCGACGGGACCGTCCTCGCCGAGCTGACCGATGACGCGGTGCGCATCCAGGCCGCCGCGATCCTCGACGCGCATCCCGGCGATGTGCACCTGGTCGAGGCCAGCGCGCCCGACGGCACCTCGGCGCGCGTGACGGTCTCAGCGCTGTGGCATCCGCCGCTCTTCTCCCCGCTGATCCCCGACGGCCTGCTGCTGCGCGCCACCGCCACCACCCGGACGGCCCTGCAGTGACGTGACCCCGCGCCGGACCGGTCCTCAGCCCGCGTCGCCGTCCCGTTCCGCGCGCGGCACGAACCGGGGGATCCACCGCACGAAGCAGGCCGCGCCGACCAGTCCGATCGCGCCGATCACCGCTGCGGCGATCGGCAGCGACGCGACGGCCGTCACCGCCGACACCAGCAGCGGAGCGACGGCCCCTCCGGCATCCGTGTCCGCTCCACGCAGTTCAGGTGATCGTGAGTCCGAACGGGTCTCGTCGGGTACACGTCACGACCAACGATGTCGGCCGGTATGTAAAGCTCGATGAAGGAGGTGCACGTGCAAAGTGAACGAGAGCTGTCGAACGGCTACGACGTGACAATCTGGGGGAGGCGTGCACTCGTCGAGCCGCTGTCGCAGCTCGTAGGTGAGGTTCCCGCGCGCGCTGACGGATTGGGGTGGTTGCAGATCCTCGTCGACTTGATCGAGCAGCAAGGCCTGCGATGGCGTGAGCACGTCGATCCCGCGTCTGGATATCCGTTCCTTCCTCACGAGGACGGTATGCCTCCAGTGCCCCTGTCTGACCTGCGGGCCACGCAGGTGGACATGATGCTCGGCCACAGTCCGTTCGCCGACCGCTCTAATCTGTCGCTCAAGTTTCTAGGCACCGGCGCGGTCGTCATGCTCCTAGAAGTCTTCGCCGGACGTGTGCCTGGCATCGACGTGACGATCAGGATGGCTACGGCTGACGATAGATATGAATGGCGGTACAACGCCGGAGAACTTTCTGGGAGTGAGGTGCGCGCCGTGCTGCCACACGAGAGACCTCCAGCGGGCGCTGGGATCTCTGAGATCTGACGATCGCTCGAGCGGCATCGCGCTCTTCTCCCCGCTGATCCCCGACGGCGTGCTGCTGCGAGCCACCGCCACCACCCGAACGGCCCTGCAGTGAGAGCGTCGCCGCGTCGGACCGATCCTCAGCCCCCGTCGCCGCCGCGTTCCGCGCGGGGCACGAACCGCGGGATCCAGCGGACGAAGCCGACCGCTCCGATCAGCCCGATGGCGCCGATCACCGCCGCGGCGACCGGCAGCGACGCGACGGCGGTCACCGCCGACACCAGCAGGGGAGCGACGGCCCCTCCGGCATCCGTCAGCGTGCGCCACGACCCGAGGAAGGCCGCCGGCTCCTTCTTGGGAGCGACGTCCGCACCCAGCGTCAGGAGGATGCCGCTGGACAGGCCGTTCCCCACGCCGAGCAGCGCCGCGAACATGCCGAACCAGAGCACCGACGCCTCGAGATCGTGCGTCAGCGAGAGAGCGAGGAACCCGAGTCCCATGAGCACCATCGCGGGCATCGCCGCCCAGACGCGCCCGAAGCGGTCCATGACCTGGCCGCTCGCGTAGAAGAGGGCGAAGTCGATCGCCCCCGAGACGCCCACCACCAAGGCGATCGTCTGCGAGTCGAGCCCCAGCGAGAGGCCCCACAGCGGCAGGACCACCTGCCGCGCCGAGCGCACCGCAGACAGGGAGGCCGCGGCGAGCCCCAGCCGGCTCAGCACACTGCGCTGACGCCACATCGTGCGGAAGACCCCCGTCGGCGGCGTGACGGGGATGGCGCCGCTCACCGGCTCGCCCGTGTCTTCCGCGGTCGGAGTGCGGATGGCGGTGATCGCCGGAGGGATCGTCTTCTCGGGGTCCGGTCCGAAGAGCACGAGCACCACCATGACGGCGAGGCAGGCGAGGAAGAACCAGATGGCCGCCGTCTCCGACCCGAACAGCTGGAGGAGGCCCGCCGCGACGAACGGCCCGATGAAGATTCCCAGTCGGAAGCTGCCCCCGAGCAGCGACAGGGCCCGGGCGCGGAACGCCAGCGGAACGCGGGTGGTCATGAAGGCGTGCCGGGCGAGGCCGAAGGCGGCGGCGCAGAACCCCAGCACGAAGACGGATGCCGCCAGCACGCCGATCGAGGGAGCGAAGATGAGGCCCGCGGCCGAGGCCATCGCGATCACACCCGCGATCACCATCGTGAAGCGCTCGCCGATCCGGGCCACCGCCCACCCGGCCGGGAGGTTGCCGCACAGCTGCCCCACGACCAGGGCCGAGGCGACGAGAGCGGCGAACGCGACGTCCGCACCCATCTCCGACGCGATCACCGGGATGAGAGGGATCACCGCGCCCTCGCCGAGCGAGAAGAGGACGGTCGGCAGGTACACCATCGGTCCGAAACGTCTCAGGACCGTGGATGCGCTGCTCACCGTTCGAGGCTACTCCGGCGGCGAGACAGGATAGGCTCGTAGATCATGCTCGAACTCGATCTTTCCGCCGACATCCAGGCTCTCCGGCACACCTTCGGCGACATCAGCGAGGTCGTCGACGTCTCGCGTCTCCGCGACGAGATCGCCCGTCTCAGCGAGGAGGCCGGCGCGCCCGACCTCTGGGACGACACCGAGCGCGCGCAGAAGGTCACGAGCGCGCTGAGCCACCGGCAGGCCGAGCTGGCGCGCATCACGGGCATCGCCCAGCGCCTCGACGACCTCGAGGTCCTCGTCGACCTCGCGAACGAGATGGGCGACGAGGACTCCGCGCAGGAGGCCCGCAACGAGCTCGGCGCGCTGACCGACCTCATCAACCAGCTCGAGGTGCAGACGCTGCTCGACGGCGAGTACGACGAGCGCTCCGCGATCATCACCATCCGCTCGGGCGCGGGCGGCGACGACGCCACCGACTTCGCCGAGATGCTCATGCGCATGTACCTGCGCTGGGCGGAGCGTCACAAGTACCCGGTGAAGGTCATGGACACCTCCTACGCCGAGGGAGCGGGGATCAAGTCCGCGACGTTCGAGATCGACGCCCCGTACGCCTTCGGCACCGTCTCGGTCGAGGCCGGCACGCACCGCCTCGCCCGCATCAGCCCGTTCGGCTCGGCGGACAAGCGCCAGACGTCGTTCGCCGCCGTCGAGGTGATCCCGCTGATGGAGGAGGCGACCGAGGTCGACATCCCCGAGAACGACATCCGCGTCGACGTCTTCCGGTCGTCCGGTCCCGGCGGGCAGTCGGTCAACACCACCGACTCCGCTGTGCGCCTGACCCACCTCCCGACCGGCATCGTCGTCTCGATGCAGAACGAGAAGTCGCAGATCCAGAACCGCGCCGCAGCCATGCGCGTGCTCCAGACCCGGCTCCTGCTGCTGCAGAAGGAGCAGGAGGCGGCGAAGAAGAAGGAGCTCGCGGGCAACATCACCGCGAGCTGGGGCGACCAGATGCGGTCGTACTTCCTCTACGGCCAGCAGCTGGTGAAGGACCTCCGTACCGGCCACGAGTCGGGCAACCCCGCCGCCGTCTTCGACGGCGACCTGGACGGCTTCATCTCCGCCGGCATCCGCTGGCGCAAGCGCCGCGACGAGGATTGACCCTTCGAGCGAGCCCCGAACGACCAGCGCGCGGCCCCCGCATGGGGAACCGCGCGCTGTGTTTCCGACCGCAGGTCAGCGTGCGCTGGCCTCGATGGTCACCTCGGCCGCGTCCTGCAGCAGCTCGTCGGTGATGATGACGGTGTACGAGTCGCTCTGCGCGACGTCGAACGACAGGGAGCCCTGCAGGGCCTCGCCCGCCGCCAGCTCGCCCGACTCGAGGGTGGCATCGCTGAAGATGTCGTACATCCCCTCGTTGCCCTCGGCGTCGATGACCGTGAAGTAGAGCGGGTTCACGTGGGTGGTGCCCTCGACACCCTCCCAGGTGAGCTCGATCGTCAGGTACCCGCCGTTCTCCGCCTCGAAGCTCGATCCGTTGGTGGTGCCCCACGTGGCCGCGGTGATCGTGACCTCGCTCGTGCCGTCCATCTGCTGGATCGTCACGGGTTCGCCGAGCGTGCCCTCCTGCACGGTGCCCGAACCGAAGTCGTCGTCGGTCGTGCCGTCGTCCGATCCGATCGAGGGAGTGGGAGCCGACTCCGCGATGTCGATCGCCGTCTGGGTGAGTCCGACCGCGAGGTACACGAAGAACATGATGATGCCGACGATGGTTCCGAGCACGGAGACGCCGATACCGGTGATCCCCGGCCACTTCTTCCCCTTCAGGAACAGGGAGACGAGCGACACGACGAATCCGCCGACGAGGAGGATCCAGCCGAAGATCATCGTCACGGGGAAGCAGACGAGGATGGTGCCCACGGCGGCGAGCCCGAGCCCCACGAGTCCCACGATGGACATCGGCTTCGGCGTATCCACCGCGGCGCCGGGGTACATCCCGGGCGCACCGTACGGGCTCGGCGACCCGTATCCGGCACCGGGTCCCGAGGGCCCGGGGTACGCGCCCGGGGCAGAACCGGGGTACGCCGCGGGCGCCGAGCCGGGGTATGCCGCGGGTGCTGAGCCGGGGTACGCCGCGTATCCGGGGGACGGTGCCGCGTCGGGAGGGGTCACGGTCTCCGGGTACGACGTGGGCGCGCCGGGCGGGGTGTACGCGGGCGGCTCGACGGCTGCGTCGGCTGCGGTGCCGGGGAGCGCCGAGTCGGGATCGTCGATGACAGCGTCGACCTGGGCGGACGTCGGGACCTCCGGCGAGTCCGGGGCGGTGGTCTCGGGGGCGCTCGAGTCCGGGGAGACCGTGTCGTGAGAGGGAGTCTCGGGGGTGGGGGTCTCGGCCTCGGGCGACGGCACCTCCGGAGCGAAGTGCTCCGTCCACTGCTGGCCGTCCCACCAGCGCTGACGGCCCGAACCGTCGTCGTACCAGCCTGCAGGTGTCGTCATGGGATCCCCCTCGGAATGTGAGTGCGCCCCGCCGGACGCGGCCGGACACTCCATGTATAGCAGCGCCGCGCGCCGCTGCGGAGGGGGTGTGGATGGGGATGATTCCCCATCGAGCGCGATCTCCCGGCGTCGACGCCCCGGGGTGTCGCGCCCGGCCGGAGAGAACGGCGCGCATAGGCTCGTATGGCCATGATTCGGTTCGAGAACGTCACGAAACGCTACCGCGGGACGTCGAAGCCCGCCCTGTCCGGAGTCGACTTCGAAGTCCAGCGCGGGGAGTTCGTCTTCCTCGTCGGCGCCTCCGGCTCCGGGAAGTCCTCCTGCCTCCGCCTGATCCTCCGCGAGGACGTGCCCACCTCGGGCCGCGTCGCCGTGATGGGCCGCGATCTCCGCGCTCTGGCCAACCGGAAGGTCCCGTACTTCCGCCGGCACATCGGGTCGGTGTTCCAGGACTTCCGTCTGCTCCCGTCCAAGACGGTGTACCAGAACGTCGCGTTCACGCTGCAGGTGACCGGATCCTCCCGCGGATTCATCCAGCAGGCCGTGCCCGAGGCTCTCGCCCTGGTCGGCCTCGACGGCAAGCAGAAGCGCATGCCCCACGAGCTCTCGGGCGGCGAGCAGCAGCGCGTCGCGATCGCCCGCGCGCTCGTCAACCGCCCGCAGGTGCTGCTCGCCGACGAGCCCACCGGAAACCTCGACCCGGCGACGTCGGTCGACATCATGCAGCTCCTGGCCCGCATCAACGCCGGCGGCACGACCGTGCTGATGGCCACGCACGAGGCGGCCTTCGTGGATCAGATGCAGCGTCGCGTGATCGAGCTCCGCGAGGGCATCATGGTGCGCGACGAGGTGCACGGCGGCTACGGCGACACCTCGAACATCCCGCGGCTCGTGCCGGAGGAGGTGCGCGGGGCCGCCGCGACCGCGGCTCTGACCGCCGTGCAGGAGGTACAGCGCCAGACCGCCGACCTGTCGGTCGTCCGCGCCGCGCTCGCCGAGGAGCTCAGCGCGCAGCGCAAGGCCGCGGCATCCGCTCCCGCCCCGGAGATCCGGAAGCCGGCCGCCGACCCCCGACCGGTCACGACAGCGCCTCTCGCGTCTCGCCCCGCGTCGGACGACCGCCCCGCGCCGGAGGCGCCCGTCGAGGAGCAGCCGACCACCACCGGTCCGCGCACCCACCCGATCGTGCTTCCTCGGGTCGACGTCGCCGAGCTCGGCGTCGCCGACCGGCTCGGCCTGTCGGACGCCGACGACGAGGAAGTGGGGCCGACCTCATGAGAATCGGTCTGATCCTCACCGAGGCCCTCGTGGGCCTGCGCCGCAACCTCTCGATGGTGATCTCGGTGGTGCTCGTCACCTTCGTCTCCCTCACCTTCGTCGGGGCGGCGATCCTGATGCAGTCGCAGATCGGCGTCATGCGCGGGTACTGGAGCGAGCGCGCGCAGGTCGCGGTCTACATGTGCTCCTCGGTCTCCGAGTCCGACACGTGCGTCGACGGCGCCGCCAGCGAGGAGCAGGTGGAGTCGGTGCGCACCCAGCTGGAGGGCGACGCCCTCGCCCCGCTCATCAGCTCGGTCAGCTTCGACAGCAAGGAAGACACCTACGCCAAACTCGTCGAGCAGCTGGGGGAGGAGCAGGCGAGCGTCATCACGCCCGACCAGGCCTTCGAGGTGTTCTTCGTGACCATGAAGGACCCGGGTCAGTCGCAGGTGCTCTCCGAGGCGTTCAGCGGGCAGGCCGGCGTGCAGCAGGTGCAGGACCAGCTGCAGTACCTCGACCCGCTGTTCTCGGCGCTCACCGTGGCCACCTACATCGCCGTCGGGATCGCGGTGCTCATGCTGATCGCGGCGACCCTCCTGATCGCGACGACCATCCGTCTCTCCGCCTACGCCCGCCGCAAGGAGATCGGCATCATGCGGCTCGTGGGCGCCTCGAACCGGTTCATCCAGACGCCGTTCGTGCTGGAGGGCGTCTTCGCGGCGCTCCTCGGATCGGCTCTCGCGAGCGCCGCCGTGGTCGCGGGCGTGCACTTCGGTGTCAACGGCTACCTCCGCGGGCGGGTGCCGTTCATCACGACGTGGATCACGATGCAGGATGCCGCGTACGTGGTGCCGATCCTCATCGGCATCGGCGTCGTGCTCGCCGCCCTGTCGGCGGGATTCGCGATTCGCCGCTGGCTGCGCACGTAGTCCGACGGCATCCCTCGACTGGCCGCGTGCGGCTGCCGGAGGGTAGAGTGAAAGGCTGCTGTGCGCCCGCCCGGGGCTCCGGAGACACCGGCACAGCGCGGATCAGGAGTGCATCATGCCCAGGGAACGCGGGGAGAAGGTCATCGCGACCAATCGTCGCGCGCGTCACGACTACAACATCGAGAAGTCGTACGAGGCGGGGATGGTGCTCACCGGCACCGAGGTGAAGTCGCTGCGTCAGGGCCGCGCGAACCTCAGCGACGGCTATGCGTTCGTGAAGGGAAACGAGGTGTTCCTCGACTCCGTACACATCCCGGAGTACTCGCAGGGCCACTGGACCAACCACTCGGCCAAGCGCATCCGCAAGCTCCTGCTGCACCGCGAGGAGATCGCGAAGCTCGCCCACGCCGTCTCGGCGGGCGGGTACACGCTGATCCCGCTGCGGCTGTACTTCTCCGACGGTCGCGCCAAGGTCGAGATCGCCCTGGCGAAGGGCAAGCGCGAGTACGACAAGCGTCAGACCCTGCGCGAGCGTCAGGACACGCGCGAGGCAGAGCGCGCCATGCGGCTGCGCAATCGCGTCGGGGAGTGACGGCCGCGGCCGCCGGGCTCAGCCCTCGTCGACCGCGGGGGTGAATCGGAACACGCGCCCGAGGAAGGCCAGTTCGCGCTCCAGGGCGTCGACGATGGTCTCCGCCCGACGGAAGCCGTGGCCCTCTCCGGGGTAGAGCACATAGTCGTGGTCGACGCCGCGCTCGGCCAGCGCATCGCGGATCGCCTCCGACTGCGACGGCGGCACGACGCGGTCGTCCTCGCCCTGCATCAGCAGCACGGGCACGTCGATCCGATCCGCATGGGTCAGCGGGGACCGGGCGATGTACAGCTCCTCCGCCTCCGACAGCGGTCCGACCAGGCCGTCGAGGTAGGGGCGCTCGAAGTCGTGCGAGTCCTGCGCCAGCATCCGCAGGTCGGCCACCCCGTAGCGCGAGATCCCCGCCGCGAAGGCGCCGCCGCGCACCAGCGCCGACAGCACCGTCCACCCGCCGGCCGAGCCGCCGCGGATCGCGATGCGGTCGGGATCCGCCAGGCCGGCCGCGGCCAGGCCCTCGGCCGCGGCGATCACGTCGTCGACGTCGACCACGCCCCACTGCCCGAGCAGGCGCTCGCGGTAGGCGCGCCCGTAGCCCGTCGAGCCGCCGTAGTTGACGTCGAGCACGCCGATCCCTCGACTGGTGTAGAAGGCGATCGCCGCGGAGGCCGCGCCCGTGACGTGCGCGGTCGGACCCCCGTGCACGAGCACGACGTAGGGCGGCAGTTCGTCCGTCTCCGCCTGCCCGGGGTTCGCCGGTGCGTACACGAACGCGTGCACCGGGCCGTGCGCCCCGTCGACGGTGAGAGGGGATGCCGGCGGCATCCAGTCCGCGTCGACCGGTTCGCCTCCGCGCACCGCGACGGCCTCGCCGGAGTCGATGTCGACGCACCACACGCCGGGTGCGGCGCTCGAGGCGTTCCCCGACAGAAGCACGAGCGACCCGGTCGCATCGTCGACGCTCACGTGCCCGTCGCAGCGTACGGGGAGCACGCGCTCCGAGCCGTCCGGGTCGACGACGACCACCGTGTCGCGACCCTGGGTGCGCACGGCGACGATGCGTCCGTCGTCGAGCGGACGGAACCAGCGGTTGCCGAGCACCCACAGGCCGTACCCGACGTCCGAGTCGTCCGGCGCGACCGCGACGGGTGCCCCCTCGAGCCTGGTGCGCGCGAGGCGGGCGCGGTGGAGTCCCCACCGCCCCGAAGGATCGTCCGCGTACAGGAGGGTGTCGTCGTCCTCCCACTCCGGCTGCAGCGCGGCCCGGGTCGGGATCTCCGTCTCGTCGGCCGTCGCGAGGTCGCGGACCCGCAGGCGCGCCGCGTCCCACGGCATCCGTGCGCCGTCCCAGCCGACCCACGCGATCCGCGATCCATCGGGGGACAGGGACGGATGGGCGAAGAATCCCGTGCCCTCCGCGTGCACGCGCACGCGCGCGGCATGCTCGGCGGCGGATCCGTCGGTCGGGATCTCGACGATCGCGCGACGATGCGGCTCGACGGCCAGGTCCTCCCGCACGGCGAGGAGCCGGCCGCCCTGCACCCGGAGGCCGCCGTGCGCGGGTCCCGGAACGGTGAGCGGCACGGGGGCGTCGCCCCGGCGTGCGCGGTACACGCGCTGATCACCGGCGTCGACGAAGAACAGCGTGCCCTCGGCATCCGCCGTCCACGCCCCGCCGCCGTACTCGTGCACGCGGGAGCGCGCACTCCACGGAGCGGGCAGGATCTCCTCGCCCAGCGACGACCGGATCGTCACCCGGCCGCCCTCCGACGGCACGGATTCGGCCCACCAGATCTCCTCGCCGACGAAGCGCGCGCCGTCCAGACGGGGAGAGGATGCCGCGACCGAAGCCGGGCTGAATGGAGAGGACCAGGAACCGTGGGCGGACGACATGCCTCGAGCCTAGGCGGCCGGCGACACACGGCGTCACACAGCGTGCGGCCACCGCGCCGGGTGTTCTACGGTTCTGGAAACGCCCGGTCCGCCGAGGCGTGGAGCGACAGCCGAGCCCGGCACCCGCCCGCGAATGATGCCCTCTCGCGTCGTGCGCGGCCCCCGGCCCGCCCTGTCCCCAGGAGAACACATGTCTTTCGAGACGCAGCCCCTCGGCGCCCCCCGCGTGCCGTTCTCCTTCGAGCTGTACCCGCCCCGCTCCGAGTCCAGCGAGGGAGCGCTGCACGAGACCGTGCGCCGGCTCGCCGCCGCCGGCCCGGACTTCCTGTCGGTGACCTACGGCGCCGGAGGATCGACGGGCGGGCGCTCGCTCGACGTGCTGCGCTTCATCCGCGAGCACACCGCCGTGGAGCCGCTCGCCCACCTCACCTGCGTCGGCAACACGTACGCGGGCGCGGCACGGCTCATCCGCGAGTTCCTCGACGCCGGCATCCTCAGCTTCCTCGCCCTGCGCGGCGACCCGCCCGCCGGGCAGAGCGAGGGGTTCCTCGGCGATCTCGAGAGCGCGGCGCAGCTCGTGCAGCTCATCGACCGGGTGCAGGCGGAGCGCGCGCCCTACGAGGAGATCCCCGTCCCCGGCAACCCGGGAGCGGTCAGGGTGTCGCCGCGTCGCAAGGTCAGTATCGCCGTAGCCGCCTTCCCGAAGGGGCACCCGAGAGCGGCGCATCGCACGCAGGACGTCGAGGCGCTGCTGGCCAAGCAGGCGGCGGGTGCGACCTTCGCGATCACGCAGCTGTTCTTCCACCCCGACGACTACTCCGCGTTCGTCGAGCGCGCCCGCGCCGCCGGCGTCACCATCCCGATCCTCCCCGGGATCATGCCCATCACCTCGCCCGCCCGCCTCGCCCGCGTGCTCGAGCTCACGGGGGAGGACCTCCCGAGCGAGCTCGCGATCGCCCTCGACGTGGAGCCCACGCCGGAGGGGCGGCGGGAGATCGGCATCGAGTGGGCCGCGCGGCTCGTCCGCGACGTCGTCGCCGACGGGGCTCCCGGCGTGCACCTGTACGCCTTCAACCAGCACGACACAGTCCTCACCGTCCTCGCCGAGGCCGGCATCCTCCCGGCCCTGCGCCGATAGACCCCGCCGAAAGGAAAGACAATGACCGCATTCCCCGGAGGAACCATCCTGGGCTACCCGCGCATCGGCCGTCGACGCGAGCTCAAGAAGGCCGTCGAGGCGTTCTGGGCCGGCCGCATCGACGAGCAGGAGCTCGAGCGCACCGCCGCCGAGCTGCGCGGCGTCACCCGGGAGCGGCTGGCCGCGCTGGGTCTCGGCCGCGACGACTCCGCGATCCCGGAGTCGTTCTCGTACTACGACCAGGTGCTCGACGCCGCGGTCACCGTGGGCGCGATCCCGGCACGATTCGAGGACCTGCGCGCGGAGGACGGCACCGTCGGCCTCGCCGCGGCCTTCACGATCGCGCGCGGTGAGGGCGATCGCGCCCCGCTCGAGATGACCAAGTGGTTCGACTCGAACTACCACTACCTCGTCCCCGAGATCGGCCCCGAGACCCGCTTCTCGCTCTCGAGCGACCGCCTCGTCCGCGAGGTCGCGGAGGGCGTCGCGGCCGGGTTCGTCACGCGGCCCGTGATCGTCGGGCCGGTCACGCTGCTGGCGCTGGCCAAGGCCTCGGATGCCGCGCCCGAGGGCTTCGATCCGCTGTCGCGGCTCGACGACCTCCTGCCGGTCTACGTCGACCTGCTGGCGCGCCTGAAGAACGCCGGTGCCCAGTGGGTGCAGCTCGACGAGCCCGCCCTCGTGAGCGAGTCGCTCCCGGCATCCGTCGCCCAGCTGTCCGCCGCCGCCGAACGCGCCCTCGCCGTCCTCGGCGAGGCCGAGACGCGCCCGGCGATCCTCGTCGCGGCGCCCTACGCCGATCTCGGCGAGGTGTTCCCCGTGCTCGCCGCGGCGCCGATCGAGGCCATCGCGGTCGACCTCGTCCGCGGCGGCGTCCCCGCCGCGACGGCCGGCCTCTCGGACAAGGTGCTCGTGGGCGGCGTCGTCGACGGCCACAACATCTGGCGCGGCGACCTCGCGGCGGCCTTCGACAAGCTCGAGGCGCTGCGCGGCCTGGGGGCCGCAGCGGTCGCCGCGTCGCCCTCGACGTCGCTGCTGCACATCCCGCACGACGTCGCCGACGAGTCCCGTCTCGACGCGCGCCTGGTGTCGTGGCTCGCCTTCGCCGACCAGAAGGTGGAGCAGGTCGTCACCCTCGCGCGCGGCCTCGCGGAGGGCCGGCCCGCGATCGCCGACGCGCTGGACGCGGCATCCGCGGCCCTCGCGGACCGCCTGGCGGCACCCGGCGTGCGTGACGGCTCGGTGCGCGCCCGCGACCTGGCCGAGGCCGACTTCTCCCGCGTCCCCTACGCGGAGCGCGAGAGTGCGCAGGAGGCTCTCGGACTGCCGGTCCTGCCGCTCACCACGATCGGGTCCTTCCCGCAGACGGGCGACATCCGGCGCGCACGCGCCCGCTTCACCCGAGGGGAGATCCCCGCCGAGGACTACGACGACTTCCTCCGCCGCGAGGTCGCCAGCGTCGTCTCGCTGCAGGAGGACCTCGGCCTGGACGTGCTCGTGCACGGCGAGCCCGAGCGCAACGACATGGTGCAGTACTTCGCGGAGAACCTCGACGGGTTCGCCGTGACCGAGAACGGCTGGGTGCAGTCCTACGGGTCGCGCGCCACACGTCCCTCCATCCTCTGGGGAGACGTGTCGCGTCCGGCGCCGATCACGGTCGGCTGGTCCGCCTACGCGCAGTCGCTCACGACCAAGCACATGAAGGGGATGCTGACGGGACCCGTCACGATCCTCGCCTGGTCGTTCGTGCGCGACGACCAGCCGCTGGGCGAGACGGCGAATCAGGTGGCCCTCGCCCTGCGCGACGAGATCGCCGACCTGGAGGCGGCCGGCATCGGCATCATCCAGGTCGACGAGCCGGCACTGCGCGAGCTGCTGCCCCTGAAGAAGGCCGACCAGCCGGCCTACCTCGACTGGTCGGTGCGGTCCTTCCGTCTCTCGACCGGTGGCGCGAAGGCCGGCACGCAGGTGCATACGCACCTCTGCTACTCGGAGTTCGGCGTCGTCATCGACGCCATCCGCGCCCTCGACGCCGACGTCACTTCGATCGAGGCCGCACGCAGCCGCATGGAGGTCGTGGCCGACATCGCCGAGGCGGGCTTCGACCACGGCATCGGCCCGGGCGTCTACGACATCCACTCGCCCCGGGTTCCGGCGGTCGAGGAGATCGAGTCGCTGCTCCGTCGCGCGGTCGAGGAGATCCCGACGCGCCAGCTGTGGGTCAACCCCGACTGCGGTCTGAAGACCCGCGGCTACGACGAGACCACCGCCTCGCTGCAGAACATCGTCGAGGCCACCCGTCGCGTGCGGGAGGACGTCGCGGTCGCGGTCTGACCGACCCCACGAGAACCGCCCTCCCCGACGAACGGGGAGGGCGGTTCTGTCGTCGTCCGGCCCGGGGTCAGACGGCGCGGAGCACCGCCACGACCTTGCCCAGCACGACCGCCTCGTCGCCGAGGATGGGCTCGAAGGCGGAGTTGCGGGGGAGCAGCCAGGTGTGGCCGTCGCGTCGACGGAAGGTCTTCACGGTCGCCTCGCCGTCGAGCATGGCGGCGACGATCTCACCGTTCTCCGCGGTGTTCTGCGAACGCACGACGACCCAGTCGCCGTCGCAGATGGCGGCGTCGATCATGGACTCGCCCGACACCTTCAGCATGAACAGGTCGCCCTTGCCGACGAGCTGGCGGGGAAGGGGGAAGATCTCCTCGACGTGCTGATCCGCGGTGATCGGCACGCCCGCCGCGATCTGTCCGACGAGCGGGACGAGGGCCGCGTCGCCGACGGGGGTCGCGATGTCGGCGGGGTTCTCGGTGCTGGCGCCCGGCAGATCGATCAGGACCTCCATCGCCCGGGTCTTGCCGGGGTCGCGGCGCAGGTACCCGCTGAGCTCGAGCTGCCCCAGCTGGTGGGTCACGCTCGACAGCGACTTCAGGCCGACCGCGTCGCCGATCTCGCGCATGCTGGGCGGATACCCCTGCTGGGCGATCGAGGCCTGGATGACCTCGAGGATCGCCATCTGCTTGGGGCTCAGGCTCTTGCGACGACGCGTGCGCTGCGCCTCGGGGTCGGGGGCGGTGATCTCGCTCATCGTGCTCCTTGAGTGCGCGGATCCGACGTCGTCGTTCGAATGTCGGTGGCCCGTGATGGGCTGTCTGTATCGAAACCGTATCCGAGATTTCGACCGAACGGGAATATCTGTTCGAGCGTGTCGGGGAATCGCCCGACATCGATTCGAAGAAAGCTTGACAGATGTTCGAATTCGAAGATATCTTCGGAACGTAGCTTCGCACCCACCGCTCCCGGCCGAGGGGTGGATGCGAACGCTACGCCAACGTGGTCACCGTCTCCGGCGGTGACGACCTCCGGTCCACGGAGGAGAGGCAGAGGAGAACGAGATGAGCACCATCACCTTCGGCACCGCAGCAGTCGTCCCCGCGCGTCCGACGCGCCTTCGGTTGACGCCCCGCGGACGCCGGGTGCTGCTCGCCCTCGCGGCCGTCCCGCTCGCCGGCGGCATCGCCTTCGCGGCTCTGAGCGGCGGCAGCGCCCTCGCCTCGGGGGAGAGCGCGGCATCCGTCACCTTCGAGACCGTCACGGTGCTGCCCGGCGACACCCTGTGGTCGATCGCCGAGACCGTCGCGCCCGAGGCTGACCCGCGCGAGGTGATCGGCGAGATCACGCGCCTCAACGTGCTCGAGGGCGGCACGCTGCAGATCGGCCAGGAGCTGTCGATCCCCACCGAGTTCTCGCACTGATCGCGGGAAGCCGGCCGGCGAGGGACCGCCCTTCGACGATGCCGCCCGACGTCCGTCCTAGCATGGAGGGGTGACTGCTTCCCTCGATGACCTGCCGCTTCGCGACGATCTGCGGGGCCTCACCCCGTACGGGGCACCCCAGGCCCCTCTTCCCGTCGCCCTGAACGTGAACGAGAACACGCATCCGGTCCCGGATGCCGTGGCGAGCGACATCCTCGACGACATCGCCGTCGCGCTGCGCGACGTGAACCGGTACCCCGACCGCGAGTTCACCGCGTTGCGCGAAGGCTTCGCCGACTACCTCGGCCACGGCCTGGACGCGTCGCAGATCTGGGCGGGCAACGGGTCGAACGAGGTGCTCCAGCACATCCTGCAGGCCTTCGCCGGTCCTGGTCGCACGGTCTTCAGCTACGCGCCGACCTACTCGATGTATCCGCTGCTCGCGCAGGGCACCGGGGCACGCTGGGTCGCCGGGCGGCGCGACCACGACTACACCCTCAGCCCCGACGATGCCGTGGCGCAGCTGCGGGAGGTCGATCCCGACGTCGTGCTGCTCTGCGCCCCGAACAACCCCACCGGCACTCCGCTCGGACTCGACGTCGTCGAGGCGGTCTACGAGGCCGCGCGTGGCGTGGTCGTGGTCGACGAGGCTTATCAGGAGTTCGCCCCCCGCGATGCGCCGTCCGCGCTCACGCTGCTCGAGGGGCGGCCCCGGCTGGCGGTCTCCCGCACCATGAGCAAGGCCTTCGCGTTCGCCGGCGCGCGCGTGGGCTACCTCGCCGCGGATCCCGCGTTCATCGACGCCCTCCGTCTGGTGCGGCTCCCGTACCACCTGAGCGCGCTCACCCAGGCTGCGGCGTCCGCGGCGCTCCGCAACGCGGACGTCATGCTGGGCATGGTCGACGAGATCGTCGGACAGCGCGATCGCATCACCGCCACCCTCGAGGCGCTCGGCTACACCCCGCACGAGTCGTGGTCGAACTTCGTGCTCTTCGGAGGGGTGGCCGACCCGAAGGCGACGTGGCATCGTCTGTACGACCGCGGAGTGCTCATCCGCGACGTCGGCATCCCCGGGCACCTCCGCGTCACCGCCGGCACGGAGGCCGAGACCACGGCGTTCCTCGACGCCCTGGCCTCGATAGAATCGGTGGTATGAGCGCCTCATCCCTGACCCCGCGCACCGCCCGCCGTGTGCGCAGCACGTCGGAGTCCACCGTCGAGCTCGAACTGAACCTCGACGGCACGGGCGCGAGCCGCATCGACACCTCGGTGCCGTTCTTCGACCACATGCTCACCGCGTTCGCGAAGCACTCGCTCACGGACCTCACCGTCCGCGCCTCGGGCGACACGAACATCGACGCGCACCACACCGTGGAGGACATCTCGATCGTCCTCGGCCAGGCCATCCGCGAAGCGCTCGGCGACAAGGCGGGCATCTCCCGCTACGGCGACGCGCTCGTCCCGCTCGACGAGGCGCTCGCCCAGGCCGTCGTCGACATCTCCGGCCGCCCCTACCTCGTCCACGAGGGCGAGCCGGCCGGTTTCGAGCACCACCTCATCGGCGGCCACTTCACGGGATCCCTCGTGCGCCACACCTTCGAGGCGATCGCCTTCAACGCCGCGCTGACGGTGCACGTCCGCGTGCTGGGCGGCCGCGACCCGCACCACATCGCCGAGGCCGAATACAAGGCCTTCGCGCGCGCCTTCCGCCAGGCCAAGGCCCCCGACCCACTCGTCGAGGGCATCCCGTCGACGAAGGGCGCACTGTGAGCCGCACGCCCCGGGTCGCCGTCTTCGACTACGAGTCCGGCAACGTCCACTCGGCGGTCAAGGCCCTCGCCGCCGCCGGAGCCGATGCGGTGCTGACCCGCGACCGCGAGGTCGCCCTTGAGGCCGACGGGCTCGTCGTGCCCGGCGTCGGCGCGTTCGCGGCCGTGCGTGACGCGCTGCGGACGCACGGAGGCGACGAGATCATCGATCGCCGCCTCGCGGGCGGGCGCCCGGTGCTCGGCATCTGCGTGGGCATGCAGGTGCTCTTCACGCACGGCGTCGAGCGCGGACAGGATGCCGAGGGTCTCGCCGAATGGCCGGGCGCCGTCACCGAGCTGAACGCGCCGGTCCTGCCGCACATGGGCTGGAACACCGTCACGCCGGGGAAGGACAGCATCCTCTTCGACGGCATCGAGCAGGAGCGGTTCTACTTCGTCCACTCCTACGCCGCGCAGTCGTGGGAGCTCGACGTGATCCCTCCGTTCCCGCAGCCCGTGCTGACCTGGAGCACCTACGGCGATCCGTTCCTGGCCGCGGTCGAGAACGGTCCGCTGTCGGCGACGCAGTTCCACCCCGAGAAGTCCGGCGAGGCCGGCATCCGCCTGCTGCGCAACTGGACGCGCAGCCTCTGAGCTCGTCGGGCGCGGTTTGAGGCGCGCCCGACCGCGGAGTACCCTCGATTCTCGTGCCCGAACGGGCCTGAACCCCTCCACCCAAGGACGTCATGAACGACTTCGCGCAGTCCCCCTCGCTCACCCTGCTCCCCGCGGTCGACGTCGCCGGAGGCAAGGCCGTCCGGCTCACGCAGGGCGAGGCGGGCACCGAGACCAGCTACGGCGACCCTGTGGACGCGGCGGGGGAATGGGTCTCGCAGGGCGCGAGCTGGATCCACCTGGTCGACCTCGACGCCGCCTTCGGCCGCGGCAGCAACGCCGGCCTCCTCCGCAAGGTCATCAAGCAGTACCGCGGTGTGAACATCGAGCTCTCGGGCGGCATCCGCGACGACGCGACGCTCGAGTCCGCTCTCGAGAGCGGTGCGACGCGCATCAACCTGGGCACGGCCGCGCTGGAGAACCCGGAGTGGGCGGCCGACGTCATCAGCCGCTACGGCGAGGCCATCGCCGTCGGGCTCGACGTGCGCGGCACCACGCTGGCGGCGCGCGGCTGGACCCAGGAGGGCGGCGACCTCTGGGAGGTCCTCGACCGCCTGGAGGACGCGGGCTGCAGCCGGTACGTCGTCACCGACGTGACGAAGGACGGCACTCTGCGCGGTCCGAACCTCGACCTGCTGCGCGAGGTGACCTCCCGCACCCCGAAGCCCGTGGTCGCGTCGGGCGGCATCTCGAGCCTCGACGACATCATCGCCCTCCGCGCCCTGGTGCCGCTCGGCGTCGAGGGCGCGATCGTCGGCAAGGCGCTGTACGCGGGAGCCTTCACGCTGGCCGAGGCGCTGGATGTCGCCGGAGACTGACGGCGTCGGCGACCACGGCTCGCACGACCGCGGTTCGCACGAGGCCGGCGACTCCGCGGGCGTCCCCTGGGCGGGACGCAGCTTCGAGGCCAACCCGCACACGGCCGACGACGGCTCGGCCGATCCCGCGCTGCGGGCGGCGCTCCACGACTTCCGCGCGGGGACGGGGAGCCAGGTGCAGGTGGTCGACGCGTTCCGCCGGTCTCGCGTGCTGATCCCGCTCGTCGCCGAGAAGGGCGAGGAGGGCGTGGCCCCGAGCGGACTGACCGTCGACAAGACGCAGGAGCTCTCGATCGTGACGGTCGCGGCCCCCGACGGCCGGCGCGTGCAGCCGGTCTTCTCCTCGGTCGAAACGATGCAGCGGTGGGATGCCGCGGCGCGGCCGATCCCGGTCGAGGCCGTGCGCGCGGCTCTCGCCGCCTCCGCCGACGACACCGATCTGATCGTGCTCGATCCGACGTCCGACACGGAGTTCGTGATCCGCCGCCCCGCCGTGTGGGCGATCGCGCAGGAGCAGCCGTGGGAGCCGAGCTTCCTCTCGCCCGAGGTGTTCTCGGCGCTCCAGGAGAGCATCGCGCAGGAGCTGGCCGTGATCGACATCGCGGTCGCCGCGGGCGATCCCGACGCCCGGCTGCGCGGCCCCGAGCTGATCGTGGTCCTCGAGCTCGTCGACGGCCTCGCCCGCGAGGTGCTCGACGCGGTCCTGGCGCGGCTCGCGCAGCGCTGGGCATCCGACGACCGCATCGCGGTCCTCGTCGACTCGCTGACCGTCAAGCTGCGCCGCAGCGCCTGACGGGCGTCGGCCCGGTCAGGTGACCGGACCGGTCCACTTCTCGCCGGGACCCTTGCCGATCGGGTCGGGGATGACCGAGGCCTCGCGGAATGCCAGCTGCACCGAGCGGAGCCCGTCCCGCAGGGAACGCGCGTGCATGTCGCTGATCTCCGGCGCGCCGGCCGTGATGAGGCCCGCGAGGGCGTTGATGAGCTTGCGCGCCTCGTCGAGGTCGACCTGCGCCTGCGCCTCGGGGTCGTCGGCCAGGCCGAGCTTGACGGCAGCGGCGCTCATGAGGTGCACGGCCGCGGTCGTGATGACCTCGACGGCGGGGACGTCGGCGATGTCGCGCGTCGCGGACGACGCGGCCTCCTCCTGCCGTGCCCAGCGCTCTTCGCGCTCGCGGTCCGCCTCGTGGGATGCCTGGTTCGTCACTTCGCCTTGCCTTCTGTTAGACTGTGTCGGGCTCCGGAGCGTCATGCTCCGGCACGAAAGAGGATTCACTTCCCACCCGCGCTTGCCGTTCCAGGCTACCGGGTCTTGCACTCCGCCGGGTTCGTCGCACAGACGATCCGGCAGGCAGGGTGCGGAGCCGGCGTCTGAAATGCCGGCGGGTGGGGACGATTCCGATTTCGCCCGGGATGCCGACAGTATCCCGGTGGCCGAATCCCATCGTCTAAGGAGTTCCGCATCAGCGATCCCCGCACCAATGAGCGCATCCGCGTCCCCGAGGTCCGCCTCGTCGGCCCCGCGGGTGAGCAGATCGGCGTCGTCCGCATCGAGGCGGCGTTGCGCCTCGCGCAGGAAGCCGATCTCGACCTCGTCGAGGTTGCCCCCAACTCGAAGCCGCCCGTGGTCAAGATCATGGACTACGGCAAGTTCAAGTACGAGGCCGCCCAGAAGGACAAGGAAGCTCGCCGCAACCAGGCGAACACGGTCCTGAAGGAGGTGCGCTTCCGCCTGAAGATCGAGGCGCACGACTACACGACCAAGCTCAAGCGCGCCGAGGGGTTCCTCAAGGCGGGCGACAAGGTCAAGGCCATGATCCTGTTCCGCGGTCGCGAGCAGTCGCGTCCCGAGCAGGGCGTGCGGCTGCTCCGCAAGTTCGCGGAGGACGTCGCGGAGCTCGGCACCGTCGAGTCGAACCCGACGATCGACGGCCGCAACATGGTGATGATCGTGGCTCCGCTGAAGAGCAAGTCCGAGGCGAAGCAGGAACAGAACGCCGCGCGCGACGCGCAGCGTGCAGCCAACAAGCAGGCGGCCCGCGAGGCCAAGAGCGAGTCGGACGCTCCGGCCGAGGCCGCCGCGGAATAACACCGCCCCACAGACTCCCGCACCGCGGGTTGACACCGTCGCCTGAGAAGGCGCCATACGAAGGAAGAGAAGATGCCGAAGCAGAAGACCCACTCGGGTGCGAAGAAGCGCTTCAAGATCACCGGCAGCGGGAAGCTGAAGAAGCAGCAGGCCGGTATGCGCCACAACCTCGAGCACAAGTCGAGCCGCCGCACCCGTCGCCTCAACCAGGACCAGGTTCTGTCGAAGGCAGACGCCAAGGTCGCGAACAAGCTTCTCGGTCGCTGACGCGCCGAACGCACGATAGGAACACAGGAAAATGGCAAGAGTCAAGCGGGCGGTCAACGCCCACAAGAAGCGTCGGGTCATCCTCGAGCGCGCCTCCGGTTACCGCGGCCAGCGTTCGCGTCTGTACCGGAAGGCCAAGGAGCAGGTCATCCACTCCCTGGTCTACTCGTACCGGGACCGTCGCAAGCGCAAGGGCGACTTCCGTCGTCTGTGGATCCAGCGCATCAACGCTGCGGCCCGTCAGAACGGCATCACGTACAACCGCTTCATCCAGGGCCTCGGCCTCGCGGGTGTGACGGTCGACCGTCGCATGCTCGCCGACCTCGCGGTCAACGACGCGGCGACGTTCGCCACGCTCGTCGAGACGGCCAAGAAGGCTCTGCCCTCCGACGTCAACGCTCCGAAGTCCGCCGCGTAAGCCGCAGCTTCCGAAATCCGAGGGCGCTCTCCTGTGGGAGGGCGCCCTCGGTGTTTCCCCGATCGACCCCGCGTGGATCCCCGCCGGGCGAGGTCGGCGCTCGTAGACTGGGATCGTGCTGGAGAACCCCCGCTCCCCCCGAGTCCGTGCCGTCGCCAAACTGACCAAGCGCAGTGCGCGCACCGAGACCGGCCTGTTCCTCCTCGAGGGTCCGCAGGCGGTCCGCGAGGCGCTGACGTACCGCCCCGAGGCGATCGTCGAGCTCTTCGCGACGCCGACCGGCTGGGAGCGGCATGCCGACATCCGGGGCATGGCGGGCGACGCCGGTGTCGAGGTCGAATACGTCACGGAGTACGTGCTCAACGCGATGGCCGACACCGTGACGCCCCAGGGGCTCGTCGCGGTCGTCCGCCAGACGCCGACCTCGGTCCGCGACGTCTTCGCCTCCTCGCCCCGGTTGGTGGCGATCTGCGAGGAGGTGCGCGATCCGGGCAACCTCGGCACGATCATCCGCGCGGCCGACGCGGCCGGAGCGGATGCCGTGGTGCTGACCGGTCGCACGGTGGATCCGTACAACCCCAAGGTGGTGCGCGCCACGACCGGCTCCCTCTTCCACCTGCCCGTCTCGGTCGGCGGGGATCTCGCCGACGTCATCGCGCGCGCCCACGACGCGGGTCTGCGCATCCTGGCCGCGGACGTGAAGGGCGACGACCTGCTCGCCGCCCGCGCTGAGGGCGTGCTGGCCGAGCCGACGGGGTGGCTGTTCGGGAACGAGGCGCGGGGCCTGGAGGACGAGGCGCTCGACCTCGCCGATCGCGTGCTGCGGCTGCCCATCTTCGGGCGGGCGGAATCGCTGAACCTCGCCACCGCCGCCAGCGTGTGCCTGTACGAGAGCGCGTTCGCGCAGAGGGCGGACCGGGCCTGAGTCGGGCGCCCGCAGGACGGGTGCCGACCGGCTGGTACTTTTGCTCTGCGCGCCCCGGCGACGACGGGCGCGTGGGGCAGGAGGAGAGGCGCGGATGCGGATTCTGATCGTGGAGGACGACGACCGCGTCGCTGCGGCCCTCGACGCCTTCCTCGCGCGGTCCGGGTACGCGACGGTCCGCGCGGCCGACGGCGCCGCGGCCATGGAGCTGCTGGGCGCCGACACCGAGGTGGTGCTGCTCGATCTGGGCCTCCCCGACGTCGACGGGATCGACCTGTGCCGCCGCATCCGCGGGCGCTCGGACGTGCCGATCGTGGTGGTCACGGCGCGCAGCCAGGTGACCGAGCGCATCAAGGGCCTGCGTGCCGGGGCCGACGACTTCGTCGTGAAGCCCTACGACGTCCACGAGCTGCTCGCGCGCATCGAGGCCGTGACGCGGCGGTCGAGGCCGGTGCGCGCCGAGGCCGAGGGACTGGTGACGATCCACGACGGGGCGGTGCGGATCGACCTGATCGCCCGCCAGATCTCGGTGGACGGCACACCGGTCGAACTGACGCCGAAGGAGTTCGACATCATCGCCGTGCTCGCGCGCTACCCGGGGGTGCCCGTCCCGAAGGACCGGCTGATCCGCGAGGTCTGGAACACCGACTGGCGCGGGTTCGCCCACTCCCTGGAGGTGCACGTCGGGGCGATCCGCAAGAAGACCGGCGCCCACCGCGTCATCGAGACCGTTCGGGGCGTGGGCTACCGGCTCGTGGGGTCGTGACCGGTGCGCACCCGCCTCATCGTCGTCTTCCTCGTCCCGCTGATCGCGATCCTGCTGTCGCTCGGCGGGGCCGCCGGGTGGAGTGCCGCGCGCAGCATCCAGCAGGCCGTCTACACAGAGCAGATCGGCGATCTCAGCTACTTCGCCACCACGGCCCGGCAGGCGCTCCGATCCGACACCGCCACGGTGTTCGAGGGCGAGGCACGACGGTTCGAGGAGGTCTACGGCATCCGCGTGGCCGTCTACGACCTCGCCGGAGCGGTGTGGGCGTCGAGCGACGCCGACCCGCCGGTGCTCGACGAGGACGAGGCGGAGCAGGTGCGGCTGGCCCTCTCGGGGCGCCGACCGGAGGCGCCGGATGCCGTGTTCCCCTGGATCGTGCCGGACTCGGTGCTCGTCGAGCCGGTGTTCGACGACGGCGACGTGATCGGCGCGGTCCTCATCTCGGCCGAGGTGGATGCTCCGCGCACCGCCATCCTGCAGCAGCTGCTGATCCTCACCGCCATCGCCCTCGTGTCGATCGCCCTCGGCGTCCTGCTCGTCGTGGGACTCGCGCGCTGGGTGCTGTCGCCCGTGCGGCGGCTCGACGAGGCGATGGCCGCGATCGAGCGCGGGGAGATGGACGCCCGCGTCTCGGAGGACACCGGGCCGCCGGAGCTGCGCCGCATGACGCGGGTCTTCAACGGCATGGCGGAGGAGATCGAGAAGGTCCTCGCCCGTCAGCAGGAGTTCGCGCTGAACGCCTCGCACGAGCTGCGCAACCCGCTCAACGCCCTGCTGCTCCGCGTCGAGCACCTCGCGACCGGGCTGGGCGACGAATGGCGCGACGACGTGGAGGAGACCCGCGAGGAGGGCAGGCGGATGGCCCGCATCCTCGAGACGCTCCTCGGACTGGCGCGCAGCGGACGCGCGGACTCGCTCTTCTCCGCGGTCGATCTGGCGACGCTCGTCCAGCGACGCGTCGACGCCTGGAGCGAGGTCGCGGGTCCGCGCGGCGTGCGGTTCCGGCGGACGGGGGAGAACCTGGTGATGTGCGTGACCGACCGGACCATCGTCGAGAGCGCGCTCGACGCCGTGATCGACAACGCCGTGAAGTTCTCCCCACCGGGTTCGGAGGTCGAGGTCGACGTGACGGGTGACGAGGTCGCCGGCGTGATCGCCGTGCGCGACCGCGGGCCGGGCCTGACGGCCGATCAGCTCGAGCACGCCGTCGACCGTTTCTGGCGCGGCGCCGAGGCCGGCGACGTCCCGGGCACGGGCCTCGGGCTCGCCATCGCGACCGACCTCCTCGCCTCGATCGGAGGCGAGCTCCGGGTGACGGCTCCGGACGACGGCGGGCTGAGGGTGTCGCTCGTGGTGGAGAACGGGGCGTTCGAATGAGGCGGCCGGTGCGTGCGGCGATCGCGGTCGCGCTGGTCCTCGCGGTCCTCGCGGCGACCGGATGCTCTCCGCGCGCGGCCGAATGGGACGGGGGCACCGCGATGATCGCGGGCGGGACCACGACGGGCGTCTATCACGACTACGGCGCACACCTCGCGGAGGAGCTGTCGGTCGCGCTCGGGGTGCCCGCGGCGGTCGAGGAGACCGAGGGGTCGGT
Source organism: Microbacterium californiense (assembly GCF_047246625.1). Lineage (NCBI taxonomy): Bacteria > Bacillati > Actinomycetota > Actinomycetes > Micrococcales > Microbacteriaceae > Microbacterium > Microbacterium californiense. Next base: position 304,265 of record NZ_JBFOKQ010000002.1, on the reverse strand, counting down.
CGACAACCTGCGCCGGGTGGGGGCGGGGGAGGCGCTGCTCGGATTCGCCCAGGGCGACGCCGCGGCGGATGCCGTCGCCGGGAGGGGCGCGTTCGATGAGCCGCTCCCGATCCGGGCGGCGGCCCGGCTGTACGACGAGTACGTGCACGTGGTGGTGCGTGCCGACTCGGACGTCGACCAGATCACGGACCTCGTGGGCAGGGACGTGTCGCTCGGGGCGGAGAATTCGGGCGTCGCCGTGATCGCGACGCGCATCCTCGACGCGGCGGGCGTCGATCCCGCCTCCGTGCGCAACGCGCGGCTCGACCTGCGCGAGTCCATCGACGCGATGGAGCAGGGCGACATCGACGGGTTCTTCTGGGTCGGCGGGCTCCCGACCCCTGGCATCGAGAACCTCTCGGGAGCGCTGCCGCTCCGACTGCTGCCCATCGAGCAGGACTGGGTCAACACCGTCAACGCGCGGTACTCCGACGCGTACCGGCCCTCGGACTTCCCCGCGGGCGTGTACGGCGTGGATCGCTCGGTGCCCACCATGGCCGTGCCGAACTACCTCGTCGTCGCCGCCGACACCCCCGACGCCGTCGTCCACGACGTCCTGGACGTGCTCTTCGCAGCACGGTCGCGGGTCGCGAGGGAGGTGCCGGCGGCGGCGCTCCTCAACCGCCGGCAGGCGATCTTCACCGAGCCCGTGGAGCTCCATCCCGGCGCCGTGCGGTATTACCGGGACGAGCGCGGGTGACCCCGGGACGGTCCGTTCCGGGCGGTGTGTTACAGCCGTGCAACAACGCTCAAGAAATCCTCAAGAAGTCTGACACCGGCGGGCCGCTCTGCCATCGTGAGGTCGATCGCGCCCGCTTTCAAGGGAGAAATCGGACGCCCCTGGGGACGGTGGGCGCACCGCCCCGTGCCCCGAAGCCGAACCCGATCGAGCAATGCAGAACGACCAGACGAGTTTGGAGAACACATGACCTCTGGTAAGCCCCTAGTCGTGGTCGAGAACGTGCAGAAGCACTACGGCGACTTCCAGGCGCTGACCGACATCGACCTCACCGTGCACGCGGGCGAGGTCGTCGTCGTGATCGGTCCCTCCGGCTCCGGCAAGTCCACCCTGTGCCGCACGATCAACCGCCTGGAGACCATCACCAGCGGCAGCATCAGCATCGACGGCAAGGAGCTGCCCGCCGAAGGCCGTGCCCTGGCGACGCTGCGCGCCGACGTGGGCATGGTCTTCCAGTCCTTCAACCTCTTCGCCCACCTCACGATCCTCGAGAACGTGACGCTCGGCCCGATCAAGGTCCGCGGGCTCAAGAAGGCCGACGCGGAGCGCGAGGCGATGGAGCTGCTCGAGCGCGTCGGCGTCGCGAAGCAGGCCTCGAAGCTGCCGGCGCAGCTCTCGGGCGGCCAGCAGCAGCGCGTCGCGATCGCGCGCGCCCTGGCGATGCATCCGAAGGTCATGCTCTTCGACGAGCCCACCAGCGCCCTCGATCCCGAGATGATCAACGAGGTCCTCGACGTCATGGTCGAGCTCGCGCACGAGGGGATGACGATGATCGTCGTGACCCACGAGATGGGCTTCGCCCGCAAGGCCGCGGACCGCGTGGTCTTCATGGCGGACGGGCGCATCGTCGAGGAGGCCGTGCCGGAGGAGTTCTTCACGGCGCCGAAGAGCGATCGGGCGAAGGACTTCCTCTCGAAGCTCCTGACCCACTGATCACCCACAGACCCTGCACCACAGCACACGAAGGAGACGCAATGCGACGCACACGGACACTGGCAGGCATCGGGATCGCGGCGGCAGCGCTGCTCGCGCTCACCGCCTGCAACAGCGGAAGCCCCTCGAACCCCGGCGGAGGCACCGGTGGCGACGAGGCCGGCGAGGACAGCACCTGGTTCGAGGTGGCGGAGGACGTCACGCTCGAGGGCAGCCCCACGTTCGACGCGATCACCGACCGCGACAAGGTCGTCATCGGCGTCAAGGAGGACCAGCCCGGTCTGGGCTTCCTCGACGTCACCTCCGGGGAGCGCACCGGCTTCGACGTCGACATCGCCCGCTGGATCGCCGCATCGCTCGGCTACGACGAGGACAAGATCGAGTTCAAGCCGATCGCCTCGGCCAACCGCGAGCAGGCGATCGTGAACGGCGACATCGACTACTACGTCGGCACGTACTCGATCAACGACAAGCGCAAGGAGCAGATCGACTTCGCCGGCCCCTACTTCATCACCGGTCAGGGCCTGTTGGTCGCCGCGGATGCCGAGGAGGCCGACAAGCTCGAGGACTTCAACGGCAAGACCGTCTGCTCCGCGACCGGCTCGACGCCGATCCAGAACATCAAGGCGAACTTCCCCGACATCAAGACGCAGGAGTACGACCTGTACTCCGCCTGCGTGCAGGACCTGATCGACGGCAAGGTCGACGCGGTCACCACCGACCAGGCGATCCTGATCGGCTACGCGGCCCAGTACCCGGACGACGTGAAGGTCACCGGCGGTCTCTTCACCGAGGAGCGCTACGGCGTCGGCCTCGAGAAGGGCGATGACGCACTGCGTGCGCACATCAACGACCTCTTCACCGACAACCCCGACATCTGGCAGGCGATCTTCGACAAGAACCTCGGTTCGAGCGGCATCGAGGTCGAGCAGCCCGAGGTCGACGCGTACTGACACGCGAACCGATCTGATCCGACAGGGGGCGGCCTCCGCGGAGGAGGCCGCCCCGAACCTCCTGAAGAAGGGGAGGGTGGCGTGGACGTCATCTTCGGCAACCTCGACCTGTGGGGACAGGCGATCAGCAACACGCTGCTCGTCTTCCTCGTCGGCGGGATCATCGCCCTGGTGCTGGGCATCATCGTGGGCGCCATGCGGGTCTCACCCGTGCCCATCGCGCGCGGTGTCGGCACTGTCTACGTCAACGTCGTGCGGAACACCCCGCTGACGCTGGTCTTCTTCTTCTTCGTGTTCGGGTATCCGCAGCTCGGGCTGCCCGAGCTGTCCAACCTGGTGCTCGGCATCCTCGCGATCGGCATCTACACCGCCACCTACGTCGCCGAGGTGCTGCGCGCGGGCATCAACACGGTCCCGGTCGGGCAGGCGGAGGCCGCACGGGCCATCGGCCTGCCGTTCGGGCAGGTCATGAGCCTCGTCATCCTCCCGCAGGCGTTCCGTTCGGTGGTGCCCCCCATGATGAGCGTGTTCATCGCCCTGCTGAAGAACACGACCGTCGCCGCCGGCTTCTCGGTCGCCGAGCTCGCGGCGCTCCGCTCCACCATCAACGACTCCGCCGATCGTCCCGGCAACCCGATGGAGGTGCTGCTCTGGGTGGCGGTCGTCTTCGTCGTCCTCGTGCTGCTGATGAGCTGGCTCCAGCGCCATCTCGAGAACCGATGGAGGATCGCGCGATGACTTCCGTGCTCTACGACGTCCCCGGACCCCGGGCCATCGCCCGCAACCGCATCCTCGCCGTCGTGACGATCCTCGTCGTGCTCGCGGCCGTCGGTTTCGTCGTCTACCGCATGATCGAGACCGGCCAGTTCTCGCCGCAGAAGTGGTACGTCTTCACATTCTCGAACGTCTGGATGGGCATCGTCCGGGCGCTCGGCAACACGCTCGCGGCCTTCGCGCTCGCCGGCGTCCTGAGCCTGGTGCTCGGCTTCGTCCTGGCGATCGGACGCCTCTCCGACCACGCGTGGGTGCGCGTCCCGGTCACCGCCGTCACCGAGCTCTTCCGTGCGGTGCCGGTCCTCGTCTTCATGATGCTGCTCTACTACGGTCTCCCGGTCCTCGGCCTGCGGATGGACCCATACTGGGCCGTCGTCCTCGCGCTCATGGCCTACAACGGCTCCGTCCTCGCGGAGGTGCTGCGCGCCGGCGTCGAGTCGCTGCCTCGGGGCCAGAAGGAGGCCGGGTACGCGATCGGCCTGCGCAAGAGCGGCGTCATGCGCCTCATCCTCCTGCCACAGGCGATCCGCGCGATGCTGCCCGTCATCGTCGCCCAGCTCGTGGTCACGATGAAGGACACCGCCCTCGGCTTCATCATCACCTACCCCGAGCTGCTGTACTACGCGAAGCAGCTGACCGCGCAGCAGGGCCGCCCGATCCTGCAGTCGGCGTTCGTCATCGGCGGCATCTACATCCTCATGTGCCTGATCCTCTCCGGCATCGCGAAGTGGGTCGAGGTGCGCACGCGGCGGTCGACGAAGGTGCGCGGTCTGGCCGCCGATGCGGGTGCAGACCCCCGCACGCACGAGGAGGGCACCAACACCGAGCTCATCTCGCTGCAGCGCGGCGCGGGGAAGTACGACGGCACGAGCACCGGGGGATGAGCGCGGCGTCGTCTGAGCGCCCCGGCGCGCGCCGGTAGACTCGTCTCTCGTGTCTGAGTCTCCGGAAATCACCCCCGAGGCGGTCGAAGCGGCCGTCGCCGCCGCGCTCGCGGCCGTCGCCGCCGCCGCCGACAGCGCCGAGCTGAAGGCGGCCCGAGCCGCGCATGTCGCCGACGGTTCGCCGCTCGCCGTGCTGAACGCCTCGATGCGCCAGGTGGCGCCCGAGAACAAGGCCGCGTTCGGGAAGCTGGTCGGCCAGGGCCGCGGTCGCGTGACCCAGGCTCTCGCCGCCAAGGAGGCGGAGATCGCGGAGGCAGAGGTCGCCGCGCGTCTCGACGCCGAGAGCGTCGACATCACGGCGGTCCCGTCGCGCACGCGCGTGGGGGCACGTCATCCGCTCTCGCTGCTCCAGGACCAGGTCTGCGACATCTTCGTGGGCATGGGATGGGAGATCGCGGAGGGGCCGGAGCTCGAGCACGAGTGGTTCAACTTCGACGCCCTGAACTTCGACGTCGACCACCCGGCCCGCCAGGAGCAGGACACCTTCTACGTCGACCCCACGTCGCGGCACCTGGTCATGCGCACCCACACGAGCCCCGTGCAGGTGCGGTCGATGCTCGACCGCGAGCTTCCCATCTACGTTCTCTGCCCGGGCCGCGTGTACCGGACCGACGAGTTCGACGCCACGCACCTGCCGGTGTTCACGCAGTTCGAGGGCCTGGTGATCGACAAGGGCATCACGATGGCGCACCTGAAGGGCACGCTCGACCACTTCGCGAAGCAGCTCTTCGGCCCCGAGGCGAAGACGCGGTTCCGCACCAACTACTTCCCCTTCACCGAGCCCTCTGCTGAGCTCGACCTCTGGCACCCGACCTTCAAGGGCGGCGCGCGCTGGATCGAGTGGGGCGGCTGCGGCATGGTCAACCCCAACGTGCTCCGCGCGGCGGGGATCGACCCGGAGGTGTACAGCGGCTTCGCGTTCGGCATGGGCATCGAGCGGGGACTCATGTTCCGCAGCGATGTGCAGGACATGCGCGATATGGCCGAGGGCGATGTCCGTTTCAGCGAGCAGTACGGGATGGTGGTGTGATGCGCGTCCCGCTCTCGTGGTTGCGTGAATACGTCGACGTGGCAGCGGATGCCACGCCGGACGATGTGCTGGCGGCACTGGTCTCCGTCGGTTTCGAAGAGGAGGACGTGCACCGGTTCGACATCACCGGTCCCGTCGTCGTCGGACAGGTCGTCTCCCTCGAGGCCGAGCCGCAGTCGAACGGGAAGACCATCAACTGGTGCCAGGTCGACGTGGGTCCCGCTAACGGAGGCGTCCGCGGGATCGTCTGCGGCGCGCACAACTTCGTCGCGGGCGACAAGGTCGTCGTGACGCTGCCGGGAGCCGTGCTGCCCGGTCCGTTCCCGATCGCCGCCCGCAAGACCTACGGCCACGTCTCCGACGGCATGATCGCGTCGGCGCGCGAGCTGGGTCTGGGGGAGGAGCACAACGGCATCCTGGTCCTCTCGGACCTCGGCATCGACGCTCCCGTGGGCACCGACGCGATCGCGCTGCTCGGGCTCGACGACGTGGCAGTGGAGATCAACGTCACTCCCGACCGCGGTTATGCGTTCTCCCTCCGCGGTGTGGCCCGCGAGTACTCGCACGCCACGGGCGCGACGTTCCGCGACCCCGCGGAGCGGGACTTCGCCGAGCTCCAGCCCGGAACCGGCCACACGGCGATCGTCGACGATCAGGCGCCGGTGCGAGGACGCGTGGGCGCGAGCGAGTTCGTCACCCGTGTGGTCCGTGACGTCGACCCCGCCCGTCCGACCCCTCCGTGGATGATCGCGCGGCTCTCGCTCGCGGGCATGCGCTCGCTGGGGATCCTCATCGACATCACCAACTACGTCATGCTCGAGCTGGGTCAGCCGCTGCACGGCTACGACCTCGACAAACTCGAGGGCATGATCACGGTGCGCCGCGCGCTGCCGGGCGAGAAGATGACGACGCTCGACGGGCAGGAGCGCACGCTCCACGTCGAGGACCTCCTCATCACCGACGAGTCAGGGCCCATCGGCCTCGCCGGCGTCATGGGCGGCGGCACGACCGAGATGAGCGGGACGACCTCGAACGTTCTCATCGAGGCGGCCACCTTCGACCCCACGACCATCGCGCGCACCGCCCGCCGCCACAAGCTCCCGAGCGAGGCGTCGAAGCGGTTCGAGCGCGGCGTCGATCCGCTCGTGCCGTTCGTGGCCGCCCGCCGGGCCGCCGACCTCATGGTCGAGCTCGCCGGCGGCACGCTCACCGACGAGGGCGGCGCGCTGTTCGCCGAGGTGTTCATCCCCGAGATCGCCCTGCCGGCCGGCTTCGTCGCGGGGCTCATCGGCGTCGACTACTCGGCCGACGAGATCACCGGAGCGCTCACGACGATCGGCGCGGAGGTCGTGGATGCCGACGGCGGATGGGCGGTCATCCCGCCGAGCTGGCGCCCCGACCTGACCGACAAGTGGACGCTGGCCGAGGAGGTCGCGCGCATCCACGGTCTGGATCGCATCCCCGCCGTGCTGCCCACCCCGCCGTCCGGTCGCGGGCTCACCGCGCTCCAGCGCGGACGCCGTCGGGTCGCCGATGCGCTCGCGGCCGCCGGCTTCGTCGAGACTCCGGCCTTCCCGTTCACCACCGACGCGCAGAACGACCTGCACGGCTCGGCGTCGGGCGAGCACGTGCCCAGCATCCGACTCGCCAACCCGCTCGACGGCCAGGCGCCGGCGCTGCGTCGCTCGCTGATCCCGGGGCTGCTGCAGACGGCTCACCGCAACATCTCCCGGGGCCTCACCGACCTCGCCCTCTTCGAGACGGGCGCGGTGTTCGTGCCCGAGCCGGGCGTGGTGTACGGCACCGACGACGTGCCGCCCCTGGGCGAGCGCCCGTCCGACGAGATCCTCGCGGCACTCGATGCGTCGATCCCGCCGCAGAAGCGGTTCGTCTCGGCGCTCCTGACGGGCAACGTCTCGCCGCGGCAGCCCGGGCGTGCGGCCGAGGCCGCGGGTCTTCCCGAGGCACTGGACGCGGTGCGGGTGATCGCGACGGCGGCCGGTGTCGAGATCGACGTCGTGCAGAGCCGTCGGGCGGCGCTCCACCCGGGCCGCACGGGCGAGCTCCGCGTCGCGGACCGCATGGTCGGCTACGTGGGCGAACTGCACCCCGCGGTCGCGCAGGAGGCCGACCTCCCCGGTCGCGCCACCGTGCTCGAGCTCGACCTCGACCTGATCCTCACGCTGGCCGGCGACCGTCGTGTCGCCGCGTCGCTCTCCACGTTCCCGGCGGCGACGCAGGACGTCTCGCTCCTGGTGCCCGCCGACGTGGCGGCCGCGGACGTGCGCGATGCCCTGCAGGAAGGCGCCGGCGCCCTTCTCGAGTCCGTGCGGCTGGTGGACGACTACCGCGGCGAGGGGGTGCCGGAGGGGTCGAAGAGCCTGACCTTCGCACTGCGCTTCCGCGCCGACGACCGCACGCTGACCGCGGCGGAGGCCACGGAGGCGAAGCTCGCCGGGGTGGCCGTCGCGACCGAGCGCTTCGGCGCGGCCCTGCGCGACTGATGTTCGTGCTCGCCGGCACCGGCCCTCGCGCGGAGCACCGCTAGCGCGAGGGCCAGTGCCAGCTGGGGCGCTCCAGCGGCAACTGGTCGCGCACCCGGGTGCCGTACCCTGTGGACTCGAGTTCGACGGGCTCGCCGCCCGCGGCGGTGAGGGCGCGGAGCAGCTCGGCCGAATGGGTCACGACGATGACCTGGGTCTGAGCCGCGGCCGTCGCGAGGAGGGCGCCGAGGGGCTCGAGCAGGCTCTCGTGGAGGCTCGACTCGGGCTCGTTCACGACCAGCAGGGGCGGCGGGTCCGCCGGCAGGAGCGCCGCGCACAGCAGCAGGAAGCGCAAGGTGCCGTCGGAGAGCTCCGCGGCGTCGAGCGCACGCAGCAGACCGGGCTGGTGGAACTGCAGCCGGAAACCCCCGTCGCCGGCGACGATGCGCACGCGTGAGCCGGGGAACCCCCGCTCCACGGCGTCGTCGAGCGGGCCGCTCCTCCCCGCTTCCGCCGTGGTCGCCCAGACCGCGGCGAGATCGGCGCCGTCGTCGCTCAGCCAGCGCGTGCGGGTGCCGATCTGCGGCAGGCGCGCGGGGGCGGCGGCGTCGGTGCGGAAATGGTCGTAGAACCGCCACGAGGCGATGCGGTGCCGGAGGGCCAGCGTCTCCCACTGCGCCGTGCCGTCGGCGAGGTCGAGCAGCACGCTCTGACCGGGACCCATGACCTGAGCGAGCGAGACCCATCCGTCGTCGCCGCGCACGCGCACGCCGCCCCGCTGCCGGTCGACGACGAGGGTGCCGGGCCGGGCGAACGGTCCGGTGAAGACCTGCTCCCGCTTGATCTCCGGGTCCCTGGTGAAGAGGCTGCGGCCCTCGGCCTGGGGCAGGCCCAGGTCGAGAAGGTAGCCGAGGTCGTCGGACGCCACCCCGAGACGCACCGAGACCGGTCGCGTGCGCACCGTGCCCTGGGCGCCGGGCCCCTGGGGCGTCTCGGGTCCGGCCCACAGCACGCTGTCGAGGCCGCCCTCGCGGGCGATCGCTCCCACCGCGCGCCCGTGCCCGGCCGCCGCGAGGAGGCGGAGCGCGCGGTAGAGGTTCGACTTGCCGGTGCCGTTCGCCCCCGTGATCACCGTGAGCGGGTGCAGGGGGAGCACCACGTCGACGAGGGAGCGGTAACCGGCGACGGCGAGCGTGGTCAGCATGGGCTCATCCTCGCATCGGCCTCCGACAGAGCGCTGCCCTGAGCGGATGCCCTTCCGATCGGGCCCGGATGCTGGTGGCATGGAGGCATGACGAAGGTGCTGATCCTCGGGGGCAGCGGGTGGCTGTCCGGACGCGTCGCCCGGAGGTGGTCGGCGGCGGGCGCGGACGTGACCTGCCTGACGCGCGGGGAGCGGCCGATGCCGCCGGGCGTCGCGCATGTCCGCGGTGATCGCGAGCTTCCCGACGCCTACGCCGGCGTCCCCGCGGGCGACTGGGACCACGTGGTCGACGTCTCGTCGCGCGCCGTGCACGTCGCGCGGGCGGTCGACGCGCTGGGCGGCCGCGCGCGCCGGTGGACGTACGTGTCGTCGCTCTCGGTCTACGCCGACGACGCCGCCGTGGGGGCGGACGAGTCGGCGCCGCGGCATCCGCCGGCGCTCCCGGACGAGCAGGGCGACTACGGCCGGGAGAAGGTCGCCGCGGAGGACGCCGTCTCCGCCCTCGGGGACCGCGCCCTCGTCGTGCGGCCGGGACTCATCGTCGGCGCCGGGGATCCCAGCGACCGCTTCGGCTACTGGGCGGCGGCATTCCTCCGCGCCGGCAGCGGTCCGGTGCTCCTCCCGCCGCTCGACGGACGCTTCACGCAGGTGATCCACGTCGACGATCTCGCGGCGTACATCGTGCACGCGCGGGCGTCCGGTCCCGTGAACGCCGTCGGCGATCCCCACCCGCTGGCCGAGGTGGTGCAGCTTTTCCGTCAGGCGACGGGTCACCGCGGCCGCGTCATCGAGGCGGCCGAGGGATGGCTGCGCGATCGCGACGTCGAGTACTGGATGGGGGAGCGCTCGCTGCCGCTGTGGCTCCCGCCGGACATGCCCGGTTTCGCGACCCGCTCCCATGCGCGATACACGGCCGACGGCGGACGTCTCCGTCCTCTCGTCGAGACGGTGGCCGACGTGTGCGACGACGAGGTCGCGCGCGGGATCGACCGCCCGCGACGTGCGGGGCTGACCCGGCAGCAGGAGGTCGAGTTGCTGGCGCCCCTCGGCGCGTGAGACGCGGGCGGGATTTGCGGATGCCGTCGCGCCCGCGCTATCGTCGCGGCATGCCTTCGGCCGCCACCGCCTTCCCGACGCTCGTCCCGAGCGTCGTCCCGGTGCGCCGACGTCGTCGCGACCGCCGACGCTAGGCGACCCCGCGCTCCGGCCCGCCCTTACGGCGAGCGGCCGTCGAGCACCGGTGTCGCCGCCCCGGTCCCCGACAGCCCCGACCGTTAAGGTAGAAGCATGACGTACTCCGTCGCCGTCTCCGGCGCATCCGGCTACGCGGGCGGCGAGATCCTCCGCCTCCTCGCGGCGCATCCCGACATCGAGATCCGCACCGTGACCGCGCATTCGAACGCCGGACAGCCGCTCGTCGAGCACCAGCCGCATCTCCGCTCGCTCGCCCACCTCACCCTGCAGGACACGACGCCCGAGACACTGTCCGGGCACGACATCGTCTTCCTCGCCCTTCCGCACGGCCAGTCCGGTCAGTACACCGACGCACTCGGCGACACCCCGCTCGTCATCGACGCGGGGGCGGACCACCGCCTCACCAGCCCGCAGGCGTGGGACGCCTTCTACGGCGGCGACTTCCACGAACCCTGGGCATACGGGGTGCCGGAGCTTCCGGTGGGACCGGGCCGGCAGCGCGAGGTGCTGCGGGCGGCGACGCGCATCGCCGCGCCGGGATGCAACGCATCGACCGTGAGCCTCAGTCTCGCCCCCGGCGTCGCGGCCGGCGTGATCGATCCCGGCGACATCGTGGCCGTGCTCGCGGTGGGACCGTCTGGTGCGGGCAAGAGCCTCAAGACGAACCTGCTGGCGAGCGAGATCCTCGGATCGGCGAACCCCTACGCCGTGGGCGGCACGCACCGGCACATCCCGGAGATCCGTCAGGCGCTCGCGGCCGCCCTGCCCTCGACGGAAGCGTCGGATGCCGACGGCATCCGTGTCTCCTTCACGCCCGTCCTCGTGCCGATGGCCCGCGGCATCCTCGCCACGTGCAGCGCCCCGATCGCCGGCGGCGCGTCGGACGAGGAGATCCGCGCGGCCTGGGAGCGCGGATACGGCGACGAGACGTTCGTCCAGGTCCTGCCGGCGGGGAGCTTCCCGCGCACCGCCGACGTGATCGGGGCGAACACCGCGCTGATGGGCCTCGCGATCGACCGGGCAGCCGGGCGCGTCACGGTCATCACCGCCGTCGACAACCTCGTCAAGGGCACCGCCGGCGCCGCCATCCAGTCCATGAACATCGCGCTCGGCCTCCCCGAGGACCGCGCCCTCTCAGTGAACGGAGTCGCCCCGTGAGCGTCACCGCCCCCGCAGGATTCGAGGCGGCCGGCGTGGCCGCCGGTCTGAAGTCGACCGGCAGGCCCGACGTCGCGGTCGTCGTCAACCGCGGACCCCGCAAGGTCGGCGCGGCGGTCTTCACGAGCAACCGGGCCAAGGCGAACCCGATCATCTGGTCGCAGCAGGCGGTGGCCGATCGGGTCGTCGAGGCGATCGTCCTGAACTCCGGCGGCGCCAACTGCTTCACCGGGGCCTTCGGGTTCCAGACGACGCATCAGACGGCCGAGAAGGCCGGCGAGCTCCTCGGGGTGAGCGCCGGCGACGTGCTCGTGTGCTCCACCGGGCTGATCGGCACCGGCGACGAGGTGTTCCGCAGCAAGGTCCTCGCCGGCACGGAGGCCGCGATCACCGCGCTCAGCGCACAGGGCGGCGACCAGGCGGCCGAGGCCATCATGACCACCGACACCGTCGCCAAGACGGCGGTCGTCACCCGCGACGGTTGGACGATCGGCGGGATGGCGAAGGGGGCGGGCATGCTCGCACCCGGGCTGGCCACCATGCTCGTCGTGCTCACGACGGACGCCGACCTGGAGCCCCTCGAGGCCGATGCGGCGCTGCGCGCGGCGACGGGGGTCACGTTCGACCGGCTCGACTCCGACGGATGCATGTCGACCAACGACCAGGTCACGCTGCTCGCCAACGGCGCGAGCGGGATCCGGCCCGACATCGAGGCGTTCCAGGCGGCGCTCTCGGGGCTGTGCCAGGAGCTGGCCGTGAAGCTCCAGGGAGACGCCGAGGGAGCGAGCCACGACATCACGATCGAAATCCGGGGCGCGGCCTCCGAGCAGGATGCCGTGGAGGTCGGGCGCTCCATCGCCCGCAACAACCTCTTCAAGGCGGCGATCTTCGGGAACGACCCGAACTGGGGCCGCGTGCTCGCCGCGATCGGCACCACCTCCGCGCGCTTCGACCCCTACGACGTCGACGTCGTCATGAACGGCGTGCGCGTCTGCACGGCGGGCGGCCCCGACCGGCCGCGCGACGAGGTCGACCTGACCCCGCGGGCGACGCACCTCGTCGTCGACCTGCGCGTGGGAGACGCCACGGCGACGATCCTCACGAACGACCTCACGCACGACTACGTGCACGAGAACAGCGCGTACGCCTCATGACCGACATCCAGGACACCCCGGCCGACGTCGCCGCGCAGAAGGCCGCCACCCTCATCGAGTCCCTGCCGTGGCTCAAGACGTTCCGCGACCAGATCGTGGTCGTCAAGTACGGCGGCAACGCCATGGTCTCGGACGAGCTCCAGGACGCGTTCGCGCAGGACATCGCCTACCTCCGGTACGTGGGCGTGCAGCCGGTCGTCGTCCACGGCGGCGGTCCGCAGATCTCCGACATGCTCGGCCGTCTCGAGATCCCGAGCGAGTTCAAGGGCGGATACCGGGTGACGAACACCGAGGCGATCGGTGTCGTTCGCATGGTCCTCACGGGACAGGTGAACCCGCAGCTGGTGTCGAAGATCAACTCGCACGGCCCGATCGCCACGGGTCTCAGCGGCGAGGACGCCGGACTGTTCGGCGGGCGGCGCCGAGGTGTCGTGATCGACGGGGAGGAGGTCGACCTCGGTCGTGTGGGCGATGTGGTGCAGGTCGATCCGACCGCGGTCATCGACCACCTGAGCGCCGGACGCATCCCGGTGATCTCCAGCATCGCCCCCGATCTGGACCACCCGGGTCAGACGCTGAACGTCAACGCGGATGCCGCGGCCGCCGCGCTCGCCATCGCGCTGGGCGCCCGCAAGCTCGTGATCCTCACGGACGTGCCCGGCCTCTACGCGGACTGGCCGAATCGCGACTCCCTGGTCTCGCACCTGACGTCGTCCGCTCTGGTCGACATGCTGCCGAGCCTCGAGTCGGGCATGATCCCCAAGATGCGCGCCTGCCTCGACGCGGTCGAGAACGGGGTGGACGCCGCGGCGATCATCGACGGGCGCGTGCCGCACTCGGTGCTCGTCGAACTCTTCACCAGCAAAGGAATCGGAACGGAAGTGGTGGCAGGATGACCATCTGGCAGGACGACGCGGACCGCGATCTCGTCCTCAACGCGGGAGAGCGCCTCGCGCTGCTGATCCGCGGCGAGGGCTCCTATCTGTGGGACTCCGAGGGCCGACGTCACCTCGACTTCCTCGCCGGCATCGCCGTGACCTCGCTGGGCCACGCCCACCCGGTGTTCGTCGAGGCCGTGTCCCGGCAGGCGGCGACGCTCGCCCATGTCTCCAACTACTTCGCGACGCCTCCGCAGCTCGCCCTCGCCGCGCGCCTCAAGCGGCTCGCCGGTGCCGGGATCGGCGGCCGGGTCTTCTTCTCGAACTCCGGCGCCGAGGCCAATGAGGCCGCCTTCAAGCTCGCCCGCCTGCACGGCGGCGCCGAGAGGCCGCGCATCCTCGCACTGGAGAACGGGTTCCACGGGCGCACGATGGGCTCGCTCGCGCTGACCGCGAAGCAGACCATGCGGGCTCCGTTCGAGCCGATGCCCGGCGGCGTCGAGCACATCCCGGCGACCGTCGAGGCGCTCGAGGAGGCTCTGGACGATCGCGTCGCGGCCGTCTTCGTCGAGCCGATCCAGGGGGAGGCCGGCGTCGTGGAGCTCCCCGAGGGCTACCTGGCTGCGGCCCGCTCGCTCACGCTCGCGCACGGCGCGCTCCTCATCGTCGACGAGATCCAGACCGGCGCCGGACGCACGGGCGGCTGGTTCGGCTTCTCTCACGAGGGCATCACCCCGGACGCGATCACGCTCGCGAAGGGCATCGGGGGAGGGTTCCCGATCGGCGCCCTGGTGACCTACGGCGCCGCGAGCGACCTCTTCACGCCCGGGTCGCACGGCTCGACCTTCGGGGGCAATCCGCTCGCCACCGCCGTCGCGGACGCCGTGCTCGCGGAGATCGAGGACGCCGGTCTGGTCGACAACGCCGCACGCCGCGGGACCGAGCTGCGCGAGACCATCCTCGACCTCGGATCGCCCCTGGTGACCGGCGTGCGCGGCCGGGGACTGCTGATCGGCGTCGCGCTGAGCGAACCCGTCGCCGGCGAGGTCGTGGCCGCGGCGCAACGGCACGGGCTGATCGTGAACGCCGCCAACCCCGAGACCGTGCGCATCGCGCCGGCGCTCACCATCGGCGATGCGGAGATCGCCGAGTTCCGCGAGCTGTTCGCCGCCGCGCTCGCCGATGTGCACTCCGCCCACCCCGGAAAGGTTCTCGCATGACCCGCCACCTCCTTCGCGACGACGACCTCTCGCCCGCCGAGCAGAGCGAGATCCTCGACCTGGCGATCGAGTTGAAGAAGGACCGCTGGGCCGACAAGAGCCTCGCCGGTCCGCAGACCGTGGCGGTCATCTTCGACAAGTCGTCCACTCGCACGCGCGTCTCCTTCGCCGTGGGCATCGCCGACCTCGGCGGCTCGCCGCTGATCATCTCGACGGCCAACAGCCAGCTCGGCGGCAAGGAGACCCCGTCCGACACGGCGCGGGTGCTCGAGCGCCAGGTCGCCGCGATCGTCTGGCGCACCTACGCCCAGTCGGGACTGGAGGAGATGTCGGCCGGCACCCGGGTCCCCGTGATCAACGCGCTCTCCGACGACTTCCACCCCTGTCAGCTGCTCGCCGACCTCCTGACCATCCGCGAGCACAAGGGCGATCTCGCCGGGCTGACCCTCACGTTCTTCGGCGACGGCCGCAGCAACATGGCGCACTCCTACGCGCTCGCCGGCGTCACGGCGGGCATGCACGTGCGCATCGCCTCGCCGGCCGACTATGCGCCGCGGGCCGACGTGGTCGAGGCGGCCGACCGCCGGGCGGCGGAGACGGGCGGATCGATCACGCTGCTCACCGATCCGGTCGAGGCGGCCGCCGGCGCCGACGTCATCGTCACCGACACCTGGGTCTCGATGGGCAAGGAGGAGGAGAAGATCGCCCGCATCCGCGACCTGGGCGGCTACAAGGTCACCGGCGAGACCATGGCGCTGGCCGGACCGGACGCGATCTTCATCCACTGTCTGCCGGCCGATCGCGGCTACGAGGTCGACTCCGAGGTCATCGACGGGCCTCGCAGCGTGGTGTGGGACGAAGCCGAGAACCGGCTCCACGCGCAGAAGGCCCTCCTGGTCTGGCTCCTCCGCCAGAACGCCCCCCGACGTGAAGGAGCAGGCGCATGACCGGCGGCACGCACGAGGGCACGAACGAGGGAGCCCTGTGGGGCGCCCGCTTCGCCAGCGGCCCGTCAGCGGAGCTGGCCGAGCTCAGCAGGTCGACCCACTTCGACTGGATCCTCGCTCCGTACGACATCGCGGGATCGCTCGCCCACGCGACGGCGCTCGAGGCGGCGGGCTACCTGGAGGCCGAGGAGGCCGCTCGGATGCGCGAGGGGCTGGAGGCGGTCGCCCGCAAGGTGGCGGACGGGACGCTCCGCCCGATGCCGACCGATGAGGACGTGCACGGCGCGCTGGAGCAGGCGCTGATCGCCGAGGTCGGACCCGAGCTCGGCGGGCGCCTGCGCGCCGGCCGCAGCCGCAACGATCAGATCGCCACCCTCATCCGGCTGTATCTGATCGACCATGCGAGCGTCATCGCCCGCGACATCCTCCGGGTGATCGATGCGCTGGTCGCGCAGGCCGAGGCGCACTCCGATGCGATCCTTCCGGGGCGCACGCACCTGCAGCACGCGCAGCCGGTGCTGCTGTCCCACCACCTCCTCGCACACGGGTGGCCGCTCGTGCGGGAGCTCGAACGGCTGGTCGACTGGCGTCGGCGTGCCGGCGTCTCCCCGTACGGCGGGGGAGCCCTGGCCGGCTCGACGCTGGGTCTCGATCCGTCGCTCGTGGCCGCGGAGCTGGGCCTCGACCGTCCGGCGGAGAACTCGCTCGACGGCACCGCCGCCCGCGACGTCGTCGCGGAGTTCGCCTTCGTCACGGCGATGATCGGCGTCGACATCTCGCGCCTCGCGGAGGAGATCATCCTCTGGAACACCCGGGAGTTCGGCTTCGTCACGCTCGACGACGCCTACTCGACCGGGTCGAGCATCATGCCGCAGAAGAAGAACCCCGACATCGCCGAGCTCGCCCGCGGCAAGTCGGGGCGCCTGATCGGCAACCTGTCCGGTCTGCTCGCCACGCTCAAGGGCCTTCCGCTGGCCTACAATCGCGACCTCCAGGAGGACAAGGAGCCGGTGTTCGACTCGGTGCGGACGCTCGAGGTCGTGCTCCCGGCGTTCGCCGGGATGATCGCGACCCTGCGCTTCGACACGGATCGGATGGCCGAGCTCGCGCCGCAGGGCTTCTCCCTCGCCACCGATGTGGCCGAATGGCTGGTGAAGCGCCGCGTGCCCTTCCGCGACGCGCACGAGATCTCCGGCGCGCTCGTGCGCGCCTGCGAGGAGGAGGGCATCGGTCTGGAGGATGCGTCCGACGAACTGCTCGCCCGCGTGTCGCCGCATCTGACCCCCGAGGTCCGCGCGGTGCTCACCATCGAGGGCTCCGTCGCCTCTCGCACGGGGGTCGGCGGCACCGCTCCCGAGCGGGTCGACGAGCAGCGTGTCGAACTCGTCACCCGGGCGCAGGCCGCGGCCCACGCCCTCGGTCTCTGAGTCCGCCGAGGACGACCGCTTCCGACGTCAGTGCAGCGCGGCGTCGGCGGCGGTCCGCACCCAGCGGGTGAAGGTCACGGTGAGGCCCGCGCGGGTGGGTGCCGCCAGGAGCGGACCGGCGGAGGCCGGCGCCGCGCCGTCGAACGGGGCCACCCGCACCAGGCGCCACTCCGCGTGCTCGGCGCGCGCCCGCACGATGACGGCATCCGGCCAGCGGCTGAGGCGGACGGTGATGTCCGACCCCATCCAGTCGTCGGCTCGGCCGAGGGACCAGTCGGAGCTGCCCCGCGTGACGACGGCGCCGACTCCCAGGTGCCCGTCGGCGAACTCGATGCCCGCCTTCACCCAGTTCTCCGCGTCCGCGCGGAGGAGGATCCCGGCCTGATCGAACTGGCCGCTCCACGGCGCACGGAAGGTGACCTCCATGGCCTCGCCGACGCCGAGGGGAGCGAGGAGCGCGTGCTCGTCTGCATGCACGAAGCCGTAGGCGGTGTGACGCCACGCATCGCTTCCCTCGGCCGCGGCGGCGACGAGTGCTCCGTCGTGTTCGGCGATGGTGATCGGGCGACGGGTCCAGGTTCCCGCGGTCCACGGGATCATGTGCGTATCCGGCATATTCCGAGACTATAGCCCATTTGGGCATAAACCCGACATATTCCTGATATGGTTATCCCATGGTCATCGCAGTGATCGCCGACATCGTCGGCTCCCGGTCCCTCCGCGACCGGACCGCAGCCCAGCGCACGTTGGAGCGCACGATCGCACGGGTGGAGGCGGAGGCACCGTCGGCCGTCCAGCCGCTCACCCCGACGGTCGGCGACGAGCAGCAGGGCGTCTACCCGCAGCTCGCCGACGCCCTCGCCGCGCTGCTGATGATCCAGCTCGCCCTGCCGGACGGCGTCGGCTTCCGGTTCGGCATCGGCGTCGGCGACATCCGCGCCGTCGACTCGGCGCACACGGATCTGTCGGACGGTCCTGGCTGGTGGGCAGCGCGCGAGGCCATCGAGATCGCGCACGCCCGCGAGCGACGCGCCGTCCCGCGGTCGCGGAGCTGGATTGTCGGCGCCCCGGAGCAGACTGAGGTCATGGAGTCCACGATCCGCGCGTCCAACGCCTACCTGCTCGTGAGGGATGAGCTGGTCGGAGCGATGAGCGAACGCGAACGGCGTCTCACGTACGGCCGACTGCTCGGCCGCTCCCAGGAGGAGATCGCCGACGAGGAGGGCATCACGCAGCCGAGCGTGTCGAAGTCGCTCCGACGGGCGGGGTCCCAGGCCGTGATCGACGGGCTGGCCGCCCTTCGAGGAGGAGCGTCATGATCCTCACCGGGCTGATCCTGCTCGCGGTCGGTCTCGCCGACCTGGTGCGGCGTTTCGCCCCGCGGCGGTGGATCGGGTACCTCGTCGTCGCCGTCCTCCTCCTGCTGCTCGGAAGCGTCGCCGACGCGCTCCTGCCCATGGTCGCGGCGCTCGCCGCCGGCGCCCTCTGGGTGTGGAGCATGCCCGACGACCGTCCCGCGCGCGCGGGGTTCTGGCCGGCCGTCGCACTCGCCGCGGTCAGCGTCGTCGCGGTCGTCGTCGGAGGAGACCGGGGAGGGAGCGGCCTGGTCGGCGAGGTCTGGCGCCTGGAGTCCCCCTGGGGCCCCCTCTCGTTCGATCTGGCCGTCCTGGCGCTCGGCGTCGCGGCCTTCCTGCTCGAATCCTCCAATCTCGTCGTCCGTGCCGCGCTGGACGGCGAGCACACGTGGCGTCCGACCGAGCAGATCCCCGACACGGCTGCGGCAGTGACGGAGACCCCGGTGACGGATACACCGGCGACGGAGCCCGTGGCGACCGCGCCGGCGACGGCATCCGCTCCCGCGCTCGACCGACGGGGCGCGTTCCAGGGCGGCCGGCTCATCGGACCGCTCGAGCGGCTGCTCGTGCTGCTGCTCACCCTGGCAGCCGCGTATCCGCTGCTCGCGGCGATGCTCGCCGCGAAGGGCATCGTGCGCTTCCCCGAGATCTCCCGAGACGGTGAGACCGGGGCGCGGGCGGAGTACTTCCTGGTGGGCAGTCTGGTGAGCTGGGTCATCGCCCTCGGGGCGGCGTTCCTCGTGTGGTGGGCGGCGCACAGCTGACACCCCGGGCGCTGATAGCCTGGAGCGCGTGTCTGATCCCGCTCTGACGACTGCGACGCCGGCGATCGACCCCACGTTCGAGAACGTGTGGGACGAGCTCGTGTGGCGTGGCCTCGTCCACGTGTCCACCGACCAGGAGGCGCTGCGCGCCCTGCTCGCCGGGGATCCGATCACGTATTACTGCGGCTTCGACCCGACCGCGCCGAGCCTGCACCTCGGCAACCTCGTGCAGCTGCTGACCCTGCGGCGCATCCAGCTCGCGGGTCACAAGCCGCTGGGCCTCGTCGGCGGATCCACCGGGTTGATCGGCGACCCGCGCCCGACGGCCGAGCGCACCCTCAACACGCCCGAGACCGTCGCCGAGTGGGTGGGCCGCCTGCGGGCACAGGTGGAGCGCTACCTGAGCTTCGAGGGCGACAACGCCGCCCGTATGGTGAACAACCTCGACTGGACCGCGCCGATGTCGGCCATCGAGTTCCTGCGTGAGATCGGCAAGCACTACCGCGTGGGCACGATGCTGAAGAAGGATGCCGTCGCGGCGCGTCTGAACTCGGACGCCGGCATCAGCTACACCGAGTTCAGCTACCAGATCCTGCAGGGCATGGACTACCTCGAGCTGTTCCGCCAGTACGACTGCGTGCTCCAGACCGGAGGCTCCGACCAGTGGGGCAACCTCACGAGCGGGACCGATCTGATCCACCGGGTCGAGGGCGCGTCCGTGCACGCGATCGGCACCCCGCTGATCACGAACAGCGACGGCACGAAGTTCGGCAAGAGCGAGGGCAACGCCATCTGGCTCGACGCCGAGATGTGCAGCCCGTACCGCATGTACCAGTTCTGGCTGGGCACGGCCGACGCCGATGTGGTCGACCGCCTCAAGGTCTTCACGTTCCTCAGCCGCGCCGAGATCGAGGAGTACGCCGCGCTCGTCGAGTCCGAGCCCTTCCGTCGTGCCGCTCAGAAGCGGCTGGCGCTCGAGGTCACGGCGACGGTCCACGGAGAGGACGCCGCGGCTGCGGTGATCGCCGCGTCCGAGGCGCTGTTCGGCCAGGGCGACCTGACGACGCTCGACGCGTCGACGCTGCGCACCGCGCTCGAGGAACTGCCCCATGCCGCCGTCGAGCGCGGGTCGCCCGTGGTCGAGGCGCTCGTGGCGACCGGGCTCGTGGCGAGCCTGTCGGAAGCGCGCCGCGCCATCGCCCAGGGCGGTGTGTCGCTCGACGGCGTGCGGGTGGACGACGACTCGGCGACCGTGCGGGGAACCCTTCCCGGTGGGGTGTCGGTGCTGCGCCGAGGCAAGAAGACGCTCGCCGGCGTCTTCCCGTCCTGATCCCGGCGCCGCAGGTCGACGGATGCCGTTCACGCCGAGTCATGCGGTCGTGGCGCTGCCGTTCGTGCGTACCCCGCTCGTGCCGGCGGCGATCGCGATCGGGGCGATGACGCCGGACCTCCCGTTGTTCCTGCGAGGGTTCGGGCTGAACTACGCGTTCCTGCACGGCTTCGCGAACGTGGTCTGGACGGCTCTGCTCGCCTTCGTGCTCTTCCTGGTCTGGCGGGTGGTACTCCGTCCGGCGTCGCTCGACCTGGCGCCCGGGTGGCTGGCGCGGCGGCTGCCGTCGGAGTGGAGCGAGGGCGGGGTAAGCGCGGCGGGCCGAGCGGTCGGCCGGGGGGAGCGACGCGGGTTCCCGGTGCTGCTCGCGGTCTCGCTGGTGCTCGGCGTGCTCTCCCACATCGCCTGGGATCTGTTCACGCATGAGGGCCGCTGGGGCGTGGACCTCGTCCCCGCACTCGCGCAGGCGTGGGGACCCCTGCCCGGCTACAAGTGGCTGCAGCACGGATCGAGCGTGATCGGGCTTGCGATCCTCGGGATCTGGGCGGTCCTGCGCCTGCGTCGGACCGCGCCGCGGATCGGTTTCGCATCTCGGACGCCGGTGGCCGTCCGCCTCAGCTGGTGGCTGTCGCTTCCCGTCCTGCTCGCGGGGGCGTGGGTGTGTGGCCTCGCGGCGCTCGGGCCGCTGACGGCGGACTTCACCGTCGCGCACCTCGCCTATCGGGTGCTGCCCCCGGCGTGCGCGCTCTGGGCGGCGATCACGCTGGTCCTCTGCCCGGTGCTCGCGATGCGCCGCCCTCACCAGGCGGGCTGATCGAGACCCCACGGACGAGGCGGCGCGTAGTCCCTCCCGGGCAGCGCGGATGCCGCGGTCGTGACGACCCGTCCGCCGACCACGAACCGGTCGACGTGCGGGGCAGAGTCGATCGGCGGGAGTGCGGGAGGCTCGTCCGCCCGCGGCATCCCGAGCAGTTCCGCAGCGATACGGCGCAACGACGTGCGCACAGCCCACGTGCCGGCCTCGCGCTCCCGTCGACGGACGAGCGACAGGGTCGCCGCGGCCAGGAGGTACCCGGCGCTGTGGTCGAGCGCCTGTGCGGGGAGCGCTCCGGGGCGTGAGCCGTCGGGTGACTCGATCCAGGCGATCCCCGATTCCGCCTGGACGAGGCTGTCGAAACCGGCGCGGGACGGGTGATCGAGCCCCCAGGCGCTGAGCTGGGCCACGACGAGATGGGGGTGGCGGTCCGCGAGCGACTCGACATCCAGCCCGAGGCGGGTCAGCGCCGATGGGCGGTACCCCAGGACGACGACGTCCGCGGCGGCGAGCAGTTCCTCCATGCGGGAGGACCGGGCGTCGAGCACGGTCGATCGCTTGCCCTGGCCGGTGTCGAGGTGCTGCCACTCGGGTTCGGGAAGACCCGGGGGATCGACGCGCAGCACATCCGCACCCCACAGGGCGAGCGTGCGCGTCGCGATCGGGCCCGCGATGACGCGGGTGAGGTCGACGACGCGGATGCCGTCGAGCGGAAGCGCGTCCCTCGATCGTGGGGTCGAGCGATGACCGCGGGGGAGGGTCCGGGCGCGGCGGTGGCCACCGGGCCGGTGGCTCACTGCGAGGAGGGGAGTGTCGCGGAGCCGGGCGTCCGTCTCGGGATCCTCCGCCGACACCTTCACGCCGAGCGCGCCGTGGACGGCGAGGTCGCGGAGGATCTCGTCGGTGGGGAGCCGCAGGAGTGCGCGCTCGAGGTCGTCCGGCGCGGCGGCGGGAGGCAGTCGCAGGGCAGCGCACAGGCGCGCGGCGTGATGCGGATAGTTCGCGTGGGTGCGGATCCAGCCGTCGCCGGTCCGCCAGAACCCGGACAACGGAGCCCACACCGGCGGTTCGGCGCCGTCGATCCGCAGGACGCGCTCGCTCCGGTAGGCGACGGCCGTGCGCTCCGGGTCGGGCAGCGCATCTCCGGTCCCCGCCAGCAGGGAGGCGGCGGTCACGCTCGACCACGCGAGGAGTCCGGTGGCGAGGCGGGACGCGAGCGGTGCCGTCGACGTCTCGATGGTGTCGGCCCGCGCCCGCAGGACGGGTTCGTCGAGGTCCGCCAAGACGCGGGAGAGGAGGGGGGATCCCATGCGCTCGATCGTATTCCCGGCGCGTCGCGCGACGAAAGCCCCGCTGACCGGGACGAATGCCAGCTGTCGGCGTCTGCGACACGCCCGGGCGGTGGGCCCCGATTTGCCAGACCTCCCGGATCCGCGTAACTTATTACTTGTTCGCCCCACAGGGAAGCGGAGAGGCCGAGAGCCTCACCCCCCTCAAGCGGAGAACAAATCCCACTCCTTCTTCTCTCTTGAGAGATCAGACGCTTGCGTCTAGGATGGGATACCCACCTCATCTACGGCCGCTTCGGCTGTGCAGTGGATCCTCGATCCGCTCGACACGCCGATTTGACAGGCGAGATGAGATGGGTAAGATAGAGAAGTTGCCCTGCGGGCCTGGTTGTGATGGCTGGGTCGTGGGAGCATCCGATCCTTGAGAACTCAACAGCGTGCACTTGTCAAATGCCAAATAACCTCGATTCAGCTTCGGCTGGATGAGATTCCTTTGGATCAAAGACCGACCTCCTTTGTGGGGTTGGCAACGGATAGTCAGCAATGAATATCTCTTTGGTCAGCATCAAACTCGCTGCAGTCCGGTTTTTCCCCGGGGTGTATGCATTTCTTTTTTACGGAGAGTTTGATCCTGGCTCAGGATGAACGCTGGCGGCGTGCTTAACACATGCAAGTCGAACGGTGAAGCCCAGCTTGCTGGGTGGATCAGTGGCGAACGGGTGAGTAACACGTGAGCAACCTGCCCCTGACTCTGGGATAAGCGCTGGAAACGGCGTCTAATACTGGATATGTGACGTGACCGCATGGTCTGCGTTTGGAAAGATTTTTCGGTTGGGGATGGGCTCGCGGCCTATCAGCTTGTTGGTGAGGTAATGGCTCACCAAGGCGTCGACGGGTAGCCGGCCTGAGAGGGTGACCGGCCACACTGGGACTGAGACACGGCCCAGACTCCTACGGGAGGCAGCAGTGGGGAATATTGCACAATGGGCGAAAGCCTGATGCAGCAACGCCGCGTGAGGGATGACGGCCTTCGGGTTGTAAACCTCTTTTAGCAGGGAAGAAGCGAAAGTGACGGTACCTGCAGAAAAAGCGCCGGCTAACTACGTGCCAGCAGCCGCGGTAATACGTAGGGCGCAAGCGTTATCCGGAATTATTGGGCGTAAAGAGCTCGTAGGCGGTTTGTCGCGTCTGCTGTGAAATCCCGAGGCTCAACCTCGGGCCTGCAGTGGGTACGGGCAGACTAGAGTGCGGTAGGGGAGATTGGAATTCCTGGTGTAGCGGTGGAATGCGCAGATATCAGGAGGAACACCGATGGCGAAGGCAGATCTCTGGGCCGTAACTGACGCTGAGGAGCGAAAGGGTGGGGAGCAAACAGGCTTAGATACCCTGGTAGTCCACCCCGTAAACGTTGGGAACTAGTTGTGGGGTCCATTCCACGGATTCCGTGACGCAGCTAACGCATTAAGTTCCCCGCCTGGGGAGTACGGCCGCAAGGCTAAAACTCAAAGGAATTGACGGGGACCCGCACAAGCGGCGGAGCATGCGGATTAATTCGATGCAACGCGAAGAACCTTACCAAGGCTTGACATATACGAGAACGGGCCAGAAATGGTCAACTCTTTGGACACTCGTAAACAGGTGGTGCATGGTTGTCGTCAGCTCGTGTCGTGAGATGTTGGGTTAAGTCCCGCAACGAGCGCAACCCTCGTTCTATGTTGCCAGCACGTAATGGTGGGAACTCATGGGATACTGCCGGGGTCAACTCGGAGGAAGGTGGGGATGACGTCAAATCATCATGCCCCTTATGTCTTGGGCTTCACGCATGCTACAATGGCCGGTACAAAGGGCTGCAATACCGTGAGGTGGAGCGAATCCCAAAAAGCCGGTCCCAGTTCGGATTGAGGTCTGCAACTCGACCTCATGAAGTCGGAGTCGCTAGTAATCGCAGATCAGCAACGCTGCGGTGAATACGTTCCCGGGTCTTGTACACACCGCCCGTCAAGTCATGAAAGTCGGTAACACCTGAAGCCGGTGGCCTAACCCTTGTGGAGGGAGCCGTCGAAGGTGGGATCGGTAATTAGGACTAAGTCGTAACAAGGTAGCCGTACCGGAAGGTGCGGCTGGATCACCTCCTTTCTAAGGAGCATCTGACCCTTCGGGGTCCAGAACCCAGATCGAAGGCGTACGTTCTTCGCTGGGAGCTCATGGGTGGAACATTTGACATGGTGTGAAGGATGTTGTCTTTCTCTAGTACGCCGCTTGCGGTGGGAACGGGGAGGGTGGCGGAGGTCGCACCTGCACGCTGTTGGGTCCTGAGGGACCGGATGCGCTTCAGCCCCGTTGGGGGTTGGGAGCAGTCGGTTACTCTGGGCCTCTTGTTGTTTGTCCGGTGGGCAGGCGAGGAGGGGTACCGCCCGTACTTTGAGAACTACACAGTGGACGCGAGCATCTTGCAACCGGCTTTTGCTGGTTGCGTTAGATGATCTTAAAGATCATTAGTCAATTTCTGATTCAGTCTTCGGACTGGTCGGGTTTTTGATTCGAACTCATGTGATTTCAAGTCTTTAAGAGCAAACGGTGGATGCCTTGGCATCTGGAGCCGAAGAAGGACGTAGCAATCTGCGATAAGCCTCGGGGAACTGATAAGCAAGTTTTGATCCGAGGGTGTCCGAATGGGGAAACCCCGCTGGGCGGCGTGCCGACCTAGTGACTCCCGCCTGAATATATAGGGCGGGTAGAGGGAACGTGGGGAAGTGAAACATCTCAGTACCCACAGGAAGAGAAAGCAACCGCGATTCCGTTAGTAGTGGCGAGCGAAACCGGATCAGGCTAAACCTAGCGTGTGTGATAGCCGGCAGGCGTTGCACGTTGGGGGTTGTGGGACTTTTCAGTCATTTCTGCCGAGATGGCGGCGTTACAAGAAGGTATAGACGAACGGTCTTGAAAGGCCGGTCATAGAGGGTGCCAACCCCGTAGTCGAAATGCTTCTCTTGGCGCGAAGAGTATCCCAAGTAGCACGGGGCCCGTGAAATCCCGTGTGAATCTGTCAGGACCACCTGATAAGCCTAAATACTCCCAGATGACCGATAGCGGACAAGTACCGTGAGGGAAAGGTGAAAAGTACCCCGGGAGGGGAGTGAAATAGTACCTGAAACCGTTTGCTTACAAACCGTTGGAGCACCCCTGGTAGGTGTGACAGCGTGCCTTTTGAAGAATGAGCCTGCGAGTTAGCGATATGTGGCGAGGTTAACCCGTGTGGGGTAGCCGTAGCGAAAGCGAGTCTGAATAGGGCGATTCAGTCGCATGTCCTAGACCCGAAGCGAAGTGATCTATCCATGGCCAGGCTGAAGCGACGGTAAGACGTCGTGGAGGGCCGAACCCACTTAGGTTGAAAACTGAGGGGATGAGCTGTGGATAGGGGTGAAAGGCCAATCAAACTTCGTGATAGCTGGTTCTCTCCGAAATGCATTTAGGTGCAGCGTTGCGTGTTTCTTGCCGGAGGTAGAGCTACTGGATGGCCGATGGGCCCTACAAGGTTACTGACGTCAGCCAAACTCCGAATGCCGGTAAGTGAGAGCGCAGCAGTGAGACTGTGGGGGATAAGCTTCATAGTCGAGAGGGAAACAACCCAGACCACCAACTAAGGTCCCAAAGCGCGTGCTAAGTGGGAAAGGATGTGGAGTTGCTCTGACAACCAGGAGGTTGGCTTAGAAGCAGCCACCCTTGAAAGAGTGCGTAATAGCTCACTGGTCAAGTGATTCCGCGCCGACAATGTAACGGGGCTCAAGCACGCCACCGAAGTTGTGGCATTGACATTATTGGTAGGCCTTCGTGGTCCAGCCGTGTTGATGGGTAGGAGAGCGTCGTGTGGCCAGCGAAGCGGCGGGGTAACCCAGCCGTGGAGGCTACACGAGTGAGAATGCAGGCATGAGTAGCGAAAGACGTGTGAGAAACACGTCCTCCGAAAGACCAAGGGTTCCAGGGTCAAGCTAATCTTCCCTGGGTAAGTCGGGACCTAAGGCGAGGCCGACAGGCGTAGTCGATGGACAACGGGTTGATATTCCCGTACCGGCGAAGAACCGCCCAAACTAATCCAGTAGTGCTAAACGTCCGAAGTCACTCACCGGATCCTTCGGGATCCACCGGGTGGTGGAGCACGTGACCCCGTTCTGGTGCGGTTAGCGTATTAACAGGTGTGACGCAGGAAGGTAGTCCAAGCCAGGCGATGGTTGTCCTGGTGCAAGTGCGTAGGCCGAGAGATAGGCAAATCCGTCTCTCATGAGGCTGAGACACGATGCGGATAAAAAGTGGATGATCCTATGCTGCCGAGAAAAGCATCGACGCGAGGTTCTAGCCGCCCGTACCCCAAACCGACTCAGGTGGTCAGGTAGAGAATACCAAGGAGATCGAGAGAATCGTGGTTAAGGAACTCGGCAAAATGCCCCCGTAACTTCGGGAGAAGGGGGGCCTTCGACGTATTAGGACTTGCTCCGAAAGCGTTTGGAGGCCGCAGAGACTAGTGGGTAGCGACTGTTTACTAAAAACACAGGTCCGTGCCAAGTCGCAAGACGATGTATACGGACTGACGCCTGCCCGGTGCTGGAAGGTTAAGAGGACCGGTTAGCCGCAAGGCGAAGCTGAGAATTTAAGCCCCAGTAAACGGCGGTGGTAACTATAACCATCCTAAGGTAGCGAAATTCCTTGTCGGGTAAGTTCCGACCTGCACGAATGGCGTAACGACTTCCCAACTGTCTCAACCGCGAACTCGGCGAAATTGCATTACGAGTAAAGATGCTCGTTACGCGCAGCAGGACGGAAAGACCCCGTGACCTTTACTACAGCTTGGTATTGGTGTTCGGTGTGGCTTGTGTAGGATAGGTGGGAGACTGTGAAGCATGGACGCCAGTTCATGTGGAGTCATTGTTGAAATACCACTCTGGTCACTCTGGATATCTAACTTCGAACCGTAATCCGGTTCAGGGACAGTGCCTGGTGGGTAGTTTAACTGGGGCGGTTGCCTCCCAAAAAGTAACGGAGGCGCCCAAAGGTTCCCTCAACCTGGTTGGCAATCAGGTGTCGAGTGTAAGTGCACAAGGGAGCTTGACTGTGAGACTGACAGGTCGAGCAGGGACGAAAGTCGGGACTAGTGATCCGGCAGTGGCTTGTGGAAGCGCTGTCGCTCAACGGATAAAAGGTACCTCGGGGATAACAGGCTGATCTTGCCCAAGAGTCCATATCGACGGCATGGTTTGGCACCTCGATGTCGGCTCGTCGCATCCTGGGGCTGGAGTAGGTCCCAAGGGTTGGGCTGTTCGCCCATTAAAGCGGTACGCGAGCTGGGTTTAGAACGTCGTGAGACAGTTCGGTCCCTATCCGCTGCGCGCGTAGGAAGTTTGAGAGGATCTGACCCTAGTACGAGAGGACCGGGTTGGACGAACCTCTGGTGTGTCAGTTGTTCCGCCAGGAGCACCGCTGATTAGCTACGTTCGGGATGGATAACCGCTGAAAGCATCTAAGCGGGAAGCCGGCCTCAAGATGAGACTTCCATACCTTCGGGTGAGAGGCTCCCAGCCAGACTACTGGGTTGATAGGCCAGATGTGGAAGCACGGTAACGTGTGCAGCTGACTGGTACTAATAAGCCGATGACTTGATAACACACCGTTCGTTGGTGCTTGCGTCCACTGAGTGGTTCTCGATGTACGGTCGAGAACCGCATAACAACAATGACTTTGTTATGTGTTTGATTGAAACATCAATAGTGTTTCGGCGGCCATAGCGTGAGGGAAACGCCCGGTTACATTCCGAACCCGGAAGCTAAGCCTCACAGCGCCGATGGTACTGCAGGGGGGACCCTGTGGGAGAGTAGGACACCGCCGGACTCCTTTTAGTGAAATGGCCACCCAACGCTGGGTGGCCATTTTGCGTTTTACAGCGCGTTACAGATAGGAATCATCATGCCGGAAGACGAAGAGCGCCGCCCGCGTCGCAACGACGACAGGGGATCGCGCGGCAGTCGTCCTTCGGGTGATCGCTCCGCTGCGCCTCGTCGTGAGGGAGGGTACAACCGTGACTCCGGCCAGCGTCGTGAGGGCGGGTACAACCGTGACTCCGGTCAGCGCCGTGAGGGCGGGTATAGCCGTGACTCTGCGCCTCGGCGTGAGGGCGGCTACAACCGCGACTCCGCGCCTCGGCGTGAGGGCGGATACAACCGCGACTCCGGTCAGCGCCGTGAGGGTGGCTACAACCGTGACTCCGGTCAGCGTCGTGAG
>NZ_JBFOKQ010000002.1:0-275266 GCF_047246625.1 Microbacterium californiense | reverse complement strand
GGCGGGTACAACCGTGACTCCGGTCAGCGTCGTGAGGGCGGGTACAACCGTGACTCCGGTCAGCGTCGTGAGGGCGGGTACAACCGTGACTCCGGTCAGCGTCGTGAGGGCGGATACAGCCGCGACTCCGGCCAGCGTCGTGAGGGCGGCTTCGACCGGAACCGCGCGCCGCGTCGCGAGGGCGAGGGCGACTCTCGTCGTTCCTACCCGCAGCGCGGTGGTGCCGGGCGAGAGCGTCCGGTCCAGGCGACGACGGATCGGGTCCGCATCCCGGAGCCGGCCATCCCCGATGACGTCACGGCGCGCGACCTCCCCGGCGCCGCGCGCAACGAACTGAAGACCCTGAGCAAGGAGAACGCCGAGCACGTCGCCCGGCACCTCGCGATGGCTTCGCGCCTCATCGACGAGGATCCTGCGCTCGCCCACGAGCACGCCCTGGCGGCGTCGCGTCGTGCGGGCCGCATCGCCATCGTCCGAGAGACCCTTGGCATCACGGCCTACGCGACGGGCGACTTCGCCCTGGCGCTGCGGGAGCTCCGCACCTACCGACGTATCTCCGGCAAGGACGATCAGATCGCCCTGATGGTCGACAGCGAGCGGGGCATCGGACGCCCCGACCGCGCTCTCGAGACCGGTCGCGCCGTCGATCGGGCGTCGCTGACCACGCCCGTGCGCGTCTCGCTCGCGATCGCGATGTCGGGAGCCCGCCTCGACCAGGGCGACCTGGAACTCGCGCTGGGCGAACTCGAGAT
Organism: Microbacterium californiense; assembly: GCF_047246625.1. Classification (NCBI taxonomy): domain Bacteria; kingdom Bacillati; phylum Actinomycetota; class Actinomycetes; order Micrococcales; family Microbacteriaceae; genus Microbacterium; species Microbacterium californiense. Next base: position 274,514 of record NZ_JBFOKQ010000002.1, on the reverse strand, counting down.
TCCGGAGCTCGATCCGGACCGGGCGTTCGAGTGGAGCCCCGCGCTCTTCGCTGCCCGCGCTGCGGTTCTCGAAGACCTCGGACGCGATGACGAAGCGGCGTTCTGGGCCGAACGCGCAGAGGTCGCGGCGCAGGCCCTCGGCATCGACGAGGCGGGCGACGAGGAGATCTTCGTCGAGGACGGCCTCATCGACGACGAGGAGGAGGTCGACGGCACCGCGCTCGACACCGCCTCCGACGAGACCGCGACCGACGGCACCGCGACCGACGACACCGCCTCCGACAACCCCGAGCCCGCGTTCGCCGGGGGCTCCGAGGAGGAGGCCGAGGCATCGGCGTCCGCGGACGACATGTCCGTCGAGGACGAGGTGCGCGAGTTGCTGGGGGAGCAGGACTCCGAGCCCCGCGAGGACGCGTAGTGGCGTTGTTCGCGCGCAAGCGCCCCGAGACGACGCCCCTCGACGGTGTCGACACGGTGCTCGCCGATCTCGACGGCGTCGTGTACGCGGGACCGGGCGCTCTGCCGTTCGCGGTGGACAGCCTCAACGAGGCGGCGCGAGAGGTCCGGCTGGGCTACATCACCAACAACGCCTCGCGCACCGACGCGTCCGTCGCGGCGCACCTGTCCGGTCTGGGACTGTCGGTGGCACCGCAGGACGTCGTGACGAGCCCGCAGGCGGCCATGCGGCTGCTCGCGGGGATCGTGCCCCCGCCCGCGACCATCCTGGTCGTGGGCGGCGACGGTCTCGTCGACGAGCTGCAGAAGGCGGGGTACACGGTCACCCGCAGCGCCCAGGACGCTCCGCGGGCGGTGGTCCAGGGCTTCGCGCCCGAGGTGGCCTGGACCGACCTCGCGGAGGCGGCCTTCGCCCTGCAGCTGCCCGAGGACGAGGGCGGCATCCCCTGGATCGCGACCAACACCGACTGGACGATCCCGCGCGAGCGCGGCGTCGCACCGGGCAACGGAACGCTGGTGTCCGCCGTCCACACCGCGATCGGACGGCTCGCCACCGTGGCGGGAAAGCCGGAGACGCCGATCTTCGAAGAGGCGCTGGCCCGATTCGGCGCCCGCAAGGCGCTGTTCATCGGCGACCGCCTCGACACCGACATCCTCGGGGCGAGCCGCGCCGGTATCGATTCGGCGCTGGTGCTCACCGGGATCGATCGCCCCAAGCACGTCCTCGCCGCACCGGAGGGCTCGCGCCCGACGTTCATCCTCAGCGACCTCCGCGAACTGCATCAGCCCTATCCCACGACGACGGAGCGCGACGGCATCTTCTCCGTGCGCGGAGCCGCCGTGCGAGTCCGCGGCGCGGACGTCGAGATCGTCGCCGAGTCGGGGAGCCAGATCGATCTGCTGCGCGCCGGAGCCGCCGCCATCTGGGCGTCGGGGACACCGGTGTTCGTGCTGCGGGTGCCCGAGCGTCTGTACGAGGACCCGTTCCACCGCCCTTGACCCGCCTGGCCCGACGTGGCGCTCGTCCGCCGTCGGCGCTCCCGCGTACAGTGGAACCGTGAGCGACGACACGACCAGCACGCCGACGGACGGCCTCTGGAGCCGGCTGCGCCTGATCGAGGGTCAGCCGCTGGCCGATCGCGCCGACGCGTACTCCGCTCTGCACGACGAGCTGTCGCGCCGACTCGAGAGCGGCGCGAAGCTCGAGCATCGGGACGCACCAGGGCAGCGATGACGCGTCTCGACGCCGCTCTCGCCGCGCGAGGCCTCGCCCGTTCCCGCAGTCACGCCGCCACCCTCATCGCAGACGGACTCGTCTCCGTCGACGGACGTCCGGTCGTGAAGGCGTCCACCTCCGTGTCGGACACCGCCGAGCTCTCGGTCGCCGGCGCCGATCACTACGTCGGACGCGCGGCGCACAAGCTCCTCGCGGCCCTCGACGGTTTCGAGGTCTCCGCGCAGGACCGCCTCGCGCTCGACATGGGCGCGTCCACGGGAGGCTTCACGCAGGTGCTCCGGGAGCGCGGTGCGCGCCGGGTGCTCGCGGTCGACGTCGGGCACGGGCAGCTGGCGCCGGCCATCGCGGCCGACCCCGGCGTCGTCCCGGTCGAGGGTTACAACGTCCGGTACATGACGCCCGAGAATCTCGCCGAGGCGACAGGGGAGCAGGCCGCACCCGACCTCGTCGTGGGCGATCTGTCCTTCATTTCGCTGGAGCTCGTCCTGCCGGCGGTGGCCGCCGTGGCCGCGCCCGGCGCCGACATCATTCTGCTCGTGAAGCCCCAGTTCGAGGTGGGGCGCACCGCCGTCCGCGGCGGACTCGTCACCGATCCCGCCACCCGGGCGGATGCCGTGGGCCGGTGCATCTGGAGCGCATGGGACCAGGGTCTGGGCATGCTCGGCATCCTCTCCTCCCCGATCCTCGGAACGCACGGGAACGCCGAATACCTGGTGCATCTCGCGCCGGGGCGCGGCAGCAATCCGACAGAATGGTGGGACCGCATCAACGAGCTGGCCGGAGGACGATGAACGAGCGCAACATCCTGGTCGTCGCCCATGCGGGCCGCCCCGACACGGTGGCGGCCGCGCGACGCGTGGTCGAGGCTCTCCGCGGCGCCGGTGCGCGCCCGGTGCTCGCGGCGGACGACCGCACGGAGCTGGCCGCCGTCGACTCGGTCTTCGCCGATGTCGACGCGATGGGCGACACCGTGGCCCTCGCGGACCTGGAGCTGGCGATCGTGCTGGGAGGCGACGGCACCATCCTCCGAGCCGCCGAGCTCGTCCGCGACAGCGGAGCGCCCGTCCTCGGCATCAACATGGGCCACGTCGGCTTCCTCGCCGAGATCGACCGCGACGACATGGACGACGCCGTGCGTCGAGTGATCGATCGCGACTACGAGGTCGAGGAGCGGCTCGCCCTGTCGGTGCGGGTGAAGGACGCGCAGGGCGACGTGGTCTACGAGACCTGGGCCCTGAACGAGGCCACCGTCGAGAAGGCGAGCCGCGAGCGGATGATCGAGGTCGTCCTCGAGATCGACGGACGCCCGCTGTCGAGCTTCGGCTGCGACGGCATGGTCATATCGACGCCCACCGGCTCCACCGCCTACAACTTCTCCGCGGGAGGGCCGGTGATCTGGCCCACCGTCGAGGCGATCGCGGTCGTGCCCCTCTCGGCGCACGCGCTCTTCGCGAAGCCGCTGGTCGTGAGCCCCGATGCCGCCGTGGCGATCGAGATGCTCGAGCGCACCGACGGCTCCGGCATCCTGTGGTGCGACGGCCGCCGGTCGCACGAGCTGCCTCCCGGGGCTCGGGTCGTGGCACGACGCTCCTCCCGTCCGGTGCGTCTCGCGCGTCTGCATCCGACCGCGTTCACGAACCGTCTGGTGCGCAAGTTCCAGCTGCCCGTCGCGGGGTGGCGAGGTCAGGAGCAGCAGGGGGCGCCGTCGTGATCGAGGAGATGCGGATGCAGGGGCTCGGGGTCATCGACGACGCCGTGCTGCCTCTGGGCCCGGGGTTCACCGCGATCACCGGCGAGACCGGTGCGGGCAAGACCATGGTGGTGACGGGACTCGGGCTGCTGCTCGGGCAGCGCGCCGACTCCGGAGCGGTCCGGGCGGGTGCCGCCCAGGCCTCGGTCGCGGGCGTGTGGATCGCCCCCGAGACCGGACGCGTCGCCGAGATCGTCGCGGATGCCGGGGGAGAGCTGGAACCGCTCGACGACGGATGCGCGGAGCTGTACGTGTCGCGCACGCTGAGCGCCGAGGGACGCAGCCGCGCGAGCGTGGGCGGTCGAGCGGCGCCGGCGGGCGTGCTGTCGGCGCTGGCCGAGGAGCTCGTCGTCGTGCACGGGCAGTCGGATCAGCTGCGGCTGCGCTCCTCGAGCGCGCAGCGCGATGCGCTCGACCGCTTCGGCGGCGCGGCGATCGCGGAGGCTCTGGCCGCCTACGGCGAGGCGTTCGAGCGCTGGCGGGTGCTCGAGGCCGAGATCGCCGACATCAGCGGCAACCGCGAGCGTCGCAGCGAGGAAGCGGCTCGCCTCCGTGAGGCTCTCGCCCTGATCGAGGCGACGGCGCCCGAACCGGGGGAGGACGAGGAGCTCGCCGCCCGCGCCGAACGCCTCGCGAACGCGGAGGAGCTGCGGATCGCGGCATCCCTCGCGCACTCGGCGCTGTCGAACGAGGAGGGCGCTCCCGACGCGGCGAGCCTGATCGCGGAAGCCCGTCGCGCGCTCGAGCGCGTGTCGGATCCCGCGCTCGCGGAGATCGGGGAGGGCCTGGCCGACATCGGGTACCGACTCGCCGACGCCGCCGGCTCGCTCTCGGGCTATCTCGCCGACCTGGACGAGTCCGGCCCGCACGAGCTCGCCGCCGTCGAGGAGCGCCGCGCGGCCCTCGCCGTGCTGATCCGTGCGCACGGATCGCTCGAGGAGGCCCTCGCGCTGTGGGAGACCGGCTCGGCGCGCCTGGCGGAGCTCGACGACGACGACGACCGCCTCGAGCGCCTGACCGCGGAGCGCGACGCCGCGCGTGAGCGCCTCGACGCCCGCGCCGAGGCGCTCACCGAGCAGCGCACCACGGCGGCAGCTCGCCTCGGGGCAGCCGTGACCGAGGAGCTCCACGCCCTGGCGATGCCGGACGCCCGGCTCGAGGTCGTCGTCTCGCCCGGCGGCGAGAGCACGCACGGGCGCGACGACGTGGCCATCCTCCTCGCCCCGCATCCCGGCGCCGAGCCCCGTTCGGTGGCGAAGGGCGCCTCGGGCGGAGAGCTCTCGCGGGTGATGCTCGCGATCGAGGTCGTCATCGCCGGCACGGATCCGGTGCCGACCTTCGTGTTCGACGAGGTGGATGCCGGGATCGGCGGCGCCGCGGCGATCGAGGTCGGACGCCGACTCGCCCGACTCGCCGAGAAGTCCCAAGTCATCGCGGTGACCCATCTCGCCCAGGTCGCGGCATTCGCCACCAACCACCTCTCCGTCGTGAAATCGAACGACGGAGCGGTCACCGCCTCGAGTGTGCGGCGCCTCGAGGGGCCCGAGCGCGAGGCTGAGATGGCCCGTCTGCTCTCCGGACTCACCGATTCGGATGCCGCCCTCACCCACGCCCGCGAACTCCTCGGCCTCGGCCGGTGAGCGAACTGTTAGGATAGAAGCCCGTGATGAACTCTTCTTCTGCGGGACGCAGCAACGGCACCACCAAGCACATCTTCGTGACAGGCGGTGTCGTTTCGTCTTTGGGCAAGGGGCTCACGGCGGCCAGCCTGGGCAACCTCCTCACCGCACGCGGACTCCGCGTCGTGATGCAGAAGCTCGACCCGTATCTGAACGTCGACCCGGGAACGATGAACCCGTTCCAGCACGGCGAGGTGTTCGTCACGGACGACGGCGCCGAGACCGACCTCGACATCGGCCACTACGAGCGTTTCCTCGACATCAACCTGTCGGAGGCCGCGAATGTGACGACGGGTCAGGTCTACTCCCAGGTGATCGCGCGCGAGCGCCGCGGCGAGTACCTGGGCGACACGGTCCAGGTGATCCCGCACATCACCGACGAGATCAAGCGCCGTATGCGCCTGCAGGCCTCCGAGGACCCGCAGCCCGACGTCATCATCACCGAGGTCGGCGGCACCGTGGGCGACATCGAGTCCCAGCCCTTCCTCGAGTCCGCCCGCCAGCTGCGCCATGAGCTCGGCCGCGACAACGTGTTCTTCGTGCACGTCTCGCTCGTGCCCTTCATGGGCGCCTCGGGCGAGCAGAAGACCAAGCCCACGCAGCACTCGGTCGCCGCCCTCCGCCAGGTGGGCATCCAGCCGGACGCGCTCGTGCTGCGCAGCGACCGCCCCGTCAGCGAGAGCAATCGCAACAAGATCGCGCTGATGTGCGACGTCGACGTCGAGGGCGTCATCAACACGGTCGACCTGCCCAGCATCTACGACATCCCTTCGACGCTGAACGAGCAGGGCCTCGACTCCTACATCGTGCGCCGCCTCGGCCTCGACCAGAAGGCGGAGGACGTCGACTGGACGCGATGGAACCGCGTCCTGCACGCCGTCCACAACCCCAAGCACGAGGTCACGATCGGTCTCGTCGGCAAGTACATCGATCTGCCGGACGCCTACCTCTCGGTCACCGAGGCCCTCAAGGCCGGTGGCTTCGCGCAGGAGACCAAGGTCAACATCCGCTGGATCCCCTCCGACCTGTGCCAGACCCCCGAGGGCGCGCAGGAACAGCTCGCGCAGCTCGACGGCATCTGCGTGCCGGGAGGATTCGGCATCCGCGGCATCGAGGGCAAGCTCGGCGCCCTGCGCTTCGCGCGGGAACAGGGCATCCCCACCCTCGGCCTGTGCCTCGGCCTCCAGTGCATGGTGATCGAGTACGCGCGCCATGTCGCCGGCATCGACAGCGCGTCGTCCACCGAGTTCGATCCCGCCACCTCCGAGCCGGTCATCGCGACCATGGCGGAGCAGATCGAGATCCTCGAAGGCGGCGACCTCGGCGGCACGATGCGTCTGGGGCTCTACCAGGCCGCGCTGGCCGAGGGTTCGCTCGCCCGCGAGGTCTACGGCGCCGACGAGGTGTCGGAGCGTCACCGCCACCGCTACGAGGTCAACAACGCCTACCGCGACCGGCTGTCGGAGGCGGGGCTGTGGTTCTCGGGCCTCAACCCCGAGCTCGACCTGGTCGAGTACGTCGAGCTGCCGCGCGACGTGCACCCCTATTACATCGCCACCCAGGCCCACCCGGAGCTGCGCTCGCGTCCGACCGACCCGCACCCGCTGTTCCGTGGTCTGATCGGCGCCGCCATCGAGCGTCACCGCGCCAGCGAGCTCTTCGACGTCGCCGATGCCTGAGACCGGCGCGGGCGCCCCGCTGCGGGACGAGCCGTTCGAACCCGAGGTCGTTCGCAGCGACGTCGTGTACGAGGGCGCCGTGTGGAACGTCCGCGACGACCGCGTGCGCTACGGCGACGGAGAGATCCGCCGGCAGTACGTCGACCACACCGGCGCCGTCGCGATCCTCGCGATGGACGATGACGGGCGCGTGCTGATGATTCAGCAGTACCGGCATCCGATCCGGCACCGCGACTGGGAGCTGCCCGCGGGTCTGCTCGACGTCCCGGGGGAGGAGCCGCTCGCCGCGGCGCGTCGCGAGCTGGCCGAGGAGGCGGATCTGGTCGCCTCGTCGTGGGAACCTCTCGTCTCATCGTGGACGACACCGGGCGGCAACGACGAGATCATCCATCTGTTCCTCGCGACCGGGCTGGAGTCGGCCGAGACGGCGTTCGCGCGGGCGGACGAGGAGGCGGACATCCGCGTCGAGTGGGTCCCACTGGACGACGCGGTCGACGGTGTGCTCACGGGGCGGCTGCGCAACGGCATCCTCGCCATCGGGGTGATGGCGGCGGCTCTGAAGACGCGCGATCGGAGCTGACGAATGCGGGTCGCGCGCGCCCTGGACGCGTATCTGCGCCACATCACGATCGAGCGCGGCCTGAGCGAGCACACGGTCGCCGCCTACCGACGGGATCTGGGCGGGTACGTCGAATGGCTGGAGGACGACGGCATCGTCGACACCTCGGAGGTGGATGCCGCGGTCATCGCCCGGTTCATCGCGGAACGGTCCTCCGCCGAGCCCCCGCCGGCCGCCACGAGCCTCGCGCGGCTGCAGTCGTCGGTGCGCGGCTGGCACCGCTTCCTCGCGCGCGAAGGCATCGAGGGCGACGACCCGAGCGGTCGCCTGCGGCCCCCGAAGGCTCCCCGCCGCCTGCCGAAGGCGCTGACGATCGAGCAGGTGGAGCGACTGCTCGCCGCGCCGTCGCCCGAGGAGCCGATCGGGATCCGCGACCGCGCCCTGCTCGAGCTGCTCTACGCCACCGGCGCCCGGGTGTCGGAGGCCGTCGGGCTGGACGTCGACGATCTCGCGCACGGCGACGTGCTGCGGCTGCGCGGCAAGGGGTCCAAGGAGCGGATCGTGCCGATCGGCTCCTATGCGCGGACGGCGGTCGACGCCTACCTCACCCGGGTGCGCCCGAGCCTCGCGGCTCAGGGGCGTGCATCCGCTCGGCTCTTCCTGGGCGCCCGCGGTGCCCCGCTGTCGCGGCAGAGCGCCTGGCTCGTCATCCGGGCCGCCGCGGACCGCGCCCAGATCACGGCTGAGGTGTCGCCGCACACCCTCCGGCACTCCTTCGCCACGCACCTCCTGCAGGGCGGAGCCGACGTGCGCGTCGTGCAGGAGCTGCTCGGACACGCCAGCGTCGCGACCACACAGATCTACACGCACGTGTCGGTCGACACGCTGCGCGACGTCTACGCGACCTCGCACCCCCGCGCGCGCTGACGGCGACACGCTCGACCCCGCCGCACGCCGTGGGCCATACGCCGCGCGCCGGAGAGGCGGGCGAGAGGCCTGCCGCTACAATCGAGCAAGCACGAGGGAGCAGGAGAACCGGTGGCTGAGAAAGCGGCGAAGTCCAGGGCGAAGGCACAGAAGGCCGACGACACCCCCATCGGACCCACCGGTCGTCCCTATCGCGGCTTCCCGACCCCCGCGCCGCTCGCCTCGCACGGTCCGGCCCGCATCATCGCCCTGTGCAACCAGAAGGGCGGCGTCGGCAAGACGACCACCTCGATCAACCTCGCCGCCGCGCTCGCCGAGTACGGGCGCAAGGTGCTCGCCGTGGACTTCGACCCGCAGGGCGCGCTGTCGGCCGGACTCGGCATCCAGACCCACGACGTGCTCACGGTGTACGACCTGCTCCTCGACACCAAGCGCGACGCGCACGACGCGATCGTTCACTCGGGCGTCGAGGGGCTCGACGTCCTGCCCGCGAACATCGACCTCTCGGCCGCGGAGGTGCACCTCGTCAACGAGGTGGCCCGCGAGACGATCCTCGCGCGCGTGCTGCGCCAGGTCGCCGGCGAGTACGACGTCATCCTGATCGACTGCCAGCCGTCGCTCGGCCTGCTCACGGTCAACGCGCTCACCGCCGCGCACGGCGTCATCATCCCGCTCGAGTGCGAGTTCTTCGCGCTGCGCGGCGTCGCATTGCTCATCGAGACCATCGACAAGGTGCGCGACCGCCTCAACCCCTCCATCACGATGGACGGGCTGCTCGCGACCATGTACGACCCGCGCACGCTGCACTCCCGCGAGGTGCTCGAGCGCGTCGTCGAGGCGTTCGGCGACGACGTGCTGGAGACGGTGATCGGCCGCACCGTGAAGTTCCCCGATGCGTCCGTGTCGGGCGTGCCCATCACCGAGTTCGCGCCGGAGCACGCCGCCGCGCAGGCGTACCTGCGGCTGGCGCGGGAGCTGGTCGCCCGTGGCGCCGTCGCCTGAGTCCGAGCACCCTGTCGTCGAGGCGCCCGCGGCATCCGATCCCGGCTTCCGGGTCTCGCTGTCGAACTTCGACGGGCCGTTCGACCTGCTGCTGAATCTCATCTCGAAACACGAGATGGACATCACCGAGGTGTCGCTGAGCGCAGTCACCAACGAGTTCATCGCCTACCTGCGCGAGCTCGACGGCGAGGAGGAGTTGGACCAGGCCTCCGAGTTCCTCGTGGTCGCGGCGACCCTGCTCGACATGAAGGTCGCCGGCCTCCTGCCGCAGGGCGAGCTCGTCGACGCCGAGGCCGTCGCGCTCCTCGAAGCCCGCGACCTGCTCTTCGCGCGGCTCCTGCAGTACCGGGCGTTCAAGGAGGTGTCCGCCTGGTTCGCGCGGTGCCTCCAGCGCGAGGACCGGCGCCATGTGCGCGCGGTCCGGCTCGACGAGAAGCATCGGCGCAAGACGCCGGAGCTGGTGTGGTCGCTGACTCCGGACGACTTCGCCGCTCTCGCTCTGCTGGCGTTCGCCCCGAAGGAGATCCCGCACGTCGGGCTCGACCACCTGCATGCGCCGCTGGTCAGCATCCGCGAGCAGGCGGCGATCGTCGTGACGCTGCTGCGCGGCACCGAGTCGCTGAGCTTCCGCGAGCTGGTCGCGGGCGTCAGCGAGCCGGGGATCGTCGTCGCCCGCTTCATCTCGGTGCTCGAGCTCTACCGTCACGCGGCGCTGTCGTTCGAACAACTGGAACCGCTCGGCGAGCTGACGCTCCGCTGGGCCACCGACACCTGGTCGGATGAGACACTCGCGAGCCTGGGGGCCGACTATGACCGATGATGTGACGGCATCCGCTCCGACCTCGCCCGAGGTCGCGACGGAGCAGGCGGAGACGCCCCTCTCCGAGCGGGTCGAGGCGATCCTGCTCGTGATCGACGAGCCGATCGGACTCGTGGCTCTCGCCGCCGCCGTCGGCGCGCCCGTGCCGGCGGTGCGGCAGACGGTCGAGGCGCTCGTGGAGGACTACGACGGACGCGGCAGCGGTCCGCGGCGGGGGTTCGAGCTGAGAGAGGTCGGCGGCGGCTGGCGCCTGTACGTGCGCGACGACCACGACGACCTGATCGCCGAGTTCATCGGAGGCCAGGCGCCCGCCCGGCTGTCGCAGGCAGCGCTGGAGACCCTCGCCGTCATCGCCTACAAGCAGCCGGTCACCCGCAGCCAGGTGGCCTCGATCCGCGCGGTGAACGTGGACTCGGTGGTGCGCACGCTGGTGGCGCGGGGTCTGATCACGGAGCTGTTCGCGGACTCCGAGACCGGGGCGATCAACTACGGCACGACGGACGCGCTCCTGCAGCACCTCGGCATCAACTCGCTCGACGAGCTGCCGCCGATCTCGCCGCTGCTGGACGACGGCGCCGACGGATTCGATGAGGGAGCAGTGCGATGAGCGGTTTCGAGGCGCCGGAGGGCGTGCGGCTGCAGAAGGTCCTCGCCGCAGCGGGCGTGGCTTCGCGGCGCGTGGTGGAGCAGTACATCCAGGAGGGCCGGATCCGCGTCAACGGCGAGGTCGTGACCGAGCTCGGCCGTCGCATCGACCCCGAGACCGACCTAGTCGACGTGGACGGCTCCGCCGTGCAGCTCGACGTGTCGAAGCGCTACGTCATGCTCAACAAGCCGACGGGTGTGGTCAGCAGCATGCGCGACGAGAACGGCCGCCCCGACCTCCGCCGGTTCACGAAGGACTACGAGGAACGGCTCTACAACGTCGGGCGCCTGGATGCCGAGACGAGCGGCCTCCTCATCCTCACCAACGACGGCGAGCTCGCCCACGTGCTGGCGCATCCGTCGTTCGGGGTCACGAAGGTGTACATCGCCAAGGTGGAGGGCGCGGTCACGGCCCAGACGATCGCGAAGCTCACCCGCGGGGTCGACCTCGAGGACGGTCCCATCGCGGCCGACAAGGCCCGACTCCTCGACACCTCGCGCGGATCGAGCCTGGTCGAGCTGACGCTCCACTCGGGTCGCAACCGCATCGTGCGCCGCATGATGGCCGCCGTCGGCCACCCCGTGACCGAACTCGTGCGCCGCCAGTTCGGTCCGCTCCACCTGGGAACCCTCCCGGCAGGAAAGACCAGGGAACTGAGTAAAATCGAACTCGGCGCGCTGCTGACTCTGTCGCGCCGTGAATCCGGTGTCGCCCTGGCGCCAGGCGAGCAGCAGGAGAACGAGTGACCGACACGACGAGTGCGCCTCCGGTGCGACCGGCGAGCGCCGTCGCCCCGCGCCTCTCGGGCACCGTCCGCATCGTGGGCGCCGGACTGCTCGGTGCGAGCGTCGGCCATGCGCTGCGCGCGAAGGGCGTGGACGTCGCACTCACCGACTCCTCGCCCGCCCAGCTGCGCCTGGCCGTCGACTACGGCGCCGGTCGGCTGACCGCGGACGACGATCAGCCCGTCCTGATCGTCGTGGCCGTGCCGCCGGATGTCACCGCCGACGTCGTCCAAGCGGAGCTGGGACGCTTCCCGGATGCCGTCGTCACGGACGTCGCGAGCGTCAAGCTCGAACCGTTCCGCGAACTGCAGCGGCGCGGTGTGGACCTCACGCGGTACATCGGATCCCACCCTCTCGCCGGGCGCGAGCGCGGGGGAGCGATCTCGGCGCGCGCCGACCTGTTCATCGGGCGGCCGTGGGTCGTGTGCCGCGACGAGGAGACCCGTGCGGCGGACCTCGCCCTCGTGGAGGCGCTCGCCCTGGACGTCGGTGCGATGCCGCTCGAGATGACCCCGGAGGAGCACGACCGATCGGTCGCGCTCACCTCGCACGTGCCCCAGGTCGTGGCGAGCCTGCTCGCGGCACGGCTCGCCGGTGCGGAGGACGGCGCGCTGCGCCTCGCCGGGCAGGGCGTCCGCGACACGACCCGCATCGCGGCATCCGCCCCCGAGCTCTGGGTGCAGATCCTCGGCGCGAACGCCGGTCCGGTCGTGGAGATCCTCGACGCCCTGGCCGCCGACCTGCACGCGGTGTCCGAGGCGCTCCGGCAGCCCGCCGCTCCGGGCGCCCGTCGGATCGTGGCCGAGACCATCCGCAGCGGCAACGACGGCGTCGAGCGCCTGCCGGGCAAGCACGGCCAGAACCGGCGGTTCGAGTCGCTCGTCGTCATGGTCGACGACACCGCCGGCCAGCTCGGACGCCTGTTCGGCGAACTGGGCGAGCTCGGCGTCAACGTCGAGGACCTCCGGCTCGAGCACTCGCCGGGAGCACAGTTCGGCCTCGCCGAGATCAGCGTGGAGCCGGCCGCCCTGCAGGGCGCGATCGCCGGGCTCCAGGAGCGCGGCTGGCGCATCGCAGGGAGCACCAATGAGTGACAGCAACACCACGGACACGATCCACCCGGCCTCGCCGGTACCGGCGGAGTTCATCGCGATCGACGGTCCGGCCGGGTCCGGCAAGTCGAGCGTCTCGAAGGCGATCGCGCGTCGCATGGGCTTCGGCTACCTCGACACCGGTTCGGCGTACCGCGCCCTGGCCTGGCACGTCCTGGACCGCGGCGCGGACACGGCGGACGCCGAGGCGGTGCTCGCCGCAGCATCCGACTTCCCGGTGCGCCTGCACCTCGATCCCGACGATCGCACCGTCCGCGTCGGAGACGTCGACGTGACCGAGGCCATCCGCGAGCCGCGGGTGTCGGGAGCCGTGAGCGGTGTGGCCCGCGTGCCGGAGGTGCGGGAGCAGGTGAACGAGTTGTTCCGCAGCCTCGTCGCCGAGGCGCCGTATCCCGCCGTCGTCGTGGAGGGGCGGGACATCACGACGGTGGTCGCCCCCGACGCGCCCGTGCGTATCCTGCTCACGGCGGCGCCCGAGGTGCGTGCCGCCCGTCGGGCCGGTGAGCTCGCCGGCGAGAACGCGGATGCCGTCGCCGCCGCCCTGCACCGGCGCGATGCCTCCGACAGCGCCGTCGTCGACTTCCTGAACGCCGCCGAGGGTGTCGAGGTCGTCGACTCGACGGACCTCGACTTCCCCCAGACCATCGACGCCGTTCTCACGGTGATCGAACGACTCCGAGGAGCACACCATGGCTGACGCCGAATACGAAGGCGGCCCTGACCACCTCGTCGAGAAGATGGAGGAGCTCGACGAGCACCTCGCGGAACAGCGCGCCGAGACCCTGCGCCAGGGCCTCGCCGACTACGAGCTCGACGACGAGGACGCCGCGCTCCTCGCCGGCGTCTCGCTGGGCGAGGACGGCATCGAGCTCCTTCCCGCGCTCCCCGTCGTCGCGATCGTCGGCCGTCCGAACGTCGGCAAGTCGGCGCTCGTGAACCGGATTCTCGGGCGCCGAGAGGCCGTCGTCGAGGACACCCCCGGCGTCACCCGCGACCGCGTCACGTACAAGGCCGAGTGGGCCGACCGCCGCTTCACGCTCGTCGACACCGGCGGATGGGAGCCCGACGCCCGCGGGATCGACCGTTCGGTCGCGGCGCAGGCGGAGGTCGCGATCGACCTCTCCGATGTCGTGCTGTTCGTCGTGGATGCGATGGTCGGCGCAACCTCGACCGACGAGCACGTCGTGCGGCTCCTGCGCAAGAGCGGGAAGCCGGTGTTCCTCGTCGCGAACAAGATCGACGATGCGCGGCAGGAGCCCGAGGCGGCAGCCCTCTGGAACCTCGGCCTCGGCGAGCCGCACCCCGTGTCGGCCATCCACGGCCGCGGCGTCGCGGACCTGCTCGACGAGGTGCTGAAGAAGCTCCCCGAGGTCTCCGCGGTCGCGAAGCAGGAGATCGGCGGACCGCGTCGCGTGGCGATCCTCGGACGGCCGAACGTCGGCAAGTCCTCGCTCCTGAACAAGGCCGCGGGCGAGGAGCGCGTGGTCGTCAACGACCTCGCCGGCACGACCCGCGACCCGGTCGACGAGGTCGTCGAGCTCGGCGGGAAGATGTGGCGCCTCGTCGACACCGCCGGCATCCGCCGCCGCGTGCACATGGCGCAGGGAGCGGACTTCTACGCCTCCCTCCGCACGTCCGCAGCGCTGGAGAAGGCCGAGGTGGCCGTCGTCGTGCTCGATGTCTCCGAGACCATCAGCGAGCAGGACGTGCGCATCATCGACCTCGTGCTCGAGTCGGGTCGCGCCCTGGTGCTCGCGTTCAACAAGTGGGATCGTCTGAACGACGACGACCTGGAGAACGCGGATCGCCGCCGTTATCTGGAGCGCGAGATCGAGCAGGACCTCGCGCACGTGGCGTGGGCTCCGCGCGTGAACATCTCGGCGAAGACCGGGCGTCACCTCGACAAGCTGGTCCCGGCGCTCGAGACGGCCCTGGAGAACTGGGACCGACGGATCCCGACGGGCAAGTTCAACGCCTTCCTCGCGGAGCTGGTGGCGGAGCACCCGCACCCGCTGCGCGGAGGAAAGCAGCCGCGCATCCTGTTCGGCACACAGGCGACGACCCGTCCGCCGACGTTCGTGCTGTTCACGACCGGATTCCTGGACCCCGGCTACCGCCGGTTCATCCAGCGACGCCTCCGCGAGATCTACCCGTTCGAGGGCACACCGATCGTGATCAACATGCGGGTGCGGGAGAAGCGGCAGCGCTGACCCGAGTGGGTCGGGCCGTCGCCGTTCCGGCGCGGCTCGCCCGTCCGGTGACTACTGTTCCGTCGTGTGACCGGTGCGGATGCCGATGCCCCGAGGCTGTGAAAGGCTGGAGGGGTGACGATCGTGCCTCCCGCCCCCGACGAGCCGCGGCGCCCGACGGGCGTGCGCGACCCGGGCGATGCGTGGGTGGTCGCGCCGAGCGGTGAGCGGTACTGGGGGCGCTTCGGGGCCGCCGGGCTGCTGGCGTTCGATGCGGATCGCGGAGTGCTGCTGCAGCACCGGGTCTCGTGGAGTCACTTCGGCGGCACCTGGGGGCTCCCGGGCGGGGCCTTGCACGAGGGTGAGGGCGCGATCGTCGGCGCGCTGCGTGAGGCGCAGGAGGAGGCGGGTGTGCCCGACGGCGCCGTCCGTGCGCGTTTCACGAGCGTCCTGGACCTCGACGTCTGGTCGTACACGACGGTCGTCGCGGACGTCGCCGAGGCGTTCGATCCGGTGATCAGCGACCCCGAGAGCGTCGCGCTGGAGTGGGTGCCGGTCGACGAGGTCGCCGAGCGACCGCTGCACCCGGGTTTCGCGTCGGCCTGGCCGCACCTGAGAGCGCTGCTGGACGAGCGCGCCGTGGTCGTCGTCGACAGCGCGAACGTCGTCGGCTCGGTGCCGGACGGATGGTGGAAGGACCGTGCCGGCGCGACCGGACGCCTCCTGTCCCGGCTCGACGGTCTCGCGGTCCCCGCGTCCGATCTGGGCTTCGGCGTGACCGAGTGGTTCCCTGACGTCGCCCTCGTCGTCGAGGGCACAGCGCGAGCAGTCGCCGCCGGCGCGGCGCACGATGCCGTCGCGGTCGTCCAGGCCGAGGCAGCGGGGGACGACGCCATCGTCGACGAGGCCGAGCGCCGCGTGGCAGCGGGGGAGCGGGTCGTCGCCGTGACCAGCGACCGCGAGCTCACCGAGAGGCTGCACGGCGTCGGCGTGGCATCGGTGCGGTCGGCGGGATGGCTCCGCGCCCTCCTCGACGCTCCCGCGCCGAGATGACGGCCCACGGCTCGCACGTCTAGGGGGCAGGTCTCCCCAGGTTTCTCGGCAGGCATCGGGCGGCTCAGACGAACATCACCCGTCTCGAGGGGTGGTCGGGGTACGCGCGGCCGAGCGGACTGGTCCACTCGACGTCGCCGTTGGGGAGCGCCCGTGCGCGCCAGCGGTACCCCGCCTCGACGTCGGGATGTTTCAGCGCGTGATGCCCGCGGCAGAAGTGGCTCAGGTTGTCGAGCGCGGTGCGGCCACCGAGGGCGTGATCGTGATGATGATCGATGTCGCAGCGGTGCACCGGCATCCGGCATCCCGGGAAGCGGCAGTGCTGATCTCGAGCCCGGAGGAACCTGCGCATGCCCTCGGTCGGTGTGTACGTGTCGACCTCGGTGACCATCCCGCCGGGGTCGAGGAACAGTCGGCTCCATCCCGTCTGCCGACCGGCCAGTGCGCGCGCGACCTCCGGATCGAGCGGACCGTGCCCGTCGAGCTGCGCGAGACGATCGTCAGCGCCCGCGAGCGGCGCGAGACGATCGTCAGCGCCCGCGAGCGTGCTCGCCGCTACGGTCACCTGGATCCTGGCCTGCACGCGGTCGAGTCCGGAGCCGAGGACGTCGCTCGGGTTCGCAGCGAGCAGCAGATCGGTGAACAGGTCGGCGCGCACCTGATCGACCGTTCGCCGATCGACGACGTGCTGATCGTCGGCGTGCTGATCGCCGCAGGGAGGGTGAGGGTCCGTCGTGAACGTGCCGGACTCCCCGAAGATCGCCGCAGGTGACGAGCCGTCACCAAAGAGGTTGGTCGGATGCAGGGCATCGTCCAGCGCGAAGTCCTCGGGGTACACGGCCTCGTCCGGCACGGGGCAGGATCCGTCCGTGCCGTCGGGTGTCGAGCGGGACTCGCGCCGGGCGCGGACGACCTCTCGGGCCATCCGGGCGAGGCGGTCGTGGATCGCCACGGCGAGGGTCTCCGGAAGGACGGCGGTCAGCATCGCGAGTCCATCGTCGAGCGACCGCACGCGCACGCATCGCTCCGCGTTCGCGCGGCCGTGCCGCTCGCGCACGGACTCGTCGACAAGCGCCGCCACCACCTGGCGCACGTGCGCGCGGGTGCGTGCGGCCGTGTCGGCCTCGGCGACCACGAGCGCAGACGTCTCGTAGAGCGGCAGCACCTCGGCATCCGCGCGCCCGTTGCGGACCGCCTCTGCGACGATCGCGCCGGCGCGGACGATCTCGCGGACATGCCCGCTGGTTATCGCGCCCCGCGCGAAGGCCGCTCGGATGGCGGGGAACTGCTGGGACAGCGCCAGAGCATCGGCGAAGGCGCACTCCACGGTGCCCGTCGACAGGTGACCGGCCGCGGAGTACTCCGCGATCATCGAACGGTAGATCGCGTCACGATGCGACGGGCTGAGCGACACATCGGCGTCGTGTTCCACGATCCGCTCCTCGAGGAGTCGGGACGCGCGTGCCTCGAGCGCCGCGATTCGCCGACGCACCTCGACCCATTCGTCCAACAGACGCGCACGTTGCTCCATGTCGAGGGGTGCCGCTGTTGTCGCCATGCATCGATATTAGAACATATGTTCGAACGTCGGAAGCATTCAGTCGAAGTATGCCGGTCCATCGCCGACGGACCGGCCACGAAGCCGGTCGATGTCCCGTCGTTCGCGTTTCGTCGGGCGACCTGCGCCGCGGTCCCGCAATCCCAGCGCTGCCTGGGGCTCTCGGGCTGGCGTGCGATCCTCGTACGCGAGCGCCGCCAGCGGTGCGCCGACGCGCTTGACCAGCAGTTGCCTCACGACGAGGATCCGGTCGAATCCTGCGATGCGCACCCTCAGTTCGTCGCCGACTTTCACGGCCTGCGACGCCTTGACCTTGGTGCCGTCCAGCCGCACATGCCCCGCGCGGCATGCGGTGGTGGCAGCAGATCGGGTCTTGTAGATACGCACCGCCCACAGCCAGCTGTCCACCCGCACAGTGTCGCTCATGCGCGGCTCCCTCGACGGAGGGAGACCAGCGCTCCGGCGACGATCAGGCCCTGGCCCACCGCGTAGGTGAGCATGACGGCCGGGCTGGACCAGGCCGGCAGAGCCTCGGGCAGGAACAGGCGGAAGGCGAGGATCGTGTCGCTCGCGAGGAAGAAGGCGCCGCCGGTCGCGACCCATGGGTGGCAGCGTGCCGAGAACGCTGCGGTGCCCGCCAGCACGAGACCGTACGCCCCCACCGCGAGCAGGAGCGCTCCCGTGTGCGGGCCGAGTGCGACGATCATCGCGATCCACCAGGCTGCGTAGACGAGCGTCCACCACGGCATCCGACGGCGGGCGAGATGTCGCACGAACAGTGCGATGTAGGCCACGTGCGCCGCGGCGAAACACCCCAGCATCACAGGAAGTTCCGGTGCGGCGGGGAAGAACGTACCCGCGCCGTCGCCGAGCCACGAGAACAGCAGCGCGACGAGGAGCAGCACGACGGCGCTCCGGCGCGCGACGGAGCGGGCGGCGAGAATGACCGGGAGGGCGAGCAAGGGCATCAGGATCAGCTTGGTCGGCCCGGCGGCGGGGCTCTCGACGGCGAGCAGAATCACGTGCACCACGGACGCCGCGGCATAGGGGGTGAACGCCCACAGCAAGGAGAGGGACGTGAGGCGGCGCTGCATCCTCTCATCGTACGGTCGGCGATCCGTCATCCGAGTGTCAGGACTCCACGGTGACGGTCCGGACGGTCCCGCCGGCGTCGAGGTGGGCCGCAGGCCAGTACCCCTCGGGGAAGTGCTCGCCGCACACGTCGGTCAGGTGCAGGACCACCGATCCGTCTGCGGACACCTCGATCGCTTCCAGTGCTAGGTCGGATGCCGCGGCGTCGAGCTCCTGCGCATCCGGGTCTCCCTGGCTGAAGGCCGAGACCACGGCATCCGTCGCCGCCCGATGCACCGTCTCGAGCTCCGACACGACGGAGCGCAGACGGGGAAGCCGTGCGCATGCCTCTTCGGTCGTGGTCGCCTCGAGCAGGAGCTCGATGTCGGCGTCGTCGTGCGGGAGGGTGCCGGCGTACCAGTCGTGCGTGAGCACGGAGCCGTCGGCGAGCTCTGTCGTCGCGCGGGTGAAGACGCCGAGATCGGGGTCGTCGAGGGTCGTTCGCTCGTCGCTCATACCGCCACGCTATCGCCTGCCGAATCTCCGGCGGCGAGGTCGAGAACGACGAGCGGGCGGCCCGGCTTGAGTTCACCGCGCGCGCGGAAACCCGCCGACAGGAAGGTGCCGAGCGTTCCGTGGAAGAGGTCGTTGCTGGACTGCTTCTCGCCCGCCGTGTCGACCGGGTACGCCTCGATCACGCGCGCGCCCGAACCGCGGGCATAATCGACGGCGGCGGCCAGCAGTTCGGCGTTCAACCCGGTGCCGCGGTACTCACGACGCACGACGAAACAGGTCACCGCCCAGACCGAGTCGTCATCGAGCGGTTCGGCGGTCGCCGACAGGATCGTGCGCGTGTGCGTGATGCGCTGTTGGCGCGGGCGCGGTCCGATGCGCACCCAGCCCGCGGCCACGCCGTCGACGTACGCGACGAGTCCCGGGGGAGGGCCGGCGACCACCTCCTCCTTGAACATCTCCGTGCGCTGCGGCGTGGTCGTGCGCGCCCAGTCCTTATCACGGAGCATCGGCCAGATGCACTGACAGCTCGCGCCGTCGCCGCCGCCGGTGAGAGCGTGCTGCACGTCGTCCCACCGCGCGATCGTCGCCACCTCGGTCGTGATCGTCGTCATGCGCGGCACGCTACGCCCGGCCTCCGACACTCGCAAGCCGCGCGGTTCGCGGAGCCTCCCGGGTTGGGGCTAAGATAGGGGAGTTGCCTGCGCGAGAGTGCAGAACAACGGGCTGTGGCGCAGCTTGGTAGCGCACTTGACTGGGGGTCAAGGGGTCGCAGGTTCAAATCCTGTCAGCCCGACGGAAAAACCCCGATGAGAAGATACTTCTTGTCGGGGTTTCGTCGTTCGTGCCGGGATTGTCGTTGCCAGGCTTACATCCGAAGGTGCCAAGCCCCGGTCGCTGCCGCGCAGAGGCCGGGCCGCCCGAATCCCATACTGACGTGCCCCCAGCCCCGTGCCCCGTGCTCAGAGAAGCGAGGCCAGCCGTTTCTTCCGGCGATTCTGGGCGATGATCCACGCGACGTCGGGATCGGCGGCGTCGAGGGCGGAGGATTCGTCGATACCCTCGCGGGGCTGTGCTGCGACGGCGATGCTCCAGCAGTATGCGAGCGCCTGGCGCAGGGACCGTGCGTCCTGATCCGTCCGCCTGGCCGTCGGCAATGCGACGAACGCCGCGGTGGCACGCTGGCATGCGTCCAGCGCCGCGACAGCGGTGGCGGGTTCTCGCAGGAGGCGCGGCTCGCAGATCGCAGCAAGGGCGGCTCTTTGCACGAGCGGGTGAGTGTCCTCGATCCACGCTTCCACGATCCGCACGAGGGCGCCCGGGTTCTGGTCTCCGAGGAGCTGGAGACCGATCGCGACACCCTCTCTGACTCTCCAGCGTTCGTCGGTCGCACGCGTGCGGGCCCGAACCTCCACGGCCGGGTCGTCTGCACGGTGGGCGAGGGCAGCCGCTGCACACATCGCGGTGTACTCGCCGCCGTCCTCCAGCAGGATGGCGATCGTGTCGGGCTCGGCGGTGGTGGCAGCGGCAGCCACGAGAGTGAGGTTGGCCCGAGGGCCGGGGAGGCCGGAGTTCTCGGTGAGGAAGGCCGGCCAGTCCTCCGGCGGCTGTTCCCGGAGTCGAGACGTCCACCCGTTGTCAGCCATGCTCCGACCATACGCGGGTGCCGACGACGCGCACCACCGGCTCAGCGGCCGCCGGTGAGGTGGCGGGCGATGACGAGAGCGGCGGGGATGTGGCCCGCCGCGAGGATGACGCCCGCGCCTGCTATCCACGGGTTGCTCAACCACGCTCCCGTCGCGAGGAATGCCACGACAGGCAGGAGAGCCATCGGGACCGGCAGCTTCCCCAGTGGCCGGTAGAGGTCGGCGAACCGACGTGCTCCGACCAGATACCTGCCCCAGAGCCCGTAATACGCCGCCACCGCGAGGACGACCGCGGGCAGCCACCACCAGGACACGGAACCTGTCGCAGTGACCACGGGTACCATCAGGCACAACGCCTGGCCGGCTCGTTCCACCCACGTCAAGACGGCGGGCACCGCCACCACCGGCATCCCGCCGCGCACGGGGAAGACCACCAGAAGGAAGTTGGGCGCGAGTACAGCTGCGGCGACGACCAGTCCGAACAGTGAGACCCCACACTCGAAGCGTAACGACCGCGCGCATCGACGGCGAAGAGGGGGCGCCATACCGCACCCCTTCACCCCAGAGCAACCCCCTCGTCCCTCATCCGCCGCGTTCCTACAGTGACCCCCACAGGGGCACCGGCGCTCCCGATCCGCGGACCGCCGACACCGCTCCTGCAGCGCTGGCGGCCCCGCATCTGCTTCCCTGCTCGTGGGGGCCGCCGGCCACAAAGCATCCGGGAGGGGTCATGTTCGAAGTCGCTCTGACGCTGGTCGTCCTGCTGTTCGTGTCCGGCGCGGGTGTCGTCATGGTGCGTCTGCGTGGGGCCGGTGCGGTCGAGAACGAGTCCGCCGCACCGCTCACCCCCGAGACCCACTGATCGCCCCGTCTCACTCCCCGAACGGACGCGGCAGCAGCTCCACGAGCGCGCGGGCGTCGTGCGGCGCATGCCCCCGCGCATCGTTGTCGAAGTAGACGTACACGTCGCGCGGTACGCCGTCGGGCGCCCCGTCCAACCAGCCCCGCACGTCGCTCGCCCACGCGCGCAGCTCCTCGTCGCTGTACCCGCTGGCGTACAGGTCGTGGGCGCCGTGCAGGCGCACGTAGACGAAGTCTGCGGTGAGCTCGTCGAACCGCGGCCAGGTGCCGGCCGTGTCGGCGACGGCGAGGGAGATGCCGTGCCGGCGCAGGAGGGCGACCGAGTGCTCGTCGCCGAATCCCGCGGAGCGCGGCTCGAGCGCGTACCGCAACGGCACGTCCGCCTCGATCTCCAGCCACGCCCGGCCCTTCAGTCGCTCGTCGTGCCGCCGGGCCAGGTCGAGCGCCTGACCGGTGGTCCTCGGCAGGGCTTCGAGGAACGCCTCGACGATCTCGGCCTCGAAGTGCTGCCGCGCCGGCAGCTGCCAGAGGATCGGACCGAGCTGCGATCCGAGCGCGAGCACCCCCGAGGCGAAGAAGTTGGCGAGGGCCTGCTCGAAGTTCCGCAGGCGCAGCATATGCGTGATGTACCGCGAACCCTTGACCGCGAACACGAGCTCGGGCGGGACCTCGGCGCGCCACCGTCGATAGCTGTCGGGGCGCTGCAGCGAGTAGAACGATCCGTTGATCTCTACGCTCGTCATCTGCTGGCCGATGTACTCGAGTTCGCGGCGCTGCGCCAGACCGGTCGGGTAGAAGTCCCCGCGCCAACCTGGGTAGCGCCAGCCCGATACGCCCACGCGTGCGAGCCCGGGAGGCGCCGACGTCCGTTCGCTCATGCCTCGACGGTAGGCAACAGGTATCCGGTGCGTCACCGGATTGACCGCGGACCGCCCAGACGCTAGCCGCCGACGTGTCAAGACCTGGATCGGCGGACGTGGCGAGGGGATGCTGGAAGAAGAGCATTCCCGCAGATCGGAGGAGACAGATGCAGGAGAACACCACGCCGTCGTCCGACCGGATCGATGAGGCGAAGCCCGAGGCCGACGTCGAGGAGCAGCGGCAGCTCGCGTTCGAGGAGGACGCGGCCGGTCCCGCCCCCGAGTGGGAGTCCGTGGTCGGGGTCGAAGCCGATGCTGCGGACGTCGCCGACCAGTTGAGGGAGGTCCCCGTCGAGGACGAGAGGGACGCCGAGGAGGCGGACCTCGAGGACGAACTGATCGACGAGGACGCGGACGACGACGACGCCTGATCGACCGCGGAGACGATGCCCTCTCGAGAAGTCCGCCCCCATCGGCCTTCTCGAGAGGGCTTCACCGTCCTTCCCGGACGGCGGGGGAGGCGGCGATCATCTCGCTGTCTCGAGTGGCTGATTCCCCAGTCCTCAGCCTGTAGCCCCCGCTACGGAAGCAGAATATCGCCAAATCGTCTTGTCCGCCATTTGGGGGACAAAATTTCTCGGAATTCGTGATCCGGCATCCGTCCTAGGCATCCGCGATCCGGCTTCCTAAGGTGGAGTCATGGACAGATCCATCGTGATGCCGGGACAGGTCGCCGTCGCCCAGGGACACCGGGTCGAGGTGTCCGAGCGCCTCGACGAGGTGACGGGGGAAGCCGTCATCGCGACCCTGCGCGACCTCGAGACGAACGTGCGCTACCGGCTCGCGGAGGAGCTTCCCGGGGCCGAGCACGTGCGCTGGCTGGGCCGCGTGCTGGAGTGCTCGATCGTCGTGTCGGGCAGCGGGGCGCGCACCGAGCTCCGCGTCGACGCGACCGGCCCCGGGGCGATCGGGGCGAAGGTCGCGCTGCGCGAGGCGGATGCCGCAGCCGACGCCGCGAAGGCCGAGGCCGACCGGTGGGGCGGGGCGGATCGTCCGCCGCCCGAGGAGCCCGAGCGCTTCTGGTGAGGCGCGCCGCTCACCGGAAGTCGCGGGAGCGGTGCGAGACGCCGGTGCGGAGGTCTTCGAACGCGTCGGCGAGCACGTTGATCACGCCCTCCTCGGACCGCTCCAGGATGCCGCGGACGATGAGGGCGGGGGAGTCCCGGGCGACCCGGAGGTAGCGGTTCCAGACCCCGACCGAGCACACGACGTTCATCAGCCCGCTCTCGTCCTCGACGTTGAGGAACGTGACGCCCGCCGCAGTGGCGGGACGCTGGCGGTGGGTCACCAGTCCCGCCACCTCGATGCGCCGGCCCACCTCGTGATGCTGGAGGTCGAGGGAGGAGAGCACGCCCCGCTCCCGCAAGGCGGCGCGGAAGTGCGTCATCGGATGGTCGTCGGTCGACACCCCCGTGGCCCACAGGTCGGCGGAGAGGCGCTCGTAGCTGGTCTGATCGGCGAACAGCGGCGGCTGGACCGCCACGGTCGTGCCGGGCAGGAACCGGGAGCGGTCGTCGGCCGCGGCGCCCGCGAGCCAGATCGCCTCCCGCCGCTCCAGCCCCAGCGAGGCGAAGGCGCCGGCGGTGGCGAGCGCCTCCACCTGGGCGGTCGTGGCATCGGTGCGGCGCACGAGGTCGTGCAGATCGCGATAGGGGCCGTGCGCCTCGCGCTCCGC
Source organism: Microbacterium californiense (assembly GCF_047246625.1). Taxonomy (NCBI): domain Bacteria; kingdom Bacillati; phylum Actinomycetota; class Actinomycetes; order Micrococcales; family Microbacteriaceae; genus Microbacterium; species Microbacterium californiense. The sequence continues at coordinate 250,376 of NZ_JBFOKQ010000002.1, read as the reverse complement.
GACGATCCTCTCGGCCAGGGGCACGCCGATCCCGCGGACGCCGCTGAGTCCCAGGCGCACGGCGTAGGCGCCGTCGCGTCGGTGGGAGGCCGACTCGTCCGGAGCATCCCGATCGAAGCGCAGGGTCGGCGGCTGCGGGGAGACCGCGCAGGAGTCGAGCCCGGTCGGGCGCTTCTCCGCCCGGTCGCCCAGGGGTTCCAGGGTCTCGGTGGCGCCGGAGGCCTGCAGGTCGGGGCGACGCACCTCTACGCCGTGGCGACGGGCGTCGGCCGTCAGGGAGGCGGCCGAGTAGAAGCCCATCGGCTGCGAGCGCAGGAGCCCGGCGAGGAAGGCGGCGGGGTAGTGCAGCTTGAGCCAGGAGCTGGCGTAGACGAGGAGGGCGAAGGACAGGGAGTGCGACTCGGCGAAGCCGAAGTTCGAGAACGCCTGGATCTGGGCGTAGATGCGGTCGGAGGTGGCGTCGTCGAGTCCGCGGCGCGCCATCCCCGCGTACAGCTTCGCCTTCACCTTCTCGATCTTCTCCAGGCCGCGCTTGGATCCCATGGCGCGACGAAGCAGGTCGGCCTCGTCGGCCGTGCAGTCGCCGACGGCCGTCGCCATCTGGATCAGCTGCTCTTGGAAGATCGGAATACCGAGAGTGCGACGCAGGATCGGCTCCAGATCGCTGTGCGGGTAGGGGATGGGGAAGTCCACCGGCGCCTCGCCCCGCGCCGCCCGCTCCCGGTTCTCCTCGTCGACCCGGTCCTTCTCCATCTTGCGCCGCACGAAGGGATGCACCGCACCGCCCTGGATGGGCCCGGGGCGGATGAGGGCGATCTGGATCGCCAGATCGTAGAAGCAGCGGGGCTGCAGTCGGGGGAGCAGGCCCATCTGCGCGCGCGACTCGACCTGGAAGATCCCGATGGAGTCGGCGCGGCACAGCATGTCGTAGACCCCCGGCTCCTCCTTGGGGATGCTCTCGAGCGTCCACTCCTCGCCCGTCGCCTCCCGGATCAGGTCGAAGGAGTGCTGCAGGGCGGCGAGCATCCCCAGGCCCAGCAGGTCGAACTTCACCAGCCCCATCCACGCCGAATCGTCCTTGTCCCACTGGATGACGGTGCGATCCTCCATGCGCGCATGCTCCACGGGCACGACCTCGCCGACGGGGCGCGCGGTGAGCACCATGCCGCCGGAGTGGATGCCGAGGTGGCGGGGCGCCTTCATCAGCTCGCCGGCGTAGGCGAGCACGTTCTCGGGGATGTCGTGCCCCTCGGCGGGCTTCACCCCCGAGCTCCAGCCGTCCACCTGCCGCGACCACGAGTCCTGCTGCCCGGGCGAGTGGCCGAGCGCCCGCGCCATGTCGCGCACGGCGTTCTTCGGACGGTACTGGATCACGTTCGCCACCTGCGCCGCCCGCTCCCGACCGTACTCGGCGTACACCCACTGGATGATCTCCTCGCGCCGCCGGGAGTCGAAGTCGACGTCGATGTCGGGCTCCTCCGTGCGCGTGGTGGCGAGGAAACGCTCGAAGGGGAGGCCGTAGAGGATCGGGTCGACGGCCGTGATCCCCAGCAGGTAGCAGACCGCGCTCGCCGCGGCGGATCCGCGCCCCTGGCAGAGGATGCCGCGCCGACGCGCCTCGGAGACGATGCTGTGCACGATCAGGAAGTAGCCGGGGAAGTCCTTCTCCTCGATGACGTTCAGCTCGCGTTCGATCCGGCTCCGACCGTCGGCATCGAGGCGGGGGTACTTGGCGGGCACGGCCTCCCACACGAGGCGCCGCAGCCAGCTCATCGGCGTGTGCCCCTCCGGCACCTTCTGCTGCGGCAGGGCGGGGCGGGCGCGACGCAGGGGGAAGGCGGATGCCGCGGCCAGCTCGAGCCCGGTCGATATCGCCCCGGGGTACCGCCGGAACCTCGCGGCCATCTCCGCTCCGCTGCGCAGGTGGGCGCCGTCGTGCGCGGGCAGCCAGCCGTCGAGCTCGTCCATGCTGCGCACCGCGCGGACGGCCGCGACCGCCTCGGCGAGCGGGGCCTGCTGCGGCGTCGCATAGTGCACGTTGTTCGTGGCCACGACGGGCAGGCGCAGGCGCCGGGCCAGGTCGGCGAGCGCATCGTTGCGACGGGTGTCCTGCGGGTCCCCGTGATCGAAGAGCTCGACCGCCACGTGGTCGGCGCCGAAGAGATCGACGAGACGGCGCAGCGGCGTCGCGGCATCCCCTCGTTCCAGCCCCTGCCGGACGGCTCCCTTGCGACAGCCGGTGAGGATCGTCCAGTGGCCGTCCGCGCTCGCCGCGAGCTCGTCGAGGTCGTAGACGGGCCGCCCCTTCTCGCCGCCGCGCAGCTGCGCCGTGGTGATCGCCCCGGAGAGCCGGTGGTAGCCCTCCATGCCCCGGGCGAGGACGAGGAGGTGCTCGCCCGCCGGGTCGGGAGAGCCGCGCTGCGGGGCGGGGAGGTCGAGAGACAGCTCCGCGCCGAACACGGTCTGCAGGCGCAGCTCCATGAGCTCCGCCACCTCGGCGAAGCGGGCGGCGCCGTAGAAGCCGTCGTGGTCGGTCAGCGCGAGGGCGGTGAGGCCCAGGCGCTCGGCCTCGGCGAGCAGTGCTTCGGGGGAGGAGGCGCCGTCGAGGAACGAGTACGAGGAGTGCGCATGCAGCTCGGCGTAGGGGACCGCGTCCTCCGGGCGGGCGATCTCGGTCGGCGGGGTGAGCCGACGGCGCGTGCTGACCGGCCCGGGATCGGGGCGTCCGGTCGGCGGATCCAGGGCGCTGAGCGTGCGCTCCAGCTCCTGCCACTTCTGGGGAGGGTTGTGCCAGCCCATCAGCGATACCTCCCCTCGGCCCACCACCGGTCGCCCGTGCAGAACACGAGCCAGGCGCGGTCCTGGTCGTCCACGATCTGGAAGCGATGCCCATGCTTCCCGCCGTCGCTCGCCCAGCGCCGCTCGTGCACGGGCCAGGGGCCGGCCCAGGCGAGCACCCGGTCGCCGTGGATGAAGGCGGGGTCGGCCGACAGGGCGCCGCGCTCGTCGATGCGGATGCTGTCGCCATCCGCCGCCTTCACCCCCAGCGGGCGCGGCGGGCGGAAGACCTCGGCCGGGAGGGGATCGGGCAGACTGCCCGGCCAGGGGGAGACGGGATCCCGGGGTGCGACGCTGCGCTCTCCCCAGGGCGTCAGCACCTGCCGGTCGACGAGCCACCGCCCGCCCGACACGGCCGCGGTCACCACGCCCTGATGTCCCAGCATGGTCTGCACCCGGGAGACCGCGTGGTGCAGGCGCTCATCGGTGCCCGAGCCGAACAGCCCCGGCTGATGGTGCGCCGCGTCGTCCACCGCCACGGGGAGGATCCGGACCGCGACGATGCCGCCGAACGCCCGGGCCTCGTCGACGGGCTCGGTCGCGTTCTCGGCGGCGACCGACTCCAGCTGCCAGCGCACCCGGTCGACGAGATCCGAGGCGTCGAAGCAGGTCGGGTGCAGCCAGGTGCGCGAGTACACCTGCCCGTTGTCGTCGGTGAGGTCGATGCGCACCTCGGTGCACACCGTCGACGCCTCGCCGAGCGCCAGCAGCACGGCATCCGCCGTCTGCCGCACGGCGAAGGCGACCTGATCGGCCCCGCCCAGGGCCGTCTCGAACTCGATGCTCCGCGCCAGCTCCGGATCGGGAGGGCGGGGCGTCAGGGGGCGGGAGTCGGCACCGGCGGCGAGCGCGTGCAACCGGGCGCCGCGCTCGCCGAAGCGGCTGCGCACGTCGGCCGTCGGCAGGGCGGTGAAGTCGCCGAGCGTGCGGACGCCGAGCCGCAGCAGGAGGCCGGTGATCTCGTCGTCGCGGAGGACCTGCACGGGGAACGGGGCGAGGAACTCCTTCGCGGCGCCGGCGGGCACGACCGTGCAGGGGCGGGGTCCGCGTGCGGCGATCTCGGCGGTGAACGGGCCGTCGGCCACGCCGATGCGCACCTCGGGGAAACCGGCGTCGGCGAGCACGGCGGCGAGCGCCTCCGCCGCGGCGGCCTCGCTCCCGTGGTAGCGGGCGATGCCGCGGGCGCGGAGCACGGCGAGTCCCGGGCGCAGCAGGGTCGCGCCGGGGGCGTGCTTCTCGATCAGCTGCAGGACCGGCAGGAAGACGCGTTCGTCCCGCGCGGTGTCCTGCGGGAGCACCTGCAGGGAGGAGAGTCGTCCCTGCGCCTCCCGGCGGCGCTGCCCGCTGCGCACGCCGTGCTCCCGCGCGGATGCCGTGCACGCGACGACCGTGTTGGCGTGCAGCAGAGCGGTGGGCGGATGCGGGGGCGCACCGAGGGCGGCGCGCAGCGGCCAGTCGGGGAACCACAGCACGAGGACGCGGAGGGGCTCGGTCATCCTGCCTCCGCCCAGCGCAGGAGGTCGGGAGCGGGCTCGACGACCGGACGAGCGGGAAGCCCGGGAAGGGCGGTGAGCTCGGTGGTCGCCGGCTCGAGGGCGCCGTTGCGGCCGGGCAGGCGCACGCGGACGCTCGCCGGGAGCGGGCGGTTCCGGGTGTGCGCGGTCACGGTCACGGTGCGATCGGAGAGGAGGCCCCATCCGGCGCCGAGTCCGTTCCACTGCGGATCGTGGACCCGGATGGAGCCCTCGGCCTGGGGCCACACGCCGGTGACGAGCAGGGTGCTGCCGCGGTCGCGCAGCCGCGCGCTCAGGCGCGAGACGTCGGCGTCGCGCAGGCGGGTGCCGGGGTGCACGGCGATCAGGGGCACGACCTCGGCGAGGGCGGACGTCGCGGCGAACCAGCGATCGCCCGGATCGGGGACGAGGATCAGACGGCTCAGGTCGATGCCGAAGCCGGCGGCCGCCTCCACGCCCAGAGTGGGCATGCCGATGACCGCGCACCAGTGCCCCTTCTGCGAGGCGGCGCTCAGCAGGGCGAGCACCAGGCTCGGCGAGGGGGAGAGGGTGTACGACGTCCCGGTCGCGAGGCCCCCGTCGGGCAGGAGGGACTCCAGCGCGGGGTCCAGGGGGAGCAGCGTCTGGTCGCTGCGCCGCCGCTGCATCCGGCTGATCTCGCGGCGCAGTCGAAGCACCTCTCCGGCGCGGGAGTCGCTGGCCGGAGAGAGCGCAGCCACCGCATCGAGCCCGATCCCCATGTCACCATCCTCGAAGTTATGTTCTAATATATCAAGTGATGTTCCGACGCTATGTCGTACATGGGACATTGCCGGAACGGCCCGGAGAACGGCCCCGGAACCGCTTATCCACAGGCGTCCTCGCCGACCCGTCGGGGGTCTTCTAGCCTTCGCGCATGGATCCGCGTCAGAGCCTCGTCGTCCTCGTCCACCTCGCCCTGATCGGCATCGGGGGCTGGCTGGTCGTCATCGACGCCCGCACCCATCGCCTCCCCGATCGCATCGTGCTGCCCACCCTCGCCGCGCTGCTCGTGCTCGCCGCCGTCGACGCCGTCTCGACGGGGGAGGGCGTGGCCCTGATCCGCGCCCTGATCGGCATGCTGATCCTCGGCGGCTTCTACGTCGCGCTCCGCCTCCTCAGCCGCGACGGGCTGGGCGGCGGCGACGTCAAACTGGCGGCCGTCATCGGCCTCGTGCTCGCCTGGCACGGGTGGACGGCGCTCGCCGTGGGCGCGGCATCCGCCTTCGTGCTCGGCGCCGTGCACGCCCTGGTCCTGCTCGCCCTGCGGCGCGCCGATCGCACCACGCGCATCGCCTTCGGCCCGTGGATGATCCTGGGCGCGGTGATCGGCGTGGGCGTCGGCTGAGACGCACTCCGTGCCGACGCCGTCGAGCGGGGATAGGGTGAGGGCATGGCACTCGCACGACTTCACGGCGGCCCGCTGGACGGGCAGATCATCCCCCTCGGCGACGCGGACGACAAGCTGATCGTCCCCTACAGCGAGACCCAGGTGGTGTACAACCGCCGGGGCGAGCCGCAGAACACCGGCACCGACGACGGACCCACCGAGATCGACTACTGGTTCGACGAGGCGCTCGAGAACCTCACGACGACCGCGGACGATGACTGACCCCAGCCGCTCGGTCGAGGTCGAGCGCAAGTTCGACGTCGACGTCACGACCCCGTTGCCCGTCTGGGAGGCGATCCCCGGCGTCGACGCGGTCAGCGACGGGGAGCCGCGGACGCTGGACGCCCGGTACTTCGACACGGCCGATGCGGCACTCGCCCGCGCCGGCGTCGCGCTGCGCCGACGGACCGGCGGACCGGACGAGGGCTGGCACGTGAAGGGTCCGCGCGAAGGAGACGGCCGGGTCGAGCTCGGCTGGCCGCTCGGCGAGGGCGAAGGACTGCCGGATGCCGTCGCGGCGACGATCGCACGATGGACCACGGATCCGCTCGCCCCGCTCGCCCGCATCCGCAACGACCGCACGGCGTACCTCCTCACCGGGGCGGGGGGAGTGGTCGCGGAGTTCGTGGACGACCACGTCCGCGCCACCGACCTGCGTCAGGGCGTGGAGCGGGAATGGCGCGAGTGGGAGATGGAGCTCGGTCCCGCCGGTCCGGCGACCGCCGAGGGCCGGGCCGCGTTCTTCGCGGCGGTCGAGCGCGCGGTCCAGGCCGCCGGCGGTCGCGACGCGGCGTCGGGGTCGAAGCTCGCCCGTGCGCTCGGCTTCTGACGGCGTCTTCGCAGAGCGCGATCCCCGACGCAACCCCCTATCCGGACCCGCGCGCGGATGATTGAGTGACCGCATGAGTCGTCCTGCTGTGCTGCGCTCCCTGCAGACCATCGTCCCCGACACCCTCCTCGAGCAGGACGCGGTGCGCGACGTGTTCGCACAGCAGCCCGACATCGGCCGCCTCGCGCAGCGGATCGTCACGGCATCCTTCAACGGATCGGGGATCGACACCCGCCACACCGTCATCGAGGAGCTGTCGCTCACCGAGCCGTCGGAGTCGCCGATCTTCTTCGATCTCGAGACGCGTCAGCTGCTGGCCCCGGGCACCAAGGTGCGCAACGACATCTACGTCCGCGAAGCCACCCGGCTGTTCGTCACCGCCGCCCAGCGGGCGCTCGAGGCGGACCCCGACCTGCGGGCCTCCGACGTCACCCACGTCATCACCGTCTCCTGCACCGGCTTCCACGCGCCCGGCCCCGAGTACGAGATCGTGCGGGCGCTGGGCATTCCCGACAGCGCGCACCGCTACCACCTCGGCTTCATGGGCTGCTACGCCTCGATGCCCGCCCTCCGCGCCGCGAGCCAGTTCTGCGCCGCCGACCCCGACGCCGTGGTGCTCGTGGTGAGCGTGGAGCTGTGCACGCTCCACCTGCGCTCGTCCGAAGACCCCGACACGATCGTCGCCTCCTCCCTCTTCGCCGACGGCGCCGCCGCAGGCATCGTCACGGCGCGGGACCTGCCGTCGCCGGTGCGCGGCTTCACCCTCGACCGCTTCCACACCGCGATCGCCGCCGAGGGCGAGAAGGACATGGCGTGGACCATCGGCGACTCGGGCTTCGAGATGATCCTCTCGACCGCCGTGCCGCAGATCATCGGCGAGACCATCATCGGCGCGATCCGGCCGCTCTACGTGCACGAGCACGACATGTCGATGGCGTTCGAGGAGGGACGCATCGGGGAGCGCGTCGAGCACTGGGCCATCCACCCCGGCGGACGCAGCATCCTCGACCGGGTGCAGGAGCGGCTGCACCTCAGCGACGACCAGCTGCGTCCGGCCCGCGAGGTGCTGCGCGAGAACGGCAACATGTCCAGCGCCACCATCCTCTTCGTGCTCAAGCACATCCTCGAGAGGGAGGATTCGCAGCGCGGCGACCGCGTGGCGGCCATGGCCTTCGGGCCCGGGCTGACCGCCGAGAGCGCGCTGCTGACGGTCGAAGCGCCCAGGAGCGACGATTCCTGACCTCTCGGCCCGCGCGGTCGACGCGCGCGAGCTCATGGACGACCCGGCCGCGGACCTGTGGATGCTGGAGCGCACCTATCTGCGCTTCCGACAGGTCAACGCCGTGGTGTCGCGCCCCGGTCTGCTCTACCGGCGAGACGTCCTGCCGCGCGCGCGTCGCGGGCGCGTGCGGATCCTCGACGTCGGCGCGGGCGGGGCGGATCTGTGCCGGTCGCTGGCGGCGCGCCTGCGGCGCGACGGGCTGTCCGCCGACATCACGGCGCTCGACCCCGACGAACGGGCGATGCGCTGGGCTGCGGCGCACGACGGCGGCGCGGGCGTGCGCTACCGCTGCGCCTCGAGCGCCGAGCTGGCGGCGGACGGCGAGCTCTTCGACATCGTCGTCTCGAACCATCTGCTGCACCATCTCACCGCGGAGCAGCTGACCGCGGTCCTCGGGGACTCCGAGAAGCTCGTCGCCCCGGGCGGCGTCGCCGGACACCACGACATCGCCCGCAGCGCCGCGGCGTACGCGCTGTTCGCCGCGGGGACGGCGCCGTTCGCGCGGAACGTCCTGGCCGGCTCCTTCATCCGAGCCGACGGGCTCACCAGCATCCGTCGGTCCTTCACCGCGGCCGAGCTGTCGGCGCTCGCCCCCGAGCGGTGGTCCGTCCGCTCGGGAGTGCCGTACCGCCTGGAGCTTCGATGGGAGCATCCGGATGCCCGACCATGACGTCCTGATCGTCGGCGCCGGTCCTGTCGGCATGCTGCTGGCGTGCCTCCTCCGGCAGGACGGCGTGAACGTCGCGATCCTCGAGCGACGGGTGGACGCCGACGCGCGCACCCGGGCCATCGGCATCCACCGTCCCGGCCTCGACGCGCTCGACGCGGCGGGCCTCGGGCAGGCCGTGCGCGCCGAGGCGCTCGTGCTGGACGGCGGCGACGTCGTGAGCCGCGGCCGCACGCTCGCCTCGCTCACCTTCTCGGAGGACCGGCCCGTGCTCGTGCTCCCGCAGCACCGCACCGACGCCCTGCTGCGTCGACGGCTCGAGGAGCTGCCGGGCGGGGGCATCCTCGAAGGACGCACGGTCACCGGTCTCCGGGACGCGGGAGACGAGGTCACGGTCGTCGCGGATGGACCCGAGGCGCCGACCCGGCAGACCGCCGGCATGGTGGTCGTGGCGGACGGGGTGCACAGCCCGCTCCGTGCGTCGCTCGGCATCCGCTGGCGGCGCCGGCCCGGGAGCGGCGCCTACGCGATGGCCGACATCGACGACGCGGAGGCGGGGAGGCGCGCCACGCTCTTCTGCGAGCCGGGCGGTCTGGTCGAGTCCTTCCCGCTGCCGGGCGGTCGTCGCCGCTGGGTCGTGCGGACGGATGCGCCCGGAATGGACGGGACGGTGACCGCCGACCGGTTCCGCCACGCGATCGAGACCCGCACGGGCGTCCGGCCCCGGCTCGCCCCGGGGGAGGACCCGACATCGTTCACGGTCGCGCAGCACGCGGCGCGCTCGTTCGTCCGCGGTCGGATCGTGCTGCTCGGCGACGCGGCGCACGAGACCAGCCCGATCGGCGGGCAGGGCATGAACCTGGGGTGGCTGGACGCCGTCCGCCTCGCCGCCGAGATCCTGTCGACGCGTCCGGGACGGATGCCGGAGCTGGCCGGCTGGGACCGGCGCGCCCGCCGCTCCGCCGGAGCGGCGCAACGGCGGTCCCTGTTCTACATGGCGATGGGGGCTCCGGTGCCGCCGGCGGCGGCGCGGGCGCGCGAATCGCTCATCCGCACGCTCGGCGCGCGCCCGCTGCGTCGCGCGACCGCCGGTCTCATCACCATGCGCGGGCTCTGACGCGCGAAGGCCCGGCTCCGCGGGAAGCGGGCCGGGCCTTCGTCGGGTGATCCGAGGATCAGAAGTTGATCATGTGACCGGCGAGGCCGTGGAAGCCCTCCTGCAGCGCCTCCGACAGGGTCGGGTGCGTGTGGACGTTGCGGGCCAGCTCGAGGGCGGTCAGGTCCCACTTCTGGGCGAGGGTCATCTCGGGCAGAAGCTCCGAGACGTCCGGGCCGATCATGTGGGCGCCGAGGAGCTCGAGGTGCTCGGCATCCGCGATCATCTTCACGAAGCCGACGGGCTCGCCGAGGCCGTGCGCCTTGCCGTTCGCCATGAACGGGAAGCTGACGACCTTGATGTCGTGCCCCTCGGCCTTGGCCTGCTGCTCGGTCAGGCCGAACGAGGCCACCTGCGGCGAGCAGAACGTCGCGCGCGGCATCATCCGGTAGTCGCCGAGCGGCATGGTCTCGGCCTTGCCGATCGTCTCGGCGGCGACGACGCCCTGCGCCTCGGCCACGTGGGCGAGCTGCAGCTTGGCGGTCACGTCACCGATGGCGTAGATGCCCTCGACGTTCGTGCGCATGTAGTCGTCGATCGCGATCGCGCCGCGCTCGGTGAGCTCGACGCCGGTCTTCTCGAGGCCGAAGCCCTCGACGCGAGGGGCGAACCCGATCGACATGAGCACCTTCGAGGCGTCGATCGAGCCCTGCTGGCCGTCCTTGCCGGTGTAGGTCACGGTGACCGAGGAGCCGTTGTCGACGACGGTCTCGACCTTGGTGGAGGTGAGGATGTCGACGCCGTAGTTCTTGTACTGCTTCGCGATCTCCTTCGACACGTCCGGGTCCTCGTTGGGGAGGGCGCGGTCGAGGAACTCGATGATCGTGACCTTCACGCCGTAGTTCGTCATGACATAGGCGAACTCCATGCCGATGGCGCCCGCGCCGACGATCACGATCGACTCGGGGAGCTCGCGCGAGAGGATCTGCTCCTCGTACGTCACGACGTTCTCGCTGAGGGTCACGCCCGGGAGCAGGCGGACGGTCGAGCCGGTCGCGATGATCACGTTGTCGAACGTGACCTCTTCGGTCGTGCCGTCGGACTTGGCGACCGAGATGGCCTTCGGGCCGGTGAAGGTGCCGCGGCCGTCGTACTCGGTGACCTTGTTCTTCTTCATCAGGAAGTGGATGCCCTTGACGCGGCCTTCGGCCACGACGCGGCTGCGGTCGAACGCCTTGCCGTAGTCGAGGGAGAACTCACCCGAGATGCCGAAGAAGTCGGCCTTGTGCTTCAGCGTGTGCGCGAGCTCGGCGTTCTTCAGGAGGGCCTTGGAGGGGATGCAGCCGACGTTGAGGCAGACACCACCCCAGTACTTCTCCTCGATGATGGCGGTGGACAGGCCGAGCTGCGCGCTGCGAACCGCAGCGACGTATCCACCAGGACCTGCACCGAGGATGACGACGTCGTAATGAGGCATGCGTCCAGCCTATCGCGCCGCAGGGAGGTCGGAATCGGTCGGCGGGGTGTTCCGGCGGCCCCGCCGGGCGAGCACCGCGGCGGTCGTGACGGCGGCCGCGATCACGATGACGCCCACGATTGCGAGCACCCAGATCCAGGCGGCCGACGCGGACGTGTCGTCGCCGGTCTCCGCCGGAGCGGGGGTGGTCGTGGGCTCCTCCGAGGGTGCCGCCGCGGTCACGGTCGGGGTCGGCTCGGGCGACGGCGTCGTGGTCGCCGACGAGCCCTGCGAGACGGTGAAGAAGTACTCGCCGGACGTCGGATGCCCGTCGCTGGAGACGACCTTCCACACGACGTGGTAACTGCCCGCCGCGGCCTCGGCGACGAGGGGCTGGGTGACGACGGCGCCCTCGGTCACGGCGGGGCCGTCGATGACGGAGGCGCCGTCGGCGTCAGTGACGACCACCTCGGTCGCGCCCTCGCCGGCGATGAGGTCGGCGCTGAAGGTCAGGGTGATCTCGCCGGGGAGGGTGTCGACGGTCGCATCGGCCTCGGGGGACGAGGAGATGAGGGCGTCGTGCGCCGACGCCGGGAGCGGGGCGAACAGCACGAGGAAGGCGGCGAGGAGGCTCGCGGCGAGGGCGAGGGGGGCGACAGGGCGGCGTGCGGCGGTGGTCTTCACCCCTCCAGCCTAGGAAATTCCGGTGTGGGCCGCCTGAGCGCGAATGCGGCTCCCGTCTGGCCCGGTGCATCCGTTAGTCTGGACGACCAGGAGGCCAAAGTGACAGACAGCGAGAGCCGATCCGCCGGAGACGCGGCGATCCACCGCTCCGGCGAGCAGAAGCACGACGTGACACAGACGTTCGGGCACGATTCCGATCTGTCCTTCGTGCCGTTCGGCGCCGAGCTCACCGACGTGGAGCAGGCCGCCATTGCGGCCCTGCCGTCGGGGTCCGCCCTTCTGCTCGTGCGGTCCGGCGCCCTGGCCGGGGCCCGTTACCTTCTCGACACCGACGTCACCACGGTCGGCCGTCACCCGGAGGCCGACATCTTCTTCGACGACGTGACCGTCTCCCGACGTCACGCCGAGGTCACCCGCAACGGAGCCGCGTTCGAGATCATCGACCAGCGCTCGCTCAACGGCACGTACGTCAACGGCGAGCGTGTCGACCGCAGCCCGCTCGCGGACGGCGCCGAGGTCCGTGTCGGCAAGTTCCGCCTGAACTTCTTCGCGTCACCCGTCGACCGCGCCGCGGCGAACGGCTGATGGCGGCGTCCCACGCCCGCGAACGCTCCACGTCCGCGGGCCTTCTCAGCATCGGTCAGGTGCTGGCGCGACTCACCCCCGAGTTCCCCGATCTCACCTCCAGCAAGCTCCGCTTCCTCGAGGTGCAGGGCATCGTCACCCCCTCGCGCACCGAGTCGGGGTACCGCAAGTTCTCCCAGGCCGACATCGAGCGCCTCCGTCTCGGCCTCACCCTCCAGCGCGACCACTACCTGCCCCTCAGCGTCATCCGGGAGCAGCTCGACCAGGCCGGCGGCGCGGGCGCCGCACTCGCGCCTCCGCCGTCGATCGTGCAGACGCCGCGGCGCTACCGCCGCGAGGAGCTGCTCGCCGCGGCGGGCGCCGGACCGCAGCTGCTCAACGACGCGATCAGCACCGGGGTCGTCACCGCTCAGGAGACGTATCCCGAATCGGCCGTCGCCCTGCTGCGCGGACTCGTCGCCCTCGACCGTCACGGCATCGAGCCCCGCCACCTGCGCTCCCTGCGCCAGGGGGCCGAGCGCGAGGTCGCCCTGATCGAGTCCGCCCTGTCGACGCTGCTGCGCCGCACCGACACGGCCTCGCGCGGCAAGGCGGCGGAACTGGCGCCCGAGCTGGCGGCCAAGATCGACGAGGTCCGCGGGATCTTCGTCAAGGACGCGCTGGCCCGCGTGCTTTCGTAACGAACTGGTTGCGACACACCTGACGCGCGGCACGGATGTCGTTGCCGGTGCGGGGGTGCTGCTCTACCGTGGACATAACCCGTTCCAGAGAGGAATTCAGATGAATGCGGACGAGCGCACCGGCGACCCGCGGTTCGTGAACGAACTCCTCTTCACCGACGGTCTCCCCGCCATGGACGACGAGGTCGGCTACCGGGGCGCGGTGGCCGCACGCGCCGCCGGCATCACGTACCGTCAGCTCGACTACTGGGCGCGCACCGAGCTGGTCGAGCCGACCGTGCGCGGCGCGAGCGGCTCCGGGTCGCAGCGTCTCTACGGCTTCCGCGACATCCTCGTCCTCAAGCTCGTCAAGAGCCTGCTCGACACCGGCATCTCCCTGCAGCAGATCCGCACGGCGGTCGACGAGCTGCGGCGCGCCGGCATCCGCGATCTCGCCGGGACCACCCTGATGAGCGACGGCGCCTCCGTCTACCTCTGCACGTCGAACGACGAGGTGATCGACCTCGTCAGCCGCGGGCAGGGCGTGTTCGGCATCGCGGTCGGCAAGGTGCTCCGCGAGGTCGAGTCGACGCTGGTCGAGTTCGACCCCACCGCCCCCGACCCGGTCGACGAGCTGGCGGCCCGTCGATCCAAGCGCTCCGCCTGATCCCCGGCCGGTCCCCCGGCACCGACGACGAACGGCCATCCTCGATCGAGGATGGCCGTCTCCGTTCGGCGGTGCTCAGGCCTGCGCGCTGCTCTCCGCGACGGGGATGCGCCCGGTGCGGATGATGCGGTCGAGCAGCTGGTCGAAGTCGGCGGCGAGCTCCTGCGCGGAGTCGCCGGGCCAGATGTGCAGGGGCTTCGCCGCACCCTGCGCCTGCTGCAGCGAGGTGCGCTCGGGGAGCTGGGGCGAGAGGACGAGCGGGCCGAACATGTCGCGCAGCTCCTTGATGCGGAACTGGTGCTCGATGGACTGCGGGCGCACGCGGTTCACGACGATGCCGAGCGGCTGCAGACGCGGGGAGAGGCCGCGTCGGATCTCCTCGATGGCGCGCAGGGCACGGTCGGCGGCCGCGACGGAGAAGAGGCCCGGCTCGGTGACCACCATGACGCGGTCGCTGGCCGCCCACGCGGTGCGGGTGAGGGCGTTCAACGACGGGGCGCAGTCGATCAGCACGAGGTCGTAGTCCGACTCGACGGCCGCGAGGGCCTCTTCGAGCTTCCAGACGTCGCGCACGCTCGGGTGCGGGCCGTCGAAGTTGATCGCCGAGGGGCTGCCGATCAGCACGTCGATCGTTCCCGGGTGGACCTTGGCCCAGCCGCTCGAGGTGATCGCCTGACGGACCACCTTCTCCTTCGGGTTCGCCAGAACGTCGGCGATGTTGAGTCGTCCCGCGACCTGGATGTCCATGCCGGTGGACACATCGGACTGGGGGTCGAGGTCGACGACCAGAGTCCGGACGCCCCGGGCGAAGGCCGCGGAGGCCAGGCCGAGGGTCACGGTCGTCTTGCCGACGCCTCCCTTGAGAGAGCTGACGCTGAGTACGTGCACGACCTCCACGTTACCTTGCCCTAGTCTGGGGGGACACTCAGCCCCGCCCCATGTGCGTGCCCCCGCTCGCGCATCGAGCTCTCAGAGGTGTGCATGTTCCAGAAGATCCTTGTGGCGAACCGCGGCGAGATCGCGATCCGCGCCTTCCGTGCGGCGTACGAAGTGGGAGCCAGGACCGTCGCGGTCTTCCCGCATGAGGACCGGGGCTCCGTGCACCGGCTCAAGGCGGACGAGGCGTACGAGATCGGCGAACGCGGTCATCCCGTGCGCGCCTACCTCGACGTCGACGAGATCATCCGCGTGGCGCTCGAGTCGGGTGCCGATGCGATCTACCCCGGATACGGCTTCCTGTCGGAGAACCCGGAGCTCGCCGAGAAGGCCGCGGCCCACGGCATCGTCTTCATCGGCCCGCCGGCCGCCGTGCTCGAGATGGCCGGCAACAAGGTCGAGGCGAAGCGCCACGCCGTCGAGGCGGGTGTCCCGGTGCTCCGTTCGACGGAGGCGTCCGACGACATCGAGGAGCTGGTCGCCCAGGCGCCGGAGATCGGCTTCCCCCTGTTCGCCAAGGCGGTCGCGGGAGGCGGCGGACGCGGCATGCGCCGGGTGGAGACCGCCGACGAGCTCGCCCCTGCTCTCGCCGAGGCCATGCGCGAGGCCTCCAGCGCCTTCGGCGACCCGCGGATGTTCCTCGAGCAGGCCGTCGTCCGGCCGCGGCACATCGAGGTGCAGATCCTCGCCGACAAGACCGGTGAGACGGTGCACCTGTTCGAACGCGACTGCTCGGTGCAGCGCCGCCACCAGAAGGTCGTCGAGATCGCCCCGGCGCCGAACCTCGACGAGGGCACGCGCTCCGCGCTCCACGCCCACGCGGTCGCCTTCGCCCGCTCCATCGGATACGAGAACGCGGGCACCGTCGAGTTCCTCCTCGAGACGGCGGGGGAGCGCGCGGGCGAGGTCGTCTTCATCGAGATGAATCCTCGCATCCAGGTCGAGCACACCGTGACCGAGGAGGTCACCGACGTCGACCTCGTCCAGAGCCAGATGCGGATCGCCTCGGGGCAGTCCCTCGCGGACCTCGGCCTCCGGCAGCACGAGCTGCACCTGCGCGGAGCGGCTCTCCAGTGCCGGATCACGACCGAGGATCCGACCCAGGGATTCCGTCCCGACACGGGCAAGATCACCACCTACCGCTCGCCCGGCGGCGCCGGCATCCGTCTCGACGGAGGCACGGTCCACCAGGGCGCCCAGATCAGCCCGCACTTCGACTCGATGCTCGCGAAGCTCACGTGCCGCGGCCGGGACTTCCCCGCCGCCGTCGCCCGTGCGCGCCGCGCGCTGGCGGAGTTCCGCATCCGCGGGGTGTCCACCAACATCCCCTTCCTGCAGGCGCTGCTCGAGGACGACGCCTTCGTGTCGGGCGACCTGAGCACCTCCTTCATCGACGAGCGTCCCGCGCTGCTGCGCGGTCGCGTCTCGAAGGACCGCGGCACGAAGATCCTGAACTGGCTGGTCGACGTCACGGTCAACAAGCCGAACGGCGCCCACCCGGGAACGGCCGACCCCCGGACCAAGCTCCCGGCGATCGATCTCGACACCGCGCCGCTGCCGGGATCCCGTCAGCGTCTGCAGGAGCTCGGGCCCGAGCGCTTCGCCGCGGAGCTCCGCGCGCAGACCGCGCTCGCGATCACCGACACGACCTTCCGCGACGCCCACCAGTCGCTCCTGGCGACGCGCGTGCGCACGAAGGACCTCGTCGCGGCCGCCCCGTACCTCGCCCGCCTCACCCCGGGCCTGCTCTCGGTCGAGGCGTGGGGCGGCGCGACCTACGACGTGGCGCTGCGCTTCCTGGGGGAGGACCCGTGGGAACGCCTCGACAAGCTGCGGGCGGCGCTCCCGAACGTCGCGATCCAGATGCTGCTGCGCGGGCGCAACACCGTCGGGTACACCCCCTATCCGACCGCCGTGACCGATGCGTTCGTCGCCGAGGCCGCCGCGAGCGGAGTCGACATCTTCCGCATCTTCGACGCCCTGAACGACGTCGAGCAGATGCGTCCCGCGATCGAGGCGGTGCGGCGCACGGGCACCGCGATCGCCGAAGTGGCGCTCTGCTACACGGGCGACCTGCTGGACCCGGCGGAGGACCTCTACACCCTCGACTATTACCTGCGTCTCGCCGACCAGATCGTCGAAGCAGGAGCGCACATCATCGCCATCAAGGACATGGCGGGCCTGCTGCGTCCCGCCGCGGCGGCGAAGCTGGTGACCGCGCTGCGGGAGCGCTTCGACATCCCCGTCCACCTGCACACGCACGACACCCCGGGCGGTCAGCTGGCGACGCTCCTCGCCGCCAGCGCGGCGGGCGTGGATGCGGTGGACGCCGCGTCGGCGCCGCTCTCCGGCACGACGAGCCAGCCCTCCCTCTCGGCCCTCGTCGCGGCGCTCGCGCACACCGAGCGCGACAGCGGCATCGAGCTGGCGGGCGTCTCCGACCTCGAGCCGTACTGGGAGGCCGTCCGGCACCAGTACGCCCCGTTCGAGTCCGGCCTGCCCGGACCCACCGGACGCGTGTACCACCACGAGATCCCCGGCGGTCAGCTCTCGAACCTGCGGCAGCAGGCGAAGGCGCTCGGCCTCGCCGACGACTTCGAGCTCATCGAGGACATGTACGCCGCGGCGGACCGCATCCTCGGCCGCGTGCCCAAGGTGACGCCGTCCTCCAAGGTGGTCGGAGACCTGGCGCTCCACCTCGCGGCCGTGAAGGCGGATCCCGCGGACTTCGAGGCGAACCCCGAGAAGTACGACGTCCCCGACTCCGTGGTGGGCTTCATGGCTGGCGAACTCGGCGATCTGCCGGGCGGGTGGCCCGAGCCCTTCCGGTCCAAGGTGCTCGCGGGTCGCGAGGTGCGCACCGGCCTCACCGAGATCACGGCGGAGGACGAGGCGGCGCTGGCCGGCGACAGCGCGAGCCGGCGCGCGCGCCTCAACACGCTCCTCTTCCCGGCCCCGACGCGCGAGTTCGCGCAGCGGCGGGAGTTGTTCGGCGACCTCTCGGTGCTCGACACGGGCGACTACCTGTACGGGCTGGTCACGGGTCAGGAGCACCTGGTCGAGATCGACCGGGGCGTGCAGCTCTACGTGGGGCTCGAGGCGATCGGGGATGCCGACGACAAGGGCATCCGCACGGTGATGACGACCCTGAACGGCCAGCTGCGCCCGGTGTTCGTGCGGGACCGCTCGGTGAGCGTCGACGCGCACGAGGCGGAGAAGGCCGACACGGCCGTGCCCGGTCAGGTGGCCGCGCCGTTCTCCGGCGTCGTCACGCTCAAGGCGGAGGTCGGCGCCACGGTCCGCGCGGGTGAGCCGGTCGCGTCGATCGAGGCGATGAAGATGGAGGCCGCGATCACCGCCCCCGTCGACGGGGTGGTCGAGAGGCACGCGATCGCGGCGACGCAGCAGGTGGATGCCGGCGACCTTTTGCTCGTCATCCGCCCCGCGCACTAACCTTGACCGGCGAGGACGCGGACATCTCCGCGTCCTCGCCTGTGCAAGCTTGGAGTGTCATCATCGTGAACCCGAACACCACCGCCGATCCTCTGGACGACGAGTCGAGGGGCGTCCTCGACGACACCGCCTCCGTCGCCACCGCCGGCATCGGCGCGCTCGACGGGACGGCGCAGATCAGCGTCGTGCTCCCGCCCGCCGACGAGGACGACCTCGCCGGCGACGACGCCGTGATCGACGGCGAGCTCGAGGAGGATGCCGTGCCCGCGGCATCCCTGCGCCCGAGCGCCGTCCGTCCGGAGGTCGAGGCCCGGAGTGCGGCGGCGGACGCCGCTGCCCCGCGTCCCGCCCGCCCGGAGGTCCCGGCCGCGAAGCGGATCGGCGACCTGAGCGAGTCGGCTCGCGAGTCGGCGGACCTCCTGACCCCGGACCGTCTGCTCGACCCCGGCCGTCGGTCACGGCCGGAGCCGGAGGGGACCTGGAGCCACCTCGTCTACAGGCTCACCGGGCGCCGCCTCAACCTCGGCGACGGTCGACGCGCCCGCGAGCGCAAGGCGCTGACCGCCCGCATCGGCGCCCCGATTCCCGGCGGCGCGCGCTTCGTGCCCGTGCTCTCCCGCAAGGGCGGCGTCGGGAAGACGACCGTGACGGCGCTGCTCGGGATGGCGCTGGCGGATGCCCGCGACGACCGGGTGATCGCGGTCGACGCGAACCCCGACCGCGGCACCCTCGCCGATCGCGTCGCCCGGCCGCAGGAGGCCCGTTCGGTGCGCGACCTCGTGCGCCGCCGTGGAGAGATCGACGGCTACCGCGACATGTCCGCGCTGGTCGCCCGCGACGCGACCCGTCTGGACGTGCTCGCTTCCGACGCCGATCCCCGGGCGGCCGAGGCGTTCAGCGACAGCGACTACCGCGAGGTGGCCGACATCGCCGCCCACTACTACTCGCTCGTGCTGACCGACACCGGCACCGGCATCGTCCATTCGGTCATGTCGGCGACCCTCGACCTCGCCGATCAGATCGTGGTCGTCTCCGGTCTGAGCGTCGACGAGGCGCGTCTGGCGTCCGAGACGCTCACCTGGCTCGAGACCAACGGCTACGCCGCTCAGGCCCGCGATGCCGTGGTGGTCCTGAACCAGTCGACCCCGGGCACGCCGCTGGTGCGGGTCGGCGAGCTGGAGACGCATTTCGCGACGCGTGGGCGCCGGGTGGTGCGGATGCCGTACGACCCGCAGATCGCCGCGGGCGGCACGATCGTGTTCGCCGGACTGCAGCCGGGAACCCGGGCGGCCGCGCGTGAGCTGGCCGCCGTGCTGGTCGAGGGACTGCGGGCGGAGGCGGCAGCATGACCGTGCGCGAGATCCGCATCTTCGGCGACCCGGTGCTGCGCACCCGATGCGCGCCGATCGAGGAGATCGACGACGGCGTGCGGGCGCTGGTGCAGGACCTGCTCGACACGGTGGAGCTGCCCGGCCGTGCCGGCGTCGCCGCTCCGCAGATCGGGGTGGCGCTGCGCGCGTTCAGCTACAACATCGACGGGGACATCGGCTACGTGATCAATCCGGTCCTCACCGAGGTGCGCGGGGAGCCGGTGCCGACGGGGGAGGGCTGCCTCTCGGTCCCCGGGCTCTGGCACGACGCCCTCCGCCACCCGTGGGCGCGCGTCGAGGGCATCGACATCGACGGGAAGCCGGTCGTGCTCGAGGGGGAGGGTCTGCTGGCTCAGGCTCTGCAGCACGAGACCGACCACCTGGACGGGACGCTCTACCTCTCGCGCCTCGACCCGGACACCCGGCGCCTCGCGATGCGCGAGGTGCGCGAGAGCACCTGGTTCTGATCGGCGGACACGCCGCCCGCCGGACGACCCCGCGACGCGGAAGACCCCGTGCGGCACTCGCGCACGGGGTCGTCCGGGTCAGGGGGCGTGCGCCCCGGGGGCGTCAGCCGCCGATGGCGACGTTCGTGGTCGTGACCGGCTCGTCGTAGATCGCGGAGATCTCGTCGGCGAAGTCCTTCATGATGACGTTCCGCTTGATCGAGAGCTTGGGCGTCAGGTGCCCGGAGGCCTCGGTCCACTCCGTCTCGAGGATCGTGAACTTCCGGATCGACTCCGCCCGGGAGACGTGGCTGTTCGCGGCATCCACCGCCTTCTGGATCTCGGCGCGCACGGCCTCGTTCTTCGACGCATCCGCGAGCGACAGGTCGGCAGGCAGCCCGTTGTTCGCGAGCCAGGTCGGGAGCATCTCGGAGTCGAGCGTGATCAGTGCGGAGATGAAGGGACGCTGGTCGCCGACGACGACGACCTGGCCGATGATCGGGTTTGCCCGGATCGGGTCCTCCAGGGCGGCGGGGGCGACGTTCTTGCCGCCGGCCGTCACGATGATCTCCTTCTTGCGGCCGGTGATGGTGAGGAAGCCCTCGGAGTCGAAGCTGCCGATGTCGCCGGTGCGGAACCAGCCGCCGTCGCTGAAGGCCTCCGCCGTCGCCTCGGGGTTGTTCCAGTACTCCTTGAAGACGTTCACACCGCGCACCTCGATCTCGCCGTCGTCGGCGAGCCGGACGCCGACTCCCGGGAGAGCGGGGCCGACCGTGCCGATCTTGGACTTGTCGGCGAGGTTCACGGTCGCGGGAGCCGTCGTCTCGGTCAGGCCGTAGCCCTCGAGGATCACGACGCCGAGGCTGTGGAAGAAGTGGCCGAGACGCGCTCCCAGCGGAGCGGAGCCCGACACCGCATAGGCGACGTTGCCGCCCATCGCGTCGCGCAGCTTGCTGTAGACGAGCTTGTTGAAGAGGGCGAACTTGAGACGCATCCCGACGGGGATCTTCTTGCCCTCCTCCAGGAGGCGCGAGTGCTCGATGGCGACGTCGGCCGCCGCGCGGAAGATCTTGCCCTTGCCGCCGGCCTCCGCCTTCTGCTCGGCCGAGTTGTAGACCTTCTCGAACACGCGCGGCACGGCGAGGAGGAAGGTCGGCTTGAAGCTGCCCAGCGCGGGGAGCAGCTGGCGGGTGTCGGGCTGGTGACCCGTGCGCACGCCCGCGTGGATGTCGAGGATCGAGATGAAGCGGGCGAAGACGTGCGCCGTCGTGATGAACAGGAGCGTCGAGGCGCCGGGCGTCTGCACGACCTCGTTCAGCGCCTTCGCCGAGTTGCGGGCGAGCTCGACGAAGTTGCTGTGGGTGAGCACGCATCCCTTGGGGCGTCCGGTCGACCCGGACGTGTAGATGAGGGTGGCGATGTCGGAGCCGACCGCCAGCGACCGGCGACGCGCGATCTCGGCGTCGTCGACGGAGGCGCCCTGGGCGGTGAGGGAGTCGATGGCGCCGAGGTGCAGCTGCCAGACGTCCCGGACGAGGGGGAGGTCGCCGCGCACCTCGTCGACCCGGGAGAAGTGCTCGGGCGACTCGACGATGAGCGCCACGGCGCCGGAGTCCTCCATGATCCACTGGATCTGCGAGGGGGAGCTCGTCTCGTAGATCGGCACCATGACCGCGCCGGCGTAGAACAACGCGAAGTCGACCAGCGTCCACTCGTAGGTGGTGCGGGCGAGGAAGCCCACCTTGTCGCCGGGCTGCACGCCGGCCGACGCGAAGCCCTTGGCCAGGGCGACCACGGCGGCCTCGAAGTCGGCGGCGGAGATGTCCCGCCAGCCGTCGCCGTCGGGCACGGCGAACAGGGCGCGTTCGGGGGTGGCGCGGACGCGTTCGACGAGGAGGTCGGCGACGTTCGCGTCCGGGTCGGCGGGGACGATCGCGGGAACTTCAAACTGGACCACGGCAGCTCCTTCGGTACCGGTCGGGCACGGGTTTCCTGCGAGTCTAGGGCATGACACCGAGTCGCACAGCGGGTGAGACTCGGTCGCTATCTGGCGGGTCGTCTCCTCCCGTCGGGGGCGGATGCCGCGGGCGGCGCTAGACTCGCCACGATGTTCTACTGGCTGATGAAGTACGTCGTGATCGGCCCCGCGGTCAAGGCGATCTTCCGTCCCTGGATCGTGGGGCGCAACAACGTGCCCGCGAGCGGTGCGGCGATCCTGGCGAGCAACCACCTGTCGTTCGCGGACTCCATCTTCCTGCCCCTCGTCATCGACCGACCGATGTCGTTCCTCGCCAAGAGCGACTACTTCACGGGACGCGGCATCAAGGGCTGGGCGACCAAGTTCTTCATGAAGGCGACGGGGCAGATCCCGATCGACCGCTCGGGGGGCAAGGCGTCGGAGGCCTCCTTGAACACCGGCCTGCAGGTGCTGGGCGGGGGAGACCTCCTCGGCATCTATCCCGAGGGCACCCGCAGCCCCGACGGCAAGCTCTACCGCGGGCGCACCGGCATCGCCCGGATGGCCCTCGAGGCGAAGGTGCCGGTGATCCCCGTGATCATGGTCGACACCGACACCGCCATGCCGATCGGCCAGCGCATCCCGCGCGTGGAGAGGGTCGGGATCGTGATCGGCGAACCGCTCGACTTCTCGCGCTACGAGGGCATGGAGAACGACCGCTACATCCTGCGCTCCGTCACCGACGAGATCATGGTGGCCCTCCAGCGGCTCGGCCAGCAGGAGTACGAGGACGTCTACGCGTCGACCGTCAAGGACCGCCTGCCCGCGCGCGTCACACGACGCTCCTGACGCCGGGACGCCGGTTCCCGCCCGCTAGGCTGGGGGGATGCTCCCGCACGAGATCGACGCCCTGGACGCATGGCGATCACTTCCCATCAAGCAGCAGCCGCAGTGGCCGGACAGCGACCGCGTCGCGGACGTCTCGCGCCAGATCGCCGCTCTCCCGCCCCTGGTCTTCGCCGGTGAGGTCGACAACCTCCGCGACCGCCTGGCTCGCGCGGCCTCGGGGCGCGCCTTCCTCCTGCAGGGCGGCGACTGCGCCGAGACCTTCGCCGGTGCGACGGCCGATCAGATCCGCAACCGGATCAAGACCGTCCTCCAGATGGCCGTGGTGCTGACCTACGGCGCCTCGATGCCCGTCGTCAAGATGGGCCGCATGGCCGGGCAGTTCGCGAAGCCGCGCTCGAGCGACCACGAGACGCGCGGCGACGTCACGCTCCCCGCGTACCGCGGCGACATCGTCAACGGCTACGACTTCACCGAGGGCTCGCGGCAGGCGGATCCCGGGCGCCTCCTGCAGGGCTACCACACCGCGGCGTCCACGCTGAACCTCATCCGGGCGTTCACTCAGGGCGGTTTCGCCGACCTCCGCGAGGTGCACTCGTGGAACAAGGGCTTCGCGCAGAACCCGGCCAACCAGCGCTACGAGCGCATGGCCGCCGACATCGATCGGGCGATCAAGTTCATGGAGGCCGCGGGCGCGGACTTCGACGAGCTCAAGCGCGTGGAGTTCTTCACGGGCCACGAGGGCCTGCTCATGGACTACGAGCGCCCGATGACCCGCATCGACTCGCGCACGGACACCCCGTACAACACCTCGGCCCACTTCCTGTGGATCGGTGAGCGCACGCGGGACCTCGACGGCGCGCACGTCGACTACTTCTCGAAGATCCGCAACCCGATCGGCGTGAAGCTCGGCCCCACGACGACACCCGAGACCGCGCTGGCGCTGATCGACAAGCTCGACCCGAACCGCGAGCCGGGCCGGCTCACGTTCATCACGCGGATGGGCGCGGGCAAGATCCGCGACGCCCTGCCGCCGCTGCTCGAAGCCGTCCGCGATGCGGGCGCCACGCCGCTGTGGGTGACCGACCCGATGCACGGCAACGGCATCACCACGCCCACCGGCTACAAGACGCGTCGCTTCGACGACGTGGTCGACGAGGTGCGCGGGTTCTTCGAGGCGCACCGCGCCGTCGGCACGTTCCCGGGCGGCATCCACGTCGAGCTCACGGGCGACGACGTCACCGAGTGCTTGGGCGGTTCGGAGCAGATCGACGAAGCCGCGCTCGCGACCCGGTACGAAAGCCTGTGCGACCCGCGCCTGAACCACATGCAGTCCCTGGAGCTCGCGTTCCTCGTGGCCGAGGAGCTCGAGAAGCGCTGAGCCGTCGACGTCGGCTGCACGCAGAGGCCGCACCCCGGATGCCGGAGGTGCGGCCTCTCTGCGTGCGGACGGATCAGAGAGCGCTGCTGCGGATCTGCAGCGTGATCTTCGTGCCCTTGGGGCGCTGGGCGTCGGCGCCCGGATCGGAGCCCGAGACCTCGGTGAAGTCGTTGGGGAAGGCGTTCCAGATGCCGTTCCACGTCGGCTCGAAGCCGGCGTCCCGGATCGCCTGAGCGGCGGCGTCGCGGGTGAGCCCGGTGACGTCCGGGACGGGGAACAGCTCGGGCCCCTTCGAGACGATGAGCTGCACCGAGTCGCCGGGTCGCCAGTTGCCGGCCTCGGCGCGGTCGCTCACGCCGATCACCTCGTCCTTGGGCACGTCGGAGCTGAAGACGTAGGAGTGATCGTTGGTCACCACGAGACCCTTGTCGGTGAGGGTCGTCATCGCCTCGCTCACCGACATGCCCGAGACATCGGGGAAGGCTCCGGCGGAGACGTACAGCTCCACGGCATCCGCCTCGAACAGGTCGCACCCCTCGCCGCATTCGTAGACCTCGCCGCCGCTGCGCGGGGTGACGTAGGCGTTGATGACGGCGCCCTCGGGAGCGTCCGAGAAGAGCGTGGGGGAGGCATCCGCAACGGTCACGTTGAGCCCCTCGAGGTACTCGCGCGCCTCGTCCTCGGTCCTGCCGTTCAGCGCCTCGACCGTGTGCGGCGCGGGACCCGCCGAGACGATGACCGTCACGGCGGCGCCCTTGTCGAGCCGCTGCCCTTCACCGGGGTCGGTCTCGATCACCGTGCCCGGTTCGACGTCGACCGCATAGCGGTCCTCCTGCTGCGGCGCGAAGCCCTCGGCGGTGAGCGTGTCCGCCGCCTCGGCGTAAGTCAGGCCCGCGACGCCGGGCACGGCCACGAGAGACCCCGGCCCGGAGCCGAACCACCAGCCGACGCCGCCCGCCAGCACGGCGAGCAGGAGCACGAGAGTCAGGAGGAAGGCCCCTCGGGCTCGGCGGCGGGCTGTTCGCCGCCGCAGGGCCGTCGCGTTGTCGACGGTCTGCGGGACCGCGGCGGTGGGATCGGCGACGGGCACCGCCGCCGGCATGACCTTGGTCAGCTCGCCCGAATCCGCGACGGACCGCGAGATCGGGACCGTCCTCGTCGCCGCGGGGGCCACGCCGAGCGCGGACTCGATCTCGCGTAGCCGGTTCAGCATCTGCGTGGCGTCGTCCGGCCGTTCCTCGGGCGCCTTCTCGGTCGCCCACAGGACGAGTTCGTCCAGCTGCTCGGGCACCGCCGGATTGCGGACGCTCGGTCGGGGCACGGACTCCGTGGCGTGCTGGAAGGCGATCTGCATCGGCTGCTCGCCCTTGTACGGCTGCTCGCCCACGAGCATCTCGTACAGCATGATGCCCAGCGCGTAGATGTCGCTGCGTGCGTCCGCCGTGCCCCGGGTGACGAGCTCGGGGGCGAGGTAGGCGATCGTCCCCAGGAGCTGCTGCCCGGTGGCGGTGTTCGCGGTCGTCGCGCGCGCGAGCCCGAAGTCGCCGATCTTGATCCGGCCGTCCTCGGCGAGCAGGACGTTCTCGGGCTTGACGTCGCGGTGGACGATCCCGGCGCGGTGCGCGGCCGCGAGGCCGGACAGCACGGCGTCCATGATCGTGATGGTCTGCGGCACCGTCAGGCGCTTCTGCTCGCGGAGCAGCTCGCGCAGCGTGATGCCGGGCAGGTACTCCATGACGAGGTAGGCGAGCTCGCCGTCCTGCCCCTGGTCGAACACGTTCACGACGTGAGGATCGGCGAGCCGGGCGGCCGAGCGGGCCTCCTGGATGAACCGGCTCTGGAACGCCGAGTCGTCGCTGAGATGGGCGTGCATCACCTTCAGGGCGATGCGGCGCTCGAGGCGGAGGTCGGTGGCGACGTACACCGTCGCCATCCCGCCTCGGGCGATCCGAGCGCGGACACGGTAGCGACCGTCGACGAGCCGCCCGATGAGGGGGTCGGCCTGCTGATTGGTCGTCACGTCAAGATTCTATGGAGGACTGGCTGAAAGCCCCGGGAACGCCTCACCTCTTCGGGCATCCGGTTTTCCCGTCCGGGGTCACCCGTACAGGGCGAGCCAGCGGTGCGCCGCGGTCTCCCACTGGCCGTAGCGGTCGGGGTAGGCCGAGATCTGCACCGCCTGCGCGGCCTCGGTGAACGGCATCCCCTCCCATCCCGGGATGTCGAGCAGACCGCGGGTGGTCCGGCCGTTGGGATCCTGCGGGCCGCCGTAGAAGACGCGGATGCTGCGATCGGCGTCCTGCACCTGCTCCGGGGTGCCCCAGCCGGTGCTCGGCCGCTGCTGGAACAGGCCGAGGGAATCGCGGTCGCCCCAGTCGAGGTTGCGGAGCCCCGACTCGACCATTCCGGTCGCGAGGGCGATCGCGATGCCGCGGTCCGAGACCCCGAGCTCGCGACCGATGCGGATGATGTGCTCGGCGTGCGCGGCCTGCTCCGGCGTCAGGTCGGCCCAGCGCTGAGCGGGGTCGGGCTGCGCGGCGGGTGCCGGCTCGCTCACGGCCGGTGCCGCGGGAGCCGCCTGCAGGGCGAGGGTCTGCCCCGGGTAGATGATGGAGGCGCGATCGAGGCCATTGGCGGCGAGCAGCGCGTCGAGGGTCATCCCGTGCCTCTGGGCGATGGCGAAGAGCGTGTCGCCGACCTGGACCGTGTATGCGCCGGCCACCGGGGCGGGCGCCGGGGCCGTCGCCGCGGGCGCCGGTGCCGCCGCAGCGGCCGGCGCCGACGCGAGCAGGATGCTCTGGCCGGGATAGATGATCGACGACCTGTCGAGGCCGTTGGCGGCGAGCAGCGCGTCGAGGGTCATGCCGTTCCGCTGGGCGATCGCGAACAGGGTGTCGCCCGCTGCGACGGTGTGCACGGCGGCCGGTGCGGGTGGGGCGGGAGGGGGAGCGGCCTCGACGGCGGCACTCGTCAGTCGCAGGGTCCGCCCGGGGTGGATCACTGCGCGAGCGTCGAGGCCGTTCCACGCGAGGACGTCGGCGGTATGCAGGCCGAAGCGACGGGCGATGGCGAACACGGTGTCGCCTTCCCGGACGGTGTAGACGGGGGGTGCGACTTCCGTGGGCAGGATGCGCGACGCGGGGCCGCCCAGCCCGAGCGGGACGGCCGTCGTGACGGCCTCCGCCTGCGCGGGGGACGAGACGAGGGAGCCCGCGAGGGCTCCGAGGAGGGCGGCCGGCACACCCCACGGTGCATGACGGGTGCGGCGCGCTGCGGTGTTCGTCCTCATGCGGTGGACCCCCTTATCGACCTCAGCCACGCTGACACGGACCGGTGTAGAAGTCAACAGAAGTGACTCATGTGAATGGAGTGACGCGCGGGCCCGAGTCGTCGGAATGCGCGGAACGGAGCGAGGTGAGATAGTGGCCTGGTGTCTGAGAACGTTGAGGAAACCCCCGCCGTCGAGTGGCTGACGATGCCGGATCTCGTGGAGGCGCTCGATGAGCCCCTCGGTCGGGTCCGCCGCCTGATCGACGACCACCACCTGATCGGTTCACGACGCACCGGCGTCTTCGCGGTGCCGGCGGTCTTCCTCCTCGAGGGGCGGCCGATCGCCTCCCTGCGGGGCACGATCATGGTGCTGCAGGATGCCGGCTTCGACGACGACGAGGTGATCGACTGGCTCCTGGCCGAGGAGGACACCATGGGGCGTTCGCCGATCGACGCCCTCCGGGCCGGCCACAAGAGCGAGGTGCGTCGCATCGCCCGCACTCTCGCCTGAGGCGAGCGCGGCTCAGGCGGAACGAACGGTCGCCGCGCGGGCGAGCTCGCGCAGGTCACCGACGGCTGAGTTGTCCAGTCGGGCGCTGCGGAGCGCGCGGTCCGCCTCGTGGGCGTAGTCCGCGATCATCGTCTCCACCCGCTCGAGTGCTTCGGTGTCGGCGATCGTCGCCTGGAGGAACGACACCTGCTGAGGCGTCAGCCCGGGGTCGCCGAGCATCTCGTCGACCAGTGCGCGCGCCGAGGGGTCCAGGCGTTCGCGGGTGAGGGCGATGAGAACGGTCCGCTTTCCCTCGCGAAGGTCGTCGCCGGCGGGCTTGCCCGTCAGGGACTCGTCGCCGAACACCCCCAGTACGTCGTCGCGCAGCTGGAACGCCATGCCGACCGGATGGCCGAACCGGCGCAGCGACTCCTGCTGCTCGCCGTCCGCCCCGGCGAGGGCGGCGCCCAGGGCGAGGGGCTGCTGGATGCTGTACCGGGCCGACTTGAGGGAGGCGACGCGCAGCGCGCGATCCGCGTGGGTCGCGTCGCCGTTCACGCTCCAGGCCGACTCCTCCGCGATGTCGAGGTACTGACCGATGGTCACGTCGCGCCGCATCCGGGCGTACTCGGCGCGCACGGCGGCGGCCTGGGTGTGTCCGTCGATCGCGCTCTCGAGCAGGTCGTCGCTCCACGCGACGAGCAGGTCGCCGAGCAGCACCGCCGCCGCCCGGCCGAACGCCTCGGCGTCTCCCGTCCACGAGGACGAGCGATGCGCGGCCTCGAGAGCGCGGTGCGCGGCGGGGCGTCCACGGCGGGTGTCGGAGTTGTCGATCAGGTCGTCGTGCACGAGGGCGGCGGACTGGAAGATCTCCAGCGCCGCGCACACGTCCCACAGGGAGGGATCCTCGGTCGCTCGGCGGTCGCGGAAGAGGGCCGTCGCGCGCCAGCCCGCGTGGCAGAAGCGGGCGCGGAGCCGCTTGCCGCCGACGAGGGTGTCGGCTGCCGCGTCCAGGAGCGCCTCGGCATCCGGGCCGTACTCGCGGGACTCCGCGCGCATCCGTGCGACGAACAGATCCAGGCGGGCGGCGACGGCGTCGGAGACGACCACGGGGGAGGGCACGACTCCCAGCATACGTAAAGCAACGACGCGTCCAACCGCTAGCCTCGCGGCGTTCGGCGCGCGTAGAATGGAACGCACGATACCCGAGGGGGACGAAATGCCACTCTCCGAACAGGAGCAGCGTCTGCTCGACGAGATGGAACGCCATCTCCTGCACAATGACGCCGACGTCGTGAGTGCGCCTTCGGGCGACCGGACGCTGAGCTACCGAAATCTCGTCTACGGAGCCCTCCTCCTGCTCGCCGGTGTCGGCGGCCTCGTCGTCGGCGTGGTCCTCGGCGACGTCTGGGGCATCGTCGTGGGCGTCGTGGGATTCGCCGCGATGCTCGCCGGCGTCATGCTGGCCGTCACGCCCGTCCGCCGCGCGACCCCCGCCGCGAAGAGCGATCGCCCGGCTCCCAAGCGTCAGGACTCCGCCTCCTTCATGGATCGGATGAACGATCGATGGGATCGACGCCACGAGGGGAACTGACCCTCCACTTCCTGCCACGAGGCCCGGATGCGCTGAGCATCCGGGCCTTCGTCGTTCTCCGGTGATCTCGCCGGCCTTTCGCCGTCGTCTCTCCTCCACCGGCCCTCCACTCGCCCTCCACTCCGCTCCACCGCGGAATTCCGCGGAAGACCGAGCACCCATGCCCGGAATCAGGGTGAATTCCACATATTGGTCGTAGGAAAGTGGAGGGAAGTGGAGTAAAGTGGGGCGCACCTCGAGTTTGGCCGGACGGAGAGGGGGTGGTGGCCGATGCTGCTGGGAACGCACTCGCCCAAGCTGGACGACAAAGGAAGGGTCATCCTTCCCGCGAAGTTCCGCGAGGACCTCGGCGGCGGCATCGTCGTCACCCGAGGTCAGGAGCGATGCCTCTACGTCTTCAGCACGGCCGAGTTCGAGGCGATGCACGAGCGGATCCGCCAGGCCCCGCTCGCCAACAAGCAGGCGCGCGACTTCATGCGCCTCTTCCTCTCCGGTGCCAGTGCGGAGATGCCCGACAGTCAGAACCGCATCACCATCCCGCCGCACCTGCGTCAGTACGCGGGTCTTCAGAAGGAGCTCATCGTCACCGGAGTCGGCGCGCACGCCGAAATCTGGGATGCCGAGAGCTGGAACGCCTACCTCGCCGCCGGCGAGGAGTCCTATGCCGACCTGGAGCAGGAGGTGATCCCGGGACTCTTCTGACCACGGCTGTGATGCCCCGCCGCTCCCGCCCCGACACACTTCCCCGGTGCCGGGTCGTGAAGCGGAGGGGGATCAGAGCCGAAGGTCGCCCGAGAAAGATCATGAACCTCCGAGACATCCACACCCCCGTCCTGCTCGAGCGCTGCATCGAGCTCCTCGCCCCGGCCCTCCGTGCCGACGGGGCGGTGCTCGTCGACGCCACCCTCGGCATGGGCGGTCACGCCGAGGCCTTCCTCGAGCGGTTCGACAACATCCGTCTCGTCGGCCTGGACCGCGACACGGACGCCCTGCGGATCGCCGGTCAGCGACTCGCACGCTTCGCCGACCGGCTCACCCTCGTGCACACGGTCTACGACGAGATCGGGCTGCACGCCCAGGGAGCGTCGGGCATCCTGTTCGACCTCGGGGTCTCCTCCCTGCAGCTCGACGAGGCAGAGCGCGGGTTCGCGTACTCGAAGGACGCCCCGCTCGACATGCGCATGGACCAGACCAAGGGGATGACCGCGGCCGACGTCATCGCCACGTACAGCGAGGGCAACCTCCGTCGCATCTTCGAACGCTACGGCGAGGAGAAGCTCGCGGGCCGGTACGCCCGCTTCATCGTCGAGGCCCGCCAGAAGGAGCCGATCACCCGATCGGCCCAGCTCGTCGAGATCCTGCAGGCCGCGACGCCGGCCGCCGCACAGCGCGCGGGTCACCCCGCGAAGCGGGTGTTCCAGGCGCTGCGCATCGAGGTGAACTCCGAGCTGACCGTGCTCGCCGACGCGATCACCCCCGCCATGGACGCCCTGGCCGTCGGCGGTCGCATCGTCGTGATGTCGTACCAGTCCCTGGAGGACCGCCTGGTGAAGCAGGCCTTCGCCGCGGCATCCGCCTCGACCGCCCCCGCCGGGCTCCCGGTCGAGCTCCCCGAGCACGCCCCGCGCTTCCGCGTCCTCACCAAGGGCGCAGAGCTCGCCGACGACGAGGAGCGCGCACGCAATCCGCGAGCCATCCCGGTGCGGCTGCGCGCCGCCGAGAAAGTCCGAGAGACCGCATGAGCGTGCCCGCCGTCGCCCCCGTCCGCCGCCCGGCCGCCCCGGCCGCACCACGGATCGACTCCCCGCGTCGCCTCCAGCCGGTCACCGCCCCGGCCGGCCGCCGCAAGCCGAAGCTCGCCTACGCGCTCATCGCCCTGGCCGGTGCGCTGGCGATCGGTGGCGTGCAGATCGCCCTCTCGCTCGCCATCACCCAGGACTCGTTCACGCTCGCCGGCCTGAACGCGCAGCAGCACGAGCTGGACCTGCGTACCGAGGCCCTCCAGGAGGATCTCACCGGTCTCAGCTCCCCCCAGGTGCTCGCCACCAATGCGGCCGGACTCGGGATGGTCGTCGCCGGTGCGCCGTCCTACCTGCGGCTGAGCGACGGCGCGGTCTTCGGCACCGGAGCGGGCGCCGACTGGACCTCCACCGTCGATCCCAACGGCGCCGGCGCCGTCAGCAACGCGCTGATCGTCCCGCCGCCCGCCGAGCCGACGGCGGAGGAGGGCGCGGAGACGCCCGCCGGCGCCGATCCCGTGCAGGACCTCCCGCCGGCGATCACCGACGGCCTCCCGAGCCCCACCACGCACTGACCCACGACGGACGGAGAGATCGCATGACGACACGAGCCACGCGCGGACCTCGTCGACGCACCGTGGTCGCCCTCGCGGTGATACTGTCCGTGCTCGGCGCGTTCGTCGTCCGGCTCGTCGACATCCAGGTCGTCAGCGCCGACGCGCACGTGACGCAGTCCATGGGCGTGATCGGCAAGGCCGCCACCATCCCCGGGCAGCGCGGCACCATCGTCGACGCCGGCGGCTCCGTGCTCGCCTCGAGCGTGCTCGTCTACGACGCCGAGCTCAGCCCGCTCGTCATCACGCAGCTGGAGGGCGAGGACCCCGAGATGCCGTGGGCCGAGGCCTCCGAGAAGATCGCGGCCATCACCGGGCAGACCGGCGACGAGGTGCGCGCGCTGGTCGCCGACGCCCTCGCGGTGAACCCCGAGAGCCAGTACGTGGAGCTCAAGAAGTCGCTGAGCACAGAGCAGTACATCGCGCTGCGCGACCTGAAGCTCGCCTACCTGCACCAGACGGGGCGCGAGACGCGGGTCTATCCCAACGGCGCCGTCGCGGGCAACATCGTCGGCTTCCTCAACGGCAGCGGCGAGGCGCAGGCGGGCATCGAGAAGATGGACCAGTCGTGCCTCGCTCCCACCGACGGGGAGCAGACCTATCGCAAGGGCGCGGACGGCGTCGTCATCCCGGGCAGCGAGCGCATCACGGATGCCGTGGACGGCGGGACCGTCCAGCTCACGATCAACAGCGACCTGAACTGGTACCTGCAGCAGATGATCGCCGAGGAAGCCCAGGTGCAGGGCGCCAAGGGCGGCACGGTGACGGTCGTCGAGGTCGAGACCGGGAAGATCCGGGCGGCCGCGGAGTGGCCGTCCCTCGACCCCAACGACCTGGACGGCGCGACCTCCGCCTCGTGGGGCAGCCAGATCTTCCACCGGGACTTCGAGCCCGGCTCGACCTTCAAGGCCATCACCGCCGCGGCCGTGATGGAAGGGGCCGGTCTCACGCCGCTGAGCACCGTCAGCGCCGCCTCGCGGGAGAAGTTCCCGAACGGCGCCGTGATCAACGACGCGTTCTCGCACCCGGCGTACAACTACACCCTCGCGGGCGGCCTGATCGACTCCTCGAACGTCGCACTGTCGAAGTTCGGCACGATGGTGAGCCCCGACATCCGATACGACTACCTGCAGCGGTTCGGCGTCGGCGAGAAGACGATCGGCTTCCCGACCGAGGTCGGCGGCATCCTGCACCCCGTCAGCGAGTGGGACGCGCAGTCGCTCTACACGACGACGTTCGGCCAGTACTTCACGGTGACCGCGGCCCAGGTCGCCGGCGCCTACCAGGCGATCGCGAACGGCGGGGAGAAGATCGACCTGTCGCTCGTCGAGTCCTGCACGCGCGCCGACGGGACCGTCGTGACCCCGAAGCAGCCGGACCACGAGCAGATCATCGCCGAGCAGACGGCATCCGATCTGACGCGGATGCTCGAGAACGTGGCGGTGCAGGGCGGCAACGCCGACCGCATCGAGGTGCCGGGATACCGCGTCACCAGCAAGACGGGTACCGCGCAGGTCCCCGACGGCAACGGCGGCTACAAGGCCGGCGTCTACTTCACCAGCATGGTCGGCTTCGCGCCGGTCGACGATCCGAAGTACGTCGTCGTGGTCACCCTGGACGAGCCGACTAAGGTTGTATCGTCCGCTGCAACCGCATCCGCCTTCCAAAAGGCGATGACGCAGGTGATGAAGACCTATCGCGTGATGCCGTCCTCCGTTCCGATGGACGAGTTGCTGCCCAAGTTCGAATAGCCGGCGAAAGCCGCGCCTGGAGATGTCATGATCGCCCTGTCGCTCGCTGAGATCGCCGCAGCCACCGGCGGTGAACTGCGCCTCGCCGGAGAGGATTCGCCCGAGACCGTGGTGGACGGCGTCGTCGACACCGACTCCCGGAACATGGGGCCGGGAACGATCTTCGTGGCCAAGCCCGGCGCCGAGACCGATGGGCACCGCTTCGTGGGTGCGGCGGTCGAGGCCGGCGCGGTGCTCGCGATCGTCGAGCGACCCGTGGACGAGCCCGTGAGCCAGGTCGTCGTCGCGGATGCCGTGGCGGCCCTGGCCGATCTGGCTCGCGAGGTCGTGGGACGCGTGCGGTCGGCGAGCGATCTGCGGATCGTGGGGATCACCGGCTCGAACGGCAAGACGACCACCAAGAACTTCCTCGCGCGCATCCTCGCCGACGAGGGCGAGACCGTCGCACCGATCAACTCGTACAACAACGAGGTGGGGGCACCGGTCACCATGCTGCGCGTGACCGCGTCGACCCGTTTCCTGGTCAGCGAGTTCGGCGCCGCCGGTGCCGGGAGCATCGCGCGGCTCGCCGGGCTCGTCGAGCCGGACGTCGCGGTCGTCCTGATGGTGGGCCTGGCGCACGCCGGCGGCTTCGGCGGCATCGAGGCGACGGCGAAGGCCAAGGCGGAGCTCGTCGCGGCCGCACGAGCATCCGGCACCGCCGTGCTCAACGTGGACGACGCGCGGGTGGCGGCCATGCGCGCTCTCGCGGACGACCGGGGCATGCGCGTCGTGGGCTTCGGACACGGCCCGGCCGCCGACGTGCGCGCCCACGAGGTCGAGGTGACGGCCGAGGGCACGCGCTGCGTCATCGAGGCGGAGGGCGAGCGCCACCCGCTCCACCTGCAGGTGCTCGGCGCGCATCACGTCACGAACGCCCTCGCCGCGATCGCCGCCGCCGGCGTGCTCGGGGTGCCGGCATCCGACGCCATCGCACGTCTCGAGACGGTCGAGATCGCCGAACGCTGGCGCATGCAGCCGATGGGCAACGACCGGGTGCGCATCATCAACGATGCCTACAACGCCAGCCCCGACTCCATGGCCGCGGCGCTGCGCACGCTCGCCCAGATCACGGGTCCCGAGGAGCGCACCGTCGCCGTCCTCGGCGCGATGAGCGAACTCGGCGAGAGCGCGGGGGAGGAGCACGACCGCATCGGACTTCTCGCCGTGCGCCTGAACATCCGCCGCATCGTCGTCGTCGGACCCGAGGCCCGTCGCCTCTACCTCGCAGCCGTCGGCGAGGGCTCGTGGGACAGCGAGGCCGTGCACCTGCCCGATCAGGACGCCGCGTTCGAGTACCTGCGCACCGAGCTTCGCGACGGAGACCGCGTCCTCGTGAAGTCATCCAACTCCGTGGGCCTCCGGCATCTCGGCGATCGTCTGGGAGAATTGTTCTCGTGAGGTCACTCATCATGGCGGCGGCGATCTCGCTCGCCTTCACCCTGTTCCTGACACCCGTCTTCCTCCGGCTCTTCCGGAAGTGGGGATGGGGCCAGGTCATCCGCACGCCCGAGGCCATGGAGAATCCCAGCCACGAGGCGAAGCGCGGGACGCCCACCATGGGCGGAGTGATCTTCATCGCCGGCACCATCGTCGGCTACTTCACCGGCGTGTACGTCGGAGGAGGGGTCCCGGCGCTGTCGGCGATCCTCGTCATCTGGCTGATGGTGGGCTTCGGCGTGGTCGGCTTCATCGACGACTACATGAAGGTGCGCAGCCAGCGCAGCCTCGGGCTGTCGGGCTGGCGCAAGGTGATCGGTCAGCTGCTGGTGATCATCCCCTTCGGCATCGTCGCGCTCAACTTCCCCAACGCCTTCGGGCAGACACCGGCCAGCGAGTCGATCTCGCTCTTCCGCGACATCAGCTGGCTCAACCTCTTCGCGTTCGGCGTGGTGCTGGGGTGGGTGCTGTACCTCGCCTGGATCGCGATCATCGGCGTCGCCACCTCGAACAGCGTCAATCTGACCGACGGTCTCGATGGGCTGGCGGCCGGCGCCGGCGTCATCGTGGTCGGCGCGTACAGCCTCATCGCCTTCTGGCAGTTCAAGCAGCCGTGCATCGGCGGCGACGTCGACGCCCTGGGCGGCTGCTACGAGGTGCGGGACCCGTTCAACCTCGCGATCATCGCCGCCTCCTTCGCGGCCAGCCTGATCGGCTTCCTGTGGTGGAACGCCCCCAAGGCCAAGGTATTCATGGGCGACGTCGGCTCGATGGCGATCGGCGGCGTGATCACGGCCCTCGCCATCCTCACCCGCACCGAGCTGCTGCTCATCGTGCTGGCCGGCGTCTTCGTGCTGTCGTCGGGATCCGTCATCCTGCAGCGCGCGTACTTCAAGCTCACCCGCGGCAAGCGGCTGTTCCTCATGAGCCCCTTCCACCACCACCTGGAGATGCGGGGATGGGCCGAGGTGACGATCGTCGTGCGCCTGTGGATCATCACGGGGCTGCTGGCCGTCTCGGCCGTCGGTTTGTTCTACGTCGAATGGCTCACCCGTGTCGGTTGACGAGCGCCTCGCCGGGCTGACGAGCTGGGACGCCGACTGGCGCGGACTGCGCGTCGCGGTGCTCGGGCTGTCGATGACGGGCTTCTCCGCCGCCGACACGCTGGCGGAGCTGGGCGCCGACGTGCTCGTGCTCAGCGAGGACGCCGCGGAGGAGTACGCGCGGCTCGTCCCGGTGATCGGCGCGCGACTCGAGCTCGGCCCCCTCTCGGACGTGCCCGCGGCTCTTCGCGACTTCGCCCCCGACGTCGTCCTCGCCTCGCCCGGGTTCGCGCCCTCGCACCCGGTGATCCGTTGGACGCAGGAGGCGGGTATCGCCCTGTGGGGAGACATCGAGCTGGCCTGGCGGGTGCGCGACAAGGTCACGCGCGCCGACGGCTCTCCGGCCGACTGGGTGCTCATCACCGGCACGAACGGCAAGACCACCACGACGCAGCTCACCGCGTCGCTGCTCGTCGAGGGCGGCCTCCGCGCTGCTCCGTGCGGGAACATCGGCGTGCCCGTGCTCGACGCGGTCCGCGATCCGGCGGGCTTCGACGTGCTCGTCGTCGAGCTCTCCAGCCACCAGCTCTGGTACCTCGGCCAGTCGCGCTCCGAGGGGCAGCTCGTGCCGCACGCCGCCGTCTGCCTCAACCTCGCCGACGACCATCTGGTCTGGCACGGCAGCGCCCAGGCGTACCGCGACGCGAAGGCCCTGGTCTACCGCAACACCCGTGTGGCCTGCGTCTACAACAAGGCCGACGAGGCGACCCGGCGCATGGTGGAGGAGGCGGACGTCGTCGAAGGCGCCCGCGCGATCGGCTTCGACCTGGGCATCCCCGGTCCGAGCGACCTGGGGATCGTGGAGGGCCTGCTGGTCGATCGGGCCTTCCTCGACGACCGCGCGCGCAGCGCCCTCGAGCTGACCACGGTCGCCGACCTCGAGCAGGCCGGCCTCGCCGCACCGCACATCGTGCAGAACATCCTGGCCGCCAGCGCGCTCGCCCGCTCCCTCGGCGTCGAGCCGGAGGCGGTGCACAGTGCACTGCAGGCCTTCCGCCTGGACGCCCACCGGATCCAGATCATCGCGCGCCACGCGGGCATCACCTGGGTCGACGACTCGAAGGCGACC
Organism: Microbacterium californiense; assembly: GCF_047246625.1. NCBI lineage: Bacteria > Bacillati > Actinomycetota > Actinomycetes > Micrococcales > Microbacteriaceae > Microbacterium > Microbacterium californiense. The sequence goes on along the minus strand of NZ_JBFOKQ010000002.1, from coordinate 213,193 downwards.
AATCCCCACGCGGCGGCGTCGTCTCTGCGCGCCTATCCCGGCGCGGTGTGGATCGTCGGCGGCGACCTCAAGGGCGTCGACATCGCCGATCTGGTCTCCGACGTCGGCGGTACCGCGCGGGCCGCCGTGGTGATCGGCGTCGATCGGGCCGATGTCGTCTCGGCATTCCGGCGACACGCGCCCACGGTGCCGGTGTTCGAGGTGGATGCTGGCGACACTGGACAGGTCATGAACCGTGTCGTGGAGATCGCGGCGGGGATCGTCGACGGCGAGGGAACGGTCCTGCTGGCCCCGGCTGCGGCATCCTTCGACCAGTTCTCGAGCTACGCGGATCGCGGCCGCCGCTTCGCCGAAGCGGTGCGTGACTGGATCGACCGGGGGAGCGCCGATGACGCAGGTGACTCGCCCACCCGGCTCTGAGCCCGGCGGTCTCGCGGCGCGCGTCTCGCTCGGCCGGCGGTTCACGCCGGTGTCGAGCGAGTTCCTGCTGATCGCCTCGACCGCTCTCCTCCTCACGCTCTTCGGACTGGTCATGGTGCTGTCGGCCACGAGCGCCACCGCCGTGGCGAGCGGCAACGACCCCACCAGCGGTGCGCTGCGGCAGGGGATCTTCGCGCTGCTCGGCGTACCGCTGATGTTCCTCATCAGCCGGTTCCCCCTGCGCTTCCTCAAGCGGATGGCCTGGCCGGCCCTGTTCCTGGCGGTGGCCCTGCAGCTGCTGGTGTTCACCCCGCTGGGCGTGGCCGACGGCGGCAACCGGAACTGGATCCAGCTCGCGGGCGTGCAGATGCAGCCCTCGGAGTTCCTCAAACTCGCCCTCGCCCTCTGGATCGCCTTCGTGCTGCTGCGCAAACGGGCGATGCTCGGTACCTGGCACCACGTCTTCATCCCGGTGATCCCGGTGGGCGCGCTCGCGATCGGCACGGTGCTCGCCGGTCGCGACCTGGGGACGGCGATGGTGCTCGTCCTGATCCTGCTCGGCTGCCTGTTCTTCTCGGGCGTGAAGCTCCGGCTGTTCATCATCCCGGTCGTGCTGGGCGTCGTGGCCGTGCTCGCCTACGCGCTCTCGAGCGCCGACCGCATGCGGCGCATCACCGCGAACTGCGACGACATGGCGCTGTACCACACCGACTGCTACCAGTCGATCCACGGCATCTGGGGGATGGCCAACGGCGGCATCTTCGGACTGGGCCTCGGGAACTCGCAGGAGAAGTACGGCTGGCTGCCCGCCCCGGGCAACGACTTCATCTTCGCCATCGTCGGTGAGGAGCTCGGGCTGATCGGCTGCCTCGTCGTTCTGGCGCTCTTCACGTTCTTCACGGTGGGCGCCTTCCACATCATCCGCAAGACGCCCGATCCCTTCGTCCGCGTCGCCGCCGGCGGCATCACGGTCTGGATCGTCGGACAGGCGGTGCTGAACATCGGCGTCGTCGTCGGCCTGTTCCCCGTCATGGGCGTGCCGCTGCCGTTCATGTCGCAGGGCGGCACCGCGCTCCTCGCCGTGCTCATCGCGTGCGGCGTGCTCCTGGCCTTCGCCCGGACGATCCCCGTGGCCGATCGGCGCGACGCGACGGCGTCGCGGCCGGCTCCCCGGAATCCCCCGACCGGGCGGGGTAGGGTCGCTCGGTGACCTCGTACCTTCTCGCCGGCGGTGGCACCGCCGGTCATGTGAACCCCCTGCTCGCCGTCGCCGACGCCCTCACCGCGCGCGCGGCGGATGCGAGCGTGCTCGTCCTCGGCACGGCCGAGGGGCTGGAGTCGCGTCTCGTCCCGGCCCGCGGCTACGAGCTGCTCATCGTCGACAAGGTCCCGTTCCCGCGTCGGCCGAACCGCCAGGCGCTCGGCTTTCCGCAGCGCTTCCGACGAGCCATCGCGCAGGTCCGCGCGCACATCCGGGCGCATGGCATCGACGTCGTGGTGGGGTTCGGCGGCTACGCCTCGGCTCCCGCCTACGTCGCCGCGCGCCGCGAGGGCATCCCCTTCGTGGTCCACGAGGCGAACGCCAAGCCGGGGCTGGCGAACGTGCTGGGCGCCCGTGGGGCGGCCGCCGTCGGCGTCGCGTTCGAGGGCACGCCCCTGCGTCGCGCAGAGGTCGTCGGGATGCCGCTGCGCCGCGAGGTGGTCTCCCTCGATCGAGCCGCCGTGCGCGCGGAGGCGGCCGAGCACTTCGGGCTCGACCCGTCGCGCCCCGTTCTCCTGGTCTTCGGCGGGTCGCTGGGCGCTCAGCGCCTCAACGAGGCGTTCGCTGATTCGTGGCAGGACGTGCGGGATGCCGGCTGGCAGCTGCTGCACGTCACGGGGGAGCGGAGCGAGCTCGCCGACCCGGGTGCACCCGGCTACACGATGCGCCGCTACGTCGACCGGATGGACCTGGCCTTCGCCCTCGCCGACCTCGTCGTGTCGCGCGCCGGTGCGGCGACCGTGAGCGAGATCAGTGCCCTCGGCATCCCCGCCCTGTACGTGCCGTACGCGGTCGGCAACGGGGAGCAGCGGCTCAACGCCGGTTCGGCCGTGGCGGCCGGAGCCGCCCTGCTCCTCGAGGACGCGTCGTTCGACGGCGAGGCCGTGCGCCGTACCGTCGTGCCGCTGCTGGGGGACCCCGACCGGATCGCCCGGATGGCCGCCGCCGCGGCGGACGCGGGCACCCGTACCGGGACCGAGAACCTGCTGTCCCTCATCGACCGTGCGCTGGGCGCCGCGAACTAGACTGGCCACGACATGATCAGACCCGACCTCTCCCTCCCGATCCCCGACACCATCACCTCCGCGCACTTCATCGGCATCGGCGGTTCGGGCATGAGCGGCCTCGCCCGCATGTTCCTCGACGCCGGCATCCGCGTCTCGGGCTCGGATCGCGCCGACAGCGACAACCTCCGCGCCCTCGCGGCCGCCGGAGCCACCGTGCACGTCGGGCACGACGCCGCGCATCTCGGAGACGCCGACACCGTCGTGCACACGGGCGCCATCTGGCCCGAGAACCCCGAGTTCGTCACGGCGAAGGAGCGCGGGCTGCACGTCATCCATCGCTCCCAGGCCCTGCACTGGCTGATCGGTCGTCGCCGACTCGTGTCGGTGGCGGGCGCGCACGGGAAGACGACCTCGACGGGGATGATCGTGACGGCGCTGCGCGAGCTCGGGGCCGACCCGCACTTCGTCAACGGCGGGGTCATCGAGCAGCTCGGCGTCTCAAGCGCCACCGGATCCGGCGAGCTGTTCGTCATCGAGGCCGACGAGTCCGACGGCACGTTCCTGCTCTACGACACCGCCGTCGCTCTGATCACCAACGTCGACCCCGACCATCTCGACCACTTCGGGTCGGAAGAGGCGTTCCACGACGCGTTCATCCGGTTCGCGGATGCCGCGACCGAGGCCGTCGTGATCTCCAGCGACGACCCGGGAGCGCTGCGGGTCGGCGCCGGGCTGTCGCACCGAAACGTGATCACCTTCGGGCAGTCGGAGGATGCCGATCTGCGCCTCACCGATGTGACCGCCGCGGCGCACGTGTCGGCGACGCTGACCCGCGGGGGCGAGAGCGTGCGGATGACCCTGGCGGTGCCGGGGGTGCACAACGCCGTCAATGCGGCCGGCGCCGTCGCGGTCCTGCAGGCGCTCGGGTACGGTCTCGCGGAGGCGACGCGGGCGGTCGAGGGCTTCGCCGGGACCGTGCGCCGTCTCGAGCAGCACGGCGTCGAGCGCGGGGTCAGGGTCTACGACGACTACTCCCATCACCCCACCGAGGTGCGCGCCGCGCTGGAGGCGCTGCGCAGCATCGCCGGCTCGGGGCGGATCATCGCGATCCAGCAGCCGCACACCTATTCGCGCACGCAGCACATGTACCGAGAGTTCGCCGAAGTCCTGGAGACCCACGCCGACCACACGGTGATGCTCGATGTGTACGGCGCCCGGGAGGACCCGGTGCCCGGCGTCACCGGCGAGCTGGTGAGCGGCGCGTTCCAGGACCCCGCCCGCGTCCACTTCGTGGCCGACTGGCAGCAGGCCGCGGACTACACCGCGAGCGTGGCCGGCGACGGCGACTACGTCATCACCCTGGGCTGCGGCAACGTGTACCAGATGATCCCGCAGGTGCTGGAGGCGCTGCGCCGGACCGAGGCGTAGCGTGCGTCGGCCCGCACCGCTTCCGAACCGTCCGGAGGACCGGCGCGGGCACGAGCGCGACGACTCCGCGCCAGGCCGGGGCTCCGTCGTCCTCGACCCCGAGGACACCGGTGCTCCCGACAGCGCGGCGCCCTCCGGGCCGGCGCCGGAGGAGGGGGCGCCGATCTCGACGTCGACGCGGGACGTCTGGCGCGCGGCGCGCGCACGACGCAAGGCCCTGCGCGCCGAGATCCGTCGGTTCACGCAACGGTCACGCCGTCGTCGCATCGTCGGATGGAGCGTCGCGGGCGCGCTCGTGCTGCTCGTGGGAGGCAGCGTCGCCGCGGCCTACAGCCCGTTGTTCGCCGTGGAGAAGATCACGATCGTGGGTGCCTCCTCGCTCGACCCCGCCGTCCTCGAGGCCGCGCTGGCCGACCAGATCGGCACGCCTCTGGCGCTCGTCGACAGCAGCGAGGTCAAGGCGGCCCTTCTCGCTTATCCGCTCATCGAGACCTACGCGCTGGAGGCGCGCCCGCCGCACGACCTGACCGTGCGCATCGTCGAGCGCACCCCCGTGGGGGTCATCGTCTCGGATGCCGGCTACACCCTCGTGGACGCGGCCGGCGTCGCGCTGTCGACCACGGCGGAGCGTCCCGCCGGACAGCCCGAGCTCGACATCACCGGCGGTGTCGGTTCCCGGGCCTTCGAGAGCGCCGGGCTGGTGATCCGCTCGCTCCCGGCGGACGTCCGGTCCCAGCTCACGGCCGTGCGGGCTTCGACCGCCGACGACGTCACCCTGACCCTCGAGAGTGGGCTCACGGTGCTGTGGGGGAGTGAAGAGGAGTCCGTCCTGAAGGGCATCGCGTTGGCGAAGGCCCTGGCGGCCAACCCGGGGGCGTCGTCGATCGACATCTCGTCGCCGGACGTCGCAGTCGTCGGCTGAGACCGGCACGGCGCCTGAGGACACCGATATCTCGGTGGAACGGGCGACACGCCCGTGTCGCTGCGCGCACGGGCGGATGCTGCGCATACCTTCGAAACAAGAGAACGCAATACCGGGAAATACTTTACACCTCTAGTTGAGGTTTAAGGTTCACCCACTTCAGGCTCGACAACAACTCGGAGGCCGGCACATGAGCCAGAACCAGAACTACCTCGCCGTGATCAAGGTCGTCGGCGTCGGCGGTGGCGGCGTCAACGCCGTCAACCGCATGATCGAGCTCGGTCTCCGCGGAGTCGAGTTCATCGCCGTCAACACCGATGCGCAGGCGCTGCTCATGAGCGACGCGGACGTCAAGCTCGACGTCGGCCGCGAGCTCACCCGCGGCCTCGGCGCGGGCGCCGACCCCGAGGTCGGCCGTCGTGCCGCCGAGGATCACGCCGAGGAGATCGAGCAGGCGCTGACCGGCGCCGACATGGTCTTCGTCACCGCCGGCGAAGGCGGCGGAACGGGCACCGGCGGCGCCCCCGTGGTGGCCCGCATCGCCAAGTCCATCGGAGCCCTCACCATCGGTGTCGTCACCAAGCCGTTCTCCTTCGAGGGCCGTCGCCGCCAGAGCCAGGCGGAGGCCGGTGTCGCGAAGCTCAAGGAAGAGGTCGACACCCTCATCGTGGTGCCGAACGACCGACTCCTCGAGATCAGCGACCGCGGCATCTCGATGATCGAGGCCTTCGCGACCGCCGACCAGGTGCTGCTCGCCGGTGTGCAGGGCATCACCGACCTCATCACGACGCCCGGTCTCATCAACCTCGACTTCGCCGACGTGAAGTCCGTGATGCAGGGCGCGGGGTCCGCGCTCATGGGCATCGGCTCGGCGCGCGGCGCGGACCGGGCCATCAAGGCCGCCGAGCTGGCGGTCGAGTCCCCGCTGCTCGAGGCGTCGATCGAGGGCGCCCACGGCGTCCTGCTCTCCATCCAGGGCGGGTCCAACCTCGGCATCTTCGAGATCCACGACGCGGCGGACCTCGTCAAGGAGGCCGCGCACCCGGAGGCCAACATCATCTTCGGTACCGTGATCGACGACACGCTCGGCGACGAGGTGCGCGTGACGGTGATCGCCGCCGGCTTCGACGGCGGCGAGCCCTCGCTGCGTCTCGACCCGATGGTCGTGAGCCGGCCCGCGAGCACGGCTGCGCTGCCCGAGGTCACGCTGACCGAGGAGCCCGCGGCCCCCGCCGCGTCGGAGGAGGCCGCCGAGCGCCCCGCCGCGCCGCAGCGCACCACGCCCACCAGCATCGAACCGGCGTTCGCGGATGACGACATCGACATCCCCGAGTTCCTCAAGTGACCCGATGCCGGCGGACGCCGGAGGCGTGACCTCCGCAGACGACGAGCGCCTGGCACCGCTCGGCGCGCGATTGGCGGCGATCGACGCACGGATCGCCGACGCCGCGCGCCGAGCGGATCGCCGGCCGGAGGACATCACGCGGATCGTCGTGACGAAGTTCCACCCGGCGTCGCTCGTCCGCGATCTGCGTGCCCTGGGCGTGCAGGAGGTGGGCGAGAACCGCCAGCAGGAGCTCTCCGCGAAGCGGGACGAGCTCGCGGACGTCGACCTCCGCTGGCACTTCATCGGCCAGGCCCAGACGAACAAGGCCGGAGCGATCCGACGCAGCGCGGATGCCGTGCACTCCGTCGACCGCGCGCGCCTCGCCGACGCGCTGCACCGCGCGGCCGAGGACGACGATCGGCTGGACGTGCTCGTGCAGGTGAATCTCACCGCCGACGCCGGACGCGGGGGAGCCGAGCCGGGTGCTGTCCCGGCCCTCGTCGAGCACGTGCTGTCGCTCGACTCGCTGCGGCTGCGCGGCGTGATGGCGGTCGCCCCTCTCGACGAGGAGCCGGCCGCCGCCTTCGCCCGGCTCCGCGGGATCGCCGACGGGGTCCGCACCCTCGCCCCCGCGGCCACGTGGATCTCGGCCGGCATGACCGGCGACTTCGCCGAGGCGATCGCCGCCGGCGCGACACACCTACGCATCGGCTCGGCAATCACCGGACCGCGCCCCGACCGGGGTTAACCTCTAGACAGACCAGACCCGCACCGTTCGAACCGGAGGACACGATGGGCAACCCGCTGAAGAAGACGATGGTGTACCTCGGCCTCGCCGACGAGGAAGAAGCCTATGAAGAGGAGCAGCAGACTCCTGTCCGCGCCCAGCGAGAGCGCGACCGCGACCGGGACCGGGAAGAGCCGGCTCCGGCTCCCGTCACGCCGCTGCGCCGCCCCGTCGCCGTCCGTCAGCCTGCGGCGGGCGCTGTGAACGAGATCCTCACGGTGCACCCGAAGCAGTACCGCGACGCGCAGCTGATCGCCGAGAGCTTCCGCGAGGGCGTTCCGGTCATCATCAACCTGTCCCAGATGTCCGACGCCGACGCGCGACGACTGATCGACTTCGCCAGCGGACTCTCGCTGGGCCTGTACGGCCGCATCGAGCGAGTGACCTCGAAGGTCTTCCTGCTCTCGCCCGAGAACATCGCGGTCTCGGGCCAGGGAGGAATCGCGCACGCAGACGCCGAGTCTGCGGGCTTCGACCACTCCTAACCCGTGGCGCTGGTCTCGGTCGCAGCGAGCATCGTCCATCTGCTGCTGCTGCTCTACATCTTCGTGCTCTTCGCGCGCCTGGTCCTCGACTACATCCCGCTGTTCAACCGCGAGTGGAGGCCGAAGGGCTTCGGTCTGGTCGTCGCGGAAGCCGTGTACACGATCACCGATCCGCCCATCCGGTTCTTCCGGCGGATCATCCCCCCGCTGCGCATCGGGACGCTCTCGCTGGACTTCGGATTCGCGCTGACGATGATCATCGTGCTCGTGCTGATGAACATCGTGCGCCTCTTCATCTGACCCCCGGTGCGGCGTGCCCGGGAGTCGCGACATCGCGACGCCGAGGCTCGGGGGCTATGCTGGCACGCAGGTGCGCGCCCCGGGTTCGCGCCACATCACGACCGCGCCATATCGAAACTGGCAACCGAACTCATCGAAAGAGGAGCCATCATGGCACTTACCCCGGATGACGTCGTCACCAAGCAGTTCCAGCACGTCCGCTTCAAGGACGGCTTCGACCCGGACGAGGTCGACGACTTCCTCGACGAGATCGTCATCGAGTGGCGCAAGGCCCTCGAGGAGAACGTCGAGCTGAAGGCGAAGCTCGCCGCCTACGAGTCCGGTGCGACTCCGTCGACCGAGCCCGCCGCTGCGGCACCCGCACCCGCACCCGCGCCCGCTCCGGTCGAGGCGCCCGCCGAGGCGGCCCCCTCCGGTTCCGCGACGGCCACCGCCGGCATCATCGAGCTGGCCCAGCGCCTGCACGACGAGCACGTCGCCGAGGGCGAGGCGAAGCGCGACCAGCTCATCGCCGAGGCCGAGTCCGAGGTCAACCGCATCCGCACCGAGGCCGAGGCGAAGCAGCGCGAGGAGTCGGCGCGTCTCGAGCGCGAGCGCAACGCTCTCGAAGCCCGAATCACCGAGCTCCGCAACTTCGAGCGCGACTACCGTTCGCAGCTGCGCGGCTACATCGAGGGTCAGCTCCGCGACCTCGACGAGAAGTCGGCTTCCACGGACTCCACGCCCGTCTCCGCGATCGGACTGTAGGGCCTAGGTCTTGAGCCGACGCCTTCCCCTTCGTCGGTCGGCGGCCGGTGCGATCGTTGCGATCCTCGCAGCGCTCGTGCTGGCCGCCGATCAGTTTGTGAAGTACCTCACGATCGAGAACCTGCCGTACCAGGAACCGGTCCCGGTCCTCGGCGAGTTCCTGCAGCTGTACTACGTCAGGAACCCCGGAGCCGCGTTCTCCCTCGGCTCCGACGTCACCTGGTTGTTCACCATCGCCCTCGCGGTCGTGGCCGGGGTGATCGTCTGGAAGGCGTTCGGACTCCGTTCGCGCCTGTGGGCCGTGGTCCTGGGCTGCCTCCTCGGCGGCGTCCTGGGCAACCTCGGCGACCGGCTGTTCCGTGACCCGGGCTTCCCCGTCGGCCATGTCGTCGACATGATCTCCATGCCGTGGATGATGCCGGCGATCTTCAACGTCGCCGACATCTTCATCGTGACCGGCATGATCTCGGTCGCACTGCTGGTGGTGTTCGGCCTCCGGTTCGACGGCACGCGCGAGCGCGATCACGCCCCGGTCGAGACCGATGAGGATGCCGAGGCCGCAGCGGCCGAGGAGCGCTGACGTGGAATCCCGCTCGCTGCCGGTTCCCGACGGCCTCGAGGGCGTGCGCGTCGATGCGGCCCTGGCCAAGATGCTGGGGTTCTCGCGTACCTTCGCGGCCGAGGTCGCCGGCGCCGGGGGCGTCAGCCTCGACGGCGTGACGCTCGAGAAGTCCGACCGACTCCATGCTGGCGGATGGCTGCAGGTCGAGTGGAGCCCCAAGGAGCAGCCGAGGATCATCCCGATCGCGGTTCCGGAGCTGGGGATCGTCCATGACGACGAGGACATCGTCGTGGTCGACAAGCCCACCGGCGTCGCCGCTCACCCGTCGCTCGGCTGGGAGGGTCCGACGGTTGTCGGCGCCCTCGCCGCCGCGGGTTTCCGCGTCGCGACGAGCGGAGCGCCGGAGCGCCAGGGCGTGGTGCACCGTCTCGACGTCGGCACCAGCGGCCTGATGGTGGTCGCCAAGACGGAGGCGGCCTACACCGCCCTCAAGCGCGCCTTCAAGGAGCGCACCGTCGAGAAGATCTACCACGCGGTCGTGCAGGGCCATCCCGACCCGCTGTCCGGCACGATCGACGCGCCCATCGGCCGCCACCCCCACCACTCGTGGAAGTTCGCGGTCACGCCGGACGGCAAGCCGTCGGTGACGCACTACGAGACGCTGGAGGCGTTCCCCGGCGCGTCGCTCCTCGAGATCCACCTGGAGACCGGGCGCACCCACCAGATCCGGGTCCACATGGCCGCCCACCGGCATCCGTGCGTGGGCGACCCCCTGTACGGCGCGGATCCGACCCTCTCGGCTCGGCTCGGGCTCACCCGGCAGTGGCTGCACGCTCACCAGCTGGCGTTCGCGCATCCGACGACGGGGGAGTTGGTGCAGTTCTCCTCGCCCTATCCCGACGACATCCAGCACGCCCTGAGCGTGCTCCGCGGGGACTGATCCCGTCCCGTCCTTCCGCGCGCCGGTCGCCTGCAGGAGACTGTCGTCATGAGCATCGAGGTGCGGCCGGCGACCGAGTTCGCCGATGTGGCGACGCTGGTCGGGCCGAAGAAGCCGACGTCCACCGTGTGCTTCTGCCTCAGCTACCGTCTGGGAAGCGCGGAGAACGGGGCGCTCCGGGGCCCGGCGCGGGCGGACCGGGTACGGGAGCTCTGCCGTCGGGACCCGCCGCCCGGCGTGATCGCCTACCTCGACGACGAGCCGGTGGGCTGGGCGGCGTTGCACCCGCGTCGCGAGACGAGCTTCGCGCGGAATCGGCTGATCCCGCACGTCGACGATCTGGACGTCTGGTCGCTGTGGTGCCTCCGCGTGCGGCCGGGGCATCGCAAGCAGGGCATCTCGCACGCCCTGGTCGACGGCGCTGTCGCGTACGCCTCCGCCCGCGGAGCCCCGGCGATCGAGGGGTACCCGGTGGACAACCGGGGCGAACGGGTCGATCTCACGATGGCTTACGTCGGCACGCGGAAGCTCTTCGAGGACGCGGGTTTCCGGAAGGCCGCCGACACCGGCTCGGTGCTCGACGGCTTCCCCCGCGTGCTCATGCGCCTGGGTCTCCGGTGAGTCGAGGGCCCCGCGGGACCGAGTCGCGGCAGCGCGGCCTCGGGACCACCGGCGACCCGGGTCCGGCGGCACCCGATGTCGGAAGCGAAACGTAGACTCGAACCCATGGCATCCGACTCCTTCGTCCACCTGCACGTGCACAGCGAGTACTCGATGCTGGACGGCGCGGCGAAGATCAATGCGATGACGCAGGCCGCGGCCGAGTACGGGATGCCGGCGATCGCGGTGACCGATCACGGCAACACGTTCGCCGCATTCGAGTTCTACAACGCCGCGCGCAACGCCGGCGTGAAGCCGATCATCGGTCTCGAGGCGTATGTGACGCCCGGGACCCATCGCAGCGACAAGACCCGTGTGCAGTGGGGTTCTCCCGATCAGAAGGGCGACGACGTCTCGGGTTCGGGCGCGTACACCCACATGACGATGTGGAGTCAGAGCACCGAGGGCATGCACAACCTCTTCCGGCTCAGCTCCCGCTCCAGCATGGAGGGCTACTACTTCAAGCCCCGTATGGACCGCGAGCTGCTGCAGACCTATGGCAAGGGTCTGATCGCGACGACGGGGTGCCCGTCGGGCGAGGTGCAGACGCGTCTGCGTCTCGGGCAGTACGAGGCGGCGCGCGCCGCGGCGGCCGAGTTCCAGGACATCTTCGGCAAGGAGAACTACTTCGCCGAGATCATGGACCACGGTCTCTCGATCGAGCGGCGCGTGATGACCGATCTGCTGCGCCTGGCGAAGGATCTCGACATCCCGCTGGTCGCGACCAACGACTCGCACTACACCCACCAGCACGAGGCCGACGCGCACGCGGCACTGCTCTGCGTGCAGTCGGGGTCGACGCTCGACGATCCGAACCGCTTCAAGTTCGACGGAGACGGCTACTACATCAAGACGGCCGCCGAGATGCGGCAGATGTTCCGCGATCACCCGGAGGCGTGCGACAACACCCTCCTGATCGCCGAGCGCTGCGAGGTCGAGTTCAACACCTCGGCGAACTACATGCCGAGATTCCCGGTCCCCGACGGCGAGACCGAGGACAGTTGGCTCATCAAGGAGGTCGAGACCGGTCTGCACTACCGGTATCCCGGCGGGATCCCCGACAAGGTGCGCAAGCAGGCCGAGTACGAGACCGGGATCATCCTGCAGATGGGGTTCCCGGGGTACTTCCTCGTCGTCGCCGACTTCATCAACTGGGCGAAGGACCACGGCATCCGCGTCGGCCCAGGCCGCGGCTCGGGCGCCGGGTCGATGGTCGCGTACGCGATGAGGATCACCGATCTCGACCCGCTCGAGCACGGCCTCATCTTCGAGCGCTTCCTGAACCCGGACCGTGTCTCGATGCCCGACTTCGACGTCGACTTCGACGACCGGCGCCGCGGCGAAGTCATCGACTACGTCACCGAGAAGTACGGCTCGGAGCGCGTCGCGCAGATCGTCACCTACGGCACCATCAAGTCGAAGCAGGCCCTCAAGGACGCCGGTCGCGTGCTCGGCTTCCCGTTCAGCATGGGCGAGCGTCTGACGAAGGCGATGCCGCCGCCCGTGATGGGCAAGGACATGCCGCTGGACGGCATGTTCGACTCCGCGCACCCCCGCTACAAGGAGGCGAGCGAGTTCCGCGCGCTCATCGAGACCGATCCCGAGGCGAAGACGGTCTTCGACCGCGCGCTGGGCCTCGAGGGGTTGAAGCGTCAGTGGGGTGTGCACGCCGCGGGCGTGATCATGTCGTCCGAGCCGCTGCTCGACATCATCCCGATCATGCGCCGCGAGCAGGACGGGCAGATCGTCACGCAGTTCGACTACCCGTCGTGCGAGACCCTCGGGCTCATCAAGATGGACTTCCTCGGGCTGCGGAACCTGACGATCATCTCGGACGCGCTCGACAACATCCGCACCAACCGGGGCGAGGAGCTCGACCTCGAGCACCTCGAGCTCGAGGACCGCGGCGCCTACGAGCTCCTCGCACGGGGAGACACGCTGGGCGTGTTCCAGCTCGACGGCGGTCCGATGCGTTCGCTGCTGCGGCTGATGAAGCCCGACAACTTCGAGGACATCTCGGCCGTCATCGCCCTGTACCGCCCGGGACCGATGGGGGCGAACTCGCACACCAACTACGCCCTGCGCAAGAACGGGCAGCAGCCGATCACCCCGATCCATCCCGAGCTCGAAGAGCCCCTGCGCGACATCCTCGACACCACGTACGGCCTGATCATCTATCAGGAGCAGGTGATGGCCATCGCCCAGAAGGTCGCCGGCTTCAGCCTCGGCCAGGCCGATATCCTGCGGCGCGCCATGGGCAAGAAGAAGAAGTCCGAGCTCGACAAGCAGTACGAGGGCTTCGCGGGCGGCATGAAGGAGCGCGGATTCGGCGAGGGGGCGATCAAGGCGCTGTGGGACATCCTGCTCCCCTTCTCCGACTACGCCTTCAACAAAGCGCACTCCGCCGCCTACGGGCTCGTCTCGTACTGGACGGCCTACCTCAAGGCGCACTATCCGGCCGAGTACATGGCCGCGCTGCTCACGAGCGTCGGTGACTCGAAGGACAAGATGGCGCTGTACCTGAACGAGTGCCGTCGCATGGGCATCAAGGTGCTGCCGCCGGACGTCTCCGAGTCCATCAACTTCTTCGCCGCCGTCGGCGACGACATCCGCTTCGGTCTGGGTGCGGTCCGGAACGTCGGCAGCAACGTCGTCGACGGCATCGTCCAGGCCCGCAAGGACGAGCGGTTCACGTCGTTCCACCACTTCCTCGACAAGGTGCCCCTGCACGTCGCCAACAAGCGGACGGTGGAGTCGCTGATCAAGGCCGGGGCGTTCGACTCGATGGGGGACTCCCGGCGTGCTCTCCTGGAGATCCACGAGGACGCCGTGGAAGCGGCGGTCGACCGCAAGCGGAACGAGGCCCAGGGCGCGATCGGTTTCGACTTCGACAGCCTGTACGACGGCATGGAGGAGGCCGCCCCCGCGAAGGTCCCGGCCCGGCCGGAGTGGATCAAGAAGGACAAGCTGGCGTTCGAGAGGGAGATGCTCGGGCTCTACGTCTCCGACCACCCGCTCGCCGGTCTCGAGGTCGCCCTCGCCAAGCACGCGTCGATCTCCATTCACGACCTGAACAACTCCGAGGATCTGCAGGACGGCGACCAGGTCACGGTCGCAGGACTCGTGACGAGCGTCCAGCACCGCGTGGCGAAGGCGAGCGGGAACCCCTACGGCATGATCACCGTCGAGGACTTCAACGGCGAGGTGACCGTGATGTTCATGGGCAAGACGTACACCGAGTTCCAGCACACGCTCCAGCAGGACGCCATCCTCGCCGTGCGCGGGCGCGTCTCGCGCCGTGACGACGGTCTCAACCTGCATGCGCAGTCCGCCTTCGCGCCGGACGTCGGTTCGTTCGACGCGGCGGGTCCTCTCGCACTGGTGCTCGCGGAGCAGCGGGCGACGGAGCGCGTCATGAATGAGCTCGCCGACGTGCTCCGCCGTCACAACGGGGAGACGGAGGTGCTGCTGCGCGTGCACCGCGGCGGCACCGCGAAGGTGTTCGAGGTGCCCCTGCCGGTGAAGGTGTCCGCCGACCTCTTCGGCGATCTCAAGTCCCTGCTCGGCCCGGCCTGTCTGGGCTGAGCGGGTAGGATCAGGACGCGTCGGAAGGGCGCTCCTGTCGCGCGTCGTGACGAAAGGAAGACCGATGAGTACCGATATTCCCGACAACGCGGATGCCCAGGACGACGAGTTCCTCGATGACGACGGCGTGCTGTACGACGACGAGGTGACGCCCGAGTTCGGCATCCTCGGATTCACCCTCCGCGAGCTGCTGATCGTCTCGGTCTGGCTGGTGGCGTTCATCGTCTCGTTCTTCCCGCTGGCCAACGGCGTCTCCATCTGGGGCGCGGGGATCCAGTGGATCCTCCCGATCGGGCTGCCCACGGCGGCGGTCTTCCTGGTCGTCCTCCGGCGGTTCTCTCCGGAAGGCATCCGCCGAGTGGGATCGCTCGGGATCGACCAGTTCGCCTCCGTGGCGTTCTCCGTCGCCCTCGTCACCTGGCTCAGCGCTCTCTGGACCGCGGTCGCCGGCGCTCTCGAGTTCGGCATCTGGGTGCTGAACTGGGTCGGGGTGGTGCAGCTCGTCGCCATGCTGGCCCTCGTGGTGCTCACGGTCTTCGCCCCTCTCGTGCCCGGGCTCCGCGAGGACTTCCAGGGACGACTGGTCACGCTGGCCCACCGCAACGCGAATCCCGTCCGCCCGGTGATCCCTCGGCCTCGCCCCGAGCCGGCATCCGAGGCCATCGTCGCCGAGCCGACGTCCGTCAACTCCAGCGCCGACTCCTTCGCGGCCGCGTCCGACACGACGTCCGGTACGGGTGTCGCTCCGGCCCTCGCCGCAGACGATCGCTTCGACGACTCCGCCGTCGCTTCGTCGCGCGGGCATGCCACGGACGAGGTCGCCCGGTTCGATCTGCCCGAGCAGGTCCCCCTCGCCTCGCACGCCTCGGGCGGCGGGATCGGCACCGACGATCGCGCCTCGTCGGCAGACGACGATTACATGCCGCACTACTCCCGTCGCTCGCAGCCCGACGCGGACGTCTCCGACACCGGCGCGATCCGTTCGTTCTTCGAGGAGGCGTCCGTGTCGGATGCACCCGCCGACGCGCAGCCGACCGAGGTCGTCCTCGATCGCACGGACGAGGAGCGCGACGTCGACGCCACGAACCCGCGCATGCCCGCTCCCGCGACCCAGCCCTTCTGGATCCTGGCCCCGACGGAGCGCGACGTGCACGACGAGCGCGGCGAACCGGTCTTCCGCATCGGGCCGAGCGCCTGGGCTCTCGTGATCGAGGACCGCGGCGGCGCCTTCGTGATCCGTCACGACGATGGCCGCATCGGCTACCTGCACGACATCTCCGACATCACGAAGGGCTGAGGGTGCGACTCATCGATCTGCGGGGGCGCGAGCTCTCGCCGGCAGACATGCTCGCCGCCGTGCCCCGCGCGACGCAGGCGCGTGCCGAGGCGCTCGACACCGCCGCGCGCATCGTCGACGACGTCCGCCACCGCGGAGAGGCGGCATTGCGCGAGCAGGCCGCCCGGTTCGACCGCGTCGAGGGCCACGCGATCCGCGTGCCTGCCGCGCACCTGACCGAGGCCCTCGCCTCCCTCGCACCCTCCGTGCGCACCGCGCTCGAGGAAGCGATCCGGCGGGTCCGCCTGGCTTCGACGGCCCAAGTCCCGGCGGAGCAGGTCACGCAGATCGGCGACGGCGCGCGCATCGTGCAGCGATGGCAGCCGGTCGCCCGCGTCGGCGTCTACATCCCCGGCGGGAAGGCGGTCTATCCGTCCAGCGTCATCATGAACGTGGTCCCGGCTCAGGTCGCCGGAGTGGCGCAGATCGCGCTGGCCTCCCCGCCGCAGGCCGACCAGGGCGGCCGGATCCACCCCACGATCCTCGCCGCCGCCGCGCTCCTCGACGTCACCGAGGTCTACGCGATGGGAGGCGCCGGAGCGATCGGCGCGTTCGCGTGGGGAGTGCCGGACATCGGGCTCGACCCCGTCGACGTCGTCTCCGGCCCGGGCAACAACTACGTGGCCTCCGCGAAGCGGGCCGTCGCCGGTGTGGTCGGGACGGATGCCGAGGCGGGTGCCACGGAGATCCTCGTCGTGGCAGACGCCGCGGCCGACGCGCGATTGGTCGCCGCCGACCTCGTCAGCCAGGCCGAGCACGACGAGCAGGCGTCGGCCGTGCTCGTCACGGATTCGACCGAGCTCGCCGAGCGTGTGGAGGCGGAGCTCGACCGGCAGTCCGGCCGCACCCGCCACGCCGCACGTGTCGGCGTGGCGCTGGACGGCCCGCAGTCCGCGATCGTCCTGGTGGACGATCGCGCGATGGCGGTCGCCTTCAGCAACGCCTACGCGCCGGAGCACCTCGAGCTGCACCTCGCGGATGCCGAGGAGGCCGCGTCGGCCTTCACCAGCGCAGGTGCCGTCTTCGTGGGCGACCAGACCCCCGTGAGCCTCGGCGACTACATGGCGGGGAGCAACCACGTGCTGCCGACCGGCGGTCAGGCCCGCTACGCGCCCGGTCTCGGCGCCTACACGTTCCTGCGACCGCAGCAGGTGATCTCGTACGACCGCCGCGCCCTCGCAGAGGTGCGCGACGGCGTGGTCGCGCTCGCGAACAGCGAGGTGCTCCCCGCGCACGGCGAGGCGATCGAAGCCCGATTCTCGGAGTAGGTTGGACGGATGCACTGCCCCTTCTGCCGTCATCCGGACTCCCGCGTCATCGATTCCCGGACGAGTGACGACGGTCTCTCGATCCGCCGACGCCGGCAGTGCCCGGAGTGCGGCGGCCGTTTCACGACGACGGAGACCGCGAGCCTGAACGTCATCAAACGCTCGGGGGTCATGGAGCCGTTCAGCCGGGAGAAGGTCATCTCGGGCGTGCGGAAGGCCTGTCAGGGTCGGCCCGTGACAGAGGCCGACCTCGCGATCCTCGCCCAGCGCGTCGAGGAGGCCGTGCGTCAGACGGGCGTCTCGCAGCTCGATGCGAACGAGATCGGTCTCGCCATCCTCGGGCCGCTCCGCGAGCTCGACGAGGTCGCGTTCCTGCGCTTCGCGAGTGTGTACCAGGCGTTCGACTCCCTCGAGGACTTCGAGTCGGCGATCACCGATCTCCGCGCCGACCACCCGAGGGTCGCGGCCGACGACCGGTAATCTGGCAGGGATGTATCCGCTGCTCTTCCGCGCTGTCCTGTCGCGCTTCGACCCCGAGTTCGCCCATCACGCCGGCATGGCGGTGATCCGGGTCCTCGGCGTGCCGCCGTTCGCCGCGGCCGTGAAGGCGATGACCCGCCCGGATCCTTCCCTGCGCGTCGAGGCGCTGGGGCTGACCTTCCCCTCCCCGTTCGGTGTCGCCGCCGGTTTCGACAAGAACGCAGTCGGCGTGCGTGGGCTCGCCGCTCTCGGCTTCGGGCACGTGGAGGTCGGCACGGTCACGGCCATCCCGCAGGAGGGCAACCCGAAGCCGCGCCTGTTCCGGCTGGTGCCCGACCGCGCGGTCATCAACCGCATGGGGTTCAACAACAAGGGAGCGGATGCCGCGGCGCGTCGTCTCGCGCGGCTTCGTCGGGGCGCGCCGGATGCGGTCGTCGGCGTGAACATCGGGAAGAGCCGCGTCGTCGACGTCGAGGACGCGACGGCCGACTACGTGGCCTCGGCGACCCGTCTCGCGCCGCTCGCCGACTACCTGGCCGTCAACGTCTCGTCACCGAACACCCCGGGGCTCCGCGGGCTCCAGGCGGTCGAGACCCTGGCGCCCCTTCTGCGCGCGGTGCGCGACGCGTCGGGCCGCACACCGCTGCTCGTCAAGATCGCTCCCGATCTCCCGGACGAGGAGATCACGGCGATCGCCGAGCTCGCCGTGACCGAGGGTCTGGCGGGCATCATCGCCCACAACACGACCGTCAGCCGCGAGGGCCTGCGCACGGATCCCGCCGTCGTCGAGGCGGCCGGTGCCGGCGGGCTCTCCGGGGCTCCCCTCAAGGCGCGCTCTCTGGAGGTGCTGCGTCTCGTCCGCGCGGCGGTGCCCGAGGACTTCTGCGTCATCGCCGTCGGGGGAGTGGAGACGGCGTCCGACGTCGAGGAGCGCCTCGCCGCCGGAGCCACGCTCGTCCAGGGATACACGGCGTTCCTGTATCGCGGACCGCTCTGGGCCCGACAGATCAACCGCGGTCTGGCTCGTCGCTGACGACGCGCAGACGAAAGACGCCTCGGGCCCATCGGCTCCGAGGCGTCTTTCGTAGGACGGAGATCAGTCCGGGTACTGACCGCGCTTGACCTGGGGCTTCGGAAGGCGCATGAAGCGCATCTGCAGCGATCGCATCCCGGCGTACCAGCCGAGGCCCCGCTCCATGCGCTCCTTGCCGAACTTCGCCGCGGCCTTCCGCTTGACGCGCATGCCGAGCAGGACCATGCCGCCGATCGCGATCACGAGGTAGGCCATCATCACGAGGTAGGCGTAGAACGCGACGTAGCTGCCCGCCGGGATGAGAGTGGCGAGGATGACGAGCACCATGACGGCCATGACGAACTCGGCGGGATGCCAGCCGGCATCCACGTAGTCGCGCACCCACCGGCGCTGCGGTCCCTTGTCGCGAGCCGGGAGGTACTTGTCCTCACCGGCCGCCATGCCCGCCTGCGCTCGCGCACGGCGCTCGTTCAGCTCCGCGCGCGCGGCAGCCTTGGCCTCCTTGGTGTTCGCGACGAGCGGGCGACGTCGTGCCGCCTCCTGTTCCGCGCGGGTCGGCGTCCGGCGTCCCTTGCCGACGGCGGTCGTCTCGGGCGCGTCGTCGTTCGTCGATGGGGAAGCTGGAGTCGGGGCCACGGTGTTCCTCGGTTCACGGAAAAAGGGATCGCCTTAAGATTACTCGCATGACCTCTCCTGCAATTCCCCCCATCCGCGAACCGGAGATCCTGGAGGCGGTGGCGACGGGTCACCCCGCGGCGCTGTCGGATCTCGGGCGACTCGTCCGCATCCCCGGCATGGCATGGCCGGCGTTCGATCAGACGCAGCTCGAGCGGAGCGCCGAGGCGGTCGCCGCCCTCGCCACCGGCACCGGGGTGTTCGACGACGTGCGCGTCCTCCGCGCGGGCATCCCGGGGACCGAAGAGCTGGGCCAACCCGCCGTGCTCGCCACGCGCGCGGCCCGCAACGGGCGGCCGACCATCCTGCTGTACGCCCACCACGACGTGCAGCCCCCGGGGGACGACGCGTTGTGGGAGACGCCTCCGTTCGAGCCGACCGTGCGCGACGGGCGCCTCTACGGACGCGGAGCCGCCGACGACAAGGCCGGGATCATGGCGCACATCGCATCGATCCGCGCCGTGGGGGAGGTGCTCGGCGACGACCTCGATCTCGGGATCGCCCTGTTCATCGAGGGGGAGGAGGAGTACGGCTCGCGGTCGTTCGCGCAGTTCCTCTCCGACAACAAGGACGCCCTGCGCGCGGACGCCATCGTGGTGGCGGACTCGGGCAACTGGGATTCGGTCACGCCGGGGCTGACCGTCTCGCTCCGCGGCAACGCGCGCTTCACCCTGCGCGTACGGACCCTCGCCCACGCCTCGCACTCCGGCATGTTCGGCGGCGCGGTGCCGGACGCCATGATGACCACGGTGAAGCTGCTCTCCACGCTCTGGAACGACGACGGGTCCGTGGCCGTCGAGGGGATGACGCATCGGGATGCCGCGACGCCCGAGTACACGGAGGCGACCCTGCGCGACGAGGCGGGACTGCTCCCCGCAACCTCGCCGATCGGCGACGGCACGATCCTGAGCCGCATCTGGAACAAGCCCGCGGTCACCGTGATCGGCATCGACGCCACGAGCGTGGCCGCGGCATCCAACACGCTCCTCCCCGAGGTGACCGTCGTCATCAGCGCGCGCGTCGCCCCCGGCCAGACGGGCCAGGAGGCCTACGACGCCCTGGAGCGGCACCTGCGCGAGCACGCGCCCTTCGGGGCCGAGCTGACGTTCTCCGACGTCGACCTGGGCGACGGCTTCCTGGTCGACACGTCCGGATGGGCCGTGTCGCTGACCCGTGACGCGATGCGCGATGCCTACGGCGTCGCTCCGGTCGACCTGGGGGTGGGGGGATCGATCCCGTTCATCGCCGACCTCGTCCGCGAGTTCCCCGAGGCGCAGATCCTCGTCACCGGGGTGGAGGACCCGCACTCGCGTGCGCACAGCCCGAATGAGTCGCTGCACCTCGACACGTTCCGGCGGGCGGTGGCGACCGAGGCGCTCCTGCTGGCACGCATGAACGGGGTGCGCCAGACCCTCTGAGGCCACCGCGCACGGCTTTGCCGCGGCTCGCCTCGTTCCCGCGCCGCGACGGTAGAATCGGAGAGCAAAGCCGTGCGAGTGCGGCCCGTCACAAGGAGCGACATGAGCGACACCACCCTGACCTCACAGACCACCCGCGCCCACGGCGTCAGCCTGACCGACGCGGCCGCCACCAAGGTGAAGAACCTTCTCGAGCAGGAGGGGCGCGACGACCTGCGCCTGCGCGTCGCCGTGCAGCCCGGAGGATGCTCCGGACTGATCTACCAGCTCTACTTCGACGAGCGATTCCTCGAGGGCGACGAGACCGTCGACTTCGACGGCGTCGAAGTCATCGTCGACAACATGAGCGTCCCGTATCTCGACGGCGCGTCCATCGATTTCAAGGACACGATCTCGGAGCAGGGCTTCACGATCGACAACCCCAACGCCGCCGGCAGCTGCGCCTGTGGCGACAGTTTCCACTGACCCGGACCGCCTCGCCAACCTGCGTGGTTGGCATGAATCAGGTGTGAGGTTGCCCTAGACTTGGGTGTGCCCTGTCCGCAATCTGAAAGGTGCATCGTGCCCTCGAAACGCCGCCTTCGTTGGGCCGCACTCCCTCTGGGAGTCGTGGCAGCCGTGGCCCTGGCGGGATGTACCACCGCCGAGCAGCACGGGTTCCTCCCCGGCTTCGTAGACGACGGCACCGCCGCCACCAACCAGACCGAGCGGGTCTCCTCGCTCTGGGTCAACTCCTGGATCGTGCTGCTCGCCGTCGGCGTCATCACCTGGGCCCTCATGGCCTGGGCGGCGATCGCCTACCGTCGCCGCAAGGGCCAGACCGGCCTCCCGGTGCAGATGCGCTACAACATGCCGATCGAGATCTTCTACACGATCGTGCCGCTGATCCTGGTGCTCGGCATGTTCTTCTTCACCGCTCGCGACCAGAGCGAGATCGAGACGAAGTGGGACGACCCCGACGTCGAGATCACCGCGATCGCGAAGCAGTGGGCGTGGGACTTCCAGTACGACGCCGAGTCCGACGACGACACCGTGTGGACGATGGGCATCCAGGCCCAGCCCGACGCGGCCGGCAACATCGACCAGGCGCAGCTCCCGACCCTGGTGCTGCCGGTCGACCAGAAGGTCACGATCAACCTGCAGTCGCGCGACGTCATCCACTCCTTCTGGATCATCGACTTCCTGTACAAGAAGGACATGTACATCGGCAAGGACAACTCGTGGTCCTTCATCCCCACGCGTGTGGGGGAGTACGCCGGCAAGTGCGCCGAGCTCTGCGGCGAGTACCACTCGATGATGCTCTTCAACGTCAAGGTCGTCGAGCAGGACGAATACGACGCCTACCTCCGCGACCTCCAGGAGCAGGGCAACACCGGCGACATCACGGACGAGTACGACCGTCTCGCGAACTACCCCGGCACGACCGGGCAGAACGACTCCGAGGAAGGAGAGGAGTAAGCCATGTCGACCACTGAAGCCCCCCGCACCGACGAGGCGCACCGCTCCCGCCCCACCACCCTGCCCCCGCGCCAGGCCGCTCTGATGAGCTCGTCCCGCGTGGAGCAGAAGGGCAACATCGTCGTCAAGTGGATCACCTCCACCGACCACAAGACGATCGGGTACATGTACCTCATCGCCTCGGTGCTGTTCTTCCTCCTCGGCGGCGTGATGGCCCTCGTGATCCGCGCCGAGCTGTTCGCGCCCGGCATGCAGATCGTGCCGACGAAGGAGCAGTACAACCAGCTGTTCACGATGCACGGCACGATCATGCTGCTGATGTTCGCGACGCCGCTGTTCGCCGGCTTCGCCAACGCGATCCTGCCGCTGCAGATCGGCGCGCCGGACGTCGCGTTCCCGCGACTGAACGCCTTCGCCTTCTGGCTCTTCCTCTTCGGCTCGACCATCGCCGTCGCCGGATTCCTCACGCCGCAGGGCGCCGCATCCTTCGGGTGGTTCGCCTATCAGCCGCTCGCGAGCGCGACGTTCACTCCGGGCGCCGGAGGGAACCTGTGGATGCTCGGGCTCGGCATCTCGGGCTTCGGCACGATCCTCGGCGCCGTGAACTTCATCACGACCATCATCACGATGCGCGCCCCGGGCATGACGATGTGGCGCATGCCGATCTTCTCCTGGAACACGCTCGTCACCAGCCTCCTGATCCTGATGGCCTTCCCGGTCCTGGCAGCGGCGATCTTCGCGGCCGGCGCGGACCGCGTTCTGGGCGCTCACATCTACGACCCGCAGAACGGCGGCGTCCTGCTGTGGCAGCACCTGTTCTGGTTCTTCGGCCACCCCGAGGTCTACATCATCGCGCTGCCGTTCTTCGGCATCGTCTCCGAGATCTTCCCGGTGTTCAGCCGCAAGCCGATCTTCGGCTACAAGACGCTCGTCTACGCGACGATCGCGATCGCCGCGTTGTCGGTGGCGGTGTGGGCTCACCACATGTACGTGACGGGCGGAGTTCTGCTGCCGTTCTTCGCCCTGATGACGATGCTCATCGCGGTGCCGACGGGTGTGAAGATCTTCAACTGGATCGGCACGATGTGGCGAGGGTCGGTGACCTTCGAGACCCCGATGGTGTTCTCGCTCGGCTTCCTCGTCTCGTTCGTGTTCGGTGGTCTGACCGGCGTGATCCTCGCGGCTCCGCCGCTGGACTTCCACCTGAGCGACTCGTACTTCGTCGTCGCCCACTTCCACTACGTCGTCTTCGGCACCGTCGTGTTCGCGATGTTCGCCGGCTTCTACTTCTGGTGGCCCAAGTGGACCGGACGCATGCTGAACGAGCGCCTCGGCTACTTCCACTTCTGGATGCTGTTCATCGGCTTCCACATGACCTTCCTCATCCAGCACTGGCTGGGCGTGGACGGCATGGTGCGACGCTATGCGGACTACTCCGAGGCGGACGGCTGGACCTGGCAGAACCAGGTCTCGACGGTCGGCGCGATCATCCTGGGCGCGTCGATGCTGCCGTTCTTCCTGAACGTGTGGATCACGGCCCGCAAGGCGCCGAAGGTCACGGTCAACGACCCGTGGGGCTACGGCGCGTCGCTCGAGTGGGCGACGTCCTGCCCGCCGCCGCGTCACAACTTCACGTCGATCCCGCGGATCCGGAGCGAGCGCCCCGCGTTCGACCTGAACCACCCCGAGGCCGCGGAGTTCGCCACGACGGCTCCGGGCGAGCGAGAGGTCTCCTGAACCATGCGCGACAATGTCATTCTCTGGTGGGTGCTGACGGCGTTCTTCGCCCTCGTCGGCGTCGTGTACACCGGATGGAACATCCTCGCCCACCCCACCCTCCCGCTGGTCAACCAGATCGAGTGGGTCGGAACCGTGGCGCTGTTCTTCGCCGCGTTCATGGGGGCGATGGTGGCCTTCTACCTCGACCGGACGCGCAACGCGCAGGGCGGTGAGCTGCCCGAGGACATCCTGACGGCAGACATCGACGACGGTGACCCCGAGCTCGGCGAGTTCAGCCCTTGGTCCTGGTGGCCGATCGTCCTGGCCGCGTCGGCCGGAGTCTTCGTCGTCGGCCTTGCGGTCGGACACTTCCTCCTGCCGATCGGTCTGGGCATCTTCGTCATCGCCATCATCGGCTGGGTCTACGAGTACTACCGCGGCAACTTCGCACGCTGACCGTATTCACGAGAGAAGGCCCCGGGATCCGTCCCGGGGCCTTCTTCGTCGTCGCAGGTCAGGCGTGCGCGCGTGTGCGGATGCGTGGGACGCCGGTCAACGGATCGATCGGGCGCCGGTGCA
Organism: Microbacterium californiense; assembly: GCF_047246625.1. Classification (NCBI taxonomy): domain Bacteria; kingdom Bacillati; phylum Actinomycetota; class Actinomycetes; order Micrococcales; family Microbacteriaceae; genus Microbacterium; species Microbacterium californiense. The sequence goes on along the minus strand of NZ_JBFOKQ010000002.1, from coordinate 188,796 downwards.
CGCCCTCGGCATCCTCGATCGGGTAACCCTCGCGCGCCCAGTACTCGAAGCCGCCGATCATCTCGCGAACCCGGTAGCCGAGCTCGGCGAAGGCCAGAGCTCCCTTGGCCCCGGCGTTGCAGCCCGGGCTCCAGCAATACACCACGACATCGGCATCGAGAGGGATCTCGGCCGCGGCGCGTGCGGGGATCTCGCTGTAGTGCATGTGGCGGGCGCCGGCGACGCGGCCCTGAGCCCACGCCTCGTCCGAGCGGACATCGATGATGATGACGTCGTCACCGGCCCTCACCGCCGCGTGGACGTCACTGGGGTCGGTCTCGCAGGCGAGCTTGGTGGCGAAGAAGGCAGCACGATCGATCATGCTCTCAGCCTAGAAGCGGCGGGACGGAATCACCGTCGCCAGGCGGACGCCGAGGACATGATCCCTGCCACTCTCACCCCTCCGCGGCAGTGACGGCCGCGACCGTCTCAATCTCGACCAACTGATCCGGATACCCGAGGGCAGTCACCCCCAGGAGCGTGCTGGGGGAGTCGTGTGCCCCGAACGCGGCTCGGACGACCTCCCAGGCCGCGACGAGATCCTCGCGCCTCGGAGAAGCCACGAGGATGCGACTGCTGATGACGTCGTCCAGCGAGGCGCCGGCCGCATGGAGTGTGCCGTGCCGACGAGAAAGGCCCCGTCCCGAGGGACAGGGCCTGTCTCGTGTGGGGGAGGAGCGGGCTACTCGCCGTCCTCGTCCTCCGACTTCTTCCGACGCGGCCTCTTCGCCGGCTCGGTGGCGATCACCGTGCTCGGGGTGTTCGGGGTCTCGTCGACGTGGTCCTCGCTGGCGGTGAGCGGGGCGTCGGGAGCACCGGCGCGCTCATGCGCGGCCTGGATCTCGGCGACCTCGGCCTCATCGTTCTGGGCCGTCACGTGGTGCTGATGCGCATCAGCAGCCTCGACCTCGGCCTGCGTGAGCGGAGCGATCCGATCCTCGAAGAACCAGCGCGACAGGCTCGAGCGCAGGTTCTCGGTCCAGGGGATGCGGCCCTTGTCGTTCGGACGAACGACCAGCGGCTCGTACCCGGGGACGTCGATGAGCTTCCAACGGTCGTACTGGTCGACCGGCTGGTGCACCTCGATGAACTCGCCACCGGGGAGGCGCACGATGCGACCCGACTCGAAGCCGTGCAGCACGATCTCGCGGTCCTTCTTCTGGAGCGCGAGGCAGATGCGCTTCGTCACGAAGTAGCCGATGATCGGGCCGAGGAACAGCAGAGCCTGCAGCGTGTGGATGACGCCTTCCATGGTCAGCATGAAATGCGTCGCGATGAGGTCCGACGAGGCGGCAGCCCACAGCACGGCGTAGAAGATGACTCCGGCAGCGCCGATGGCCGTGCGGGTCGCGGCGTTACGCGGACGCTGGGCGATGTGGTGCTCGCGCCTGTCGCCGGTGATCCACGCCTCGATGAACGGGTAGATCGCGACGATCACGATGAACAGACCCAGGACCGCCACAGGGGCGAGGATTCCGAACGACCAGGTGTGGTCGAGGAACACGATGTCCCAGTTGGACGGTGCCAGACGCAGCGCGCCGTCGGCGAAGCCGATGTACCAGTCGGGCTGCGTTCCCGCCGACACCGGGGACGGGTCGTAGGGTCCGTAGTTCCAGATCGGGTTGATCTGGAAGAACGTCGCGATCAGCACGATGGTGCCGAACACGATGAACAGGTAGCCGCCCATCTTGGACATGTAGACCGGCATCATCGGGTAGCCCACGACGTTGTCGTTCGTACGGCCGGGGCCCGCGAACTGCGTGTGCTTGTTCACGATCATCAGCATGAGGTGCACCGCGATGAACGCGATCACCAGCAGCGGCAGCAGCAGGATGTGGAGCGTGTACAGGCGGCCGACGATCGCAGTGCCGGGGAACTCACCGCCGAACAGCAGGAACGACGTCCAGGTGCCGATCAGCGGGATGCCCTTGACCATGCCGTCGATGATGCGGAGGCCGTTGCCCGACAGCAGGTCGTCGGGGAGCGAGTAGCCGGTGAAGCCCTCGGCCAGAGCCAGGATGAAGAGCAGGAAGCCGATCACCCAGTTGAGCTCACGCGGCTTGCGGAACGCCCCGGTGAAGAACACCCGGAGCATGTGCACACCGATGCCGGCGATGAAGACCAGAGCCGCCCAGTGGTGGATCTGACGCACGAGGAGACCGCCGCGCACATCGAAGGAGATGTTCAGCGTGGACTCGAGGGCCGCGGACATCTCGATGCCGCGCATCGGAGCGTACGCGCCGGTGTAATGCGTCTCGACCATGGATGCCTCGAAGAAGAACGTCAGGAAGGTCCCCGAGAGGAACACGACGACGAAGCTCCACAGCGCGATCTCGCCCAGCATGAACGACCAGTGGTCGGGGAAGATCTTGCGGCCGAGCTCCTTGACGAAGCCGGAGAGGCTGGTGCGCTCGTCGATGTAGTTCGACGCGGCGCCGACGAATCGGCCGCCCAGGGGCGCCTTGGTGTCCTTGTCCTCTTTGGACAGCGTTGCGGTGCTCAATGGCGCTCCCAGAAGCTCGGGCCGACGGGCTCGGTGAAGTCACTCCGCGCGATGAGGTATCCCTCGTCGTCGACGGTGATGGGCAGCTGAGGCAGCGGACGCGCGGCCGGGCCGAAGATGACCTTGGCGTGGTCCGTCACGTCGAACTGCGACTGGTGGCAGGGGCAGAGGAGGTGGTGCGTCTGCTGCTCGTACAGGGCCACGGGGCATCCGACGTGCGTGCAGACCTTCGAGTACGCGACGATGCCGTCGTACGACCAGTCCTTGCGGTCCTCGGCCTCGATCAGCTGCTCGGGGCGCAGGCGCATCATCAGCACGATGGCCTTCGCCTTCTCCTCGAGGTATCCGTCGTGGTGGCTCAGTTCAGCCAGGTCGGCGGGGATGACGTGGAAGGCCGATCCCAGGGTGACGTCCGCCGCTCGGATGGGGGTGCCGTCGGGGTCGCGCACCAGGCGCATGCCCTCGTCCCACATCGTGTGCTTGAGCAGGTGCACGGGGTCGCCGGCGTGCGGGTCGTCCGGGGTGGCGTGCGGCGCGAGACCGCGGAACAGCGTGACGCCGGGGATGATCGACGCGACCACGGCGGCGAACAGCGAGTTCCGGATCATCGTGCGGCGTCCGAACCCGGACTCCTCGTTCGCATCGGCGAAGGCCTTGACGGCCGCCTCGCGGGTCGAGTCCTTGCCTCGCGTGGGGTGCCGGTGCTCGATGTGCTCCTTGTCGGACATCAGGGCCTTCGCCCAGTGGATGGCGCCGAGGCCGAGCGACAAGAGCGCGAGACCGATGCCCAGACCGATGAAGAGGTTGTTCTGACGGATGTCGATGAGCGCGCCGCTCTCGATCGGGAACAGCATGTAGGCGGCGACCGCCCAGATGCTGCCTGCGAGCGACAGGTAGAACAGCGTGTAGACGGTGCGGACCGCGGTCTTCTCGACGCGCGGGTCCTTGTCGGTCATCCGCTCACGGTGCGGGGGCAGCCCCGGGTTCTGCACAGGGTCGCTGACTGCGACGCCCAGCCCCGGAGAGGGCTGGTAGGCCCTGTCAAGAGCCTGCGAGTCGTCGTCGTGTGCCATGGTGCTCCTCGTACGTTCCTCTTCGATGAATAAGCGTCAGTTGGACTTCGCCGTGATCCACACGGTGATGGCGACGAGAGCGCCGATGCCGAAGATCCAGACGAACAGGCCCTCGGAGACCGGTCCGAGAGAGCCGAGGTCGAAGCCTCCGGGCTGCACGGACTGCTGCTGGAAGAGCAGCGCCGAGATGATGTCGCGCTTGTCCTCGTCCGACAGGTTCATGTCGCCGAAGACGGGCATGTTCTGCGGGCCGGTGACCATGGCGGCGTAGATGTGGAGCGCGCTCGTCTCCTTGATCGACGGCGCGTACTTGCCTTCGGTGAGAGCACCACCGGCGGCGGCGACGTTGTGGCACATCGCGCAGTTGACGCGGAAGAGCTCGGCGCCGTGGGAGACGTCGCCCTCTCCGTCGAGGATCCGCTCCTCCGGGAAGGTCGGGCCGGGGGCCTCCGACTGCACGTAGGCCGACATCGCGAGGACCTGCTCCTCGGTGAACTGCGGCTCCTTCTGCGGGGCCTGCGGACCCTGCATCTGCAGCGGCATGCGTCCGGTGGACACCTGGAACTCCACGGCCAGCTCGCCCACGCCGTAGAGGCTCGGGCCGTTCGGCGTGCCCTGCAGGTCGAGGCCGTGACAGGTGGCGCAGTTGGCCTGGAACAGCTTCTCGCCGTCCTCCACCGTGAGCTGCGTGGCCGCTGCGGTCTGCGTGTCGGTCGCAGCGAAGGCCGCGGACGCGCCGGCATAGACCGCACCGGTGATCATCAGGCCTGCTCCGATCAGGGCCGCCGCTGCCAGGGGGCTGCGACGACCGCCAGAACGGCGCTTCTTCTCTCGTGCCATCTCGGGGATCAGCTCCGCTCTTATTTCAGGAAGTAGATAACGACGAACAGCACGATCCAGACGACGTCGACGAAGTGCCAGTAGTAGGACACCACGATCGAGGAGGTCGCCTCCTTGTGCCGGAAATTCTTGACGGCGTATGCGCGGCCGATGACGAGGAGGAACGCGATGAGGCCGCCGGTGACGTGCAGGGCGTGGAAGCCGGTCGTCAGGTAGAACGCGGAGGCGTACGAGTCCGCATTGATGGGCATGCCCTCGGCGACCAGCTGCGCGTACTCCCACACCTGACCGGAGACGAAGATCGCGCCGAGAGCGAAGGTGAGGAAGAACCACTCGACCATGCCCCAGCCGAACAGGCGACGGCGTCCTGCGCCGTTCTTCTGGCCCTTCGCGATGCGGTACGGCTGCAGATCCTCGGCGGCGAAGACGCCCATCTGGCACGTGAACGAGGAGAGGACCAGGATGGCCGTGTTCACGAAGGCGAACGGGACGTTCAGCAGCTCCGTGCGGTCGGCCCACAGCTCGGGGGAGGTGCTGCGGAGGGTGAAGTAGATCGCGAAGAGTCCCGCGAAGAACATCACTTCACTGCCGAGCCACACAATGGTGCCGACAGCTACCGGGTTGGGCCGCTTGATGGTTCTCGCCGCCGGGGCATACGTCGCTGAGGTCGTCACCGTTCCATTATGGCCGATTCCCGGGGGTGATTCTTGCACCCGCGACCTTCGATTCGCCTCGGTCCGGGTTAGGGGACCCTAAGAAAACACTGCGAATCCTCGGTGAATCCGCGGGAAACCGCGGCTGGGCGCGAGAGGACGGAGGAACAGGAGGGTGCGGGAGCATTTCCGGGCGCGGATAGGATCGCACACATGGCTGAAACCCTGACCTGGTCCGATGTGCTCACCTCTCTGTTGGAGCGCCGTGACCTCAGCGTCTGGGAATCGACATGGGCCATGCGACAGATCATGCGCGGGGACGTGACCGAGGCGCAGCTGGCGGGCTTCCTCATCGCACTGCGGGCTAAGGGCGAGACGATCGACGAGATCGTCGGCTTCCGCGACGCCATCCTCGAAGCGGCGGTGCCGCTTCCCGTCTCGCCGGATGTCCTGGACATCGTGGGCACCGGCGGCGACCGCGTCGGAACGGTGAACGTCTCCACCACGGCCGCGATCATCATCGGCGCGATGGGCATCCCCGTGGTGAAGCACGGCAACCGCGCGGCGAGTTCGTCCTCCGGCTCCTCCGACGTGCTCGGGGCGCTCGGTCTCGAGCTGTCGCTGGATCCGGAATCCGTCGCCTCCATCCTCGACCGCACAGGGATCACGTTCGCCTGGGCGGGGGCCTTCCACCCCGGTTTCCGCCACGCGGGCGCCGTCCGTGCGCAGCTCGGCGTGCCGACGGTGTTCAACATGCTCGGGCCCCTCTGCAACCCGGCGCGGGCGGAGGCCAACGCCGTGGGCGTGGCCCAGATGGAACGCGTTCCCCTCATCACCGGCGTGTTCCGCACCCGGGGTGCGACCGCGCTCGTCTTCCGCGGCGACGACGGGCTCGACGAGCTGACCACCACGGGCCACAGTCGCATCTGGGAGGTCACCCGCGGCGACGTGCACGAGCACGATCTGGATCCCCGCGACCTCGGCATCCGCATCGCCGACCTCTCGGAGCTGATCGGCGGGTCGCCGGAGCACAACGCCGAGGTGCTGCGGCGCACACTCTCCGGAGAGGCGGGGGCGGTGCGCGACATCGTGCTCCTCAACGCCGCAGCCGGCATCGTCGCCTTCGAGCTGGCGCAGGACGCCGGTCAGGTGCAGTACCCGATCCTCGAGCGTCTGCGCAGCGGGTACGAGCGCGCGGCGGCGGCCGTGGACGACGGACGCGCGGCGGCGAAGCTCGACGAGTGGATCGGCGCGAGCCGCGAGCTCGCGGCGAGTTAGGGCGACGATGGACCCGGTCGACGCGCTGCTGGAGATCGCCTCGCTGCTGGAGCGGGAGCGGGCGTCCCGCTACCGCGCGAAGGCCTTCCGCCAGGCAGCGGCGACCTTCCAGTCCCTGCCGGACGACGTGCGGTCGGATCCGACCCGTCTGCGTGCGAGCCGAGGGATCGGCGAGTCGACCTTCGCCGTCATCCGACAGGCCCAGGACGGGCGGGTGCCCGAGTACCTCGTCGAGCTACGCGGAGACGTCGAGCCGGAGATCGCGTCGGAGCTCCGTGCTCGGTTGCGCGGCGACCTGCACGCGCACACCGACTGGTCCGACGGGACGACGCCGATCGGCGTCATGGCGGCGGCGGCCCGGGCGCTCGGGCACGAGTACCAGGCCATCACGGATCACTCGCCGCGTCTTCGCGTGGCTCGCGGCCTGTCGGCCGAGCGCCTGCGGGAGCAGATGCCGCTCGTCCGTGCCGAGTCGGGGGACGGGTTCACCCTTCTCGCGGGGATCGAGGTCGACATCCTCGAGGACGGCACGCTGGATCAGGAGGACTCCCTGCTGGGCGAGCTCGACATCGTCGTGGCCTCCGTCCATTCCAAACTCCGCATGGACGCTCGCTCCATGACGAAGCGGATGCTCGCCGCGGTGGCGCATCCGCGCGTCAACGTTCTGGGGCACTGCACGGGCCGCCTGGTGCAGGGGGACCGGGGAACGCGACCGCAGTCCGAGTTCGACGCGGCCGCCGTCTTCGCCGCCTGTGCGGAGAACGGCGTCGCCGTCGAGATCAACTCGCGTCCCGAGCGACAGGACCCCCCGGACGAGCTGATCGCCGTCGCGTTGGCGGCCGGCTGCCTCTTCTCGATCGACTCGGACGCGCACGCGCCCGGGCAGCTCTCGCTCCTGGATCACGGCGCCGAGCGTGCGGAGCGGGCGGGCGTGCCCGCTTCCCGGATCGTCACGACGTGGGGACTCGAACGGCTCCTGGCCTGGGCCGAGTGATCATCGCCGGGCGAGTGCCGGGGGTGTTGCGGGGCGGCAGCGTCAGGCGACGGCCGCGATCGCGGTGAGCGCACGAGTCATCGACGTGCCGAGATTCCACTTCTCCGCGAGCTCCGCGGCCCGTGCGAGCGTCGCGTCGTCGAGGTTCCCGAGACGCGTGTCCGGCACCGCGATGTCGAGATCGGTGGCGACGGCGACGACCGTCGGTGCGACGTCGAGGTACGGAGCCGCCGCCAGGATCTTCGCGCGGACGCCCGCGCTCATGCCTTCCCCCGCCTCGGCGGCGTCGCGGATGCCGGCGAGATCTCCGTGGGCCTGCAACAGCGTCGCCGCCGTCTTCTCGCCCACACCGGCGACGCCGGGCAGGCCGTCGGACGCGTCGCCGCGCATCGTCGCGAAGTCCGCGTACTGCTGGGGGAGGACCCCGTACTTGGCGACCACCGTCGCGTCGGTCACGACCTCGAGGTTGCTCATGCCGCGCGCCGTGTAGATGACGCGGACGTCCCGGGCGTCGTCGACGAGCTGGAACAGGTCGCGGTCGCCGGTGACGATGTCGACCGGCAGGGGAGAACGCGTCGCCAGGGTGCCGATCACATCGTCCGCCTCGTGCTCGGCGACGCCGACGATCGGGATGCCGAGCAGATCGAGCGTCTGGCGGATGAGCGGGATCTGGGCCTCGAGCGGATCGGGCACCTCTTCGACGTCCGGAGCCCCGGCGACGACCTCGACCACCCGGTGCGTCTTGTAGCTGGGGATCAGATCGACGCGCCACTGGGGGCGCCAGTCGTCGTCCCAGCACGCGACCAGGTGCGTCGGCGCGTAGGTCGAGACGAGCTTCGCGATGATGTCGAGCAGACCGCGGGCCGCGTTCACGGGCGAGCCGTCGGGCGCTTTGACGCTGTCCGGCACGCCGTAGAACGCCCGGAAGTAGAGGCTTGCGGTGTCGAGCAGCATGAGGCGATCGGTCACGGGGACAGTCTGGCATGCACCCCCGACACGGCGCGGTGTGCCCTCGCGGGACCGCTGTCGCAGCATCCGAACTTCTGATAATCTGAAGTGTCACTCGTGGCGTGCACTTGCATGCGCTCGTGACGATCACATCAAATCCACCCGCTGTGAAGCATCCTGTCGGCCGTGCGCGGCCTGTGCTGCCAGCCCGAGTTCCCATTCAACAAGGACAACCCACTACATGACTACCGCAACGACCGCCCCGGCCACCAAGCAGGTCGCCATCAACGACATCGGATCTGCTGAGGACTTCCTGGCCGCGGTCGAGAAGACCCTGAAGTTCTTCAACGACGGCGACATCATCGAGGGCACGATCGTCAAGATCGACCGCGATGAGGTTCTGCTGGACGTCGGCTACAAGACCGAGGGCGTCATCCCCTCGCGCGAGCTCTCGATCAAGCACGACGTCGACCCCAACGAGGTCGTCGCCGTCGGCGATCAGGTCGAGGCGCTCGTTCTCCAGAAGGAGGACAAGGAAGGCCGACTGATCCTCTCCAAGAAGCGCGCCCAGTACGAGCGCGCCTGGGGCGACGTCGAGAAGATCAAGGAGAACGACGGAGTCGTCACCGGCACCGTCATCGAGGTCGTCAAGGGTGGACTCATCGTCGACATCGGCCTCCGCGGCTTCCTGCCGGCCTCGCTCATCGAGCTGCGCCGCGTCCGCGACCTCACGCCGTACCTCGGCCAGGAGATCGAGGCCAAGATCCTCGAGCTCGACAAGAACCGCAACAACGTCGTCCTCAGCCGCCGCGCGCTGCTCGAGCAGACGCAGTCGGAGTCGCGCACCACGTTCCTGAACAACCTGCACAAGGGTCAGGTCCGCAAGGGCGTCGTCTCGTCGATCGTCAACTTCGGTGCGTTCGTCGACCTGGGCGGCGTGGACGGCCTCGTGCACGTCTCCGAGCTCTCCTGGAAGCACATCGAGCACGCCTCCGAGGTCGTCGAGGTGGGCCAGGAGGTCACCGTCGAGATCCTCGAGGTCGACCTCGACCGCGAGCGCGTCTCGCTGTCGCTCAAGGCGACGCAGGAAGACCCGTGGCAGGTGTTCGCCCGTACCCACGCGATCGGTCAGGTCACGCCGGGTAAGGTCACCAAGCTCGTCCCGTTCGGTGCGTTCGTGCGCGTCGCAGACGGCATCGAGGGCCTCGTTCACATCTCCGAGCTCTCCAGCAAGCACGTCGAGCTCGCCGAGCAGGTCGTGTCGGTCGGCGAAGAGGTCTTCGTCAAGGTCATCGACATCGACCTCGAGCGTCGTCGCATCTCGCTGTCGCTGAAGCAGGCCAACGAGTCGGTCGACCCCAACGGCACCGAGTTCGACCCGGCCCTCTACGGCATGGTCGCGGAGTACGACGAGAACGGCGAGTACAAGTACCCGGAGGGCTTCGACGCCGAGACCGGTGCCTGGAAGGAAGGCTTCGACGCTCAGCGCGAGGCATGGGAGCAGGAGTACGCTGCGGCCCAGGCTCGCTGGGAGGCCCACAAGGCTCAGGTCACCAAGGCGGCCGAGGCCGAGGCTGCTGCCGGCGAGGACTTCGGCGGCCAGACCTTCTCGAGCGAGACCGCCGGCGCGGGCACGCTCGCGGACGACGAGGCTCTCGCGGCTCTCCGCGAGAAGCTCTCGGGCGGCAACGCGTAAGCGGATCCTCTCGGAACGGGCCGTCACCTTCGGGTGGCGGCCCGTTCTTCGTCCCGTGCCAGGATGGGAGCCATGCCTCTCATCGCGCTGACCGGCGGCATCGCCTCGGGAAAGTCCACGATCGCGCGTCGCCTCGCCGAGCACGGAGCCGTCGTGGTCGATGCGGATCAGATCGTCCGCGACGTCCAGGCCCCCGGGGGGCCGGTGCTCGAGCAGATCGTCGAGGCGTTCGGCGAGGACGTGCTGACGGCGGAGGGGGCGCTCGACCGTCCCGCGCTGGGCGCGCGGGTGTTCGGCGACGCGGAACTGCTCGGGCGCCTCAACGAAATCGTGCACCCGGCCGTGCGCGCCGAGTCGCAGCGACGTTTCGACCGCGCTTTCGCGTCGGATGCCGAGGCCGTGGTCGTCTATGACGTCCCCCTGCTCGTCGAGGCACGGGTCGACGACCCCTGGAGCCTGATCGTCGTCGCGCACGCCCCGGCGTCCGAGAGACTCCGTCGGCTTGTGGAGCTGCGGGGCATGGATCCGAAGGCCGCAGCGGACCGCATCGCGGCGCAGGTGCCCGACGATCAGCGCTTGGCGGTCGCGGACGTCGTCATCGACACGGCGGGCTCGCTCGGGGAGACCGAGGCGCAGACCGACGCCCTCTGGGAGCGCCTCAGCGTGCGCTGAGGCCGGTCCGTTCGCTCTGGGCATGCGCCCCGCGACCCGGATGTCCGACCCCCGGCCTACGCTGGAGGGATGCAGACCACGCGCAGTGTCCGTCCCTTCGAGGTCATCAGCGAGTACGCCCCGGCCGGCGACCAGCCCCAGGCGATCGCCGACCTCGCGGCGCGTATCAACGCGGGTGAGACCGATGTCGTCCTGCTCGGCGCGACCGGTACCGGAAAGTCCGCGACGACCGCCTGGCTGGTGGAGCAGGTGCAGCGCCCGACCCTCGTGCTCGCCCACAACAAGACCCTCGCCGCGCAGCTCGCGAACGAGTTCCGCGAGCTCCTGCCGAACAACGCGGTCGAGTACTTCGTGTCGTACTACGACTACTACCAGCCCGAGGCCTACGTCCCGCAGACGGACACCTTCATCGAGAAGGACTCGTCGATCAATGCCGAGGTCGAGCGTCTGCGCCACTCCACAACCAACTCGCTCCTGAGCCGGCGCGACGTCGTCGTGGTGTCGACCGTCTCGTGCATCTACGGTCTGGGTGCTCCGGAGGAGTACCTGCGTGCCATGGTGGCGCTGCAGGTGGGGGAGCGGTACGACCGCGACGCGCTCATCCGCCAGTTCATCGCGATGCAGTACAACCGCAACGACGTCGATTTCTCGCGCGGGAACTTCCGGGTGCGCGGCGACACCATCGAGATCATCCCCGTCTACGAGGAGCACGCCATCCGCATCGAGCTCTTCGGCGACGAGATCGAGGCGCTGTACTCGCTCCACCCCTTGACGGGCGAGGTCATCGAGAAGCTGGACGCGGTCCCGATCTTCCCGGCGTCGCACTATGTCGCCGGCACCGACGTGATCCAGCGCTCGATCGGCACGATCGAGCACGAGCTGGAGGAGCGTCTCGCCGAGTTCGAACGACAGGGCAAGCTGCTCGAGGCGCAGCGTCTGCGCATGCGGACCACGTTCGACCTCGAGATGCTGCAGCAGCTCGGATTCTGCTCGGGAATCGAGAACTACTCGCGGCACATGGACGGTCGGATGCCGGGCGAGCCGCCCCATACGCTGCTCGACTTCTTCCCGGACGACTTCCTTCTCGTGATCGACGAGTCGCACGTCACCGTGCCGCAGATCGGCGCGATGTACGAGGGCGACGCCTCGCGCAAGCGCACCCTCGTCGACCACGGCTTCCGGCTGCCCAGCGCAATGGACAACCGGCCCCTGCGGTGGGACGAATTCAAGAACCGCATCGGGCAGACCGTCTACCTGTCGGCGACGCCCGGCAAGTACGAGATGGGCATCGCCGACGGCGTGGTGGAGCAGATCATCCGCCCGACGGGTCTGGTCGACCCGGAGATCATCGTCAAGCCGTCGAAGGGGCAGATCGACGACCTGCTCGAGGAGATCCGGCTACGGGTCGAGCGAGACGAGCGCGTGCTCGTCACCACCCTCACGAAGAAGATGGCGGAGGAGCTCACCGACTTCCTCGGCGAGCACGGGGTGCGGGTCCGCTATCTCCACTCGGATGTCGACACGCTGCGCCGTGTCGAGCTGCTGAGCGAGCTCCGCGCAGGCGTCTACGACGTGCTGGTCGGCATCAACCTGCTGCGTGAGGGGCTCGACCTGCCGGAGGTGTCGCTCGTCGCCATCCTCGATGCCGACAAGGAGGGGTTCCTGCGCTCCGGAACGTCTCTCATCCAGACGATCGGTCGCGCGGCGCGAAACGTCTCGGGCCAGGTGCACATGTATGCCGACAAGGTGACCGACTCCATGGCGAAGGCCATCGAGGAGACAGACCGCCGCCGCGAGAAGCAGATCGCCTACAACACGGAGAACGGCATCGATCCGCAGCCTCTGCGCAAGCGGATCGCGGACATCACCGAGGTGCTGGCGCGCGAAGGAGCGGACACCGCCGACATGATGTCCGGACGCGGCCGTGCGAGCGGCAAGGGCAAGTCGCCGACGCCGAACCTGCGACGCACAGGGATCGCCGCCGAGGGCGCCAAGCAGCTCGAGGCGACGATCCAGGATCTGTCCGACCAGATGCTCGCGGCGGCGAGCGAGCTGAAGTTCGAGCTCGCCGGACGCCTCCGAGACGAGGTGCAGGACCTCAAGAAGGAACTCCGAGCGATGGAGCGGGCAGGGCACGCGTAGCGAGTCGCCCAGGAGGATGCCATGGATGCAGCGGCCGAGGAGCTCGCGGATCGACTCCGCGCGCTGCTGACGATGGGCGACGGGGTCGAGGAGCGACGGATGTTCGGGACTCGCGCCTTCCTCGCCGAGGGCCGCATCCTGGCAGCCGCCCGCCGCGGGGGAGTGCTCCTGGTTCGCGTCCCGCCCGGCGAGGAGGAGGCGTTGCTGGCGCGCCGGGGCGTCTCGCGGGCCGTGATGGGCAGACAGACGATGAGTGCCCGGTGGCTGGACGTGGCGGCCGAGATCATCGCCGACGACGAGCAGTTGATGTTCTGGCTCGACGCGGGGCGCGCCGGGAGCGCATGAGGGCGCTCCCGGGGCTCAGGGGCAGTGCATGATCGGCTTGGGCCCCGAGCGGTCGATCTCGTGCTCGGTCATCGGCGCGCCGCAGAGCGGGCACGCGCGTTCGGCGCGCTCGGCCGCGGTCGGCGGGGGCGTCTTCTCGTAGGGTCCCACCGACGCGGGTCCGGCGAAGCGGATGAGATTCGAGTTCACCCACGAGTAGAGTCCGCCCGCTTCGCGGATCCGGGTGCGGAGCGGGGGACGGTCCGATTCCTTCGACATGTCTATTAGTGTACTAACGATTAGGGCACATGTATCGTGGACCCGTGACCGATCCCGATGCGCTCCTCCGTCTCGAGAACCAGCTCTGCTTCGCGCTGGTCACGGCCGCGCGCAATGTGGTCTCCATCTACCGACCGATCCTCGAGCCGCTCGGCCTCACGCATCCGCAGTACCTCGTGATGCTGGCGCTCTGGGAGCGGGCTCCCCGGACGCTGAACGACCTCGCCGCGGACCTGGCCATGGATCCGGCCACGGCGTCGCCCCTCGTGAAGCGGTTGGAGTTCGACGGTCTCGTGATCCGCGAGCGCAGCGCGGCCGACGAGCGTCGACTCCAGATCGGGCTGACGGATGCCGGGCGCGAACTCCGCGTCCGCGCCCTCGAGGTGCCGCGCCGGGTCATGGAGGCGGTCGGGATGGACGAGGAGCAGATCAGCGTCCTCCGCGACGGCCTGGAGCCGTTCGCCGGCCGGCGCCTCTGAGAACGCTGAGCGCGAACCCCCGGCGGAGCCGATGTCGGTGGCCCCTCGTAGACTTGTCTGGTGCCCATCGTTCCCGTCGCCACCCCCGGAAAACTCAGTGTTCGCGGTTCCCGCGTGCACAACCTCAAGAACATCGACATCGACATCCCCCGCGACTCGCTCGTGGTCTTCACCGGTCTCTCCGGTTCGGGAAAGTCGAGCCTCGCCTTCGACACGATCTTCGCCGAAGGCCAGCGCCGCTACGTCGAGTCCCTGAGCGCTTACGCGCGCCAGTTCCTGGGGCAGGTCGACCGTCCGGACGTCGACTTCATCGAGGGGCTGAGTCCCGCGGTGTCCATCGACCAGAAGTCCACCAACCGCAACCCGCGATCGACCGTCGGCACGATCACCGAGATCTACGACTACATGCGGCTCCTGTGGGCGCGCATCGGCGTGCCCCATTGCCCCGAGTGCGGGGCCAAGATCCAGCGCCAGACCGTCCAGCAGATCGCCGATCAGCTCATGGAGCTGCCGGAGCGGACGCGGTATCAGATCGTCGCGCCGATCGTGTCCCAGAAGAAGGGCGAGTTCGTCGACCTCTTCCGCGAGCTGGGAGCCAAGGGCTACTCGCGCGCGATCGTCGACGGCGACCTGATCCAGCTGGCCGAGCCGCCGACGCTGAAGAAGAGCTACAAGCACGACATCGCCGTCGTGGTCGACCGTCTGGTCGCCTCCGACGACATCCTCGGTCGGGTCACCGACTCGGTCGAGACGGCGCTCGGACTCGCGGGCGGCGTCATGCAGGTCAACTTCGTCGACGAGGAGGGCGACGACGCCTGGCAGTCGTTCTCCGAGAAGCTCGCGTGCCCGAACGGGCATGCCCTGACCCTCACCGAGATCGAGCCGCGCACCTTCTCCTTCAACGCGCCCTTCGGCGCGTGCCCCGCGTGCTCCGGCCTGGGCACCCGCATGTCCGTCGATGTCGATCTGATGCTCGGCGACGAGGACCTCTCGATCCGCGAAGGCGTCATCATCCCCTGGACGACCCAGGGGAAGGGCTTGTTCCAGTACTACGAGCGGCTGCTCGAGGGACTGGCTCGAGACCTCGACTTCTCTCTCGACACCCCGTGGAACCAGCTCCACTCGGACGTGCAGAACGCGGTGCTCCGAGGCGAGAACTACAAGGTCACGGTCAAGTGGAAGAACCGCTACGGCCGGGAGATGCGCTACGCCTCCGGGTTCGAGGGCGTCGTGCCGTACATCGAGCGTCAGTACCTGCAGGCCGAATCAGACACCCAGCGCAGCCGGTGGGGCGAGTACCTCCGCGAGGTGCCCTGCCCGGTGTGCGACGGGGATCGTCTGAAGCCCGAGGTGCTCGCCGTGCAGGTGCACGGTCACTCGATCGCCGAGGTCTCGCACCTCAGCCTCAGTGATGCTCGCGAGTTCATGGAGGCGCTCGTCCTCACCGAGCGCGAGGCGAAGATCGCCGCGCAGGTGCTGAGGGAGATCCGGCTGCGCCTGGACTTCCTGCTCCAGGTCGGGCTGTCGTACCTCAACCTGAGCCGCTCGGCCGGCTCGCTCTCGGGCGGCGAGGCCCAGCGGATCCGGCTCGCGACGCAGATCGGCTCCGGCCTCACCGGTGTCCTCTACGTTCTCGACGAGCCGTCTATCGGGCTGCACCAGCGCGACAACCGGCGCCTCATCAACACGCTCATCAAGCTCCGCGATCTGGGCAACACCCTGATCGTCGTCGAGCACGACGAGGAGACGATCGAGGCGGCCGACTGGGTCGTCGACATCGGCCCGGGCGCCGGTGTGAACGGCGGAGAGGTCGTCCACTCGGGCCCCTACGAGGCCCTGCTCGCGGACCGCTCGTCGATGACGGGGGAGTACCTGTCCGGGCGTCGCGAGATCGCGGTCCCCGCGAAGCGCCGCAAGCTCGATCGCAAGCGCATGATCCAGGTGGTGGGAGCACGCGAGAACAACCTCAAGAACGTCGACGCGTCGTTCCCGCTCGGGGTGCTCACCGCCGTGACCGGCGTCAGCGGGTCCGGCAAGTCGTCCCTGGTGAACGACATCCTCTACCAGGTGCTCGCATCCCGGCTGAACGGCGCGCGCACGGTTCCGGGCAAGCACAAGCGCGTGACGGGCCTCGACAACCTCGACAAGGTCGTGCACGTCGACCAGGCCCCGATCGGGCGGACGCCCCGGTCCAACCCGGCCACCTACACCGGCGTGTTCGACCGCATCCGATCGCTCTTCAGCGAGACGCCCGAGGCCAAGGTCCGCGGGTACCTGCCCGGTCGGTTCAGCTTCAACGTCAAGGGCGGTCGCTGCGAGGCGTGCTCCGGCGACGGCACGATCAAGATCGAGATGAACTTCCTCCCCGACGTGTACGTCGACTGCGAGGTCTGCCACGGCAAGCGCTACAACCGCGACACGCTGGCGGTCCACTACAAGGGCAAGAACATCGCCGAGGTCCTCGAGATGCCGATCGAGGAGGCCGCCGAGTTCTTCGAGCCCATCCAGGCCATCCACCGGTACATGAAGACGCTCGTCGACGTGGGTCTCGGCTATGTCCGGCTCGGCCAGTCCGCGACCACCCTGTCGGGCGGTGAGGCGCAGCGCGTGAAGCTCGCGACCGAGCTCCAGCGCCGCAGCAACGGACGCAGCATCTACGTGCTCGACGAGCCGACCACGGGTCTGCACTTCGAAGACGTCCGCAAGCTCCTCGAGGTGCTGAACGGTCTGGTCGACAAGGGCAACACGGTCGTCGTCATCGAGCACAATCTCGACGTCATCAAGTCGGCCGACTGGGTCATCGACCTCGGCCCCGAGGGGGGCTCCGGAGGCGGCGAGATCCTCGCCACCGGCACGCCCGAGCAGATCGCTCGCGTCGAGGAGAGCCACACCGGCCAGTTCCTCGCCGAGATCCTCGGGGAAGGTCGCGCGGCGCGGAAGGCCAGCTAGTGGCCGACGTCCTCCCTTACCGGCCGAAGACGGGGGAGATACCCACCGACCCGGGGGTGTATCGCTTCCGCGACGCCGACGGGCGGGTGCTGTACGTCGGCAAGGCGAAGAATCTGCGTCAGCGGTTGTCGAACTACTTCGCACCCCTGCGCACCCTCCACGAACGAACCCGGCGGATGGTGACGACGGCCGCGTCCGTGGAGTGGACGGTCGTGCCCACGGACGTCGATTCGCTGCAGCTCGAGTACATGTGGATCAAGGAGTTCGATCCGCCCTTCAATGTGCGCTACCGCGACGACAAGTCGTATCCCTTCATGGCCGTGACGCTCGCCGACGAGGCGCCGCGCGTCATCGTGACGCGGAACCACAAGATCCCCGGGGCGCGGTACTTCGGTCCGTATCCGAAGGTCTGGGCGGTGCACGAGACCATCGACCTGATGATCAAGGCGTTCCCGATCCGCACCTGCAGCGACGCCAGCTACAAGCGCGCCATGCAGACGGGGCGACCGTGCTTCCCCGGCCAGATCGGGAAGTGCGGCGGACCGTGCTCCATGACGGTCACGATCGAGGAGCATCGGGCGATGGTCGACGACTTCGTCGCCTTCATGGCCGGAGGCGATGAGCGGTTCACCCGCGAGCTGCGCCGGCGGATGCTGGACGCCTCCGCCGCGATGGACTACGAAGCCGCCGCCCGATACCGCGACAAGCTGACCGCCATCGAGGCCGTGCTGGGCAAGAGCGCGCTGGTGCTGCCCTCCGATGAGGACGCCGACCTGTTCGGCATCGCGGAGGACGAGCTCGCTGCGGCCGTGCAGCACTTCGTGATCCGCGGAGGGCGCGTTCGAGGCGTGCGCGCGATGACCATCGAGAAGGAGATCGACATCTCCGGCTCCGAACTGGTCGACCAGGTGCTTCAGCGGGCGTACGGCGACTCCCAGGACATCCCTCGACGCATCCTTGTCCCGACCCTCCCGGACGACGCTCCCGAGCTCGAATTGTGGCTCCGCGAGCGTCGGGGCAAGAAGGTCGAGGTCACGGTCGCGCAGAGGGGCCAGCGCGCCGATCTCATGCGCACCGCCACCCTGAACGCCCAACAAGCGCTGATCCGGCACAAGACCCGGCGCACCAGCGACTACGTCGCCCGCACACAGGCGCTCACCGATCTGCAGGAGGCGCTGGGCATGGAGGAGGCGCCGCTCCGCATCGAGTGCTTCGACATCTCGCACCTCGGCGGCACCAACGTCGTGGCGTCGATGGTCGTGTTCGAAGACGGCCTGCCCCGGAAGGATCAGTATCGGTCCTTCGGCATCGCGGAGACCACCGACGACACCGACTCCATGTACCAGGTGCTCCGTCGTCGGCTCGCCTATCTCGACCGGCCGGACCCGGTCGCGGCGGAGGGCGAGGATGCGGCAGGCGACGGGGAGGAGATCGCTCGGCGCAAACCGCGGTTCGCCTACCGGCCGCAACTGCTCCTCGTGGACGGCGGGAAGCCGCAGGTCGAGGCGGCAGCGAGAGCGCTCCGAGACGCCGGCCACCCGGAGATCACGGTCTGCGGCATCGCGAAGCGGCTCGAGGAGGTCTGGCTGCCGGGCGAGGACTTCCCGGTCATCCTTCCGCGCACCAGCGAGTCGCTGTATCTGCTGCAGCGCCTGCGCGACGAGGCGCATCGCTTCGCCATCACGCATCAGCGCAAGAAGCGGAAGAACGACATCACCACCGTCCTCGCCGAAGTGCCGGGCCTCGGCGCCGCTCGCATCAAGGTGCTCCTCAAGCACTTCGGCTCCGTGACCGCGCTGCGAGCCGCAGAACCCGGGGCCATCGAAGAGGTGCAGGGCATCGGCCCGGTGCTGGCTCAGAACATCCATACCCACCTCTCGACTCGCTAGGCTGAAAGCTGCATCGAAGAGGGAGCGTTGAGAACGATGACCGAGTCCGAAAAGGGCGAGTTCCTGATCGTGACGGGCATGTCCGGCGCGGGGCGGACGACCGTCGCGAACGCCCTCGAGGATCTCGGCTGGTACGTCGTCGACAACCTGCCCCCGCAGATCCTCCGCCCCCTGATCGATCTGACGGACCTCGGCGGCGACGCGCTGCCGAAGGTGGCGGCCGTCGTCGATGTGCGCGGACGCAACCTGTTCGACGACTTCCCCGGAGTGGCGCGCGTGCTGCGCACCCGGGGATCGGTGCGGGTCCTGTTCCTGGACGCCTCGGACGACGTGCTCGTGCGGCGGTTCGAGGCGGTCCGTCGCCCGCACCCGCTCCAAGATGGCGGCACGCTGCTCGACGGCATCCGCGGTGAGCGATCGCGGCTGGCGCCCATCCGCGAGTCGGCGGACATCGTCATCGACACGACGAACCTCAACATCCACCAGCTCGCGACCCAGGTCTCGGAGCTCTTCTCCGATGACGGGCAGGCTCGGCACCGGCTCACCCTGCTCAGCTTCGGCTTCAAGTACGGGCTGCCGACGGACGTCGACCTCGTCGCCGACATGCGCTTCCTGCCCAACCCGTTCTGGAACGAGGAGCTGCGCGGCCTCACCGGTCAGGACGAGTCGGTCCGCGACTACGTGCTGTCACGCGAGGGCGCGGCCGAGTTCCTCGATGCGTACGCGGCAGCGCTGACACCCGTGCTGGAGGGGTACCAGCGCGAGAACAAGAGCCACTCGACGGTCGCGATCGGGTGCACGGGCGGCAAGCACCGCTCCGTCGCCATGTCGGAGGAGCTGGCGCGGCGGCTGTCGGCCATCCCGGGCGTCGCCGTCAACGTCCGCCACCGCGACCTGGGGCGTGAGTAGGCGCTCGCCCAGCCGGTAAGCTGGACGTTTGCGTCGCGATCCGGCGCGTGAACGAAAAAGGAGTCTCGTGGCACTCACCACCGACGTCAAGGCCGAGCTGGTCAGCATCCGAAACGCACCGCCCACGGTGCGCGTCGCGGAGGTGACCGCGATCCTCCGGTTCGCCGGTGGCCTGCATTCGATCGCCGGTCGTGTGGCCGTCGAGGCCGAGGTGGATGCCGAGACCCTCGCGCGCCGCGTCGCGCGCGATCTGGCCGAGATCTACGGCGTGCGTCCCGAGATCGCGCAGGTCCAGTCCAGCACCGCGAACGACGGTGCCCGCTGGGCTGTCCGCGTGATCGAGTCGGGGGAGACCCTCGCCCGTCAGACCGGTCTGCTCGACCAGCGTCGGCGCCCCGTGCGCGGACTGCCCAACCGACTCACCACGGGATCGCGTTCGGAGCTCGCCGGCCTGTGGCGCGGCGCCTTCCTGGCCGCCGGGTCGCTCAGCGAGCCCGGACGCTCGGCGATGCTCGAGGTCGTGTGCCCGTCGTCGGAGGCGGCCATGGCGCTCGTCGGCGCCGCTCACCGTCTCGGCGTCGCGGCCAAGGCGCGCGAGGTGCGCGGCATGCCCCGCGTGGTCGTCCGCGAGGGGGAGGCCATCCGGGCGATCCTGGCCGAGATGGGCGCCCACCGGACCGCCGTCGCGTGGGAGGAGCTCCGTCAGCGCCGCGAGGTGCGCGCCGGGGTCAACCGCCTCGTCAACTTCGACGACGCCAACCTGCGCCGCTCCGCCCAGGCCGCCGTCGCCGCCTGCGCCCGCGTCGAGCGCGCCCTCGAGATCCTCGCCGACGAGGTGCCCGATCACCTGAAGGTCGCGGGGGAGCTGCGTCTCGCGCACCGCGACGCCAGCCTCGACGAGCTCGGGCACCACGCGGACCCGCCGCTGACGAAGGATGCCGTGGCGGGTCGCATCCGCCGCCTGCTCGCGATGGCCGACAAGCGCGCGCAGCAGGAGGGCATCCCCGGCACCGAGGCCGCGGTGCCGGCCGGTCTCGACGTCTAGGAGCAGACGAAGCGACGGCATCCGTCGACGAGCCGATCCCCACCCCGGGGGTCGGCTTTCTTCGTCACCGCGGAAGGATCGGGTCCCGCCCCGCGTTGTCGTCAGTAGGATGAGAAACACGTCTGCTCCACGCCGCACTTCGGTGGCGCGGAGGATCGGCAAGCGCCGCGGCGCGGCGCGGATTGGATGAAAGCGATATGGCGACCTACACGCTCCCCGACCTCCCCTACGACTTCGCAGCCCTCGAGCCGCACATCAGCGGCAAGATCATGGAGCTGCACCACGACAAGCACCACCAGACCTACGTGACGGGCGCGAACACGGCGCTCGAGCAGCTCGCCGAGGCGCGCGACTCCGGCAACCTGGCGAACGTGAACAAGCTCGAGAAGGACCTCGCCTTCAACCTCGGCGGCCACGTCAACCACTCGATCTTCTGGACCAACCTCTCGCCGAACGGCGGCGGGCAGCCCGAGGGCGAGCTGAGCGCAGCGATCGACGAGTTCTTCGGCTCGTTCGAGAAGTTCCAGGCCCACTTCACGGCCGCAGCCACCGGCATCCAGGGCTCCGGCTGGGCCGTCCTCAGCTGGGACCCGATCGGCGCCCGCCTGATCATCCAGCAGCTGTTCGACCAGCAGTCGAACACGGCCCAGGGCACCGTGCCGCTGTTCCAGCTCGACATGTGGGAGCACGCCTTCTACCTCGACTACCTGAACGTCAAGGCCGACTACGTCAAGGCCGCGTGGAACATCGCCAACTGGGAGAACGTCGCCCAGCGGTTCCAGGTCGCCCGCGAGCAGACCGCAGGCCTGCTGGTACTGTCGTAAACAAGACGGGCGTCCCGACGGACGCGTGATCCGTCGGGACGCCGTCGTCCATGCTTCTCCCGCAGAAACCGCGCATCCGCGCATGAGAAATCAGGAGACCTGAGTGTCTGTCAAGATCGGTATCAACGGCTTCGGCCGTATCGGACGCAACTACTTCCGCGCGGCTCTCGCGCAGGGAGCGGACATCGAAATCGTCGCGGTCAACGACCTCACCGACAACAAGACCCTGGCGCACCTGCTGAAGTACGACTCGATCACCGGGCGTCTCGACGCCGAGGTGAGCTACGACGAGAACAGCATCACCGTCAACGGCAACGAGATCAAGGCGTTCGCGGAGCGCGACCCCGCCAACCTTCCGTGGGGCGAGCTGGGCGTCGACATCGTCATCGAGTCCACCGGCTTCTTCACCAAGGCCGAGCTGGCCAAGAAGCACCTCGAGGCCGGTGCCAAGAAGGTGCTGATCTCGGCACCCGCCACCGGTGACGACGCGACCATCGTCATGGGCGTGAACGAGGACACCTACAACCCGGAGACGGATCACATCATCTCCAACGCCTCGTGCACCACCAACTGCCTCGCGCCGCTCGCGAAGGTGTTCAACGACGCGTTCGGCATCGAGACGGGTCTCATGACGACGGTCCACGCGTACACCGCCGATCAGAACCTGCAGGACGGCCCGCACGGCGACCTCCGCCGCGCTCGCGCCGCAGCGATCAACATCGTCCCGACCTCGACCGGCGCGGCGAAGGCCATCGGCCTGGTCCTGCCGGAGCTCAAGGGCAAGCTCGATGGCTTCGCGCTCCGCGTTCCCGTTCCCACCGGCTCGATCACCGACCTGACGATCACCACCGCGACGCCGGTCACGATCGACGAGATCAAGGCCGCGTACAAGGCCGCAGCCGAGGGACCCCTCAAGGGCATCCTCAAGTACACCGAGGACGAGATCGTCTCCAGCGACATCGTCACCGACCCGCACTCGTCGATCTTCGACGCCGGCCTGCTCCGCGTCATCGGCAACCAGGTCAAGCTCTCCAGCTGGTACGACAACGAGTGGGGCTACTCCAACCGTCTCGTCGACCTGACCGAGTACGTGGCAGAGCGTCTCTGAGACTCGCGTCATGACTCTGCGCACCCTGGATTCCCTGGGTTCGCTCGAGGGCAAGCGCGTCATCGTCCGTTGTGACCTGAACGTCCCCCTGCGGGACGGGGTCATAACGGACGATGGCCGTGTACGCGCCTCGCTGCCGACCCTCAACGCCCTGATCAACGCCGGCGCGCGCGTCGTCGTCTGCTCGCACCTCGGCCGCCCCGAAGGGGCGCCCGATCCCCGATACAGCCTCGAGCCGGTCGCCCAGCGCCTGTCGGAGCTGCTCGGCAAGCCCGTCGCCTTCGCACGCGACACCGTGGGGGAGTCGGCCGCGGAAGCCGTGGGCTCCCTCGGCGACGGTGAGGTGGTCGTGCTGGAGAACCTCCGCTTCAACGCGGGCGAGACGTCGAAGGACGACGCGACGCGCGCCTCCTTCGCCGAGAAGCTCGCGAAGCTCGGCGACGTGCTGGTCTCGGACGGGTTCGGAGTGGTGCACCGCAAGCAGGCGAGCGTGTACGACCTCGCTCAGCTGCTGCCGTCGGCCGCCGGTCTGCTCATCGCGACCGAGCTCGAGGTGCTCGACCGGCTGACCGAGAACCCGGAGCGCCCCTACGCGGTGGTGCTCGGAGGGTCGAAGGTCAGCGACAAGCTCGGCGTCATCTCCCACCTTCTGCCGCGGGTCGACCGGCTGCTCGTCGGCGGCGGGATGCTGTTCACCTTCCTCAAGGCCCAGGGCCACGACGTGGCGTCCAGCCTGCTCGAGGAGGATCAGCTCGACACGGTCCGCGGCTACATCCGCGAGGCCGAGGAGCGCGGCGTGGAGCTCGTGCTCCCGACCGACGTGGTGGTCGCCGCATCGTTCAGCGCGGACGCCGACCACGAGGTCGTCGCCGCCGACGCGATCGAGTCGACCGCCTTCGGTGCATCCGGCATCGGACTGGACATCGGTCCGGAGACCGCGGCCCGATTCGCCGAGGTCATCCGCGGATCGAAGACGGTGTTCTGGAACGGTCCGATGGGCGTGTTCGAGTTCCCGGCCTTCGCCAACGGCACCCGTGCCGTCGCGCAGGCACTCACCGAGGTTGACGGCCTGAGCGTCGTCGGCGGCGGGGATTCTGCGGCAGCCGTGCGTCAGCTCGGCTTCGACGATGAGCGGTTCGGTCACATCTCGACCGGCGGCGGCGCCAGCCTCGAGTTCCTCGAGGGCAAGAAACTACCCGGCCTGGAGGTGCTCGGATGGGCCTGAACGCCCGTACCCCGCTGATCGCGGGCAACTGGAAGATGAACCTCGACCACCTGCAGGCGGTCGCGTTCGTGCAGAAGCTGCACTGGACGTTGAAGGACGCCAAGCACGAGGACGGATCGGTGGAGGTTGCGGTCTTCCCGCCGTTCACCGACATCCGCAGCGTGCAGACGCTGATCGACGCCGACAAGATCCCCTTCGCGCTGGGCGCGCAGGACGTGTCGGCGC
Source organism: Microbacterium californiense (assembly GCF_047246625.1). Taxonomy (NCBI): domain Bacteria; kingdom Bacillati; phylum Actinomycetota; class Actinomycetes; order Micrococcales; family Microbacteriaceae; genus Microbacterium; species Microbacterium californiense. Next base: position 164,702 of record NZ_JBFOKQ010000002.1, on the reverse strand, counting down.
ACGACTCGGGCGCGTACACCGGGGAGATCTCGGGCGCCTTCCTGGCGAAGCTCGATGCGAAGTACGTCATCATCGGCCACTCGGAGCGTCGGGAGTACCACTCCGAGACCGACGAGATCGTCGCGGCCAAGGTGAAGGCGTCGCTCACGCACGGCCTCGTCCCCGTCATCTGCGTCGGAGAGACCGCGGAGGACCTCGAGGAGTTCGGCGCGAGCGCCGTTCCCGCGGGTCAGCTCAAGACCGCTCTGCAGGGTCTGCCAAGCACCGCGGACATCGTGGTCGCGTACGAGCCGGTCTGGGCGATCGGCTCCGGCCAGGCGGCGACGCCGCAGCAGGCGCAGGACGTGTGCGCCGCCCTGCGTGCCGTGGTCGCCGAGGTCCTCGGCGACGAGGCGGCCGCCCGCACGCGCATCCTCTACGGCGGCTCGGTGAAGGCGGCGAACATCGCCAGCTTCATGCGCGAGCCCGATGTGGACGGCGCTCTGGTCGGCGGGGCGAGCCTCGTCGTCGACGAGTTCGCCGCGATCATCCGCTTCGAGAAGCACGTCGGCGTGTGAGTGCAGCGGGGTTCCGGCCCCGCTGCACCGTATACTTGACCGTTACGGGGGCGCTCCTGCCCCAGCGAAAGGCTTTTCCTCGTGGCAATTCTCGAGTTCGTCCTGCAGGTGGTGCTGGGTATCACCAGCGTCCTGCTGACTCTTCTCATCCTGCTCCACAAGGGTCGCGGTGGCGGCCTCTCCGACATGTTCGGCGGCGGCATGTCGTCCGCCGTGGGCTCTTCGGGGCTTGCCGAGCGCAACCTCAACCGCTTCACCGTCGTCCTGGCGCTGGCGTGGTTCGTGGCGATCGTCGCTCTCGGCCTCATCACGAAGTTCGAGGTGATCTGATGGCTACCGGTGGCAACGCTATCCGCGGCACCCGCGTCGGCTCCGGCCCGATGGGGGAGCAGGACCACGGCTACCACGCCGACCGCATCGCGGTGTCGTACTGGGACGGTCTCGGCAACGAGACGGTCCGCTATTTCGCTGCGGGGCTGCCCGACGACGAGATCCCCGAGATCATCGACCACCCGCAGTCCGGTCTGCCGGCCGGCCGCGACAAGGAGAACCCTCCCGCGCTGGCCAAGAACGAGCCGTACAAGACGCATCTTGCCTACGTGAAGGAGCGTCGGACGGACGAAGAGGCCGTGCAGCTGCTCGAGGACGCTCTCACCCAGCTGCGCGAACGCCGCGGCCAGTAGCACTCGGGTCAACCAGCAACTCCGACGAGAAGGGCCGCCACGGCATCGTGGCGGCCCTTCTCGTACCCGTCAGCGGCAGCCGGCGGCGGCGTCGATGTAGCTCTGCGGCGGCGCGCCGTACGCCCAGGTGCCGTTCGCGTCGTCCGAGAAGCCCATGCTGATCGCCCAGGCCGTCGCCCACGCCTCGATGCTCTCCTGGGTGGAGGAGTCGTACATGTCCTCGCACTTGACGCTGATGGCGTGACCCACCTCGTGGGCCACGAGGGCCTTGCTCCATGGCTGAGGCCACTGCTCGGCCACCGAATCCGAGAGCAGGATGACCGCGCGGTCCGGCTCTTCCCACCACCAGGTCGTGTAGCCGCCCATGCTGTCGCTTCCGCCGTAGCCGTTGACGATCGGCGCCCAGTCGAACTCCAGCAGCACGCCGGGTGCGAGCGACCGCGCGAACGCCTCGACCTCGAGGCGCGCGTTGAGCAGCGGCCCCTGCTTCTCGGCCATCTCCGCATCCTGCGACGCGGCGACCTGCGCTGCCGCGGTCTGGAGAGAGGTGAACCGGTCCACGGCGTCCTCGTCGAACGTCTCGACGGCCGTGGCGTCTTCCGCGGCGTAGCGGAGGTCGATGACATCGAGGTTCTTGGCCGAGATGTGCGCCGCCTCGAAGGCCGGGGCGGCTGCAGCAGCAGAGGAGAGCACGGTCACGCCCGCCTCGGTGAGGGATTCCTCGGCGTCCGCAAGGGTCGGCGACTGCCCGGAGATGTCGGAACGGAGCTCGTCCGCGTCGGCCGATTCCGCGTCCAGCCCGTCGGCGGCGCCGAACAGCTCCCAGAACCATCCGGGCTTCTCCCCGGCAGAGGGGATGGTCTCACCGACGAGCTCCTCCGCGGCGCCGGTGGCGGTCTTCGCCTCGTCCACGGCGGCCGTGAGATCGTCGAGCGGAACGCCGTCCATCAGAAGCCCGGTGTTGTTGGCCAGAAGCCGGTCCGCCGCCGCGGTCGTCGCCTGCAGATCGGCGGTCTCGGTCTCGAGGCCGCGCTGCGCGGAGACGGCGTCCGCTCGTGCCGTGTCATGTGCCTCGGCTGCCGCATCGAAGCGCAGGTTGGCCCCGAGCTGGACGCCGGCGACGGCGAGCACCGCGAGGACGACGCCGAGGATGCCGAGCACGAGGCCGGGCCGACGACGTCGGCGGCGCCGGATGCCGTCCCCGCCGGAGAATCGGGCGGGCAACTGGTGCCACCCGGGCTGGATCGGCGGCGCGCCGTGCGCCCGGTCTGCGTCGCTCATGGCGTCCCCCTCTGTCGGCGCCGACGCGCCGACAACGCCTCGATTCTAGGAGAACCGCCGCATCCGTGGCGAGACGCAGAAGGCCCCGCCGTGGGCGAGGCCTTCGAAGATGGAGGGGGTGACGGGAATCGAACCCGCGCAATCAGTTTGGAAGACTGAGACTCTACCATTGAGCTACACCCCCGGAACGAGCCCTCACGGGCCGGACCGACTCAACGATCATAGCGGACGGTCGAGCATGCTCCCGTCCGTTAGACTCGGTGGGGCTGAATCTGCGCGCGGATTCCCCGGGGCGTAGCTCAGCTTGGTAGAGCGCCCGCTTTGGGAGCGGGAGGTCGCAGGTTCAACTCCTGTCGCCCCGACACGGCCCCACCGGCTCACCGCCGCGGTGCACCGCGGAAATCACAAGGAGAACACACCAGCATGGCGAACAGCACCGTCGAGAAGCTGACCCCGACCCGGGTCAAGCTCACCATCACGGTCACCCCGGACGACCTCAAGCCGAGCATCGCTCACGCCTACGAGCACATCGCGCAGGACGTCCAGATCCCCGGCTTCCGCAAGGGTAAGGTGCCCGCGCCGATCATCGACCAGCGCGTCGGCCGCGGCGCCGTCATCGAGCACGCCGTCAACGAGGGGCTCGACAAGTTCTTCCGCGACGCGACCGCCGAGCACAAGCTGCGCATCGTCGGCCGTCCGGCCGCCGACATCACGCAGTGGCCGAGCGAGAAGGACTTCTCCGGCGACCTCCTCGTCGACATCGAGGTCGATGTGCGCCCCGAGATCGAGATCCCCGCGTACGACGGCATCACCCTCACCGTCGACGCGGTCGAGGCCGACGAGGCCGCGCTGGACGCGGAGCTCGAGAACATGCGCGCCCGTTTCGGCACGCTCGTCCCGGTCGACCGTCCCGCAGCCAAGGGCGACTTCGTGGAGCTCGACCTGGTCGCGACCATCGACGGCGCCGAGATCGACCGCGCCGAAGGCGTCTCCTACGAGGTCGGCTCGGGCGAGCTGCTCGAGGGCATCGACGACGCCATCGAGTCGCTCACCGCGGGGGAGGACACCACGTTCCGTTCCGCCCTGGTCGGCGGTGACCACGCCGGTTCCGAGGCCGAGGTCTCCGTGACCGTCAAGGCTGTCAAGGAGCGCGAGCTCCCCGAGGCCGACGACGACTTCGCGCAGATCGCCAGCGAGTTCGACACGATCGCCGAGCTGCGCGCCAGCCTCGCCGAGCGCGTCGCTCAGCAGGGTGTCTTCACGCAGGGCTCCGCCGCCCGCGACAAGCTCGTCGAGACGCTGCTCGAGCAGATCGAGATCCCGGTGCCGCCGCAGCTCATCGAGGACGAGGTGCACAACCACCTCGAGGGCGAGGGCCGGCTCGAGGACGACGTCCACCGTGCCGAGGTCACCGAGGCGAGCGAGAAGCAGTTCCGCACGCAGGTGCTGCTCGACACCATCGCCGAGCAGGCCGATGTGCAGGTCTCGCAGGAAGAGCTCAGCCAGTACCTGATCCAGTCCGCCGCGCAGTACGGCATGGCGCCGCAGGAGTTCGTCGAGGCGCTGCAGTCGTCGAACCAGCTCCCCGCCCTCGTCGGCGAGGTCGCGCGCAACAAGGCGCTCGCGATCGCCCTCGGCAAGGTCAAGGTCGTCGACACCAACGGCAAGACCGTCGATCTGTCCGACTTCGTCGTGACCGACGAGGACGAGGCCGCCGAGACGGCAGAGGCCGAGGAGAAGCCGGCCAAGAAGACGGCTGCCAAGAAGCCCGCCGCCAAGAAGACGGCCGCCAAGAAGGACGACGCGGCCGCCGAGGAGGCTCCCGCCGAGAAGCCTGCCAAGAAGGCTCCCGCCAAGAAGAAGGCGGCCGACAAGGCCGAGTGATCGCACGACGATCGACGAGAGGGGCGGATGCTGCGGCATCCGCCCCTTTCTCATCGGGAAGCGGAGAGTGATGAAGAGCTGGGACGAACGCATCGACGACGTCTGGGCGGATGCCGCCGGCGACCTCGACGACGACGACGTCATCGCGCGGATCGACGCCCTCGCCGAGGAGCGGGGCCGGGACGACGCACGGGCGGAGTTCGAGAGGGCGGGCGCGCGCGACTCGGCGGGACGGCCCGAGGAGGCGATCGAGCTCTATCGACGCGCGATGCAGCTGGGACTCGACGAGGAGCATCGTCCGCAGTGCGTCGTGCAGCTGGCGAGCTCCCTGCGCAACGTCGGAGAGCACGAAGCCGCGCTGGACGTCATCCGCGCCGAGCAGGAGGCCCATCCGGACGGGCGGTACCGCGACGCGATCGCCACCGTGGAGGCGCTCGTCCTGGCGAGCTCCGGTCGCCCGGCGCACGGCCTGTCGGTCGCCCTCCTCGCGCTGGTCCCGCATCTGCCGCGCTATCACCGGTCGATGACCGCGTACGCCCTCGAAATCGCGGATCTCGACACCTGATATGCCCACGGCGAACACGGCCTGGCCGCTGCGTCGGCGCCGGTAGATTCGAAGCACGGAAACACGGAATCAGGAGCTGACATGGCTGCAGAACCCCTCCTCGCGACGAGCGTCTTCGACAGGCTGCTCAAGGATCGCATCATCTGGCTCGGGTCGGAGGTGCGCGACGAGAACGCCAACGAGATCTGCGCGAAGATCCTACTTCTCGCCGCAGAGGACTCCGAGAAGGACATCTACCTCTACATCAACTCGCCCGGCGGCTCGATCACGGCCGGCATGGCGATCTACGACACGATGCAGTTCGTCCCGAACGACATCGTCACCGTGGGGATCGGCATGGCCGCGTCGATGGGTCAGCTGCTGCTGACCAGCGGCACGAAGGGCAAGCGGTACATCACGCCCAACGCGCGCGTGCTGCTGCACCAGCCGCACGGCGGCTTCGGCGGCACGGCGAGCGACATCCAGACGCAGGCGCAGCTGATCCTCTCGATGAAGAAGCGTCTCGCCGAGATCACGGCAGGACAGACCGGCAAGCCGGTCGAGCAGATCAACGCCGACGGCGACCGGGACCGCTGGTTCACGGCGGAAGAGGCCCTCGAGTACGGCTTCGTCGACCACATCCGCGAGCACGCCAGTGATGTCACCGGCGGCGGCGGCACGGCAGCCGAGTGACGGATTCGAGAGGACCACGCATGTACACACCCACCTTCCAGTCCGCCGGCAACCTGCCTTCGAGCCGCTACGTCCTCCCGCAGTTCGAGGAGCGCACGGCCTACGGCTTCAAGCGTCAGGACCCGTACAACAAGCTGTTCGAGGACCGTGTGATCTTCCTCGGGGTCCAGGTCGACGACGCCTCCGCCGATGACGTGATGGCACAGCTGCTCGTCCTGGAGAGCCAGGACTCCGAGCGCGACATCACGATGTACATCAACTCGCCCGGTGGCTCGTTCACCGCCATGACCGCGATCTACGACACGATGCAGTACGTCGCCCCGCAGATCCAGACGGTGGTGCTCGGTCAGGCCGCCTCGGCGGCCGCCGTGCTGCTCGCGGCGGGTGCACCCGGCAAGCGTCTCGCCCTGCCGAACGCTCGCGTGCTGATCCACCAGCCCGCGATGGGCGAGGCGGGGCACGGCCAGGCGTCCGACATCGAGATCCAGGCCGCGGAGATCCTCCGCATGCGCACCTGGCTCGAAGAGACGCTCGCATCGCACACCAAGAAGTCGGTCGAAGAGGTGAACCGCGACATCGATCGCGACAACATCCTCTCGGCGAGCGAGGCGCTCGAGTACGGCATCGTCGACCAGGTGCTCACGACACGCAAGCGCGTCTGATCCTGTTCGATCGAAGGGGCGGTGGCCATAAGGTCACCGCCCCTTCCTCGTACCCGGCAGATGTTGCACGCCGGACGGCCGCTTCGCTCATATGAGCAGCAACGTGCGCCAACGCGGGAACAGCCGTACGCTGGACAGGGAGAGGAGGTTGCCGTGGAAGACGAGTTGCTGATGGTCCGCGTCGCCGAGCTGTACTACGACGAGGACAAGACGCAGGACGAGATCGGCGGCCTCCTCAAGATCTCCCGCTGGAAGGTCGGGCGACTGCTCACCCAGGCTCGCGAGCGCGGGATCGTGCGCATCGAGATCATCCATCCCCGCGCCCGTCGACTCGGGCTGGAGCGCCAGCTGGTCGAGCGCTTCGGGTTGTCGGACGCCGTCGTCGTACCCGCTCCGGACGGCGACGACGGAACCCTCGAGCGGGTGGCCCAGGCCGCCGCAGACCTGCTGACCGCTCTCCGGCCGGTGCCGCGCACGCTCGGCGTCAGCTGGGGACGGACGCTCCGCGCCGTCGCCGAGGCGCTGCCGGACGGATGGGCGAGCGGGGTCACCGTGGTGCAGCTCAACGGAGGCGTGAGCCTGAACCGGCGCTCCGGGGGCGCCGCCGGTCTCGCCGTGACGATCGCCCAACGCGCGTCTGGACAGGTCTCCCTGCTGCCCAGCCCGGCCATCCTCGAACGCGTCGAGACCAAGCGGGCCATCGAGGCGGATCGCACGGTGGCCGCCGTCCTCGAAGAGGCTGCGGCCGCGCAGGCCTTCCTCTTCACGGCGGGGCCCTGCGACGCCTCCTCGGCGCATGTCGAGAACGGCTACCTCAGCGCCGAGGACGTCGAGGAGCTGGCCCGGCGCGGAGCGGTCGGGGACGTGCTCGGACGCTACGTCGACGCCGAGGGCAACATCGTGGATTCCGAGCTCGACGCCCGAACGGTCGGCGTCCACCTCGACCACCTGCGCGGAGCCGAGAAGGCGATCTTCGTCACGGCCGGACCCGCCAAGCACGACATCGCCCGCACCGTGGTCACGAGTGGCCTCTGCGGGGTACTGGTGACAGATGAGACCACAGCACGAGCATTGTTGGAGGAACGATGACGACCAATCAACTCGCCCGCCGGACGGCGGTGGACGTTCTCGGGGGTGACCCCGACGACGCCACGCTGCGCCGTTTCCTGCATGGCCTTCCCGGTGTCGACGCGGTCGGGCTCGAGCAGCGCGCGGCCGGCCTCGGCACGCGTTCGATCAAGACGACGTCGAAGGCCTGGGCTCTCGACACGATCATCCGCCTGATCGACCTCACCACGCTGGAGGGCTCGGACACCCCGGGCAAGGTGCGCTCGCTGGTGGCGAAGGCGAAGAACCCGGATGCGGCCGACCCCAGCACGCCGAAGGTCGCCGCCGTCTGCGTGTACGGAGACATGGTGGGAGACGCCGTGAGCGCCCTCGGCGCGATGCACGGCGACCCGGACGACGGACTCATCTCGGTCGCGGCCGTCGCGACGGCCTTCCCGAGCGGCCGCTCGTCGCTCGAGATCAAGCTCGCCGACACCGCGGCGGCCGTCGCCGCAGGCGCCGATGAGATCGACATGGTCATCGATCGCGGCGCGTTCCTCGCCGGCCGCTACGGTCTGGTGTTCGAGCAGATCGCGCGCGTGAAGGAGGCGTGCCGTCGCGAGGACGGGACATACGCGTCCCTCAAGGTGATCCTTGAGACCGGCGAGCTCACGACCTACGACAACATCAAGCGCGCCTCGTGGCTCGGCATCCTCGCCGGCGGCGACTTCATCAAGACCTCCACCGGCAAGGTGCAGCCCGCCGCGACGCTGCCGACGACCCTGCTCATGCTGGAGACCGTGCGCGACTGGCACCGGGCGACGGGCGAGAGGATCGGCGTGAAGCCCGCCGGCGGCATCCGCTCATCGAAGGATGCGATCAAGTACCTGGTGACGGTCGCCGAGACCGTGGGGGAGGAGTGGCTGGTGCCGCACCTCTTCCGCTTCGGCGCATCGAGCCTGCTCAACGACGTGCTCCTGCAGCGCCAGAAGCTCACCACCGGCCACTACTCCGGCCCCGACTACGTCACCATCGACTGACTGGGATACTGAAATGTCATTTCTGAAATACGCTCCCGCGCCGGAGTCCACGGCGATCCTGAACCTCAAGGACAGTTACGGCCTGTTCATCGACGGCCAGTTCGTCGACGGCTCGGGCCCGAGCTTCACCACCATCTCGCCGGCCAGCGAGCAGCGCATCGCCGAGATCGCCTCGGCCAGCGATGAGGATGTCGACCGTGCGGTCGCCGCCGCCCGCCGCGCGTACGAGAAGACCTGGTCGCGCATGAGCGGGCGGGATCGCGGCAAGTACCTCTTCCGCATCGCGCGCCTCGTGCAGGAGCGGGCCCGCGAGCTCGCCGTCGCCGAGAGCCTCGACAACGGCAAGCCGATCAAGGAGAGCCGCGACGTCGACGTGCCTCTCGTCGCCTCCTGGTTCTTCTACTACGCGGGCTGGGCCGACAAGCTCGACTACGCGGGCCTCGGCGCGAACCCCCGCGCCCTGGGCGTGGCAGGACAGGTCATCCCGTGGAACTTCCCGCTGCTCATGCTGGCGTGGAAGCTCGCCCCGGCACTGGCGGCCGGCAACACCGTCGTGCTCAAGCCGGCCGAGACCACGCCCCTCACGGCGCTGATCTTCGCCGAGATCCTGCAGCAGGCCGACCTTCCGGCGGGCGTGGTGAACATCGTCACGGGTGCCGGCTCGACCGGCGCCGCCCTCGTGCGCCACCCCGGCGTCGACAAGGTCGCCTTCACGGGCTCGACCGGCGTGGGGCGCGACATCGCACGCGCCGTCGCCGGGACGAACAAGAAGCTGACGCTCGAGCTGGGCGGCAAGGCGGCGAACATCGTCTTCGACGACGCCCCCATCGACCAGGCGGTCGAGGGCATCGTCAACGGCATCTTCTTCAACCAGGGGCACGTGTGCTGCGCCGGGAGCCGACTGCTCGTGCAGGAGTCGATCCACGACGAGGTCATCGACCGGCTGAAGACCCGCCTGTCGACGCTGCGCCTCGGCGACCCGCTCGACAAGAACACCGACATCGGCGCCGTCAACTCGGCGGCGCAGCTCGCCCGCATCCGCGAGCTGAGCGACATCGGCGAGGCCGAGGGCGCCGAGCGCTGGACGGCCGACTGCGTCATCCCGGAGAAGGGGTTCTGGTTCGCTCCGACCATCTTCACCGGGGTCGAGGCGTCGCACCGCATCGCACGGGACGAGGTCTTCGGCCCCGTGCTGTCGGTGCTGACCTTCCGCACGCCGGCCGAGGCGATCGCCAAGGCCAACAACACCCCCTACGGGCTCTCCGCCGGCATCTGGTCGGACAAGGGCTCGCGCATCCTCGCCGTCGCCGACCGCCTGCGCGCGGGCGTCGTCTGGGCGAACACGTTCAACCGTTTCGATCCGTCGAGCCCGTTCGGCGGATACAAGGAGTCCGGTTACGGTCGCGAAGGCGGCCGGCAGGGTCTCACCGCCTACCTGAAGGGAGCGGCAGCATGAGCAAGCGACTGACCGTGCCGAAGACGTACAAGCTCGCCATCGGCGGAGCGTTCCCCCGCAGCGAGTCGGGCCGCACCTACGAGGTCGTCACGCCGAAGGGAGCGTTCCTGGCGAACGCCGCCCTGGCGTCGCGCAAGGATGCCAGGGATGCCGTCGTCGCCGCGCGCGCCGCGGTGAAGGGCTGGTCGGGCGCCACCGCGTACAACCGCGGCCAGGTGCTGTACCGCGTCGCCGAGGTGCTCGAGGGGCGCCGTGCGCAGTTCATCGACGAGATCGTGGCGCAGGAGGGCGGCTCTACCGGGGCCGCCGCCGCGCAGGTCGACGAGGCGATCGACCTCTGGGTCTGGTACGCCGGCTGGTGCGACAAGTACGCCCAGGTCGCGGGCAACGCGAACCCCGTGTCCGGGCCGTACTTCAACATCACGGTGCCGGAGCCCACCGGAGTCGTCGCGATCATCGCGCCGCAGGACTCCGCGCTGCTCGGGCTGGTCTCGGTCGTGGCCCCGGCGCTCGTCGCGGGCAACACCGTCGTCGTGGTGGCCAGCCAGCAGCATCCGCTGTCGGCGATCAGCCTCGCCGAGGTGCTCGCGACCAGCGACCTGCCCGGTGGTGTCGTGAACGTGCTCACCGGTTCGCCGGCCGAGGTCGCTCCCTGGCTCGCCTCGCACCAGGACGTGAACGCGCTCGACCTGTCGGGTGCGGGAGCCCTGGACTGGATCGACCTGCAGATCGCCGCCGCAGACACGCTCAAGCGCGTGGTCGCTCCCGGTCCGGTCGTGGCCTCGCCGGAGCGGATCGCCGCCTTCACCGAGGTGAAGACGGTGTGGCACACCAAGAGCATGGTCTGACGCCATCGCGTCATCGAAGGGCCGGTCCGCATCGCGCGGGCCGGCCCTTCGTCATATCGGAACTGTGGATAACTTCTCCGATGTTCGTCATCTTCCGCCTATGCTGTCCGCCGTCAGAGCGAGGGGACGGTAAGGCATGGACGGCTGGACGGTCGACGTCATCGGGGTGCGCGATCTGCTGCGGTTGATCGATCAGGATGCGATCGACATCGACACAGAGGGCGATGGGCTGTCTGCGGCCGTCGAGCAGGCGGTCACGGAGCTCACCCGGGCGGATCGCAGAACTGCTGCTTCTTCTCTCACGAACTACTTCGACGGCCGGCTGCAGATATCCGAGAATCTGCTGGCCTTCATCGCCGGCGCCTGCGAGGCGCTGAGCGCGGCGACTGCGGCGATCGACGACGGAGACACGACCATGGCTCTCGATTCGCGAGCAGCGGAGATGGCGTCGTTCTGGTCCCTGGACGACGCCGTGCAGCGCGCGGGACGGAAGGGCTGATCGATGAGTGCAACACGGAGCACCTTCACGAGCGCGGGCTGGGATATCGCGGAGGTGCCGAGTGCCGATGTCGTGCGCGAGGCCTGCGATCGTCTCACGGCACGTGCATCCGGGCTCCTCGAAGCGGTGACGCGTATCAAAGACGCCTGGGCGAGCCTGGGCGTTGTCTTCTCGGTGAGCGGGGCCGACACCATCGGCCTCGCGATGCTGGGCCCGCAGCTGACGGCGGAACTGTTCCAGGGCAGCGTCGAAAACGGACGACAGGCTCTCGACTATCTCGCCGACGAGTACGAACTCTTGCAGCGACGCCGCGACAGGCTCGTCGAGAGAGTCTCTGAGGTGCAGACGCGTCTGGCGGCGGCCGAGCAGGCGTCTGCGAGCTCGCAGGTCTCGCCGGAGTTCGGGATGGTCGCCGAGTCCGATCTGCTCACGGCACAGGCGACAGCAGACGTCCTGGTCGACGACATCGCACGGTTCCACTCGGGTCTCGAAGTCGCGGAACACACCTTCGCCTCCGATCTCGCGCGAGTTCCAGTCGACGACGTCCTCCCCGACCTGGACGGCAGACCGGTCACCGACAGGATCACGCAATGGCCCGTTTCGGGGGAGCCCCGGATCAGCCATCGACGTGCTCGAGCGCCTGATCGCCGAGTCGGTCACGGATCGCCTGGATTGGACGCTGACCGTTTCGGACGCCCGGGTAAAGGAGTGGCTGGACGTGAACCCCGACTTCTGGGGCAATGTCGAGACTGTCGATCCCGCGGTGGTCGCGGAATGGTGGGCAGGCGTGGTGGCGCGCTCGGAGGGGATTCCAGGGGCGTGGACCGCAGGGCCGGCGGCATCGTTCCTCGCGGCGGCGCCCGCCCTCATCGGCTCGCTCAACGGCGTGCCTGCGATCGACCGGGTGGCGGCCAACCGTGCAGCAGCACCCGACAGGATCGCGGAGGCGAGGGAGGAATTGACGAAGCCTGATCTGGATGCGGCAGCCCGAGCGTTCCTCCTGAACGAGATCGCCTACCTCGAACGGGCGAGCACGGGAGAGGTCCAGCTCTACGTGTACGATCGCGACGCGTCGCGGATCGTGGAGATGGTCGGTACGCCGTCGCCGGAGACCTCGAACGTCATCACATACTCACCCGGCACCTTCACCAGCATGAACGACTTCTACTCGGGCGGAGTCCAACAGATCGCCGACTACCTCGTCGAGAACACGCCGGGCACAGTCGCATTCGTCGTGAAGGAGACGGTCTTCCCCGGCGAGAACGTCGACGAAGGAGGCATTAACCTCCCGCGGGTCATAGAGGCGAATGACCCCGAGCGCGCGAGAGCGGCGGGGAGGGAGCTGGCCCTGTTCGAGGCGGGTATGCGCGCGGATCGACTGCTCGGGGGCGCGGAGCAGATCGCGATCGGACACAGCTGGGGACTCGTGCACGTCATTGGATCCGAGGTCGCAGGCGTCACGTACGACCAGGTGATCTCCCTTGCGGGTGCCGGCATGCTCGAGGAGTGGAGGGCGAATCCCCAGACCGTCTACACCGATCTTTCGTACCGCGATCTGCTGCAGCGGGCTCAGGATGGGGGTGTCGTATGGGACGGGCGCTACCCACGAGTGGACCCCGCGTTTCGCTACGGCGACTTCTATCGCGGGCCCGACGATGCGGTGCTCGACGACGGCGAGTTCACACAGGCCGATCTCGGTGTGCTCAGCGACAACCACAACCTCATCACGCAGGATGTGGCAGGCAACAAAAAGGTACTCGAGGCATTGATCGATCTGGTGACGCGATGAGGCGGCGTTTGGCGGGAGCGGTGTGGCTCGCCGTAGTGGCGATGCTCCTAGGAGGTTGTGACGCGCGAGGAAGTGATGGGAGAGGTCTGGCCGAAACGGAGGAACCGACGATGCTGCACTCTGACTTGACGTGGGAGTTGGCGAAGGCTGAAACGCAGGCGATGGAGTTGGAGATTGCGGGGGTGGTGCCCGCAGCGGTCGTCGTGGCGCTGAACCAAAACGCTCACGGCACCCTCCTCAGTTGTAGCGAGACCGAATGGTCGTGGAATGGTGCGATAACCGTAACCGTGGTTGAAGGCACCGATGTCGATCAGATTGTCCGAGAAATTCAGGCGCACTACGAGGGCAGCAGATTCGACCTCGTCACTGATGTCGACATCCTCGGGCACTTCCAGCTTCAGATGGTGTCGGCCGAAACGGCGGAGAACTACATTATCGCGGAGGGCTCCGAACCGAATCAGGTTCGCATTGCATCTGGGTCCGCCTGTTTCACGCTTCCGGAGGGGACATGGCCAAGAGGTGAGTTCTGATGACCATGGTGACTTCTATCGCGGACCCGACGATGCGGTGCTCGACGACGGCGAGTTCACCAAGGCCGATTTCGGTGGGCTCAGTGACAACCACAACCTCATCACGCAAGATGTGGCAGACAACGACGAGGTGCTGGAAGATCTTCGCGGGATGGTGACGCCATGAGGGCGCGTCCGGGAAAGGCTGTTGCGATGGTCTTCGCGGGTTCGGTGGCGTTGCTAACGACTGCCTGCGGGTCGGCCGAGGTTCCGAAGATCACGGTTGAGGAAACGGAGGGTCCTGTGGTGGTGTCGCGGGTGTCGTTGGAGGAGGCGAAGGCGCAGGCTCAGGCGATGGAGTGGGAGATGGCGCGGTTGGTGCCAGCAGGGGGTGGTGGTGTCGGTGGATCAGACGCCGAAGGGGACGTTGTTCTCGTGCAGTGAGACGGAGTGGCGGTGGAAGGGCGCGACGACGGTGACGGTGGTGGAGGGGGACGGAGATCGATCCGATCGTCCCGTCGATTCAGGCCGGAGGGAACCTGGACGCGCGGGGCTTTCTGAAGGCGCTGGACACGAGGTCGTGCCAATACGTCCCGGTGTCGGATGCAGAGGTTAGGCTCAGAGGACGATCTCTGGATCCCCCTAGGAGGACGCGCATGGCCCGTATCGGTGAAAGCGCTGACCTGTTCAAGTGCTCGTTCTGCGGAAAGAGCCAGAAGCAGGTGCAGCAGCTCATCGCTGGCCCCGGTGTGTACATCTGCGACGAGTGCGTCGAGCTGTGCAACGAGATCATCGAGGAGCGGATGGCCGAGTCGTCCGCAGAGGGCGTGACCGACTTCGACCTCCCCAAGCCGCGCGAGATCTTCTCCTTCCTCGAGGAGTACGTCGTCGGACAGGAGCCCGCCAAGAAGGCCCTCGCCGTCGCGGTCTACAACCACTACAAGCGCATCCGCGCGCACGGCACCCTGCAGCCCGCCGAGCAGAAGGCGGACCAGGTCGAGATCGCGAAGAGCAACATCATGCTCATCGGTCCGACCGGGTGCGGAAAGACGTACCTCGCGCAGACCCTGGCCAAGCGCCTGAACGTGCCGTTCGCCGTCGCCGACGCCACCGCGCTCACCGAAGCGGGGTACGTCGGCGAGGACGTCGAGAACATCCTCCTCAAGCTGATCCAGGCGGCGGACTACGACGTCAAGCGCGCCGAGCAGGGCATCATCTACATCGACGAGGTCGACAAGGTCGCGCGCAAGGCCGAGAACCCCTCCATCACGCGCGACGTCTCGGGCGAGGGTGTGCAGCAGGCGCTCCTGAAGATCCTCGAGGGCACGGTCGCCTCCGTTCCGCCGCAGGGCGGTCGCAAGCACCCGCACCAGGAGTTCCTCCAGATCGACACCACGAACGTGCTGTTCATCGTGGCGGGTGCGTTCGCCGGGCTGGAGGACATCGTCTCCGCCCGCGTCGGCAAGCACGGCATCGGCTTCGGCGCCCCCCTGCATGACAAGGGCAAGGATCTCGACCTCTTCAGCGAGGTGCTCCCGGAGGACCTCCACAAGTTCGGTCTGATCCCCGAGTTCATCGGTCGTCTGCCGGTGATCGCCTCGGTCTCGCCCCTCGACCAGGACGCCCTCATCGACATCCTCACCGGTCCGCGCAACGCCCTGGTGAAGCAGTACCAGCGCATGTTCGAGCTCGACGGCGTCCAGCTCGAGTTCGAGGAAGACGCCCTGCGCTCGATCGCCGACCTCGCCGTCGAGCGCAAGACGGGGGCCCGCGGACTCCGCGCCATCCTCGAAGATGTGCTCGGGCCGGTCATGTTCGAGATCCCCTCGGCCGAAGACGTCGCGAAGGTCGTCATCACCCGCGCTGCGGTCGACGAGGGAGCGGCGCCCACCATCGTCATGGAGCGCAAGCGCAAGAGCGCCTGATCGACGGCGCTGGGCCGAATCACGACGCCAGTGCCGACAGGACCCTCCGGAGGGAATCGACGACCGTGCGTACGGACCTGCGCCGCAGGTTCTCCGGACGGGCGAGCACATCGATCATCCGGTGTGTGCTCACACCCTCGAGCGGGATGCGGACGATTCGCTCGTCGTCCGCACTGCGCGCCGTGTAACGCGGGAGCATGCCGACGGCCTCGCCGTCGGCGATCACGGCCGACACCGCGCCGTAGTCGTTGATACGGTGCCGGACGTCGACCGGACGGTGGGCGACCGCGGCGATCGCTCGCAGGACGTCGTCGGGGGAGTAGCCGACCCTGCTGGTGACCCACCGTTCGCCCGCGACGTCCTGCGGCTGAACGGACGCGCGGCCGGCGAGCGGATGCGAGGTCGCGACCGCCACATCCAACGGCTCCCGAATCAGCGGCAGGACGCGCACGCCGTCGACCGGCCACGGCGACGAGTGCTCCATCCGGTGAGCGAGCACCAGGTCGTAGCGGGAGGTCAACGCGGGGAACTCGCTCTGCGCCACGTCCTCGTCCGTCAGGAGCACCTGCGGCGCGCTGCCGCCCCGGAGCTCGTGCAGCAGCGAACCGAACAGGGCCTGCCCGGCGCTATGGAAGCCGCTGAGGGAGACGGCGCCGGTCTCGGCATCCTCGAAGTCCTCCACCGCCGTCCGCGCTGCGGCCATCGCGTCGATCGCCTCCGCGCCGGCGGAAGCGAGCACCTCGCCCGCGGCGGTGAGCACCAGGTTCCGGCCCGCGCGCCGGGTCAGCGGCGTGCGGAAGCCTCGCTGAAGGGCCGCGAGGTGCTGGGACACGGCCGACGGGGTGACGCGAAGCGCGTCGGCGACCGCGGTCACGCTCCCGAGGGCGCCGAGTTCGCGCAGAATCTGCAACTGATGAAGTTCCACCCCGTCGAGCCTAGATGAAGCGATCGCTAAACGAATGATGCAGGAGATCGATCTTGATCTACAGCGGCGCTCGGAGTGTCATCGAAGTATGAGGGCACTGTTCAAAGCAGCACCGGGTCCCGGACTCGAGATGGTGGAGCGTCCCGACCCCGTGGCCGGGCCCGACGAGGTCGTCATCCGCGTGCTCCGCACCGGCATCTGCGGCACCGACCTGCACATTCGGCGCTGGGACGATTGGGCCGACTCGGCGATCGCCGCACCGCTGATCCCCGGGCACGAGTTCTACGGAGAGGTCGTGGAGGTGGGGCCGCTCGTCCACGACATCGAGATCGGCGACCGCGTCTCGGGCGAGGGACACATCGTGTGCGGGACCTGCCGGAACTGCCGTGCCGGGCGCCGTCAGATGTGCATCCGCACCATCGGGCTCGGGCTGCAGCGCGACGGCGCGTTCGCCGAGTACTTGTCGCTGCCCGCCACCAACGTGTGGGTGCATCATGCGGACGTCCCGCCGGAGCTGGGAGCGATCTTCGACCCGCTGGGCAACGCGGTCCACACCGCCCTTATGTTCCCGCTGGTGGGGGAGGACGTCCTGGTGACGGGCTGCGGTCCCATCGGTCTCATGGCCATCGCCGTCGCGCGTCACGCCGGGGCCCGCTTCATCACCGCCACCGACATCAGCGCGCCGCGCCTGGAGATGGCGCGCCGGATGGGAGCGAACGAGATCGTCGACGTGTCGCAGGCCCAGGTGAGCGACGCGCAGCGGAAGCTCGGGATGCGCGAGGGATTCGACGTCGGATTCGAGATGAGCGGAGCCGCGACGGCGCTGCCCACGATGATCGACAACATGAACCACGGCGGGCGCATCGCCATGCTCGGGCTGCCGAGCACCGGGTTCGCGATCGACTGGGGCAAGCTCGTCACGCACATGCTCACGATCCGCGGGGTCTACGGACGGGAGATGTTCGAGACCTGGAACGCGATGGGCGCCATGCTCCAGACGAGCGCGACGCTCCGCGATGCCATCGGCCGCGTCGTCGCCGACGTGCTCCCTGCGCGGGACTGGGAGCGGGGTTTCGCCGCGGCGGAGTCCGCCGGCACGGGAAAGATCATCCTCGATTGGACGGAGCTGTGATGTACGGGACATTCCAGAGGCACCTGGAGAGCGAGCTCGCGGCGATCGACGCAGCCGGTCTCACGAAGCACGAGCGGGGCATCCGCGGCCCGCAGAGAGCCGAGATCGTCGCGGATGGCGCGGAGGTGCTCAACTTCTGCGCGAACAACTACCTGGGCCTCGCCGACGATCCGCGCCTGGTCGAGGCGGCCTCGACAGCGCTCCGCGACTGGGGCTACGGTCTCGCCAGCGTACGGTTCATCTGCGGCACCCAGGAGCAGCATCTGGAGCTCGAGCGCCGGCTCGCCGCCTTCCTCGGCACCGATGACGCCATCCTCTACTCCTCCTGCTTCGACGCGAACGGCGGCGTCTTCGAGACGCTGTTCGGCGCCGAGGACGCGATCATCTCGGACGAGCTGAACCACGCCTCGATCATCGACGGCATCCGCCTGTCGAAGGCGCGTCGGCTGCGCTACCGCAACCGTGACATGGAGGACCTCGAGGCTCAGCTGGCCGACGCATCGGATGCCCGATTCCGGGTGATCGTGACCGACGGCGTCTTCTCGATGGACGGGTACATCGCCCCCCTGCGGGAGATCTGCGACCTGGCCGACCGGTACGACGCCCTCGTCTTCGTGGACGACTCGCACGCGGTCGGATTCGTCGGCGAGAACGGGCGAGGAACGCCCGAGTTCTGCGGCGTCGCCGACCGCGTCGACATCTACACCGGCACGTTCGGCAAGGCCCTCGGAGGAGCGTCGGGTGGGTACGTGGCCTCGCACGCCGACATGGTGGCGCTCCTGCGGCAGCGCTCCCGCCCCTACCTGTTCTCGAACACGCTCGCTCCGACGATCGTCGCCGGGACCCTCACCGCCCTGGACCTGGTCGAGGGGTCGGCGGATCTGCGCGCCCGCCTCCGCGAGAACGCGGAGCACTTCCGCGCGCGGATGACGGACGAGGGGTTCGAGCTGCTCCCCGGCGAGCACCCGATCGTCCCCGTCATGTTCGGCGACGCCGCCCTGACCGCCCGCATCGCGCAGCAGATGCAGGAGCAGGGCGTCTACGTCACCGCGTTCAGCTTCCCGGTCGTTCCCCGAGACCGGGCGCGCATCCGCGTGCAGCTCTCGGCGGCTCATTCCCCGGAGCAGATCGAGCGCTGTGTCGCGGCCTTCGTGGCCGCGCGAGCCGCCGTCGCCTGACCGACGCACGAGACCCCGGCCGATGCTCCGGTCGGGGTCTCGTGGTGTCAGAAGGCGAGCGCCGGGCTCAGTCCTGGAACGGACGGGCGACGACCTCGCCTCGCGCGGTCTGCAGGACCTCCCAGCCGGAGTCGAGCTCGGCGATCGCGCGGCCCTCGAGCCAGGTCAGGGTCCAGTGGCCACCGTGTCCGGCGGCCTCGACCTGCGCGATCGACGGGCGCAGCGCGGCGGGGACGGACGCGGGCGGCTCCGAGCCGGCGGCCCACCGGGTGCCCAGCTGCATCAGGACGCCTCCACCGGCGCCAGCTCGATCGCCGTGACCGCGAACTCCTCGGCCTCCGCGAACTCGAGCTCGGCGATGCGGCCCACGGCCCGGAGATCGTCGGCGGCCGCGCGCAGAGCCTCGAGCTTGGCGGACGGCGCGGAGATCGCCGCTCGCGACACCGGCGTCTTCTGGGAGGCCTTGGCCTCCGTCTTCGCCCGACGGATGCCGATCAGCGCCTCGCTCGCCGCCGAGAGCACGGCCGTGTCGCCCTCGATCCCGAGCGGCTCCGGCCATGACGCGGTGTGCACCGAGCCCTCCTCGAACCACGACCACGCCTCCTCGGTCGCGAACGAGAGCACGGGGGCGAGCAGCCGCAGCAGCGTCGACAGCGCGAGGCGCAGCGCGAGAGCGGCCGAGGCCTGCCCGACGTCGCTCCGGTCGTATGCGCGCTCCTTGACGAGCTCCAGGTAGTCGTCGCAGAAGGTCCAGAAGAACGCCTCGGTGATCTCGAGCGCGCGCGCCTGGTCGTAGTTCTCGAAGGCAGCGGTCGCATCGGCGATCACCCGGTCGAGGGCGGCGAGCATCGAGGCGTCGAGCGCGTGGGTGACCTGGGCGCCGTCGGGCACGGGGAACGACAGCACGAACTTCGCGGCGTTGAGCACCTTGATCGCCAGACGGCGCCCGATCTTCACCTGCGTGGGGTTCTGCGGGTCGAAGGCGGCGTCCATGCCGAGTCGGCTCGAGGCGGACCAGTAGCGCACGGCATCCGATCCGTGGGCGTCGAGGATGTCGGCGGGCGTGACGACGTTGCCCTTCGACTTCGACATCTTCTTGCGATCCGGGTCGACGATGAAGCCGCTGATGGCGGCGTTGCGCCACGGCGAGCGTCGGTCTTCGAGCGTCGAGCGCAGCATGGTCGAGAAGAGCCAGGTGCGAATGATGTCCTGCCCCTGCGGTCGCAGGTCGAACGGGGCGGTGAGGTTCCACAGCTCCTCGTCGCGCTCCCACCCGCCGGCCAGCTGCGGGGTGAGCGACGAGGTCGCCCACGTGTCGAAGATGTCGGCCTCCGCGTCGAAGCCGCCGGCGACGCCGCGCTGCTCCTCGGTGTACCCGGCGGGAACGTCGGTGGTCGGGTCGATCGGCAGCGACGCCGCATCGGGCACGATCACGCGGTCGTAGTCGCGCTCGCCGTTCTCGTCGAGGCCGTACCAGAGCGGGATCGGCACGCCGAAGAAGCGCTGGCGAGACACGAGCCAGTCGCCGGTCAGCCCGCCGACCCAGTTCTCGTAGCGCACCCGCATGAAGTCGGGGTGCCACTGCAGCTCGGAGCCGTGGGCGAGCAGCTGCTCGCGCAGCTCGGCGTCGCGTGCCCCGTTGCGGATGTACCACTGGCGGGTCGAGACGATCTCGAGCGGGCGGTCGCCCTTCTCGAAGAACTTCACGGCGTGGCTGAAGGGCTTGCCGACAGCGGTCATGTCGCCGGTCTCCTGCAGCTTCTCGACGAGGGCCTTGCGCGCGCTGAACACGGTCTTGCCCGCCAGCTCCTCGCCATACCAGGCGACGGCTTCCGCACTCGCGACGGACGCGGGCGCCGTGGGGAGGAAGCGGCCGTCGAGGCCGATGGTCGTCATGTTGGGGAGCGATTCGTCGTGCGTGGTGCGCAGCTCGCGCCACCAGATGATGTCGGTCACGTCGC
Source organism: Microbacterium californiense (assembly GCF_047246625.1). NCBI lineage: Bacteria > Bacillati > Actinomycetota > Actinomycetes > Micrococcales > Microbacteriaceae > Microbacterium > Microbacterium californiense. The sequence continues at coordinate 144,089 of NZ_JBFOKQ010000002.1, read as the reverse complement.
CGAAGGTGCAGACCATGGCCGCGCCGGTGCCCTTGTCGGGCTGCGCGAGGTGGTGGCCGTGGATCTCGATCTCGGCGCCGAAGAAGGGCGTGCGCACCTTGGTGCCGATGAGGTGCTTGTGCGGGCCCTCCGGGTGCGTGACGATCGCGACGCAGGCCGGCAGGAGCTCGGGGCGCGTGGTGTCGATGGCGATCGAGCCGGAGCCGTCGGCGAAGGGGAACTCGATGGTGTGGTAAGCAGCCTGCTGCTCGCGGTCTTCGAGCTCCGCCTGGGCGATCGCGGAGCGGAAGTCGATGTCCCACAGGGTGGGCGCCAGGGCCTGATACGCCTCGCCGCGCTCGAGATTGCGGAGGAACGCGAGCTGGCTCTGGCGGATCGTGTCGTCGGAGATCGTGCGGTACGTCTGGGACCAGTCGACGCTGAGGCCGAGCTGACGGAACAGCGCCTCGAACTGCTTCTCGTCCTCGATCGTGAGGCGCTCGCAGAGCTCGATGAAGTTGCGGCGGCTGATGGGCTTCTGATCGGCGGCCCGGCTCGACTTGTTGTCTCCGCCCTCGAACGGGGGAGTGAAGTCCGGCTCGTACGGGAGCGACGGATCGCAGCGCACGCCGTAGTAGTTCTGGACGCGCCGCTCGGTGGGCAGGCCGTTGTCGTCCCAGCCCATCGGGTAGAACACCGTCTTGCCCCGCATGCGCTCGAACCGCGCCTTGACGTCGGTGTGGGTGTAGGAGAACACGTGCCCGATGTGCAGGCTGCCGGATGCCGTGGGCGGCGGGGTGTCGATCGAGTACACGCCCTCACGGCCGGACTGGGCGGCGCGGATCCGGTCGAACAGGTAGGTCCCCTGCTCGGTCCACGCGGCGTCCCACTTCGCTTCGAGACCTTCGAGTGCGGGCTTGTCGGGAATCACGGACATGGAGGTCTCCTCGAGCGATGTGTGCGGCACTGTGTGAGCGTGCCTGAGTGTGGGTGTGCGCACCAGTCTAGCGACCGGGTCCGAGGACGGATGCCGGGACAGATCGACCGAGTCCAACAATCCGCTCTAGACTGGGATCACCCCCACCCGGTCGTTCTGAGGAATCGTCATGCCCGCAGCATCCGCGCGCCGCCTACTCCCCGTCGCGTCACTCGCCGCCGTCACCGCGCTGGCGCTCAGCGCCTGCACCGCCTCGGGCGGCGACGCCGAGGGCGGAGGTGAGGTGGTCTGGTCGATCGAGGGCGCCAACCTCTCTGCCGGGCACATGGACCCCCAGGTCAGCCAGCTCGACGTCTCGGGGATGGTGCAGCGCGCCGTGCTCGACTCGCTGGTGTTCCAGGAGGACGACGGCTCGTTCTCGCCGTGGCTCGCCACCGAGTGGAGCGTGTCGGACGACAGCACCGAGTACACCTTCACCCTCCGCGACGACGTCACGTTCACCGACGGCGAGGCGTTCGACGCCGCCGCGGTCAAGGCGAACTTCGACCGCATCGTCGACCCCGAGACCGCGTCGGCGCAGGCAGCGAGCATGCTCGGCGCCGACTTCTACGCCGGCACCGAGGTCGTCGACGACCACACCGTCACGGTGCGCTTCACGCAGCCCTACGCGCCGTTCCTGCAGGCCGCCAGCACTCCGCAGCTCGGCTTCTACTCGCCGGCCGTGCTCGAGGAGTCCGCGGATCAGCTCAAGGCCGGCGGCCCCGGCATCACGGTGGGCACGGGTCCCCTCGAGCTCACGGAGTACACCCCCGACCAGGAGATCGTCTACACCCGCAACGACGACTACGCATGGGGGCCGCACGGCGAGGAGGCTCCCGCATTCGAGACCCTGCGGGTCGAGATCCAGCCGGAGGCGTCGGTGCGGACCGGCGTCGTGACGAGCGGCGAAGCCGACCTCGCCAGCAACATCCCGCCGAACCTCGCCGAGGACCTCGGCGACGGCATCACCGTCGACTCCATCGAGTACCCGGGTCTGCCGTACTCGCTGTACCTCAACGAGAAGCACGGCGTGTTCGCGGACGAGAAGGTGCGCCAGGCGTTCGCCCGCGGCATCGACATCGACGCCGCCGTCGAGGAGATCTTCTTCGGACAGTTCCCCCGGGCCTGGAGCGTGCTCAGCTCGACGACCCCGGGCTACGACGCCGCCCTCGAGGGCACCTGGGCGTTCGACGCCGACGAGGCGAACCGGCTCCTCGACGAGGCGGGGTGGACCGAGCGCGACGCCGACGGCATCCGCCTCAAGGACGGTCAGCGGCTCTCGGCCCGGTGGATCGCCTGGACGCCCGTGCCCGACGACCGCGCGGCGCTCGCGAACGCGATCCAGTCCGACCTGAAGCAGATCGGCTTCGAGGTGCAGCGCGAGGTGCTCGAGCCCGGGGCGTACAACGAGCAGTACGAGCCGAAGACGTTCGACCTCACCGACTGGGGATTCTCGGGCGTCGACCCCGACTTCCTGCGGGCGCACCTGCACACGGAGGGGTTCCAGAACGCCTCCCAGGTGACCGACCCCGAGATCGACGCGCTCCTCGAGACCGCCGTCGCGACGAGCGACCAGAGCGAGCGCGACGACATCTACACGCAGCTCCAGGAGTGGAACGCGCAGTACACGGCGATCGTGCCGCTCTACAGCCCCTCGGCGATCACCGCCGTGGGCGACCGTGTCGACGGACTCGCCTACGATCTGTACGGTCGTCCGCTGTTCTACGATGTGACGGTCGGCTGACCGGTCCCCGTCCGGTGACGTGAGAGGAGAGCGGTGAAGGCTGCCCTCGCGAAGATCGCCGGTCTCGCCGCCTCGGTCGTCATCGTCCTGTGGGGCGCTGCGACGCTCGCGTTCCTGGCGTTCCGCGTGATCCCCGGGGATCCCGTCTCGGTGATGCTCGGACCGCAGGCCCAGGTGAGCGAGGCGGTGAAAGACGGCATCCGCGTCGAGCTGGGCCTCGATCGACCGCCTGTCGAGCAGTACCTCTCGTATCTGGGAGGACTGCTGCGCGGAGACCTCGGGGAGTCGTATCAGCTCCGGATGCCGGTGACCGAGGTCATCGGCCGTCAGCTGGGCGCCACGGTGCAGCTGTCGGTGCTCGCGCTGGTGATCGCGGTGGTGCTGGCCCTCGCGGTCGCGCTCTTCACGCGGAGAGGCACCGCGCGTGCGGTGGTCGGTGCGGTGGAACTCGTGATCCTCTCGTCGCCGGTGTTCTGGATCGGCCTCGTGCTGCTCAGCGTGTTCGCCTTCGGCCTGGGCTGGTTCCCGGTGTCGGGGGCGCGGAACCCCGCCACCCTCGTCCTCCCGGCGGTGACGCTCGCGCTCCCCGTCGCCGCGTTGCTCGGTCAGGTGCTGCGCGACGGCCTCGTGCAGGCCGAGCGGATGCCGTTCGCCGAGACCGTGCGCGCACGCGGCGCCAGCGACACCTGGTTTACCGTGCGCCACGGCCTGCGGCACAGTGCCGCAGGGGCCATCACCCTCACCGCGTACCTGACGGGGTCCGTGCTGGGAGGAGCGGTGCTCGTCGAGACGGTTTTCGCCCGCCCCGGCCTCGGACGCGTCACCCTCGCCGCGATCAGCGACCGGGATCTCCCCGTGATCACCGGGATCATCCTGCTCAGCGCGCTGGTCTTCGTCGTCGTGAACGTACTCGTCGAGCTGGTGCATCCGCTCATCGACCCGCGCCTCCGCGTCGCAGGTCCGGAGGCGCGGCGATGACCCGCGCCCGGTGGGTCCTGCTCGTGACCGCGCTCGCCGTGCTGGCGGTGATCGCGTTCGCCGCCGCCTTCCCCGGTGTGCTCGCGACGCACGACCCCCTGCAGACCGACGTGCGCGGCGCCTTGCGGCCGCCCGGTCCCGAGCATCTGTTCGGCACCGACCAGAGCGGGCGCGACGTGTACTCGCGCGTGGTGTTCGGCGCCGGACGCTCGGTGGGCATCGGTCTGCTCGCCACGGGGATCGCGCTGGTGGTCGGGCTGGCCGTCGGTGCGCTGGCGGGAAGCGCCCCGCGATGGGCCGATGCGGCGGCGATGCGCGTCAACGACGTGCTCATGGCCTTCCCCGAGTTCCTCGTCGCCCTCGTCGTCGTCGCGGTGCTGGGCCCCGGTCCGGTCAACATCGCCGTGGCCGTCACTCTGGCAGCGATCCCCGTCTACGTGCGACTCGCCCGCGTGCAGACGCGCACGCTGCGGGCCGCGGAGCACGTCGAGGCCGCGCGCATCCTCGGCGTGCCCCGCGCCCTCGCCTTCGGGCGGCACGTGCTCCCCGGCGTCCTGGGGACGCTGAGCGTGCTCGCCACCATCGGCATCGGCTCCAGCATCCTCGCCGCCTCGGGTCTCAGCTTCCTCGGCCTCGGCCCTGCCGAGCCGACCCCCGAATGGGGACTCATGCTCGCCGGGGGCCGCAACGTGCTGGGGCAGGCGTGGTGGATCTCCGTCTTCCCGGGAATCGCCATCACGCTCACGGTGGTCGCGGCGACGATCGTCGGGCGGTTGCTGCGCGCCCGAGCCGACGGGAGGCCGGCATGACGGCGACGGATCCTCACGTCCTCGACGTGCGGGGACTCCGCATCCGGATCGACGGGACCCTCGTCGTGGACGACGTCTCCCTCGCTCTGGCGCCCGGTGAGTGCGTCGCGATCGTGGGGGAGTCGGGCGCCGGCAAGAGTCTCACGGCCCGGGCGCTGCTCGGCCTCGCGCCGACCGCCGCGAACGTCACGCTCGATGGGCTGCGCATCGACGGAGTCGACGCGACGCGGCTGACGGAGCGGGGCTGGCGGCGGCTGCGCGGAGCCCGGGTCGGTCTGGTCGCGCAGGATGCGCTCGTGGCCCTCGATCCGCTGCAGCGCATCGGCGCCGAGATCGCGGAGCCGCTGCGGCTGCACCCGCCGCAGGGCGGGCTGCCCCTCGCGGATCGTGTCACCGCCCTGCTGCGCCGGGTGTGGATGCCCGATCCCGAACGCCGTGCGCGGCAGCATCCGCACGAGCTCTCCGGCGGCCTGCGGCAGCGCGCGCTGATCGCCTCCGCGCTCGCCGCCGACCCCGCGCTGCTGATCGCCGACGAGCCCACGACCGCGCTCGACGCGACGGTGCAGGCGCGGATCCTCGACCTGCTGCGAGAGATCGCGGACTCGGGAACGGCGGTGCTGTTCATCAGTCACGACTTCGCCGCCGTCCGCCGCCTCGCCGACCGGGTGCTGGTCATGCGCGGAGGGAGGATCGTCGAACAGGGATCCGTGGCGCGGATCCTCAACGATCCTCAGCATCCGTACACCCGCCAGCTCATCGCGGCGACGATCCACGAGCCGCGCCTCTCGACCGCATCCGGGGCCGAGCCGGTGCTGACGGCGGATGCCGTGTCGAAGGCGTTCGGGAGCACGGCAGCGGTGGTCGACGCCTCCTTCGAGGTCCGAGAGGGTCGCACGCTCGGCATCGTCGGCGAGTCCGGGTCGGGGAAGACGACGCTCGCCCGGGTCCTCCTGGGTGTCGAGGCGCCGGATGCCGGCGTGGTGCGTCGCCACGGATCACGCCGCGTGCAGTTCGTGCACCAGAACCCGCTCGGCGCCTTCGATCCCCGCTGGACGATCGGCCGTTCGCTCCGGGAGGCCCTCGCCGCCGGTGGCGTGCCCCGGGCGGAGCGCCGGACGCGTGTCGCCGAACTCCTCGCCGAGGTCGACCTCGACGCCGCACTCGCCGCACGCCGACCCGCGGAGCTCTCGGGTGGGCAGCGGCAGCGTGCGGCGATCGCGCGCGCCCTCGCGGCGGATCCCGACGTGCTCGTGCTCGACGAACCCGTCTCGGCGCTCGACCCGTCCGTGCGCGAGCGCGTGCTGCGACTTCTCGGGCGCGTGCAGAGCGAACGACGTCTGACGATGGTGCTGGTCTCCCACGACCTCCACGTCGTCGGCGCGGTCGCCGACGACGTGCTGGTCATGCAGGACGGGCGGATCGTCGAGCAGGGACCGGTTGCCGAGGTCTTCGCCGCGCCGCAGCATCCGTTCACCCGGGAGCTGCTCGCCGCGGGCGGACTCGATGGCCAGAGCTGAATCCCGCACTTCTGCAAAATCTCGCAGGCTTCGGCGCGGATCCCTCGAGATGCGGCAGATCTGCGAAGCGCGATCTTTCCTGCACACCTCTAGGACCTGCCGGGATGTGCGCGGAACGCGGGTGAGAGGCGACGGTCGTGCGCGGGAGCGGGCACAGTCGAGGGATGGTCGGCAGCATGAGGGACATCGTTTACGAGCTCGGGCGCCTGGGGGGAGTGGGCAGGAGCGCGACGCTGCACGCGCGCGGGGTGACCCGCCATGCCGTGGCGACCGCGGTGCGCGCGGGCAGCGTGATGAGAGTGCGACAGGGATGGGTGGCGCTGCCGAACGCCGAACGCCTGCTGGTCGACGCCGCGAAGCAGGGCGCCGTGCTCACGTGCGTGACCCAAGCCCGGAGACTCGGACTGTGGGTTCACGACGAACGTCCGCTCGTCCACGTCGGAGCAACCCCCGGAAGCGCGGTGCGCAGGAGGCCCGGTGTGCATGTCCACTGGGCGATGCCGCTCCTGCCGCGCCATCCCGACGCGTTGACCGATCCGATCGAGAACGTCCTCGCACTCGTCGCCGACTGCGAGCCGTACGAACAGGCACTGGCGACTTGGGATTCCGCGCTCAACAAGGGGCTGGTCGAACGGGAGGCCCTGGCCCGGCTGCCGTTGAAGAGAGCGGCACGGCGGCTGCTCGACGACGCGTGGCCGTTCGCGGATGCCGGGCTGGAGACGTATCTCCGCCCGCGGTTGCGGTGGCTCCGTCTTCCGCTCTGCTTCCAGCCGTGGATCGCCGGCCACCGTGTCGATGCGCTCATCGGCGATCGGCTCGTGCTGCAGATCGACGGCGCCACCCATGTCGGGGAGCAACGAAGCGAGGACATCCGCCATGACTCCGCGCTGAAGCTGCTCGGGTACCACGTCATCCGCGTCGGGTATCGACAGGTGATGGAGAGGTGGCACGTCGTGCAAGACCTGATCATGCGTGCTGTGGCCCAGGGACTGCACCGTGACGCGCCCTGATCCCGCACTTCTGCAGAATCTCGCAGGCTTCGGCGCGGATCCGTGCGAGATGCGGCAGATCTGCGAGGTCTGGCCGGGCCGCGAGGCGCGTACACTGGAGGGTACGAGCATCGATCCGGCCATCACCGGGGAGCTCTCGGAAGAACAGCCCGGCGACGGGCCCAGTAGAACCGAGCGGGGCAGGCCCGTCACAGCCGCAGTGAGAGTGGCGTGACCGAACCGGAAGGGGAGGGAGCGCACGCGGGGTGGTACCGCGGTCCTGACGGATCGTCCTCGCAGCAGCATCCGCCACGACGATCACTGCGAGACACGATGACCTATCCGCGTTCCTCCTTCGGACCCGCCGCCGACGCCTCCGTCGCGCCCAGCCCGCGCTTCCCGCAGATCGAGGAGGAGGTGCTCGACTTCTGGAAGACGGACGACACCTTCCGCGCCTCGATCGAGCAGCGCGAGGGCTCGCCCGAGTGGGTGTTCTACGACGGCCCGCCGTTCGCCAACGGCCTGCCGCACTACGGACACCTCCTGACGGGGTACGCGAAGGACGTGTTCCCGCGCTTCCAGACGATGACCGGCCACAAGGTCGACCGCGTGTTCGGGTGGGACACGCACGGGCTCCCGGCCGAGCTGGAGGCGATGAAGCAGCTCGGCATCACCGAGAAGAGCGAGATCGAGGCCATGGGCATCGACGTCTTCAACGACAAGGCGAAGAGCTCGGTGCTCGCCTACACGCGGGAGTGGGAGGACTACGTCACCCGCCAGGCCCGCTGGGTCGACTTCGAGCGCGGCTACAAGACGCTCGATCTCGGGTACATGGAGAGCGTCCTCTGGGCGTTCAAGACCCTGTACGACAAGGGGCTGGCCTACGAGGGCTACCGCGTGCTGCCCTACTGCTGGCGCGACGAGACGCCGCTCAGCGCCCACGAGCTGCGCATGGACGACGACGTCTATCAGATGCGTCAGGACCCGTCGGTGACGGTCTCCTTCCCGCTGATCGGGGAGGATGCCGCGGCGAAGGGTCTCGAGGGCGTGCGCGTGCTCGCGTGGACCACGACCCCCTGGACGCTCCCCACCAACATGGCGCTCGCCGTGGGACCGGAGATCGAGTACGTCGTCGTGCCCGTCGGCCCGGACGGCGCGGCGGACGGGTCGACGGCGGGCTTCCTGCTCGCCCGCGACCTGCTGGGCGGCTACGCGAAGGACCTGGGCTACGAGGATGCCTCCGCTGCGGCCGAGGCGGTCTCCCGGACCGTCCGCGGGAGCGAGCTCGGCGGGCTCGCCTACGAGCGCCTGTTCGACTACTACGCCGACGCGGAGACGTACGGGACCCAGAATGCCTGGCGCATCCTCGTCGACGACTACGTCACCACGAGCGACGGCACCGGCGTCGTCCACCAGGCGCCCGCCTACGGCGAGGACGACCAGCGCGTCGGCGAAGCCGCCGGCATCCCCACGATCCTGTCCCTGGACGACGGCGGACGCTTCCTCCCGAACGTCACCGACGTGGCCGGGATGCTGTGGATGGAGGCGAACACACCGCTCGTGCGGCTGCTGCGCGAGCGCGGCCGGCTGCTGCGCCTGCAGAGCTACGAGCACTCCTACCCGCACTGTTGGCGCTGCCGGAATCCCCTGATCTACAAGGCGGTCTCGAGCTGGTTCGTGCGGGTCACCGACATCAAGGACCGGATGCTCGCGAACAACGAGCAGATCACCTGGGTTCCCGAGAACGTCAAGCACGGCCAGTTCGGCAAGTGGCTCGAGGGTGCCCGCGACTGGTCGATCAGCCGCAACCGGTACTGGGGCTCGCCCATCCCGATCTGGAAGAGCGACGACCCGGAGTACCCGCGCGTCGACGCCTACGGCTCGCTGGAGGAGCTGGAACGGGACTTCGGCACGCTGCCCCGCAACCCCGAGGGCGAGGTCGACCTGCACCGCCCCTACATCGACGCCCTCACCCGGCCGAACCCCGACGACCCCACGGGCAAGAGCACCATGCGGCGCATCGAGGACGTCTTCGACGTGTGGTTCGACTCGGGCTCCATGCCGTACGCGCAGGTGCACTATCCGTTCGAGAACCAGGAGTGGTTCGACACGCACGCCCCCGCCGACTTCATCGTCGAGTACATCGGGCAGACGCGCGGCTGGTTCTACGTCATGCACGTCCTGTCGACGGCGCTGTTCGACCGGCCGGCGTTCACCGGGGTGAGCTGCCATGGGATCGTGCTGGGCAGCGACGGGTACAAGATGTCGAAGTCGCTGCGCAACTACCCCGACGTCTCGGAGGTGCTCGACCGCGACGGCTCCGACGCGATGCGCTGGTTCCTCATGTCGAGCTCGGTGCTGCGCGGCGGCAACCTGGCCGTCACCGAGGAGGGCATCCGCTCCGGGGTGCGTGAGTTCCTGCTCCCGCTGTGGAACTCGTGGTACTTCTTCGCCACGTACGCGAACGCCTCGGGCGCGGACGGCTACGAGGCCTCCTGGCGCACCGACTCCACCGATGTCCTGGACCGGTACATCCTCGCCCGGCTCGGCGACCTCGTCCGCGAGGTGCGCGCCGACCTCGAAGGACTCGACTCCACCACGGCATCCGCTCGGCTGCGCGACTTCGCCGAGGTGCTGACGAACTGGTACATCCGCCGGTCCAGGGACCGCTTCTGGGTGGGCGTCACGGACGATCCCCGGAGCCGGGAGGCCTTCGACACCCTGTACACGGTGCTCGAGACCCTCTGCCGTGTGGCCGCCCCCCTCGTCCCGCTCGTCAGCGAGCGCGTCTGGCAGGGGCTCACCGGCGGACGCAGTGTGCATCTGCAGGACTGGCCCGACGCCGAGGCCTTCCCGGCCGCCGACGAGATCCGCGACGCGATGGATGCCGTCCGCGAGCTGTCCAGCGTGGGCAACGCCCTGCGCAAGAAGGAGAAGCTGCGGGTGCGTCTGCCGCTCGCACGTCTCACGGTGGTGTCGCCGCTGGCATCCGCCCTCGGGCAGTTCGAGGACATCCTGCGCGAGGAGCTGAACGTCAAGTCGGTGGAGCTGGTCGCGCTCGCCGAGGGCACTGCCGCGGAGTACGGCATCGACCACCGGCTGAGCGTGAACGCCCGCGCGGCCGGTCCGCGTCTGGGCAAAGACGTGCAGAAGGCCATCCAGGCCGCGCGCTCGGGCGACTGGTCCGAGGTGGACGGCGTGGTGACGGCCGGCGGCATCGCCCTGGAGCCCGCGGAGTACGAGCTCGTGCTCGAGACGACGGGGCGTCCCGAGGGCGAGGCGCTCGCGATCGTGCCGTCCGGCGGCTTCGTGCTGCTCGACACCCGGACGACGCCGGAGCTGGAGGCGGAGGGTCTGGCGCGCGACGTCATCCGCGCCGTGCAGGAGACCCGCAAGAACGCGGGCTTCGACGTGAGCGATCGCATCCGTCTGGATCTGCGGTTCGCCAGCGACGACGACGCGGATGCCGTGGCCGCCGCGCTCGAGGTCGCCGATGTGGCGGGGGAGACCCTCGCCCTGGAGCACGCGCTGCACCGCGGGGACGCGGAGCTGCCGGAGGCGGAGTTCACGGCCGAGATCGCCAAGGGCACGTACGCCAACCGCGACGACTTCGCGATCGCCGTCTCGCGGATCGGCGGTGCGGCGTGAGCGCGCGCGATCGGGCGGACGCCGTCTACGAGACCCTGCTCTCCCGCGCGGGAGAGCGCTGGGTGCAGCCGCGCAAGGAGCGCACCGCGCGCATCCTGGCGTTCCTCGACGATCCGCAGAAGACCTACCGGGTCGTGCACATCACGGGCACCAACGGGAAGACGTCGACCGCGCGGATCATCGAGAGCCTGCTGCGCGCGCACGGGCTGCGCACCGGTCTCTTCACGAGCCCGCACCTGGAGCGCTTCACCGAGCGCATCCTCATCGACGGCGAGCCGATCGCGGATGCCGCGGTCGCCGACGCGTGGGACGAGATCGAGCCCTTCGTCGCGATCGTCGACGCCGAGCTCGAGGCGGCCGGCGAGGAGCCGCTGACCTTCTTCGAGCTCCTGACGGTGCTCGCGTTCGTGGCGGTCGCGGACGCCCCCGTCGATGTGCTGGTGCTGGAGGTCGGGATGGGCGGCGAGTGGGACTCGACGAACACCGCCGACGGCGACGTCGCGGTCTTCGCGCCGATCGACATCGACCACGCCGACCGTCTGGGCGGCACCATCGCGGAGATCGCGCAGGTCAAGGCCGGCATCATCAAGGACGGCGCCGCCGTCGTCTCCGCCCAGCAGCAGCCGGAGGCCGCCGAGGTGCTCCGCCGGGCGGCGGCCGCGCACGACGCGACCATCGCCTTCGAGGGCGAGGACTTCGGGCTCGCGGACCAGAAGCTCGCCGTCGGCGGTCAGCTGCTGACGGTGCGGGGACTGGCGGGGGAGTACGTCGAGGAGTACCTCCCGCTCTACGGCGCCCACCAGGGGCACAACGCGGCCCTGGCCGTGGCCGCCGTCGAGTCGCTGATCGGGGGCGCCCGGCAGCGGATCGCCGAGGACATCGTCTCGGAGGGGCTCCAGGGGGCGACTTCGCCCGGGCGGCTGCAGCTCCTGGGGATCGCGCCCACCGTCGTCGTCGACGCCGCGCACAACCCGCACGGCGCGAAGGCTCTCGCGCAGGCGCTGGACGACAGCTTCGACTTCGACGAATGGGGCGTGGTGCTGGGCGTGCTCGCCGACAAGGACGCCGCCGGGATCGTCGCGCAGCTGGCGCCCGCCGCCGCGCACGTGTTCGCGACCGCTCCGGAGTCCGACCGAGCCAGCGACGCCGATGCGATTGCCGATCTCGTCGAGCAGACGGGCCAGCGGGCGACCGTGCACCCGTCCCTCGCGGATGCCGCGGACGCCGCTCGCGAGTGGGCCTCGTCGAGCGATCGACGCGCCGTCGTGATCGCCGGGTCTGTGGTGCTCGCCGGTGAGGCCATCGCCCTCGCCGAGGATGAGGACTGGAAGTCGGGGTGGAGAGCGTGAGCGACACGCCCGCGCCGCGCCGCGCCCCGCGCACGCTCGTGCAGAAGCTCGCGCCGGTGGTGCTGGGGTTCGAAGCCATCGTCATCTTCCTGGCGGGCCTCACGATCTTCGGGCTCCGGACGCTGCCGGAGGGCATCCCTCAGTGGTGGGGCATCGTCGGCGGCGCCGTGGTCGCCCTGGCCTGCATCGCCATCTCGGGCATGATCACCCGGCCGTGGGCGATCAGCGCGGGGTGGGTGATCCAGGTGATCGTGGCGGTCTCGGCGATCCTGGTGCCCGCGATCCTCCTCGTCGTCCTGATTTTCGGCGGCATGTGGGGGTATGCGACGATCATGGGGGCCCGCTTGGACGCACGACGCCCGGCCGGACCCTCGACCGAGACTCAGACAGAGAGTGAATGACATGGCCACCGAAGAAACACTCGTCCTCGTCAAGCCGGACGGCGTCGCCCGAGGACTGACCGGTGCGATCCTCGCGCGCATCGAGGCGAAGGGCTACGCGCTCGTCGACATCCGCCTCGTGGAGCCCGATCGCGACCTGCTCGCCGCGCACTACGCCGAGCACGAGGGCAAGCCCTTCTACGAGCCCCTCCTCGAGTTCATGCTCTCGGGTCCGTCGGTGGCGATCCGCCTGGCCGGCAACCGCGTGATCGAGGGCTTCCGTTCGCTCGCCGGCACCACCGATCCGACGACGGCCGCGCCGGGCACCATCCGCGGCGACTTCGGCCGGGACTGGGGCCTCAAGGTCCAGCAGAACCTGGTCCACGGCTCGGACAGCCCCGAGTCTGCGGCGCGCGAGCTGGGTATCTGGTTCGACTGAGCCCTGCCGCACGACGCCCCGCGCACACGACGAAGGCCCTCCCCATTGCCGGGAGGGCCTTCGTCGTAGGCCGTCGACGTCGGCTCAGCCGAAGAGGATGCGCACCATCCCGCCGAGGAAGTCGATGCCCTTCACCTGGGCCATGATCACGATGACGGCGTAGGCGAGCACGGTCGCGAGGGGAACCCACGCCATGAGCCGGTCGGCGCGTGCGCGGACCTTCGCCGACGACGTGAGGGTCCCGTTGCGGAGCAGGTGGATCAGCGTGGCGAAGAACGTCGGGATGGTGACCGCCCACGTGACCATGCACCAGGGGCACAGGACGATGAGGTCGTAGATGCTCTGCGAGATCAGCCAGCACACGAACCCGAAGGCGAACGTGATGCCGACGCCGAACAGCGCCCAGAACCAGCGAGGGAACCGCGCGCCGGCCAGGATCGCGACGCCGACGACCATGGGCGCCATCCAGCCCGTGAGCCCCAGGATCGGGTTGGGGAAGCCGAACACCGACCCCTGCCACGACTCGAGGTTCTTGCCGCACTGGATGAAGGCGCTCAGGTCGCAGGAGAGCGCGGCATCCGGATCCTGAAGCAGCAGGAACTTCTCGACCGTCAGCTGGAACGCCGCGAACCACCCGACGACGCTCGCGATGATCAGCCAGACGGCGTAGACGACGGGGCGTGTGCGCTGCTCGCTCATCCTGGGATTATCTCAGCAGCGGGCTATGGATCGGACGAGAACCGCGCCGGGGAAAACGTGCCGTGACATCGGATGCCGTGATCGGGGGCAGTTGGTGCGATAATGGCCTGTGACGTGACGAGCGGCCCCGCCGCGATGCACGTCGCCGCAGACTTCGGGGCCCCATGCCCCACGCGATCAGAGCGCGAAGCCGGTCGCACACCGAATGAGTTCGCGGCACCTGCGGGTGCTGCATGAGATTTCGCGGAGCACGAGTGCCCCGCGCAGGGAGTACGCCAGAGATGGCCGATGACAACAATGACAACAACGCCCCTACTCTTGACTTCCCGGCTGACGCCGAGACTCCGCTGACGGAGTCGACGGCCCCCGAGGCGCAGCCCTCGGCGCCGGTCGAAGAGGGAACCGTCGACGGGGGCGTGGAGCCCGCCGGTGAGCCCGAGTCCGTCGGCGAGGCTCCCGCAGAGTCCGCTGCCGTGGAGTCCGTCGCCGACGAGCCCGCCGCCGGCGAACCCGCTGCGGTCGAGACCGTCGCCGACGAGACCACGGTCGAGACCGTCGCCGACGAGCCCGTCATCGATGAGACCGTCCCCGACGAGACCGTCGCCGACGAGCCAGCCGAAGAGGCCGCATCGGCCCCGGAGCAGGCTCCGGAGCAGGCTCCGGAGGAGGCGTCGCCCGCCGAGGAGGAGAAGACCCCCGCGGAGCCGGAGGCCCCCGCCGAGCCGCAGGCGCCGACCGCCGTGTCGCTGGGGCTCCTCCCCGAGGTCTTCGTGTCGCAGGTCTCGACGCAGCTGCACTTCTACGCGCCCGAGATCATTCCGCTGCCCGCGCGCCCCGATCGCGCCCCCGCCGACCGCGACGACGACGCCGACGGCGGACGACGCGGACGTCGGCGCCGCGGCGGATCGGATGCCGAGGAGCAGCGCGAGTCCCCGCGCCAGCGCCAACGGGTCGTGGAGTACATCACCGAGCCCAAGGCCATCAAGGGATCGACCCGTCTCGAGGCCAAGAAGCAGCGCCGGCGCGACGGCCGCGACGCCGGACGCCGTCGCCCCGTTGTCACCGAGGCCGAGTTCCTCGCCCGCCGCGAGTCGGTCGACCGCAAGATGGTCGTGCGGTCGAAGAACGGACGCACCCAGATCGGCGTGCTCGAGGACGGCGTGCTCGTCGAGCACTACGTCGCCCGCAACCAGGACGCCTCGCTCATCGGCAACGTCTACCTGGGCCGTGTGCAGAACGTGCTCCCCAGCATGGAGGCGGCGTTCGTCGACATCGGTCGCGGACGCAACGCCGTGCTGTACTCCGGCGAGGTGGACTGGGACGGTGTCGAGACCGGCAACCAGCCCCGCCGCATCGAGCTTGCGCTCAAGCCCGGTGACCGCGTGCTCGTGCAGGTCACCAAGGATCCGGTCGGACACAAGGGCGCCCGCCTGACCAGCCAGATCTCGCTCCCCGGCCGTTACCTGGTCTACGTGCCCGGCGGCTCCATGAACGGCATCAGCCGCAAGCTGCCCGACAACGAGCGCGCCCGACTGAAGCGCATCCTCAAGGAGGTGCTGCCCGAGTCGTCGGGTGTCATCGTCCGCACGGCCGCCGAGGGTGCGACCGAGGAGCAGCTGACGCGCGACGTGCAGCGCCTCACGGCGCAGTGGGAGCACATCCAGAAGCAGGTCGAGAGCCAGCAGGCTCCGGCTCTCCTGCACGCCGAGCCCGACCTCCTCGTCAAGATCGTCCGCGACGTCTTCAACGAGGACTTCACGAAGATGCTGATCGAGGGCGAGGACGCGCAGCGCACCATCCGTGCCTACCTGGAGAGCGTGGCGCCCGATCTGCTCGAGCGGGTCGAGGCGTACGAGGACGAGACCGACCCCTTCGACGCGTTCCGGATCACCGAGCAGATCGAGAAGGCCCTGGACCGCAAGGTGTGGCTGCCGTCCGGCGGCTCGCTGGTCATCGACCGCACCGAGGCGATGACCGTCGTCGACGTCAACACGGGCAAGTTCGTCGGTTCCGGCGGCAACCTCGAGGAGACGGTCACCAAGAACAACCTCGAGGCCGCCGAGGAGATCGTCCGCCAGCTGCGCCTGCGAGACATCGGCGGCATCATCGTCGTCGACTTCATCGACATGGTGCTCGAGTCGAACCGCGACCTCGTGCTGCGACGTCTGATCGAGTGCCTCAGCCGCGACCGGACGAAGCACCAGGTCGCCGAGGTCACGTCGCTCGGGCTCGTGCAGATGACGCGGAAGAAGCTCGGTCTCGGCCTGCTCGAGACGTTCAGCGAGGCCTGCGAGGTGTGCGCCGGCCGCGGAGTGATCGTCCACCACGACCCCGTGGTCAAGCACCGTGCCGGCGGCAACGGCAACGGCGGCGGCAACGGACGACGTCAGCGCGGCGGCAACGGCAACGGGGGTAACGGCAACGGGCAGAACGCCACCGCCGCGCCGGTCGTGACCCACAGCATCACCGAGGGCACGAAGTCGGCGCTCGCCCAGATCGCCGCGTCGACGATCTCCGCGGCGGCCGACGGAGCGTCGGAGGCGCCGCTTCCGGAGGTCGTGCCCGCCGAACAGGCGGAGCGTCCGAAGAAGGCGCGCAAGAAGCGCGGTTCCGATCGCAAGGCCCCCAAGAGCCCGGCCGAGCAGCTGCTCGACTCGGTGCTCGACGCCCTGCCCGAGCCGAAGGCTCCGGGCCAGGGGAGGGGTCGCCGCCGCGTCAGCACCGCAGCTCTGACCGGCACCCCGGTCGCGGTGAACGCCGAGGGCTCAGCGCCGGTCGCGGGCGGGGATCCGCAGGCCTGAGGCGATCAGGCGGCGGACCAGCTCCTTGCCGCCGACGTGCTCCGCGCCCCCGGCGACGAGGCGAGGCACCGCATCGGCCGGGACGTCGTAGTGGTCCCGGTCGAAGGCGCGCGCGGGCAGGTCGTGCCGTCGCGCGAAGGCGTGCAGCTCGTCCAGGCTCTCGTCGCTCACGAGGTGCGCCCAGAGCCGTCCGTGGGCGGGCCAGAGCGGGTCGTCGACGAGTACGGTCATCCCGCTAGCCTAGGCGCGGCGAGGTGACGGCCCGTCGACTTTGCGACTGGCTCCGGCATCCGGTAAAGTAGTCCCTTGGTGCGTGAGCCGCGTCGTCCTCGTCGGCCGGAGCGGAGAGCCTTGCATTCGCACCCGTCGCACCGCGGCGCATGCAAGCAACAGTCTTCCCGTGAGATTCTCGGAGCCCCGTGCTCCCCAACGAAACAGGTATGAAGTGGTTTACGCAGTAGTGCGCGCCGGTGGACGGCAGGAGAAGGTCGAGGTCGGCACGATCGTTCAGCTCGACCGTGTGCAGGCTGCCCAGGGCGAGAACATCGAGCTGCCCGCAGTGCTGCTCGTCGACGGCTCTACGGTGACCACCGACGCCGACCAGCTGGCGAAGGTCAAGGTCACGGCCGAGGTCATCGGCAACCTCCGCGGCCCGAAGATCGTCATCCAGAAGTACAAGAACAAGACCGGCTACAAGAAGCGTCAGGGCCACCGCCAGGAGCTCACGCGCGTCAAGATCACCGGCATCAAGTAAGACCGAGGAGACCAGGACATGGCACACAAAAAGGGCGCAAGCTCCACCCGTAACGGTCGTGACTCCAACGCACAGCGACTGGGCGTCAAGCGCTTCGGCGGCCAGCAGGTCAACGCCGGCGAGATCATCGTCCGCCAGCGCGGCACCCACTTCCACCCCGGCGTGAACGTCGGCCGTGGCGGCGACGACACGCTGTTCGCCCTGGCCGCGGGCGCGGTGCAGTTCGGTGCGAAGGGCGGCCGCAAGGTCGTCAACATCGTCGCTGCAGGCGAGTGATCGCCGCACAGTAAACGACATCCGGTTCGGGGCGGGCTTCGGCTCGCCCCGTCCGTGTATCTGCCCTCCGATCGCGGCGGGCTGCAGAACTCAAGCAAGGAGACCGATCCATGGTCACGTTCGTCGACACCGTGACGCTGCACCTGCGCGCGGGCAAGGGCGGCAACGGCTGTGTCTCGGTGCACCGCGAGAAGTTCAAGCCCCTCGGCGGACCCGACGGCGGCAACGGCGGCGACGGCGGAGACATCGTGCTGGTCGCAGACCCGCAGACCGGCACGCTGCTGTCGTACCACCACTCGCCGCACCGCACCTCGCCCAACGGCGGGTTCGGCATGGGCGACCACCGCGCGGGGTACGCCGGTGAAACCGTCGAGCTGCCCGTGCCCGTCGGCACCGTGGTCAAGTCGCCCGACGGCGACGTGCTGATCGACATGGTCATCCCCGGCGAGCGTTTCGTGGTCGCCAAGGGCGGCCAGGGCGGTCTCGGCAACGCCGCGCTCGCGACTCCCAAGCGCAAGGCTCCCGGCTTCGCGCTCCTCGGCACGCCGGGCTTCGAGGGCGACGTGGTCCTCGAGCTCAAGACTGTCGCCGATGTGGCGCTGGTCGGGTACCCGTCCGCCGGCAAGTCGAGCCTCATCGGGGCCATCTCGGCGGCTCGGCCCAAGATCGCCGACTACCCGTTCACGACCCTGCATCCGAACCTCGGCGTCGTCCAGGCCGGAGATGCACGGTACACGGTCGCCGATGTTCCCGGGCTCATCGAGGGCGCGAGCGAAGGCCGCGGACTCGGGCTCGACTTCCTGCGCCACGTCGAGCGCTGCTCCGCCCTGCTGCACGTGCTCGACTGCGCGACCCTGGAACCGGGACGCGACCCGATCTCCGACCTCGACGTCATCCTCGCCGAGCTCGCCGCCTACGAGGTGCCCGAGGGGCAGACCCCGCTCCTCGAGCGTCCGCACCTCGTCGCGCTCAACAAGATCGACGTCCCCGAAGCACGCGACCTCGCCGACCTGGTGCGACCCGAGCTCGAGGCCCGGGGCTACCGCGTGTTCGAGATCTCGACGGTGTCGCACGAGGGGCTCCGTGCGCTCACCTTCGCGCTGGGCGAGATCGTCGTGAAGCACCGGGCCGAGGCGGTCGTCGAGACGCCGCGCGAGCGCGTCGTCATCCGGCCCAAGGGCTCCAAGAAGGAGTTCACCATCCGGGTCGAGGGCGGCACCTACGGCAATGTCTACCGCATCATCGGCGAGAAGCCGGTGCGCTGGGTGCAGCAGACCGACTTCCAGAACGAAGAGGCGGTCGGCTTCCTCGCGGACCGGCTCGAGAAGCTGGGCGTCGAGGACGAGCTGTTCCGCCTGGGCGCGGTGCAGGGCTCCACGGTCGTCATCGGCGAAGGCGACAGCATCGTCTTCGACTGGGAACCCACCATGACCTCGGCCGCCGAGCTGATGACGGCACCGCGCGGCACCGATCCGCGACTGGCGCCGAACACGCGGCGCACCACGTCCGAACGGCGGGAGCAGTACTACGAGCGGATGGATGCCAAGGCCGAGGCGCGCGCCGAGGTCGAGGCCCAGCGGCTCGCTGCCTACCGTGAGGGCGAGGAGTGACGGCTCGTTCCCGCGCCGATCTCGCCACGGCCTCGCGCATCGTCGTGAAGGTGGGGTCGTCCTCGATCAGCGGGGAGTCCTCGTGGCGGATCCCGGTGCTGGTCGAGGCGCTGGCGGCCGCGCACGCGCGCGGAGCCGAGGTGGTCCTGGTCTCGTCCGGAGCGATCGCGACCGGCATCCCGTTCCTGCGTCTGGACGCGCGCCCCACCGATCTCGCGACGCAGCAGGCCGCGGCGGCGGTCGGGCAGAACGTGCTCGTCTACCGCTACCAGGAGGCGCTGCGACCGTTCGACATCGTGGCGGGACAGGTGCTGCTCACCACGGGCGACCTGGAGCATCCGACCTCCCGCTCCAATGCGCGCCGCGCGATGGAGCGCCTGCTCGGCCTCCGCATCCTCCCCATCGTCAACGAGAACGACACCGTCGCGACGCAGGAGATCCGCTTCGGCGACAACGATCGGCTCGGAGCCCTCGTGGCGCAGCTCATCGAGGCCGACGCGCTCGTGCTGCTCAGCGACGTGGAGTCGCTCTACACGAAGCCGCCGTCGATCCCCGGCGCGGAGCCGATCGACACGGTGGCGGCGGACGCCGACCTCAGCGGATTGGAGTTCGGGTCGAGCGTCGTGAACAGCGTCGGCACCGGGGGAGCGGCGACCAAGGTGTCGGCGGCGCGGCTCGCCGCGGCATCCGGGATCGGCGTGCTCGTGACCAGTGCCGACCTGGTGGATCAGGCACTCACCGGCGCGCCCATCGGAACCTGGTTCGAACCCGCGCTCTGAGCGCGGTCACATCTCCTCCGCGCCGCGGTCGCGCCCCTAGACTGGGCGGATGACCGAGCAGACCCCGCAGGTGCGTCTGGAACGCGCCAAGGAGGCGTCCCGCGCCACCGCCGCGCTCACGAGCGACGACAAGGGCCGCGCCCTCGAGGCCATCGCCCGCGCCCTCGAGACGCACGCGGACCGCATCATCGAGGCCAACCGGCGGGACATCGAGCGCGGGCGCGAGGACGGCATCGGCGACTCGCTGATCGACCGGCTGACCCTCGACGCGAAGCGCGTACAGGCTCTCGCCGCGGCGGTCCGCCAGGTCGCGGCGCTCCCGGATCCCGTCGGTCAGGTCGTGGGCGGGCATCGGATGCCCAACGGCGTCTCCCTCGAGCAGGTGCGCGTGCCCTTCGGCGTCGTGGGGGCGATCTACGAGGCGCGTCCGAACGTGACCGTCGACATCGCCGCGCTCGCGCTGCGGTCGGGCAACGCCGTGGTGCTCCGGGGCGGCAGCGCGGCGCGCGAGAGCAACACCGTGCTCGTCGAGGTGATGCGCGAGGCGCTGGCGGGCGCCGGTGTGACGGCGGAGGCCGTCCAGACCGTCGACGACTTCGGCCGCGACGGCGCGAAGGCGCTCATGCACGGGCGCGGCTACATCGACGTGCTCGTGCCGCGGGGGAGCGCGGCGCTGATCGAGACCGTCGTCACCGAGTCGACCGTGCCGGTCATCGAGACCGGTGCGGGCAACGTGCACATCGTGCTCGACGAGTCGGCGCCCGACGACTGGGCGCGCGACATCGTCGTCAACGCCAAGGTGCAGCGGCCCAGCGTCTGCAACGCGGTCGAGACCGTGCTGGTGCACCGCCAGGCGGCCCCGCGCCTCATCCCGCTCGTGGCCAGCGCGCTGCAGAGCGAGGGCGTCGCGATCCACGGCGACGACATCGTCGCGGGGCTCGTCACCCAGGTCATCCCGGCCACCGAGGAGGACTGGGAGACCGAGTACCTGAGCCTTGACATCGCCATGAAGGTCGTCGACTCCCTCGACGACGCGCTCGCCCACATCCGCCGCTACAGCACCGGGCACACGGAGTCGATCGTCACGACCGACGCGCGCAACGCGGAGCGCTTCCTCGCCGAGGTGGACTCGGCGGTGGTCATGGCGAACACGTCGACCCGGTTCACCGATGGCGGCGAGTTCGGCTTCGGTGCGGAGGTCGGGATCTCGACCCAGAAGCTGCATACGCGCGGCCCGATGGGGCTGACGGAGCTCACCAGCACCAAGTGGCTGGCGCGTGGGTCCGGGCAGACGCGCGGCTGAGGACTAGACTGGAAGGCGCTGCACCGACTCAGGTCACGAAACGGAGACACGATGAACCTCGTCGCACAGATCGCGATGGCCGCCGCCGAAACCGAGCACCACGGCAACGTGGCCCTCGAGACGCTGATCTTCGGCGTCATCGCGGCGATCGTGTTCGCGTTCCTCGGTTTCGTCACCCTGTCGTACCGGCATGTCGCCAACCGTCACTCGGCGAAGGCCGAGGCATGGGCCGCGAAGCACGGCAAGGACGGCCACGAGACGGGGCACGGCCACTAAGGCGTCATGGAGACCGCGACCACGCGAGCTCCGCGCATCGGTGTGATGGGCGGAACCTTCGACCCGATCCACCATGGGCACCTGGTCGCGGCGAGCGAGGTCGCGCATTCGTTCGACCTCGACGAGGTCGTCTTCGTACCCACCGGTCACCCGTGGCAGAAGTCCGACGTCACGCCCAGCGAGCACCGCTACCTGATGACGGTCATCGCCACGGCATCCAACCCGCAGTTCACGGTCAGCCGGGTCGACGTCGACCGCGCGGGGCCCACCTACACGATCGACACGCTCCGCGACCTCAAGCAAGAGCGACCGGACGCCGAGCTCTTCTTCATCTCGGGAGCCGACGCCGTGGCGCAAATTCTCAGTTGGAGGGACCATGATGAGTTGTGGGAGCTGGCCCACTTCGTCGCGGTCTCCCGCCCAGGCCACGTCCTGAGCACGGACGGCCTCCCGAGCGACAACGTCAGCCAGCTCGAGGTGCCGGCGCTGTCGATCTCATCGACGGCGTGCCGCGAGCGGGTCCGCGACGACGAGCCGGTCTGGTACCTCGTTCCCGACGGGGTCGTTCAGTACATCGCGAAGCATCACCTGTATCGGAGCAAGGCATGACTACATCGGATCAGCAGGGTCCGCTGACGCGCAAGCAGCTGCGAGAGCTGCGCCTGACCGGTTCCACGCCGATCATCACGGAGGATGCCGCGCCCGCCGCGCCCCCGGTGCCGCCGCCGCCCGCGCCGGTCGAGACACCGGCCGAGTCCGCCCCGACGGCCGAGCAGGTCGATCTCGATGCCGCCCCGCTGACGCGTCGGCAGGCCCGGGCCCAGGAGCGCGTGCGCACGGCATCCGTCCCGGTCGTCACGCCCGAGGAGGCAGTTGCGGCCGCTCCCGAGTCGCCGGAGGACGGCCCAACCGTCGAGGAGCGGGAGCTGGTGCTCGAGGCGCAGCCGGTCGCCGACGCCGCGGACCAGGCGGCGCCCGTCGAGGAAGCCGAGGCGGTCGTCGAGCCCGTGGCCGAGGCGGAGCCCGAGGAAGACGCGGAGCCGGTGGCTCCCGCGGCGGAATCGTCGGGCATCGTGTCGGGCGTGCCGGACTTCCCCTCCGCCGAGGTGCGCGACGAGGACGACGTCGACGACGAGGTGCAGGTCGCTCCGGTCAGTGCCGCCGGCGCCGCGCAGTCGGTCGGGGAGGTTCCCCTTGAGGTCGTCGACGAGAAGGGCGATGAGTCGGACGACCTGCGCGACGTGCTCGGCGTGGACGACGCCGACGACCGCCCCGACGACGTGCTCGCCGATGTCGGGTCCGAGGACGAGGCGACCGCCGAGGGCGAGCGCCCGACCGTCAACCCCGCGTTCGGTCAGGGGGTGCTGAAAGACTCCTCGAAGCCGTTCGCCCCCTCGTTCGACGACCTCCTCTCGGTCGGCGACTCCGGCGGCTCGCAGCACGGCGCCTCCAATGCGCTCATCTTCACGCCGTCGGCGGGCGAGGGATCCCTGTCGGGTCCGGTCGCGTCGACCGGCGAGATCCTCATCACGGGCTCGTACGAGCTGCCGCGGGGGATCGGATCGCAGGGACACGCGCACGGCGCGGCCGACGGCAAGGACGTCGACGCCGTGCTGATCGACGGCGAGCTGCCCCCGGCATCCTCGCCCACGCCGATCGCGGCCAGCTCCGCCGTCAGCACCATCAAGCCCGCCGGCGAGGTCATCCGGCCTCCTGCTCCGGAGAAGGGCAACAAGCTCATGCTCATCCTGGCGATCGTCGCGGGCGGCCTCGCCCTCGCCCTGGGCGTCGCCCTGGTCTTCGCCTTCACCACGAATGTCTTCTGATGCAATCACCTGAAACCGCTGAGGCCATGCTGCAGCTCGCCGCTGCCGCCGCCGTCTCGAAGGGCGGCGAGGATCTCGTCGCGCTCAACGTCTCCGAGCCCCTTCCGCTCGTCGACATCTTCCTGCTCGTGACCGGCAACAGCGAGCGCAACGTCGCCGCCATCGCCGACGAGATCGAGGATCGTCTGATCGAGGCGGGGCACAAGCGCGTCCGCCGCGAAGGACGCGCGGAGGCCCGTTGGGTACTCCTCGACTTCGGCGACCTGATCGTGCACGTCTTCCACCAGGAGGAGCGGGTCTACTACGGCCTGGAGCGCCTCTGGAAGGACTGCCCGGTCGTCCCGATCGATCTCCCGGAGCCTGAGCCGGTCGCGGGGGAGTAGACCCCCGCTCGCCGGGGGAGACGGCGGCCCCAGACGCGGTCATGCGAACGCGTCAGCGGAGCGCGTCGACGTCGACGAAGTCGTACTCCTGGAACTCGGCGACCTCCGGCACCCAGCGCTCCGCGACGAACGCGCGGTGCACCGGGTGCGCGTCGTAGGCGTCGTAGGCCGCCTGGTCGGCGAAGCGCATCGAGAACTGATGGGTCAGCGGACTCTTCGCGCTGACCTGACGGGTGATGCGGAAGTCCTGCACCCCCGGGATCGACGTGAGCGCCGTGCGAGCGTCGGCGAGGAACCGACGCTCCTGAGCCGAGTCCTCCGCATGGATCAGGCGGAAGACCACGGTGTGCCGGATGGGCATGCGCTGCGGCTCGCTCACTGGTTGCGGAACGCCGCGTCGAACGCGGCGGCGGGCTCGGGCCACAGGAGGGAGCGGACGAAGCCGACCGCCTCGGCCGCTCCGTGCAGCCGGTCCATGCCGGCATCCTCCCACTCGATGGAGATGGGACCGGAGTACCCGATCGCGTCGAGGGCCCGGAAGGCGTCCTCCCAGGGCACGTCGCCGTGGCCGGTGGAGACGAAGTCCCACCCGCGTCGCGGGTCGCCCCACGGGAGGTGGGACCCGAGCACGCCGGCACGGCCGTTGTGCGGGCGCATCCGCGTGTCCTTGCAGTCCACGTGGTAGATCCGGTCCGCGAAGTCGATGATGAAGCCCACGGGGTCGATGTTCTGCCACATCATGTGCGAGGGATCCCAGTTGAACCCGAAAGCGCCGCGGTGATCGATCGCGTCGAGGGCCCGGACCGACGACCAGTAGTCGTAGGCGATCTCGCCCGGGTGCACCTCGTGGGCGAAGCGGACGCCCTCGCCGTCGAACACGTCCAGGATCGGGTTCCATCGGGCGGCGAAGTCCTCGAACCCGCCCTCGATGACCTCCGCCGGAACCGGAGGGAACATCGCGACGTAGGGCCAGATCGACGAGCCCGTGAACCCCACGACCGTGTCGATGTCGAGCTTCCGCGCCACCCGGGCCGCCCGCATCATGTCCTCGGCCGCACGTCGGCGCACCCCCTCGGCCTCGCCGTCTCCCCAGACGTAGTCGCGGAGGATCGCCTGATGCCGGGAGTCGATCGGCGCATCGCACACCGCCTGCCCGGCGAGGTGGTTCGAGATGGCGAAGATCTGCAACCCGTATCTATCCAGCACCTCCCGCCGTGAGGCGAGGTAGGCGTCGTCCTCATCCGCGCGACGCAGGTCGAGGTGGTCGCCGGATGCCGCGACCTCCAGGCCGTCGTAGCCCCACTCGCTGGCGAGACGGGCCACCTCCTCGAAGGGCAGGTCGGCCCACTGGCCGGTGAACAGGGTCACGGGGCGGGTGCTCATGGATGCTCCTCCTGGTGTCTGTCGGATGATGCGGGGTCACACGCCGAGAGCGTGCAGGGCGGCGATGCTGCGGGCCGCGAGATCGTCCTGGCTCGCGGCCAGGGGCCGCCAGACCGACGCGGCGACCGCGATCGTGGCGTTGTCCCCGGTGAAGCTCTCGAGTCCGAGGGCCCCCTCGTAGCCGACGTCATCGAGGGCGCGGGCGAACTCCGGCCAGTCCGTGTGGTCGTCGCCGACGGCGCCGCGGTCGCTGCCGCAGACCTGCACGTGCGCGATCGCCGAGCCGGCGGCGCGGATGGCGTCGGCCGGCCGCTTCTCCTCGATGTTGAGGTGGTAGGTGTCGAGCGCGAGCCCCACGCCCGACCCGACGAGCGGCGCGAGGGCGTCGAGGCTCTGCTCGACCGTGTTGAGGATGCTCGTCTCGTACCGGTTGAGCGGCTCGATCGCCAGCACGATCCCACGATCGGCCGCCTCCGCGGCCAGCGGCGCGAGGCCCCGGCGCAGCTCCGCGACGAGATCGGCGCGCTCGGAGGCGTCCATGCGCCACGTCTCGCCGGTCGGCGCGTAGAAGGGTCCTGCCACGACACCCGCCCCCAGGACGTCCGCGGCGGCGATGCAGCTCCGCAGGTAGCCCTGCGTCGCCGCGACATCGCCCGCACGCGCCACGAGGGAGCGACCGGGGCCCATGGCGCCGATGACGACGGCGCCGAGGCCCTGAGCGGCGAGGACGTCGCGCGTCCGCGCCGGGTCCCAGTCGCCGACGTTCTCGAGCGGCAGCTCCAACGCTTGGTATCCCAGCGCTGCGGCCTTGCGTGCCAGGGGTTCGAGCGTCTCGTCGGTCAGGGGCGACGTCCACACCCAGGTGTTGACGGCGAGCGTACGGGCCATCGTCTTCCTTCCGATCCGCCGGAGACGCGCGGATGCTCCCACCCTCCCATCCGCACGGATGCGGCGGAAGGGCGGGAGCGTCAGCGGTTACGGGATCTGCCGCTCCTGCCAGACGGTCGGGTACCCCGGGAGGTTCTCGCCGCCGAACTTGGCGTAGTGGCCGTCGGGCATGCCCTCGTTTGCGTCGAGGTAGTCGTCCAGCTCCGCCTCGGTGATCGGCTTCTGCGGGAGCACCCACTCCTTCGGCACCTCTTCGCCCGCGAAGATCTTCTGCGCCGCGAGCAGCGGGGTGCGCCACTGGAAGTTCGAGTAGACGGGGGCGAGACCCGTGAGCCCCGTCTCCTTCCACTTGCGCAGGAAGCTCATCTCGTCCTCACCGGTCATGACCGGGTAGTCGGCGCCGGCGTCCTCGAACGCCTCGATCGCCGCCACGGCGCCGTCGCCGGCATCCATCCAGATGCCCTGGACGTCGCCCTTGGCGAGCTCGTCGCTGATGATGCTCTTGATCTCGGCGGGGTCCGCACCCGTGAAGTAGTCCACCGCCTCGATACCGGCCTCGTCGAACAGCTTCTCGGCGGCGGCCCAGCGGTGCTCGAGCACGTCGACACCCGGGAGGATGCGGAGCGCCACGACCTTGTCGCCCTCTTCGAGGTTGTCGATGAGGAACTCGGCGGTGTCGATGCCCCACGCGAAGCCGCCGATCGGGTGGATGAACGTGACGGGGCAGTCCGTGTTCACGCCGCGGTCGAACACGATGACCGGCTTGCCGGTGTCGCACGCCCGCTCGACGGCGGGTGTCATCGCCGCGGTGCTGTTCGGCGAGATGAGGAAGACGTCGCAGTTACCCTCCGAGATGAAGTAGTCGATGTCGGCGATCTGCGTGTCGTCGGAGTCCTGCGCGTCGCGGGTCTCCATCTCGCTGATCGCCCCCGCGGCCTGGAGGGCCTTGAGCTGCTCGTTCATCGTGATCCAGCCGGTCTGACGCCACGGGTTGGAGATCGACGCGTTCGCGAAGCAGGCCTTCTTCGCTCCTTCGCTGGCGAACTCGGCGGTGTCGACCATCTCGGCGTTGATGTGCTGGAGGTAGGGCTCCTCGGCGGGACCCTGCGGCTCGACACCGCGCTCGTCGAACTGCTTGTCGTACAGCTCCTGGTCGAACCACTCGGTCGTCTCGGCCGACTCGTCAGGGCTTTCGGACTCGGCCGGCGCCACGGATGGGTCGGTCGTGCACCCGGCGAGCGCGATGAGGCCGAAGAGAGCCACCCCTGCGGTGGCGATCCTCATTGATCGTCGCATTGCTAATCTCCTCTGGTTTCTGTGTGGCCCTCGGAGACGAGGGCAGGTGACGCGGACGGTCGAGCCGAGTCGCCGCGAGGGGCGTCCGGCTCCTTCCCCTGGTCGGGAGAAGTGCGGGGGCCTCGCTTGCGCCGGGCGCGGAAGGCGACGGCGGAGTAGGCGACGGCGGCGATGATGATGACACCCTGGACGGCGTCGCGGAGCGTCGACGGGACGCCGGCGATGTTCAGCAGCATGAACAGCGCCTCGAGGGCGAACGCCCCGGCAGCTGCGGCCACGATCCACCCGCGTCCGCCGCCGAGGACCACGCCGCCGAGCACGACGGCCGTGATGGCCACGAACTCGTAGCCGCGCCCGACCGAGGGATGGACACCGGCGTAGCCGACCAGCAGCACCCCCGCGAGCGTGGCGGAGAGGGAGGAGATCACGAAGGCCCTCGTCGTGACCCACGCCCGGCGGGCGCCGGCGTAGTCGACGGCACGGGCGTTGTCGCCGACCGCGATGAGCATCTTGCCGAGGGGGCGCTTGGTGATCCAGATCCCGAGAGCGAGCCAGGCCGCGACGATGAAGACCGCCCAGGGGACGAAGTCCAGCAGCGGGACGTCGCGGATGCCGCCGCGCCCGATCTCGCGGAAGCTGTCGGCGGGGTTACCCGTCGCGGCTCCGCCGGTCCACCACATGACGCCGCCGAGGAGCGCGAGCATCATGCCGAGGGTCACGATGAACGACGGAACCTTCAGCAGCGTGGTCAGCACGCCGTTGACCAGTCCGACCGCGGCGCCGACGACGACCATCAGCAGGAGCACGGGCACGGTGCGCGAGTCGTCCTGGCCGACGAGGTTGCCGGCGATGATGACCTGCGCGGTGATCAGCGAGCCCTGCGAGAGGTCGAACTCTCCCGCGATGATGACGAAGTACTGCCCGATCGCGACGATGGCGATGGGCGCGACGCGCTGGATGAAGCGCATGATCTGCCCGGGCTCGGCGAATGTCGGGTTGAGCACCGTGATCGCGATGAGCAGGAGCACGAGGAGCAGGAACACCGCACCTCGGGGGCTGACGAGGGAGCGCAGGGCGTTCATGCGCGTCCTCCTTCCGGAGCGGGAGTGGTCTCGGCGAGCTGCGAGGTCGCGGCAGCCATCTCGGGTTCCGCGGCTTTCGCCGCCGCGTCCCCGCCGGTCCGGGTCCCCCCGGCCCCGAACCTCGGGCGACGCCGCACGATGGCCTGCCGGCTGTAGACCGCCACTGCGGCGACGATGACCACGCCTCGGACCACGTCCTTGAGGAACGGGTTGACCTGCATGACGCTCATCACGTTGTCGACGACGGCGAGGATCGCCACGCCGCCGATCGTCCCCCAGATCGAGCCGCGCCCGCCGAGCAGCAGCGTGCCGCCGAGCACGACCGCCGCGATCGACAGCAGCGCATATCCGCCCTGCTGACCCACCGTCGGACTGCCGACCCCGAGCCGGCTGGCGAGCAGAAGGCCCGCGAGCCCGGCGAACACCGAGCAGAGCACGTGCGCGGTGATCAGCGGGGGGCGGGTGCGGACGCCCGACAGTCGGGCGATCTCGGGGTCGCCGCCGACGGCGTAGAGGTGCGCGCCGGTGCGCGTGCGATCCAGCAGGAACCAGACGAGCACCGCCAGCGCGATCATGATGATCGTCGACACCGGCACCGGACCGACGCCGGTGGCTCCGATGACCTGGAACTCCCAGGGCACGTTGCCGGCGGATCCCTCGAAGTTCGTGTTGAGGATGCCCTGCAGGATGAGGCCGACGCCGAGTGTCGCGATGAAGCCGTTGACCTTGAGCACCGTCACGATGAGGCCGTTGAGCAGTCCGATCGCGGCGCAGACGGCGAGGGTGACGACGACGGCGAGCGGGATGTTGCCGGGGTTGCCGTTCATGAGGGTGGCGGCGAGCAGGCTCGAGAGGCTGATCACGTAGGTGACCGACAGGTCGAGGGAGGCGCCGAGGATGACGAGTGTCTGTCCGATCGCGACGAGCCCGAGGACGCTCATGCCGGTGAGGATGTCGCGGATGTTGCCCGCGCTGAGGAAGTTGCGTCCGACGGTGGCGACGAGCACGGCGCCGACGATCAGGACGAGGAGGAGGATGCCGAGGACGATGATCGTCGAGTCGAGGCGGAGGCGCTTCATCGCGCACCTCCGTCCATCGGCACGGAGTGCGGGGCGCCCGCGCCGGTCGCCGCGCCCAGGATCTCCTGTTCGGACGATCCCGCGGGCAGTTCGGCGACGAGCTCCCCGTCGCTCATGACCAGGATCCGATCACTCATGCCGATCACCTCGGGTAGTTCACTGGAGACCATGAGCACCGCCTTGCCGGAGGCGGCGAGTTCGCGCATGAGCTGGTAGACGGCGTACTTGGCGCCCACGTCGATGCCGCGGGTGGGCTCGTCGAAGAGCACGATGCGGGGCTGCGTCAGCAGCCACTTGGCGAGCACGACCTTCTGCTGGTTCCCACCGGACAGGAAGCGGACCTCCTGGTCGAGTCCGCGGGAGCTGATCTCGAGCGTGCTCAGCACCCCCGGCACCTCGCGGCGGGAGGCGGCGGTGCGGCCGGCGAAGACGCTGCGCACGACCAGCAGCGCATTGTCGAGCACGGACTGGCGGAGGGCGAGTCCCTGCGCCTTGCGGTCCTCCGACACGAGCGCCAGACCGTGCCGGACCGCGGTGCGGGCGCTGGTGATCCGCACGGGGGCGCCGTCGATGCGCAGAGTGCCACGGGTGAAGGGGTCGATGCCGAAGACCCCCTCGGCGAGCTCGGTGCGTCCGGAACCCTGCAGTCCGGCGATCCCGACGATCTCGCCGGCGCGGAGAGTCAGGGACACCCCGTCGACGAAGGCGTTCCCGCACTCCTCGAGCGCGAGCACGGGCTCACCGACGACGGTGCCCTCCACAGGGTCGGGGAAGTAGGACTGGATCGACCGGCCGACCATCCGTCGCACCAGCTCGTCGGGGCGCAGGGCATCCCGGTCGTCCGTCGAGACCAGCGCGCCGTCCTTCAGGATCGTGATCCGGTCGCAGAGGTCGAAGATCTCCTTGAGGCGGTGGGAGACGTAGATCACCGCGACGCCGCGGGAGGTGAGCTTGCGGATGATCGCGTACAGCAGCTCCACCTCGTGCTCGCTCAGAGCGGCGGTAGGCTCGTCCATGGAGATCACCTGCGCGTCGAACGACAGCGCCTTCACGATCTCGACGATCTGTTGTTCGGCGACGGTGAGCGAGCCCACCCGCGCCTGCGGCTCGATGAACGACACGCCCAGATCGTCCAGCAGCTGCGCGGTCCGCGCGTTCATCGCGGCGCGGTCCACGAAGCCCGCTCGTCGCGGTTCGCGACCGAGCCAGACATTCTGGGCCACGGTGCGTTCGGGGAGGAGGGTGAACTCCTGGAAGACGGTGACGATACCGGCATCCATCGCCTGGCGGGGGTGCGTGTGGTGCACCTCTTCGCCGCGGTAGCGGATCGTGCCCTCGTCGGCCGGCTGGACGCCCGCGATGATCTTCATCAGGGTCGACTTGCCCGCTCCGTTCTCGCCGACCAGGCCGTGCACCTCGCCGGGGCGGATATCGAAGTCGATGCCCGACAGCACCTCCACGCCGAAGAACGACTTGCGCACCCCTTCGACGACGAGGACGGGTTGCGTACTCACGCGCTCACCTCCACCCATCGGCCGTCGTCCGCGGCCGAAGCCAGCACGGCCTCGGTAAGGACGGCGGACCGGTATCCGTCCGCGAAGGTCGGCAGACCCTCGGGCTCCGCTCCGGCGATGGCGGCATGGACGTCCGCCATGAAGCCGTTGAACGCGTCTTGATAGCCCATCGCGTGACCGGCGGGCACGCGCTGCAGCCGCCCGGAGTCCGGTTCGGCCGTCGCGGGATCCCGCAGCAGCAGGCGGGATTCGGAGCGTGCCCCGATCCAGAGCTCCTCCGGCCGCTCCTGCTCGAAGCGCACGCTCTGCGTCGAGCCGTGCAGCTCGAGGGTGAGGGCGTTCTTGCGGCCCGGGGCCATCTGCGAGATCAGCAGTGTTCCCAGGGCTCCCGACTCGGTCTCCACGAGCACGGCCACGATGTCCTCCGTATCCACGGCGCGTCCGCCCCGCTCCGGGAACACGCGGCGGGTGCGAGCGCTGAGCGCGTGGATGCGCTGGCCGATCACGAACTCGATCAGGTCGCACAGGTGCGATCCGATGTCGGCGAACGCCCGGGAGGCGCCGCCGGACGACGACCGGGCGCGCCAGTCGTCGTCGCTGGGCAGGAGCATCCAGTCCTGCAGGTACGAGCAGTCCAGGCTGAGCAGCTCGCCGATGTCGCCGCGGAGCATCCGCGCCCGGGCCTCCCGCACCATGGGGTGATAGCGGTAGATGAAGGGGACCGCGCCGACGAGCCCTCGCTCGGCCGCCTCCTCCTGCAGACGCTTCGCGTCTCGGGCGCTCGTGGCGAGCGGCTTCTCGCAGACGACGTGCTTGTTCGCGGCGAGCGCTCGCAACGCGAGGTCGGCGTGCGTGGCGTTGGGGGTGCAGATGTGCACCACATCGATGTCCGGCGCGTCGAGCAGGGCATCGGCGTCGGTCTCGGCACGTGCGGCGCCCAGGGCTCGCGCGGCGACGCTCCCGCCCGACGGCGAGCTGGTGGCCACGGCGACGAGCTCGCCGCCGGCGTCGCAGGTCGCGGTGCGGTGCACCCGCGCCATGAATCCTCCGCCGAGGATGCCGGCTCGGATCGTTCCGAGGCCGGTGTGACTGACATCCGTTGTCATGGGGGGAGTCTGACACAGCATCCGGAACTTTTGCTAGTACTTCGTCAAAAGTTGTCGGATCGAAATTCGAAGTAAAGCGGCGCCGAGCGGAAGCCCTGTGATTTACTGACGCAATGGTCGACGTCCAGAGGGTGCCCGCGCCCAGCCCCGGAGCGGGAGAGATCTTCCAGATCCTCCGCGACGGCCATGCGCGCACCAAGGCCGAACTCGCGTCCCTCACCGGACTGGCCCGGTCCACGGTCGCGCTCCGGGTCGACGCGCTGCTCGCGGCCGACCTCGTGCGGCCCGCGGGGGAGGCCGCCTCGACTGGGGGACGCCCTCCCGCGCGCGTGGCCTTCAACCCCCGCGCCGGTCTCGTCCTGGCGATCGATCTGGGCGCCACTCACGCCACCGTGGCCACGTCGGACCTCTCGGGCCGGATCCTGGACTCGTCCACCCGGGACATCGACCTCGGCATCGGTCCCGAGCCCGTGCTCGACGCGCTCCTCGCGGACGGATCGCGGCTGCTCGAGCGCGCCGACGACGTCCCCCTGCTCGGCATCGGCATCGGTGTGCCGGGACCAGTGGAGCACTCCACCGGTCGGCCGACCAACCCGCCGATCATGCCGGGATGGGACCGGTTCGACGTGCCGGGCTACGTGCAGCGCACCTTCGACGTTCCCGTGCTGGTCGACAACGACGTCAACATCCTGGCGCTCGGCGAGCAGGCCACCAGCTGGCCGCAGGTCGACGATCTCATCTACGTGAAGGTGGCGACGGGTATCGGCGCCGGCATCATCGCGGGCGGCCAGCTGCAGCGCGGGGCGCAGGGGTCGGCCGGAGACATGGGGCATGTGCAGGTCCCGGCGAGTGCCGACACGGCGCGCCCGCCCGGCGACGAGCGGGATCTGGAGGCGCTCGCCAGCGGATCCGCGCTGGCGCGGGATCTGCGTGCGACCGGTCGCGAGGTGCATCATGCCTCCGACGTCGTCGCTCTCGTCCGCGCGGGCGACGCGGCCGCCATCGAGGCCACCCGCCAGGCGGGACGCGACGTGGGGGAGGTGCTGGCCACCGTGGTCAACCTGCTCAACCCGTCGATCATCGTCCTCGGAGGGAGCATCGCGCGGGCGGGCGAGCATCTGCTGGCGGGCGTCCGCGAGGTCGTCTACCGGCGTTCGATCCCGCTCGCCACCCAGCATCTCGCGATCGTCCAGTCGCAGGCGGGGGAGCGCGCCGCGGTGCTCGGCGCGGCGATCATGGTCGCGCGCGAGGTGCTGTCGCCCGCGAGTGTCGACGAGTACGTGAATCTTCGCGCCACGATGCGCGAAGCAGTGCGATAGACCGCGTCTCCCTTGTCGCGACGCAGATGTCAAGGGGGTTCTCGGGCACACAGGTCCCACGCAGACTCGCTACTCGGGGGAGCAAGTCTTGGAGGGCTGTGAGATGTCAGAGGATCCGGACCCGCGCTATGTGCTGCGTCGCATCACGTCGTCGGAGTGGGTGATCAACGACCTGCGCTATCCGTCGAACGACCCGCGTCACATCGTGGCGTGCGTGTACGAGTTCGCGGAGACCGAGGTCGAGGTGGTGTGGGTGCGCGATCTGCCGCTGGCGATGCGCTACTCGAACGCGTTCGACGTGCTCGCCGACGTCGAACGGATGCACGGATCGAGCCGGGCCACGCGTCCCGTGCCGATCCCGCATCTGCCTCCGCTCATGGCGGACTAGAACGGAAGAGGACGACGGGCCCCGGACGGGCGCCCGTCGTCCTCCGCGTTCGGGATCAGACGTCGCCGTCGGCGGTTCCCTCTTCCGCGGCGAGGCGATCCGCCTCCGCGCTGTCGATCTGCGCGTCGTCGGCGTCAGGGTCGAGTCCCTGTTCGCCGTCGATCTCCGTCGTCGGACCCCCCGCGTCGTCCTCGGTGTTGAGGTACGGCGGGACCATTCGCGGTGCGTCGCTCATGTCGGACATCTCAGCCTCCTACTCGTGTGGAGATCGACGTTAGCCCCGGACCCCATGATCGGGAACGGGTTGATTCGCGGCACGGTGAACGCTAGGCGCCGCCGAGGAGGTACGCGTCGACCAGCAGCGGGCCCCGGATGGTTCGCAGCGTGTCGAGGAGGCGTTCGATTCCCCGTGCGCTGAGGCCGGGCATCCGCAGGTCGTACGGTCCCAGCGGTTCGAGGGCTCCGGTCCGGATGCGCACCACCTCCCATCCCGCAGCGCGCAGGGCGCGGTCCTTCCGGAGGTCGGCGTCCTGGCGTCGGCCGACGTGCTCGAGGCCGTGGCGGCCCAGGGTGTCGTACTCGAGCGCGACGCGCAGCTCGGGCAGCACGATGTCGGGCCACACCTCCGTATGGCGGAAGAACGGTCGGGACACCTTCACCGCGTTGAGGTCCAGCGTGAACGACATGCGCTCGCGCAGGGCGGCCCGCAGCCGACCCTCCGCCGCGGATGCCGGAGCCGGTGCGCAGGCGCTGAGGAAGGGCTCGCCCGCGGGGAGGTCGGGGGTCTTGCCGCAGAGCGCCGGGGCGGGCCGGGCGGGTCTGCGGGGGATCGCGCGCGGCTCGCCCAGCACCATCGGCTGCGGCCGAGCGAGCGCCGTGCACTCCGGGCACCAGGAGGATCGTCGGCGCACGCGTCCCGGACGCTCCCGCTGCTCGGTGGGTGTCGCGGCGAAACGGTGGCCGACCGGGCACTCCCAGCACAGCAGCACGTCGGCCGCGAGGGGGACCTGCGAGAGCACGACGCCGTGGTTGAGCTCGGGGTGGTACTGGCGGACGAGTTCGGGGTAGGCCGCCCAGGCCGCCCGGTAGGTGCCCACGGCGTAGGGCACGGACGAGCCGCGGGAGAACTGCCGTCTCGCCCACCACAGCCGCACCGGTTCGGTCACGCTCGCACGATAACCGGGGCGACCGACATCGGCCCGTGCGGACCCTCGGCGCAGGATGTGGCAGGTTGGGACGGTGACATCCGCACACGCGTCCGCCGCTTTTCGACCGCTCGGCCGCACCCTGCTCGTCGGGTACGGTCGGCTCGGGGCGCGCCTCGCAGATTCGCTCGTGGCCGCGGGCGAGCAGGTGTGCGCCCTCCGTCGAACCGAGGCGGAGCTCCCGGCCGGCGTGGTCGGCATCTCGGCCGACGTCTCGAGCCCTCTCCCGGAGCTCCCGGCGGTGGAGTCGATGGTGATCACGCTGCCGCCCGGTCCGGGCGACCACGACTACCGTACGGCACTCGGACACCTCGCCGACGCGCTTCCGCACCGGCCCGAGCGCACCGTCTTCGTCTCGTCCACGGGCGTGTTCGAGGGCGCTGCTCCGGAACCGCGACTGACCGAGGCCGACGAGCCGCCGCTCACCACCGATCGAGCGCGCGCCCTCCGCGACGGGGAGCGCGCGGCGCAGGAGCTGTTCTCCGCCGTCGTCGTCCGCCCCGCCGGCATCTACGGCGAGGGCCGCGAGTTCCTGCTGCGCCGGGTGCGGGAGCAGGCACCGATCGACCACGAACGGTGGACGAACCGGATCCACGAGACCGACCTCGTGCGCGCTCTGGAGGCACTCCTGCGAACGGCCGAGGCTCCCGCGCTCGTGCATGCGGTGGACGGGACCCCCGCGCCGCTCGGCGACGTCGTGGCTGAGATCGCCCGGATGCTCGCGCTGCCCGTCCCGCCGCACGCGCCGGGCGACGGACCCGGCGGGCACGTGATCGACGGTGCGCTCCTGCGCACGATCCTGCCGCGGCTCGAGTACCCGTCCTACGTCGAGGGGTACTCGGCAATGATCGGCGTGCCGCGCCCTGCTCGCTGAGCGCGCTGCCGGATGACGACCCTGCGCACCACCCGGAAACGAAGAAATCCCGCGATCTCTCGCGGGATTCTCTGGTGGACCTGAGGGGACTCGAACCCCTGACCCCCTGCATGCCATGCAGGTGCGCTACCAGCTGCGCCACAGGCCCAGAATCACTCCGAACCGGCCGGAGCAACTTGAACAGAGTACTACACGCATCGTCGCGAGCACCAATCGAGGCAGGGCGCCCGGGCGCGTCGCCGCCTGCGGAACAACCGTGCCGGTCGCCGTGTTGCAGGCGGTGTGAGCATCCTCGACAGCATCGTGATCGGCGCGGGACAGGCCGGGCTGTCGACCTCGTACCACCTGGGGCGGTCGGGCGTCCGGCATGTCGTGCTGGACGCGGATGCCGAGCCCGGCGGCGCGTGGCGGCATCGCTGGGACGCGCTGACGATGCGCGACGTGCACGGCGTGGCAGAGCTGCCCGGCGACACGCCGCCGCCGCGCGATGACGAGCGTGCGAACGTGGCGGTGCCCGCGTACTTCGCCGCCTACGAGCGCACGCACAGACTCCCGGTGCTCCGTCCCGTACGGGTGGACCGGGTGGACGACGAGGACGGGATCCTGGTCGTGCACGCGGGGGAGCGGGAGTGGCGCACGCGCACGCTGGTCAACGCGACCGGGACGTGGACGCACCCGTTCCTCCCGCACTACCCGGGTATGGAGACGTTCCTCGGCGAGCAGCTGCACACCGTCGACTACCCGGGCCCCGAGCACTTCATCGGCAAGCGGGTGCTGGTCGTCGGGGGCGGCGCGTCCGCGGTGCAGTTCCTGGGGGCGCTCGCACCTCTCACCGAAACCCTGTGGGTCACGCGGCGCGAGCCCGTCTGGCGCACCGACGACTTCACGCCCGAGGCCGGGGCTGCGGCGGTTGCCCTGGTGGAGCAACGGGTGGCGCGCGGGCTCCCGCCGGAGAGCGTCGTCAGCGTGACGGGACTCATGCTCCGCGAGCAGGAGCGCGCGGCCGAGCGACTCGGCGTGTACGCGGCACGCCGCCCCATGTTCGCGAGGATCGAGCCCGATGGGGTGCGCTGGGCCGACGGCGCCTTCGAACGCGTCGACGTGATCCTGTGGGCCACCGGGTTCCGTCCGGCGATCGCCCATCTGGCACCGCTCCGACTGCGCAGCGCCGCCGGCGGCATCCAGCTGGATCGGAACGGCCGGGGCACCACGGCGGTCGCTGATCCGCGGATCCAGCTGGTGGGCTACGGGCCGTCCGCCAGCACGATCGGCGCGAACAGGGCCGGTCGTGCGGCCGCTCGGGGAGTGCGTGCGGCTCTGGCGGCTGCACCGTCGATCCGGTGACACCTTCTCGCCCGCGCACCCGTCGGCGTGGCCCCCACCGGCCGCAGCCTCCCCGGGGCACCGTAGGCTGGCGTGCGAGCCATCCGCACGCCCACCGATCGGCAGCGCGCTGTCGGAGTGAGGAGAACCGCATGTCCCGCATCATCGTCTTCGGAGGGCACGGCCGCGTGGCCCTGCTGCTCGCACCCCTGCTCGTCGCCCGTGGCGACGAGGTCACCTCCGTGATCCGCAACCCCGACCACGTGGCAGACGTGGAGGCGACGGGAGCCGTCGCGCTCGTCGCCGACATCGAGGACATGGACACGGACGCCCTCGCCGACATCATCCGCGGACACGACGCCGTGGTCTGGTCGGCCGGTGCCGGGGGCGGCGACGCTCAGCGCACCTACGGCGTCGACCGCGACGCCGCCATCCGGTCCATGGACGCCGCCGCCCGGGCGGAGGTGCGGCGCTACGTCATGGTGTCGTGGATCGGCTCGACCGCCGAGCACGGCGTTCCCGAGGACGACGGGTTCTTCGCCTACGCCGATGCGAAGTGGGCCGCCGACGAGCACCTGCGCGGGACCGACCTCGACGGCACGATCCTCGGGCCGGGCGCGCTGACGCTCGACGATCCGACGGGCCTGATCGAGCTCGACCCCACCGGCCGGGGAGACGTGTCGCGTGCGGATGTCGCCGCGGTCATCGCCGCCGCGCTGCCGGAGCCGTCGACCTTCGGGCGGACCCTCCGCTTCGGCAACGGGACGGGCGAGACGGCGGTGCCGATCGAGCAGGCCGTCCGCGCCTGAGCCTGTGCCGCCGCTCGCATGCCCGGTCGTCGATCCGCGGTGCTCGCCGCTCTCGTCGCGGCGGCGGTGATCGCCTGCTCCACCCCGGCGATCGCACAACCGCGGACCGTCGCGCGCGCAGCGGCGACGGCCGAGCACGCCGGGCCGACGGCGGCCGCGGAGAGACGAGTCGAGGCGATGAGCGCCGACGAGCAGGCCCGGAGCATCGTCATGGGCCACATCGGGGGGACGGATCCGGCGGCTCTGCGCGACTACATGTCGCAGGGCTTCGGCGGCTTCATCCTGATGGGCGCGAACGTCCCGGCGACCGATGCGGGTCTGCCCGCGGTGACCGCTGCGCTCACCGTCGACCGCGCCCTGCCGCCGCTCATCGCGATCGACCAGGAGGGCGGGATCGTGTCGAGGATGCACGACGACGCGTACCCCGCCGCGACCACGCTGAAGACGAGCCCGCCCGAGGAGGTGGCCGCGGCGTTCGCCGCCCGCGGCTCCCTGGTCGCGCGGGCGGGCGTCACCGTGAACTTCGGGACCGTGGCCGACGTGACGGGCGATTCCGGGTCGTTCATCTTCGGACGCGCGCTCGGATCCGACCCGGCGGGCGCCGCCGACCGAGTGGAGGCGGCGACCGAGGCGCAGGAGCCGTTCGTCGCCTCGACCCTCAAGCACTTCCCCGGGCATGGGGCGGCGGCGGGAGACTCGCACCACGCGACCCCCGCGACCGACCGGTCCCTCGAGGAGTGGCGTCGGACGGATGCCGTGCCGTTCGCCGCGGGCATCGATGCGGGCGCCTCGCTCCTGATGTTCGGCCATCTCGCGTACCCCAGCGTCGATCCGCTCCCCGCCTCGCTTTCGCCGACGTGGCACGGGATCGCGCGCGACGAGCTCGGCTTCGAGGGCGTGATGGTGACGGACGATCTGGGGATGCTGCTGTCGTCGGGCGACCCGGCTTACGCGGATCCGGTCGCGAACGGGATCGCCGCGGTCGCCGCGGGAAACGATCTCGTCCTCATGATCGCCGGGTCGACGCCGGCCACCGCGGGGGAGATGGCGACCGGCATCGCCGCAGCCGTGGCGTCGGGTGCGCTTCCGGCCGAGCGTCTGGAAGACGCGGCGACCCGGGTCATGAGCCTCCGGATGCAGCTCGCCGCGGACACGGCCACGTGGTCGGTGTGCGCCGACTGCGCGCCCGCAGGCTGACGCTCACGCCGCGACGGTGTGCTCGCCCCGCCATGCGGAGAGCAGCGCCGCCCGCAGGCGGGCTCCTCGCTCGGCGAACACCCGCTGCCGACGCACGTACTCGGCCTTGCCCTCCGGGGTCTCGATCGCGACGGGGGAGATGTCCCAGGCGGCGAGGTCGTAGGGTGCGGCCTGCATGTCGAGCAGACGGATGTCGCGCGCGAGCTCGAACGCGTCGAGCAGCAGCTCTCCGGGCACGAGCGGACCGAGCTTGACCGCCCACTTGTACAGGTCCATCCCCGCGTGCAGGCACCCGGGCTGCTCGAACAGCGGCTGCTCTTCGCGCGTGAGGGAGGTCCGGTTGCGCGGGACGGCCGGGGGCGTGAAGAACCGGAACGCGTCGAAGTGCGTGCAGCGGAGGTCGTGCGCCTCCACCACCGCGTCGGTTCCGGCACGGCCGAGACGGAGGGGCACGGGGTGCCGGTTCTCCTCCGCCCGGTACACCATGGCCCACTCGTGCAGCCCGAAGCAGCCGAACTGGCCGGGCCGCGAGGCGGTGCGGCGGAGCATCCGCTCGACCAGCGACGCGAGATCCGGCTTCTCCTGCACGAACGCCGCGGCATCCGGAACGGCGGCGCCGGGAGCGGCACCGGGCCGGTACCAGCGCCAGTCGAGGCGTTCGGGCGCATCGGCGAGCTCGACGCCCGCGCCCGGATGCCAGCGCCGCAGCTGCGCGGGCTTGTACGCGTAGTAGGTGAAGAGGAAGTCCCAGACCGGATGCCTCTCGCCCACGGCCGCGCGGGCGCGATGCTCGGCGGTCAGGGCATCCGCGCGCTCCCGATGCGCCTGCTCGCGAGCGCCCCAGTCGGTGCGGGAGAGCGCCATGTCAGTCCAGGATGCCCGCATCGCCGAGCAGATCGCGCAGCCGCGATCCGTCCTCGGCACTCACCCACGGTGCGACGTGCTCGGCGTGCTCCTCCTTGTCGGCGCGACCGCCCGCGAGCACCGCCTCCGCCGGCAGCAGTCGACGGATCGCGACGCCGGCGACGGAGTCCGGATGCTCGTCCATGAACTGGGAGTAGATCGCCTCGTCGTGCTGGCCGTCGTCGCCGATCAGCAGCCACTTCACCTGCGGGAACTCGGTGGCGAGTCGGCGGAGGTTGGAGAGCTTGTGATCCCGTCCGCTGCGGAACCAGCGGTCGTGCGTGGGACCCCAGTCGGTCAGCAGCATGCTCCCGGCGGGGAAGAGGTGCCGGCCGAGGAACCGTCGCAGCGTGGGCGCGATGTTCCAGGCGCCCGTCGAGAGGTAGACCATCGGGGCACCCGGATGCTCGCGCAGCAGCTGATCGAGCAGCACGCTCATCCCCGGGACGGGGATGCGGGCGTGCTCATCCAGCACGAACGAGTTCCAGAACGCGATGAGTGGCCGGGGGAGCGCGGTCACCATCACCGTGTCGTCGACGTCCGACACCACGCCGAACCGCGTCGACTCCGCGACGATGAAGGCGGTGGCCTCCGCCGGCTCCTGCCCTTCGGACGAGACGTGGAAGGTCTGCCAGCCCGGCTCGAGGTCGGCGGGGATGACCGTGTCGACCACACCGCCGCGATCAGCGACGACCTCGTGCTCGACGTCTCCGACGCGCACCGTCACGGTCGCGAAGCTCACGGGGATGCCGACGAAGCTCCGCCATCCGCGGATGCTGGCCAGCTCGCCGTCCTTGCCGCGGCGCGGAGCCGGCACGATGAGCACGCGCCCGACCACGCGCACCCAGCCCGGTCCGCCGTACCCCGGGAAGGGGACGACCGTGGGCGTGCGCCCGCGCCGGCGCGCGCGGCCTTCCCGCCAGACGTGGAAGCGGTGCTCGAGGCGGGCGAACCAGTGGATCCGGGGCGCCGGGGGTGCGGAAGCCATTGCCTCAGTCTTTCACGTCGGCTCCCGGCTCCGCCTCCTGTGCGTCCAGGTGACGGTGCTCGATCCGCTGGAGCACCTTCTTGCCGATGAGCACGAGCAGCAGGAACGCCGCGATGATGCCGACGAAGATGTAGCCGGCGTAGTGCACCTGGTCGACGAGCTGACGGAACGTGCCGGCCGCGAGCGAGGTGACGCTCACGTACGCCGCCGCCCACAGCACGCAGGCCGGCGCGGTCCACGCCAGGAAGCGACGGTAGGAGTAGGCGCTCATCCCCACGGTCAGCGGCACCAGCGAGTGGAGCACGGGGAGGAAGCGCGAGAGGAAGATGGCGATGCCGCCGCGCCGCTGGAGGTAGCGCTCCGCCCGCACCCAGTTGCGCTCCCCGATGCGCCGGCCGAGCCAGGAGACGCGGATGCGGGGGCCGAGCCATCGTCCGAGGAAGAAGCCGATGCTCTCGCCGATCAGCGCGCCGATCACGACTGCGATCACCATCGCGACCGCCTGCACGGGGCCGTCGATGCCCATGGAGGCGATGATGACGACGGTGTCACCCGGGACGATGAGACCGATCAGCACGCTGGTCTCGAGCATGACGGCGAGTCCGGCGATCAGAGTACGGGCGACCGGATCGATCAGACGGATGGAATCGAACAGCCAGGTCAGCAGGTCATCCACTCCATGAGGATACGGGAGCGGGCTCGCTCTAGTCTGGAAACGTGCCCCATCGACTGAGCGCTCGTCCGCTGGGCTCCTGGACGGATCCGGACGGGATCTTCACCCGGATCGAGAGCGAGGCGCCGGCCGTGTTCTGGCTCGACGCCGGGCCGGGAGCGGTCGACGGGTGGAGCTACATCGGTCTCGGCCATCCCGATTCGCTGCCCACCGGCGTGCGCATCGACCGGCCCAGGGGAGACGCCGACCTTCCGCCGTTCCGCGGGGGATGGGTCGGCTGGCACGACTACGAGAGCGGAGCCGACGCAGCCGGAGCGCCCACGGCGTCACCGGACGCCGCTGCCGGCCCCCGCTGGATCCGCACGACGCGCATGGTGGCGTTCGACCACACGGCACGGCGGTGCTGGGCGCTCGCCGCAGCCGACGAGCTCGACGACTGGACGGAGTTCCTGCAGGTCGCCGCAGATGCGGCATCCGCTCCCATCCCCGACCCGCCCCGCGAGGCGATCGCCGACGCGCGCCATGAGCCCGCCGCCTACGCGACGCTGATCGAGCAGTGCCGG
Organism: Microbacterium californiense; assembly: GCF_047246625.1. Classification (NCBI taxonomy): domain Bacteria; kingdom Bacillati; phylum Actinomycetota; class Actinomycetes; order Micrococcales; family Microbacteriaceae; genus Microbacterium; species Microbacterium californiense. Next base: position 101,984 of record NZ_JBFOKQ010000002.1, on the reverse strand, counting down.
GAGCTCATCCGCTCGGGCATCGCCTACCAGCTGTGCCTCACCACCCGCTTCACCGTGCCGGGCGCCCACGATCCCGTGTCGACCTACCGGCGATTGCGCCACGCGACCCCCGCCCATCACGGAGGGTTCGTGCGCATCGGCGGGCGCTCGCTCCTCAGCGCCAGCCCCGAGCAGTTCCTCCACGTGCAGGACGGGACGATCCGGACCCGGCCCATCAAGGGGACGCGCCCGCGCGCCGCCGACCCTCTGCACGACGCCGCGCTCGCCGCCGAGCTGAGGGACGACGCGAAGGAGCGGGCGGAGAACGTCATGATCGTCGACCTGATGCGCAACGACCTGTCCCGCGTCTGCGAGCCGGGGTCGATCCGGGTCCAGGGACTCTGGGTCGTGGAGAGCTATCCCGCGGTGCACCAGCTGGTCAGCACGGTGAGCGGACGCGCCGCGGAGGGCACGATCGTCGGCGACCTTCTCAGGGCGGCGTTCCCCGCGGGAAGCATGACGGGCGCGCCGAAGCTGTCGGCCATGACGCGCCTGCATGCCCTCGAGGGCGGACCGCGCGGCATCTACGCCGGCTGCTTCGGCTACATCGGGAGCGACGGCGCGGTGGACCTGGCCATGGTCATCCGGAGCATCGTCGTGGAGCGGGAGCGGGCGTACGTCGGCGCGGGCGGGGGCATCACCTGGGGGTCGCGTCCCGACGCCGAGGTCGCCGAGGTCGCGACCAAGGCGCGGGCGCCGCTCGCCGCCCTGGGGGCCGTCCTGCCCGGCCGCTGGGCTTCCGATATCCTGAACTGATCCCGATTTTCCTTCCAGATTGGTCGTGCGTTCGTTGTCTGAGAACCTGTCCACCGCCCCTGCCGATGACGAGACGTCCTCGGCGCACGCGATCCAGGCCAAGTGGCAGAAGTACTGGGCGGAGAACGAGACCTTCCTGACGGGCGGCGACGACGACACGCGGCCACGCCGCTACGTGCTGGCCATGTTCCCGTACCCCTCCGGCGACCTGCACATGGGCCACGCCGAGAACTACCTCTACTCCGACATCGTGGCGCGCTTCTGGCGTCACCGCGGGCACAACGTGCTGAACCCGATCGGCTGGGACTCCTTCGGGCTCCCCGCCGAGAACGCGGCCATCCGTCGCGGCGCCGACCCCCGCGAGTGGACGTACGAGAACATCGCCCAGCAGAAGACGGGGTTCCAGGCGTACGGCGTCTCGTTCGACTGGTCGCGGGTGCTGCACACGTCCGACCCCGAGTACTACCGCTGGAATCAGTGGCTCTTCCTGAAGCTGCACGAGCGCGGTCTGGCGTACCGAAAGAAGAGCGCGGTCAACTGGTGCCCCAACGACCAGACGGTGCTCGCGAACGAGCAGGTCGTCGACGGTCGCTGCGAGCGCTGCGGCTACGAGGTCGTGAAGAAGAAGCTCACCCAGTGGTACTTCCGCATCACGGATTACGCCGACCGCCTGCTCGACGACCTGAACCAGCTCGAGGGATTCTGGCCGCACAAGGTGCTGCAGATGCAGCGCAACTGGATCGGCCGCTCGGTCGGCGCCGACGTCGACTTCCGCATCGAAGGGCGCGAGGAGCCGGTCACCGTCTTCTCCACGCGGCCCGACACGCTGCACGGGGCGACGTTCTTCGTCGTCGCACCCGACTCCGACCTGGCCGCCGAGCTGGCGGCGGATGCCCCGGCCGAGGTGCGCGAGCGCTTCCAGGAGTATCTGGAGCAGGTGCAGAAGGAGACCGACATCACGCGCCAGTCGACGGATCGTCCGAAGACCGGCGTGTTCCTGGAGCGTCACGCGATCAACCCCGTGAACGGGGAGAAGCTGCCGATCTGGGCGGCGGACTACGTCCTGGCAGACTACGGACACGGCGCCGTCATGGCCGTTCCCGCGCACGACCAGCGCGACCTGGACTTCGCGCGCGCCTTCGACCTCCCGGTCAAGGTCGTCGTCGACACCACTGCCCCCGTCACCGGGGCGATGCCGGTCATCGAGGTCGACGAGGACGGCGTGCCGATCGACACCGCCGAGAGCCTCGACGACCAGCATCCCTCCGTCACGGGCGTCGCGCTGACGGGCGAGGGGCGCATGATCAACTCCGGCGAGCTCAACGGGCTCTCCAAGCGCAACGCGATCGCGCGGGCGATCGAGCGGCTGGAGGCCTCGGGCACGGGTCGTGCGGCCAAGAACTACCGCCTGCGCGACTGGCTCATCTCGCGACAGCGCTTCTGGGGCACCCCGATCCCCATGCTGCACGCCGAGGACGGCCGGATCATCCCGGTGCCCGAGGAGCAGCTGCCGGTGCGACTGCCGAGCGTCGAGGGCCTCGATCTGTCGCCGAAGGGCACCTCCCCGCTCGGCGGCGCCGAGGGCTGGGTGCGCACCGTGGACCCCGAGACGGGCGACCCGGTGCTCCGCGACCCCGACACCATGGACACCTTCGTCGACAGCAGCTGGTACTTCCTGCGCTTCCTGTCGCCGAACAGCGACACGGTGGCCTTCGACCCGAAGCAGGCGTCTCGCTGGGCACCCGTCGACTCGTACATCGGCGGGGTGGAGCACGCGATCCTGCACCTGCTGTACGCGCGCTTCATCACGAAGGTGCTGTTCGACATGGGGCTCATCGACTTCACGGAGCCCTTCTCGAACCTGATCAACCAGGGCATGGTCATCCTCAACGGCACGAAGATGTCGAAGAGCAAGGGCAATCTGGTGCTGTTCCAGGACGAGCTCGACGCTCACGGCGCCGACGCCCTGCGCGTGGGCCTGGCGTTCGCCGGACCCGTGGAGGACGACAAGGACTGGGCCGACGTCTCGACGACGGGCGCGCAGAAGTTCCTATCGCGGGCGATGCGGATCGCCCGCGAGGTCTCCAGCCCGGTCGACGTGGTCTTCGACGGTGGCGATGCGTCGCTCCGCCGCGCGACGCACAAGCTCCTGTCGGAGGCGCCCGCCCTGGTGGAGCAGACGAAGTTCAACGTGCTCGTCGCCCGTCTGATGGAACTGGTCAACACGATCCGCAAGACGATCGACAGCGGCCCCGGAGCGGCGGATCCGGCCGTGCGCGAGGCCGCCGAGACCGTCGCTGTGATGCTCGACCTCGTCGCTCCGCACACCGCGGAGGAGATGTGGGAGCTGCTCGGGCACGAGCCGTCGGTGGGCCTGGTGTCGTGGCGCTCCGCCGACCCGGCCCTCCTGGTCGAGGACACGGTCACGGCCGTGGTGCAGATCGGCGGCAAGGTGCGGGCGCAGCTCGAGGTCTCCGCCCGCATCGGCGAGGCCGAGCTGGAGGCGCTCGCCCGCGCCGACGAGCGGGTGATCCGGTCGATCGGCGACAAGGAGATCGTCAAGGTCATCGTGCGCGCCCCGAAGATCGTCAGCATCGTCGTCAAGGGCTGATCGGCTCACGCGATCGCGACCGCCGTCCGGATACCGGGCGGCGGTCTTGGCGGAGGACGCGGCGCTACGTCCTCCACTGCTCCCGCCGGACGAGCTCTTCTCCACCGCGGTCGGGGATCCGCACCAGGGCGACGGTGCGGCGTCCTAGCGTGGGCGGATGCCGACGACCGAAGAGCCTCCGCCCGCCGCTGCGCCCGTCGCCCGCCGTCTCCGACTGAGTGTCGGTGCGGCCGTGGTCGTGGCCCTGGTGGTCCTCTCCGCGGCCGTCGGACTCGGGCTGCTGCGCGGGCAGGCGACGCCGGTCGAGAGCGTCGCGCTGACGGACTCCGCCGAGGAGGATTCCGCCGTCGAGGCCGACGGGGAGCTCTTCGTGCATGTCCTCGGGGCGGTCGAGCACCCCGGGCTGTACGTCCTCGACCTCGACGCACGGATCGTCGACGCGGTCGCGGCTGCCGGTGGCACGACCGCTGACGCCGACCTCGCGGCGATCAACCTGGCGCGACTCGTCACCGACGGCGAGCAGGTCGTCATCCCCGTGATCGGCGTCGCCGAGGTCGGACCCGGAGCCCCCGCCCCCGCCGACGACCTCATCGACCTCAACACGGCCGACCAGGCGGCGCTCGAGAGCCTGCCGGGGATAGGACCGTCTCTTGCGGAGCGCATCATCGCGTGGCGCGAGGAGAACGGGAGGTTCCCGTCCGTCGACGACCTCCTCGCCGTTCCGGGGATCGGGGAGAAGCTGCTCGAGGGCATCCGCGACGGCGCGCGCGTGTGAGGCGGCGCGACCTGCGGCTGCTGCCCGTCCTCGCCGCGGCCTGGACTGCTGCGCTCGTCGGCGTGTACGTCACCGAGCTGGCTGCGGGCGTCGCGACCCTCTGCGGCGTCGGGGCGGGAGGGCTCGCCGTGTGGGCCGCGGTCCGTCGAAGGCGGTCCGCTGCGGCATCCCGACGTGCGAGGGGCGGGATGATCGTCGTGATGCTCGCCACGGCCTCGGCGGTGGCGATGACCGCCGCTCTGGCCGCGCCGGGACGCGACTCCGCGGCCGCGCACGACGGTCGGTTCGTGGAGGTGGTCGCCCAGGTCTCCTCGTCGGCGGCGCCCGGCGCGGACGGCCGGGTCTGGGTGGACGCCCAGACGCTCTCGGTCGAGGCCGGCGACACCGTACAGTCGACGGCGGTGGCGGTGCGCATCGGCATCGAGCCGGCGGAGGGCGTCGACCCGGGCGCGACGATCCGGGTCCGAGGACAGGCCAAGGCCTCGCGGGCCGGGGAACGCGCGGCCTTGGTGATCTTCGCCCGGGAGGCGGAGGTGGAGCGTCCGGCCGCCGGCGTCTTCGCGGTCGCCGCGGGAGCACGCCATGCCTTCGTCGAGCGCTCCGGGCGGTTGCCGGACCCCGGCGCCGGACTCCTGCCGGGGCTCGCCGTGGGCGACACCAGGGCGGTGTCCTCCAGCCTGAACGACGACATGCGCACGAGCGGACTGAGCCATCTGACGGCCGTCAGCGGAGCGAACTGCGCGATCGTGGTGGCGGCGGTCTTCTGGCTCGTCGCGCTCGTCGGCGGCGGGCGCACGATGCGGGTGGTCGCGGCGGGTGCGGCGCTGGCGGGCTTCGTCGTGCTGGTCACCCCGGAGCCCAGCGTGATCCGTGCCTCCGTCATGGCCGGCACGGCCATGACGACGGTGCTTCTGGGGAGGCCGTCTGCGGGGGCCGGGATGCTGGCGCTCTGCGCGACCGGCATCCTCCTCGCCGACCCGTGGCTGGCGGCGACACCCGGGTTCGCGCTGTCGGTCGCAGCCTCCGCCGCGCTCATCCTGCTCGCGCCGTCCCTCGCGCGCGGGATGTCTCGGTGGATGCCCTCACCCCTCGCACTCGCGATCTCGGTCCCGATGGCCGCGCAGATCGCGTGCGCGCCGATCATCGCGCTGTTCGCGGGGCAGCAGTCGCTGATCGGCGTCGCCGCGAACCTCCTCGCGGCACCCGCAGCACCCGTCGCGACGGTGATGGGCCTGCTCGCGTGCCTCGCGGCGCCGGTTCCGCCGCTCGCGGACCTGCTCGCGGCGTCGGCCTGGCTGCCCGCCGCCTGGATCGCGACCACGGCGTCGGTGAGCGCGGCGCTCCCGCTCGCGCAGACCGAGCTCGTCCCAGGCATCGGCAGTGCGGCGATCGTCGCCGTGCTCGGGGCGTCTCTCGCCGTCGTGGTGAGCGGACGACCGCGTCGGTCTGCCGTTCTCGGCCATCGCTCGGTCGCCGTCGCCGCGATGCACCGCGTCTCGGGCCTGATCCTCGTGATGGCGGTGTCCCTCGCAGCCGCTCATCTCGCGCTCACCGGCCCGCTCGCAGCGATGTCTGCGCCGGACGGGTGGTCGATCGCGGCGTGCGACGTGGGGCAGGGCGACGCGCTGCTCGTGAGGTCGGCGGGTGACGTGGCGCTCATCGACACCGGACCCGAGCCGGGGCCGCTGGAGGAGTGCCTCCGCTCGCTCGGCATCGAAAGGATCGACCTGCTCGTGCTCACGCACTTCGACCTGGACCACATCGGGGGAGTGGCGGCGGTTCAAGGGCGCGTCGGGAGGGTTCTGCACGGGCCGAGCGGTGAGCCCGCCGACCAGCGCATCCTGCAGCGCCTCCGCGCGGGAGGAGCGACCCTCGACGAAGCCTTCGCCGGCCAGCGCGGGTCGCTCGGGGGTGCCGCCTGGCGGGTGCACTGGCCCCTGCGCGACTCGGCCGCCTTCCCTGCGGGCAACGACACCAGCGCGGTCCTGGAGTTCGCGGGCGGAGGGGTGCCGCGGTCGATCTTCCTCGGCGACCTGTCGGCCGAGTCGCAGCGGATGCTGGCGAGGACCGCGCGCCTGACCGGACCGTTCGCCGTGGTGAAGGTCGCCCACCACGGCAGCGCCGATCAGGACCCGGCCCTCTACGACACGCTCGCGCCGGCCGTCGCGCTCTTCAGCGCCGGAGCGGACAACGACTATGGGCATCCGCGCGACGAGACGCTCGATCTGCTCGACGCCGCCGGCGCGCACGCGCTGCGCACGGATCGACAGGGGCGGATCCTGCTGGGCCTCCGCGGAGGCGAGATCGCGGTGTGGACCGAGTCGGACGTCGGGGCTCGCCAGTAGGCTTGCGGTATGGCAGCTCCGCGTTCCTCGTCCCGCAGCGCCGCGAAGCCCGCGAAGATCCCCCAGGTGTCGTGGCGCGAGCCCCGCCCCGCCCCCGTCGTGCTCGTCTCCGGGCCCGAGGAGATCTGCGCCGAGCGCGCCATCGCCGGCCTCCGCGACTACCTGCGAGCCGAGGATCCCGCGCTCGAGGTCAGCGACGTCCGGGCCGACGACTACGCGCCCGGGACCCTGCTCTCCCTGACGTCCCCGTCGCTGTTCGGCGAACCGCGGCTCGTGCGGGTCTCGGGTGTCGAACGCTGTTCCGACGCCTTCCTGCAGGAGGCCGTGTCCTACCTCGAGCAGCCGCAGGACGGCGCCACCGTCGTCCTCCGGCACACCGGGGCCAGCGTCCGGGGCAAGAAGCTGCTCGACGCCCTGCGCGCCGGCACCGGCGGGGGCATCGAGATCCCGTGCCCGGCGATCAAGCGCGACGGCGACCGCGTCGACTTCGCGGCCGGCGAGTTCAAGGCCGCCAAGAAGCGCATCATGCCCTCGGCTCTGCGCGCGCTGGTGTCGGCCTTCGCCGATGATCTGACGGAGCTGGCCGCCGCGTGCCAGCAGCTGATCGGCGACGTCGAGGGCGACATCACCGACGAGGTCGTCACGAAGTACTACGGCGGCCGTGTCGAGGTGTCGGCTTTCGTGGTGGCCGACACGGCGATCGCGGGGCGGTACGGAGAGGCGCTGATCGCTCTGCGTCACGCCCTGGCCTCGGGGGCTGATCCGGTGCCGATGGTGGCGGCTTTCGCCGTGAAGCTCCGCACGATGGCGCGGGTCGCGGGCAACCGGGAGCCGAGCAGGCAGCTCGCCCAGCGCCTCGGTATGAAGGACTGGCAGGTCGACCGGGCGCGCCGGGACCTCGCGGGGTGGAACGAGCGTTCGCTCGGAATGGCGATCCAGGCCACGGCGCGCGCCGATGCGGAGGTCAAGGGGGCGTCCCGCGACCCGGTCTTCGCGCTCGAGCGCATGGTGACCGTGATCGCCACCCGCAACCCGTTCGGCGAGTAGCGCCGACGGGTCTGCGCCCCGCGGTCGCGCGCCTCCCGCACGATCACCGGGCACGAAGAAGGCCCGCCCCGCGAACGGGACGGGCCTTTCTCAGAGTGTGCGACTCAGAGAGCGGAAACCTGCTTGGCGATCGCCGACTTGCGGTTCGACGCCTGGTTCTTGTGCAGGACGCCCTTGCTGACGGCCTTGTCGAGCTTGACGGACGCCTTCTTCAGCGTCGCCTCGGCGGCGGCCTTGTCGCCGGCGGCGACGGCGGCGCGCGTCTGGCGGACGAGGGTCTTGAGCTCGCTCTTGACGGCCTTGTTGCGCTCGTGCGCCTTCTCGTTGGTCTTGTTGCGCTTGATCTGCGACTTGATGTTTGCCACGTGTGGACGCTTTCTGTACAGGAGTTATTCGGAATGCCGGCAGCAGAAGAGGGCTGCTGCACAGCGGTCGTGAGGGAAGAACCCACACGCAAGCCAAGAGTCAACTCTACCAGCAGGAGGCCTCCTCGCGCGAAACGGCGGTTCTCGACGTCGATCGGATGCCGCCGGGCCCGGGACTTCGCGGAACTCGGTCGCGGTGGACGCGGCACGGGGTGCAGAATCGGGATCACCCGACACCGACGTCAAGGAGCGACATGAGTTCTGCCTCCCACGAATCCGCTCTGCCCACGGGTCTGCGATGGTCGGCCGCGACCTCCGCCCTCCAGATCGAGGGGTCCCGCACTGCCGACGGCGGCGGGCGCTCGATCTGGGACGATCTCGCGGCGTCTCCCGGGGCCGTGCGGGACGGATCCACCGGCGATCCGGGCACCGACAGCTACCGGCATCCGGAATCCGACGTCGCCCTCGCCGCCGGCCTCGGCATCGACCGGTACCGGTTCTCGATCCCGTGGGCCAGGGTCCAGCCCGACGGCCGGGGGAGCGGCAACCCGGCCGCCCTCGATCACTACTCGCGGCTCGTCGACGAGCTGCGCGAAGCGGGAGTGACCCCGTTCCCGACCCTGTACCACTGGGAGCTGCCGAGCGCCGTCGAGGCGGACGGCGGGTGGCTGCACCGGGACACGGTCTCGCGCTTCGCCGACTACGCCGCCATCGTCGCCGATCGGCTCGGTGACAGGGTCGAGCACTGGTACACGGTGAACGAACCCGCGATGACCGCGTTGCAGGGATACGGGACCGGCGAGCTCGCGCCCGGGCGTCAGCTGCTCTTCGGCGCGCTCCCCTCCGTGCACCACCAGCTGCTGGCCCATGCGCGCGCGGCCGAGGTCCTGCGCGCGCGCGGCGCGACGGCGATCGGTCTCGCGAACAACCACACGCTCGTCCTGCCACGTCACGACACCGATGAGGATCGCGCCGCCGCTGCGATCTACGACACTCTGCACAACCGTCTGTTCAGCGATCCGCTGCTCACGGGCGCATATCCCGACCTGGAGGCCTGGGGCATTCCGGCGCTCCCCGTCCGCGACGGCGATCTCGAGGCGATCGGCTCGTCGCTCGACTTCTACGGCATCAACTTCTACACTCCGACGACGGTCACGGCCGCGCCGCCGGGCGCCGAGATCCCCTTCGAGATCGTGCCGACTCCGGGAGTCCCCGTCACGGGCTTCGGGCAGCTCTGGCCCATCCTGCCCTCGGCGCTGCGCGACCTGCTCGTGCTGCTCCACCGGCGCCACCCCGGCATGCCGCCGATCATCATCTCCGAGAACGGGGCGTCCTTCCCCGAGCCCGAGGGAGCCGCGCGCATCGACGACGCGGACCGCATCGCCTACCTCGCGGCCCACATCGCGGCGATGGGCGAGGCGATCGGCGCCGGCGTGCGCGTCGAGGAGTACACGGTGTGGTCGCTGCTGGACAACTGGGAGTGGACCGACGGGTTCACGCAGCGATTCGGCCTGGTGCATGTCGACGTCGTCACGGGGGAGCGCACCCCCAAGGCCTCCTACGACTGGTATCGCGAGGCGATCGTGCGCGCTCGGGCCCTCGCCGCGATCGAGGAGAGCATGCTGTGAACGCCGCGATGCGCGTCGGCGCCCGATGGATGACGCTGTTCACGCTCGCGTGGCTGGCGATCTGGACCGTCCAGCTCACGCCGGTGCAGCTGCTGCTCCCGCTGCAGCTCGACACCCCCGAGGACGACTGGATCCGCGGGGTGGTCTCCTCCGGGCTCGTGCTCGGCATCGGCGGCCTCGCCGGGGTCGTGGCCGGCCCGGTCTCGGGGGCGCTGTCCGACCGCGCGCGACCCGGGAGCCGGCGCCGGCGACCCTGGGTGCTCGGCGGGGTCTGGCTGACCGCGCTCTGCCTCGGGCTCACCGGCTTCGCCAGCGGACCGTGGGCGGTGGGTGCGGCGTGGGTCGGTGTGTCGGTGGGCGTGGCGGTCTCCTCCGCCGCCTTCACCGCTCTGATCGCCGATCAGCTGCCCACCACGCAGCGCGGGGCCGCGTCCGCTGCGGTCGGATCGAGCCAGGCGGTCGGCATCGTGCTCGGCGGCGGCCTGGTCGTGCTGCTCGGTCTGGACATCCTGGCGGGCTATCTGCTGCTCGCCGCGATCGTGGCACTGGTCGGGGCGACCTGCGCGATGCTGCTCCCGGATCCGCCGACGACCGGGGCGCTCGCACCGCGCCCCGGCCGACCGGAGCGGCTCGCCTCTCTGCGGGACCGGGACTTCGCGTGGATGCTCGCCGGGCGCCTGGTGACGAACATCGGCAACGCCCTCGGCACCGCCCTCTTCCTCTTCTTCCTCCTGCACGGCCTCGGCCAGCCGACGACGCTGGCGCAGGACAATCTCCTGCTGCTGATCGTCGTCTACACTGTGTTCGTCGTCGCGGCGTCCGTCCTGACCGGCATCTGGTCGGATCGCACGGGAGACCGGCGCCGGCTCGCGGTCGCGGCGACCGTCGTGCAGGCCGCATCGGGCGTGGCCATCGTGGCCTTCCCGACCTTCGAGATGACCCTCGTCGCCGCCGCGCTGATGGGCGTGGGCTACGGCGCCTTCTCGACCGTCGGCCTCGCCTTCGCCGCCGATCTGCTGCCGCGCGAGACCGACCACGCCCGGGACCTGGGGATCGTGAACGTCACCGCGGCACTCGGACAGCTGATCGGCCCTGTGCTGGGTGCCGGTCTCGTGGCGCTGGTCGGCGGATTCTGGCTGGTGTTCACCGCGGCCACGGTGCTGTCGGCGGTCGGCGGGGTGCTCACCGGCCTCGCCCGCTCGCCCGAGCGTTCAGCCGTCGCGCTGCTCGAGCGAGGCGATGGCCAGCCGTAACACCGCGTTGAACACGCGGGGGCGCATGGCGGTGACGAGATGCGTCGTGCGGGGGACGACGATGAGCTCCGCGTGGGGTGCGAGGCGGCAGAAGAGCCGCTCGTGCCGGCGGAGCTGGTCGTACTGTCCGTTCACGAACCACAGCGGCACCGCGATGCGCTCGACCGCCACCGCGAGATCCAGGGCGGAGAGGCTGGCGAGGGCGATGTCCTGCACGTCGAGCGCATAGCCGCCGGCCCCGAAGTCGCCGCGCGTCTCGAGGGGGATGGTCGCGGCGAGCATGCGCTCGGAGATCCAGCGGCCGCGGTCCGGGAGCGAATCCACCGCGCGGGCGATCCACCGGTAGGCGGCCAGCCCGGCGCCGACGGGCAGCGAGGTGCAGGACGCCGCGACGAGACCGGCGACCGGGGGAGCGTCGGCCCCGCCGGTGAAGGCGAGGGAGAGCAGGCCGCCCATCGAGTGGCCGACGAGCAGCACCGGACCCCGCTCGGCGGCGGTGCGCACCGCGACATCGATGGTGTGGAGCGCCTCGTGCAGGGTGAAGTCCTCGTCGCGGCGCGTGCCGTGGCCCGGGAGGTCGACCGCGGTAGCGGCGTAGCCGTGGTTCTCGAGGTGGACGCACTGGGACCGCCACATGGTGGCCGACGTGCGGATGCCGTGCACGAGGACGATCTGGACGCTCATCCCGTCAGCCTAGGACCGGGCGTCGGCGGGACAGACGGAAGCGGGGCCGGTGGACGAACCACCGACCCCGCTCCTGCGTAGGGGATTACTTCTCCCAGCCCACGTTCTCCACCGGCGTGATGCCGAAGAGGTCGAGGCCCACGTAGGGCTCCGGCGTGAGGTTGGCGAGGCCCTTCTTGACGACCGAGATCGACGGACCGTTGTAGAGCGGGATGACGCCCCAGGTCTCGGCGATGATCTCCGGCTCGAGCTCCATCGACGCCGTGGTCCACTCCTCGGCCGTGGTCTTGGACTCGACCTCGGAGTGGATCTTCTCGTCGATCTCCTCCGTGCCCGTCGCCGACAGGTTCAGGCCGCTGTCCGAGCAGTACAGCTGGCAGAACCAGGCCGGACCGAACGGGTCGGAGTCGGTGAAGCGGAGGCTCGCGACGTCCCAGTTCTTCGAGGTGAGGTCACTCGAGAAATCGCTGGAGGGACGGACCTCGATCTGGAGATCGATGCCGACCTCCTTCTGCTGCGCCTGCAGGGCCTTGGCGAGCGCCTCCTGCGTGGGGTCGTCGCCGAAGACCGGGTAGATGACGCTCAGCGTCTCGCCGTCCTTCTCACGGATGCCGTCGTCGTTGAGCTCCCAGCCCGCGTCCTCGAGCAGCTTCTGCGCCTCTTCGGGGTCGTGCTTGAGGCCGGCCTCCGCGAACGAGTCGGAGTAGCCCTCCTGGAACCCGTACATGTTGAGCGAGCCGGCCGGCTCCTCCTCGTAGTCCAGGCCGTTCCATGCGATCTGCTTCTGCTGATCGATGTCGATCGCGAGGAAGAACGCCTTGCGGACGTCCATGTCCTCGAACTGCGGCTTGTCGGCGTCGACCATGATGATCGTCTTCGCGGTCTGCTGGGCACGGTAGATGACCGTGTCCTCCATGTCCTTGACCTGCTCGAGACGGTCCTTCGTGTTCGCGCCGACCTGGTCGATCTCACCGTTCTTGAAGGCGTTCAGCGAGGCCGCTGCCTCCATCGCCTGGAAGGAGACGGAGTCGAGGAGCGGAGCGTTGCCCCACCACTCGGTGTTCGGCTTGAACGAGATGAAGCCGGCGTTGGCGTCGAACTCGTCGATCGTGTACGGACCGGCACCCCACTCCGGGTGCGGGTCGCCGATGAAGGCGGAGTTGAAGAGATCCGGCGTGTTGATCGCCGGGTGCAGCAGGCCGCCCGTGAGGAAGGCCATGGACGGCCAGGCGTACTCGCCGTCGAAGGTCACGATCGCCGTCTTGGGGCTGTCGCCCTCCTCGACGGAGGTGATCTGCTTGTAGCCGTCGGTCGCGTTGGGGTTGTAGCCCTCGTCGTAGGAGCGGTTGGCGATCCAGGTGTTCTCGACCGCGGTCCAGTCCATGTCGGTGCCGTCGTTCCAGTGCGCCTTCTCGTTGAACGTGAAGGTGACGGTGGTGTTGCCGTCGACGGTCTCGATCTTCCAGTCGTCGAGGTACGCGTCGTTCTTCGTGACCTCGCCCTCCGGCGTGACCAGGAGGATCTGGGGCATGTACCAATAGGCCACGCGAGAGGTGTCAGCACTGGCATCGCTGTTGAAGGCGTTGAGCTGCTCGGGGATCTCGTTGATCGGGAAGCGGACCTCGCCTCCCTCCTGCAGGTTCTCGCGCGGCTGCGGGTTGTAGTCCGCTGCCTTGACGGTGGTGTCCTCGCCGCCGCCGTTGTCGCCTTCCCCGGTCGTGCCGGAGTTGGCTGCACACCCGCCCAACGCGAGTGCCAGGGCCGCGGTTGCCGCGAAGACCCCGATCAGCTTCTGCTGCTTCATGGTGCTCCTTTCGCCTTTCGGCGTGTCAGTTGGAAGAATAGTTCGGCATCTCGGGATGCGGGGCGGCCGATAGTGAATGGCGCCTAACTGTTATCGGACGGTGACCCACCTGTGCGTGCGAAGTCATCGACCCCGGCCCGAGGCCCGGAGTCAGACCGAGGCGGCCTCCGTGGTCATGGTCTCCGGGTTGAAGACGACGCGCTTCCGCGTGCGCTCGATGTCGGGGTCCGGCACCGGGATCGCCGACAGCAGGGCCTGCGTGTACGGGTGCTTCGGGTTGTCGAACACCTCGTCCACGTCTCCGTGCTCGACGAAGTCGCCGAGGTACATCACGGCCACCCGGTCGGCGATGTGGCGCACCACCGAGAGGTCGTGGGCCACGAACAGGAACGAGATGCCGAGCGACACCTTGAGCTCGTCGAGCAGGTTCAGCACTCCCGCCTGGATCGACACGTCGAGCGCCGAGACGGGCTCGTCGAGCACGACGATCTTGGGGTTGGTCGACAGGGCGCGGGCGATGCCGATGCGCTGGCGCTGACCACCCGAGAACGCCTGAGGGAAGCGATCGATGTGCGCGGGGTTGAGGCCGACGATGTCCATGAGCTCCCGCACGCGGCGCGTGGTGTCGGCCTTGGAGGTGCCGATGGTGCGCAGCGGCTCCCCGATGATGTCCGCGACCGTGAACCGGGGGTCGAGGGCGCCCATCGGGTCCTGGAAGACGATCTGGATGTCGCGGCGCACCTGGCGCTCGATCGCATGCGAGGTGATGTCGTTGACGCTCGTGCCGTTGATCACGATGTCGCCGTCGTGCTGCTTCACCAGGTCCATGATCTGCAGCAGCGTGGTCGTCTTGCCGCTGCCGGACTCGCCGACGATGGCCATCGTCTCGCCCTCGCGGATGTCGAAGCTGACGTTCTTGACGGCGTGGACCTCGCCCACCTTGCGCTTGAACAGCGAGCCCTTCATCAGGGGGAACGTCTTGGTGAGGTTGCGCACCTCGAGCGTGATCGGGCGCTCCTCGCGCGGGGTGAGAGTCAGCGCGCTCTCCGGGATCACGGGAACGGGGTAGACCGGCTGCCCGCCGATCAGGCCGTTCTCGTCGATCTCGTGCGCCCGGATGCAGGCGGCCTGGTGCGGCACGCCGCCGACGGAGGGCACGTCCAGCAGCGGCGGCTCGCCGTCGCGGCAGGCGCTGATCGCGATGGGGCAGCGGTCGGCGAAGGGGCACGCGTCCGGGAGATCGATCAGCAGGGGAGGGTTGCCCCTGACCGGGATGAGCGGCTGCTTCTCGGTCTTGTCCACGCGCGGGATCGCGCCGAGCAGGCCGATCGAGTACGGCATCCGCGTGTTGTGGAAGAGCTCGCGGGCGGGAGCGTGCTCGACCGGCTTGCCGGCGTACATGACCATGACGTCGTCCGCCATGCGGGCGACCACGCCCATGTCGTGGGTGATCATGATGGTGGCCGCGTGCGTCTCCTGCTGCGCCTTCTCGATCAGGTCGAGGATCTGCGCCTGGATGGTCACGTCGAGGGCCGTGGTCGGCTCGTCCGCGATGATGAGCTTGGGGTTGTTGGCCATCGCGATCGCGATGACCACGCGCTGCCGCATACCGCCCGAGAACTCGTGCGGGAACGACTTCATCCGCTTCTCGGGGTTCGGGATGCCGACCAGCGTGAGCAGCTCGACGCCGCGGAGGAAGGCGTCTCGGCTGCTCATGCTGCGGTGAATGGTCAGCGCCTCGATGAGCTGGTCGCCCACGGTGTACACCGGGGTCAGCGACGTCAGCGGGTCCTGGAAGATCATCGAGAGGCCGTTGCCGCGGATGGCCGACAGCTGGCGGTCGCTCTTGCCCAGCAGCTCCTGGCCGTCGAAGACGATGGAGCCGCCGACGCGGGCGTTCTCGTCGAGGAGTCCCATGATCGCGAGCGAGGTGACGGACTTGCCGGAGCCGGATTCGCCGACGATGCCGAGCGTCTTGCCGGCTTCGAGGTCGAAGCTGACCCCGCGGACGGCGTCGACGCGACCGGCCTCGGAGGGGAAGCTGACGGTGAGGTCGCGGACGGAGAGGATGGTGCTCATGCGCGGCCTCCTGCCGCCGAGGTGGGATCGAGGGCGTCGCGCAGGCCGTCGGCGACGAGCGCCATGGAGACGGTCAGCAGCGTGAGGGCGGCCGCGGGGAAGTAGAACAGCCACGGGGCGCTGGTGATGGTGCTCGCGCCGGAGCCGATGAGCGAGCCGAGCGAGACGTCGGGGATCTTCACGCCGAAGCCGAGGAACGACAGGCCGGTCTCGGTCATCACCGCGGTGACGACGCCGAGCGTGAAGTTGATGACGAGCAGCGAGCCGATGTTCGGGATGATGTGGCGGAACACGATCACCATGCCGCGCACGCCCATGTACCGGGCGGCCTGCACGTACTCGCGCTCGCGCAGCGAGAGCGCCATCGTCCAGATCACCCGGGCCGGGAAGAACCAGCCGACGACGAAGATCATGATCAGCGCGATCACCCGCCAGTCGCCTCCGGCGCTGTTCGAGATCATCGCGAGGATGAGGAAGTTCGGCACGACCATCATGAAGTGGATGACGAGCAGCGAGATGCGCTCGGTCCAGCCGCGGAAGTACGCGGCGGCAGTGCCGACGATGGCGGCGACGGCCGTCGTGCCGAGCGAGACGGTCACGGCGATCATGAGCGATCGCTGGAGTCCGACGGCGGTCTGGGCGAAGGTGTCGTTGCCCGAGGCGGTGGTCCCGAACCAGTGATCGGCGGAGGGGCCGGTGCCGAGGTTGAGGAAGTCGAGCTCGATGTGGTCCCACGGGG
The DNA here is from genome assembly GCF_047246625.1 of Microbacterium californiense. Taxonomy (NCBI): domain Bacteria; kingdom Bacillati; phylum Actinomycetota; class Actinomycetes; order Micrococcales; family Microbacteriaceae; genus Microbacterium; species Microbacterium californiense. The sequence continues at coordinate 85,859 of NZ_JBFOKQ010000002.1, read as the reverse complement.
AGAAGAGCGGGGCGACCACTGCGAAGAGCACGAGCAGCAGGAAGATGACGACGCCGGCGACTGCCGGCTTGTTGCGCATAAAGCGCCGGCGGTAGAGGGTCAGCTTCGACATCGGCTTGTCGACGGCCGGTGCGACGGCTTCGACGGGGGACATGGTGTCGGTCATGATCAGTTCACCCTCACGCGCGGGTCGAGGACGACGATGGCGATGTCGGCGAGGATCGCGCCGATGGCCGTCAGGACGGCTCCGAACGCGGCGATCGCGACGGTGCCGTGGATGTCGTTCTTGGCGATGGTCTGTGTGAAGTACTGGCCCATCCCGTTCCAGGCGAAGATCGCCTCGGTCAGGATGGCGCCGGTGAAGACGGTCGGGATGGTGAACGCGACCTGCGTCGCCACCGGGATCATCGACGTGCGCAGGGCGTGCTTGCGGATCGCCTGCTGCTTGGTGAGGCCCTTCGCGCGCGCCGTGCGCACGTAGTCGGCCTTGATGTTGTCGAGCAGCAGGGAGCGCTGCAGGAAGTGGATGCTGGCATACCCGGTGATCACGAGGGCGATGGTCGGCAGGGTGAGGTGTTGCAGCACATCGACGAGCACCGGGAAGAACCCGGTCACCCCCCGACTCGACGAGCCCGTGACGTAGAACACGCGCTGACCGACGAACTCGTTGAACCCGATGGCGAGGAGCACGACGCCCAGCGCCGCGACCACGATGTTGATGTTCATCGTGATGATCGACGTCGCCTGACCGATCCGGTCCGCCAGCTTGTACTGCCGCGATGCGGTGTAGACGCCGAGCGCGATGCCCAGCACGGTGGTGATGATGGTGGCGCCGAGGACGAGCTCGGCGCTCACCCACATGCGGTACGAGATCTGCTCGTTGACGGACTGGCCGACGGGGCTGACGCCCCAGTCCCAGCGCAGGACGATGCCGGTGATCCAGTTCCACCACCGCTCGAGGAGCGGCACGGTGTCGCTGAGGTTGCGCGGCGCGAGCTGGTTGACGATCTGCTCTTCGGTGAGCGGCGGGCGGCGGCCGACGTAGTTGCTGCGCGGGTCCAGATACAGCCACGCGAGGAAGTACGTCAGGTTGGTCGCGACCACGATCATGAGCAACCAGCCGAGGAACCGGCGCGCGAGGTACTTGATCAAGGTGATGAGTCTTTCTCTTCTCCAGACGCGCCTCGGATCCGCCGACGCAACGCTGAGTCGGGAAGACAGTCAACCACCATCTGCCGATACCTGCGCGACGCGACACCCGCACCGTGTCTGTGACGGAGTCTTATCGCCCACGGGATCCGGTGTCACGGATTGCTCCCGGGCAACTTCGGGAGACTATCACCGGTTCGGGGGAATCGAGCATTAGCCTCCCCTCACCGTAGAATCGACGGAACATGTCCCCACGCGCCCTCACTCCGCTTCAGCCTGCCGCGACTCCGGCGACGCAGATCCGAAACTTCTGCATCATCGCGCACATCGATCACGGCAAGTCGACTCTCGCCGACCGCATGCTCCAGATCACGGGCGTCGTCGCCGATCGCGACATGCGGGCCCAGTACCTCGACCGCATGGACATCGAGCGCGAACGCGGCATCACCATCAAGAGCCAGGCCGTGCGGATGCCGTGGGAGCTCGACGGCGAGGTGTTCGCGCTCAACATGATCGACACCCCCGGGCACGTGGACTTCACCTACGAGGTCTCGCGCTCGCTGGCCGCCTGCGAAGGCGCCATCCTGCTCGTCGACGCCGCTCAGGGCATCGAGGCTCAGACGCTGGCGAACCTCTACCTCGCGCTCGAGAACGACCTCCACATCATCCCGGTGCTGAACAAGATCGACCTGCCGGCCGCCGACCCCGAGAAGTACGCCAAGGAGCTCGCCTCCCTCATCGGCGGCAAGCCCGAGGACGTGCTCCGCGTCTCCGGCAAGACCGGCGCCGGCGTCGAGGAGCTCCTCGACCGGCTGGTGCGGGAGATCCCGGAGCCGAAGGGCGACGCCGACGCACCGGCGCGCGCCATGATCTTCGACTCCGTCTACGACGCCTACCGCGGCGTCGTCACCTACGTGCGGATGGTCGACGGCAGCCTCGCCCCGCGCGAGCGCATCCAGATGATGTCGACGGGCGCCAATCACGAGGCGCTCGAGATCGGCGTGTCCAGCCCCGAGCCGATCCCGACCAAGGGTCTGGGCGTGGGTGAGGTGGGCTACCTCATCACCGGCGTGAAGGACGTGCGTCTGTCGAAGGTGGGAGACACGGTCACGAGCTCCCGCAAGCCGGCATCCGACGCCCTGCCGGGTTACACCGACCCCAAGCCGATGGTGTTCTCGGGCCTGTACCCGATCGACGGCAGCGACTACGCCGAACTGCGCGAGGCGCTCGACAAGCTGAAGCTCTCCGACGCCTCGCTCGTCTACGAGCCCGAGACGTCCGTGGCGCTCGGCTTCGGCTTCCGCTGCGGGTTCCTCGGGCTGCTGCACCTCGAGATCATCACCGAGCGCCTGGCCCGGGAATTCGGCCTCGACCTCATCACGACCGCCCCGAGCGTCATCTACGAGGTGCTCACCTCCGACACCGGCGAGACCGTCACGGTCACGAACCCGAGCGAGTACCCGGACGGACGGATCGGCTCGGTCTCGGAGCCGATGGTGAAGGCGGCCATCCTCCTGCCGAAGGACTACGTCGGCACCGTCATGGAGCTGTGCCAGTCGCGCCGCGGATCGCTGCTCGGGATGGAGTACTTCTCCGAGGAACGCGTCGAGCTGCGCTACACGATCCCTCTCGGGGAGATCGTCTTCGACTTCTTCGATCAGCTGAAGTCCAAGACGCAGGGGTACGCCTCGCTCGACTACGAGCCCGCAGGGCAGCAGGAGGCCGACCTGGTGAAGGTCGACATCCTCCTGCAGGGTGAGAAGGTCGACGCCTTCAGCTCGATCGTGCACCGCGACAAGGCCTACAGCTACGGCACCATGATGGCCGAGCGACTGCGCAAGCTCATTCCCCGCCAGCAGTTCGAAGTGCCGATCCAGGCGGCGATCGGCGCGCGCATTATCGCCCGCGAGACGATACGCGCGATCCGCAAGGACGTTCTCGCCAAGTGCTACGGCGGCGACATCACCCGCAAGCGCAAGCTCCTCGAGAAGCAGAAGGAGGGCAAGAAGCGCATGAAGATGGTCGGCCGCGTCGAGGTCCCCCAGGAGGCGTTCATCGCCGCGCTCTCCGGCGACGTCGAGGGCAAGGACAAGAAGTAGGGATGCCGCTGCCGGCGTACGAGCGCGGGATCACGAGGGGTGCCCTCCTCGCCGCGCCGGCCGGGATGCGCCTCTCCGAGCACTCGACCGCGGTGGCGTCATCGGACCACGATGCCGTGGCCGCGCTGATCCGCAGCTGGGAGTTCAAGCGGCGGGCCGGGTTCGACGTCCCCGACGGAGCTCCCGTCCCCGGCGCGGAGGGGCTGCTGTCGAAGCGGGTGCTCGGAATCCGCTTCTCGGAGCCGATCCGCGTCGTCTGGGCGGACGAGCACGGGTTCGGCTACGAGACCCGGCCCGGGCATCCGGTCTACGGCGAGGAGTCGTTCGTCCTGGAGGACGGCGTGTTCACCGCACGGTCGATCTCCCGTCCGTCCGCACCGCTCTGGAAGCTGCTCTCTCCGGCGCTCCTGCTGCTGCAGCGCAGGACGCATGCCCGCTACACGCGGATCGTCGACGCGGAGGCTGCGGGGGCCTCCGCGCCACGGAGAAAGTGAGCGGGCGAGGCGGTCTCGGCACGCAGCGGGGGTGTTCGCTCAGGCAACCCGAAGTAGGCTGGATGACATGCGGCGCGGGAACTTCCGAGACGACACGGTGGACTATGCGGCCGTGGGTGCCACCCACGCGCCCGATCTCATGCAGTACCCGCCGGAGCGCAGCATCCCGGCCGAGGAGTCCTGGCGGATCGGATCCGGCGCGGACCGTTTCCAGACCGCCGGAGAGGCCCTCCTGTCCTGGACCGCCCAGCGCGTCGCCGGACTCGCGGTCGAAGACGTGCGCCCGGCGCCGGGCCCGGCCTACGCCGGAGTGAGCTTCGACAGCGAGGGCAATCCGATCGCTCCGAGCAAGCGCGATGTCGAGCCGCGGTACGACGCCGAGGGGACCCCCTTCGTCGGCGCGGGCATGACGCTGCGCCTCCGTGGGAGGGTCGCCGGCATGCGCGCCGACGCCGAGCTGCGGGTCATCTCGGTCACCGAGGAGGCCCGCCGCATCGGATTCGTGCTCGGCACGGTCGGCGGCTCGGTCGTCAGCGGCGAGGAGTCGTTCGACGTCGAGTGGCGCGAGGACAACGACGAGGTGTGGTTCACCGTCCGCGCCTTCGACGCGCCCACCGGTCTCCTGTACCGCCTCGTCCCGGCTCTCGTGAAGCGCCGGCGCCGCGAGCTCTTCGCGCGTTACCTCCGCGCGATCTCCCCGCTCTACGCGACCCCGGTCTGATGGCGGGTCCTCTTCCCCTCGGCGATCCCGCACCGCGCGACGGCCGGCTTCCGGCCGATCTGCCCGTCGACCCCGCCGTGCCGTTCTCGGCGTACCTGCACGTGCCCTTCTGCCGCGTGCGCTGCGGCTACTGCGACTTCAACACCTACACCGCGGGCGAGCTGCGCGGCGCCCGTCAGGAGGACTACGCCTCCACGCTCCTCACCGAGATCGAGATGGCCCGACGGGTCCTGGGCGATGCCGGCGCGCTGCGTCCGATGGACACCGTCTTCTTCGGAGGGGGCACGCCGACGCTGCTGCCGGCGGGCGACCTGGCGCGGATGCTCGACGCCGCGGCATCCGCCTTCGGACTCGTGTCGGGCGCCGAGGTGACGGTCGAGGCGAACCCCGACACCGTGACGCCGGACGTCGCGCGCACGCTCGCCGACGCCGGGGTGACGCGCCTCTCGATCGGCATGCAGTCGGCGGTGCCGCACGTGCTCGCCGCCCTCGACCGCACGCACCGCCCGGAGAACGTGCGCACCGCCGTCGATGCGGCGCGCGAGGCCGGTCTCGACGTCAGCGTCGACCTGATCTACGGGGCGCCGGGCGAATCGCTGAGCGACTGGGAGTCGTCCGTCGACGCCGCCCTCGCCCTCGAGTCGGATCACATCTCGGCCTATGCCCTGATCATCGAGGATGGTACGAAGCTCGCTCGGCAGATCCGCCGCGGCGAGGTGCCCCGACCGGACGACGATCTCCAGGCCGACATGTACGAGCTGGTGGACGCGAGGCTCGCCGACGCCGGGTTCGACTGGTACGAGGTCAGCAACTGGGCGCGCACCCCCGAGCAGCGCTCCCGGCACAACCTCGCCTACTGGCGGGGGAGCGACTGGTGGGGCTTCGGCCCCGGAGCACACAGCCACGTGGCAGGGCTGCGCTGGTGGAACGTGAAGCATCCGGCGGCCTACGCGCAGCGGCTGGCCGCAGGGGAGTCCCCGGCCGCAGGCACGGAGCGGCCGGACGCCGAGGCCCGCATCCTCGAGCGGGTGCTGCTGCAGAGCCGGCTCGCCGAGGGGATCCCGGTGTCAGAGTTGCCGTCGGACAACCGGGCGAACGTCGCGGGCCTCATCGCCGACGGGCTCGTCGACGCCCCGGCGGCGGTGCGCGGCCAGGTGCGGCTGACACTGCGCGGGCGGCTGCTCGCCGACGCCGTGGTGCGCGAGCTCACCGACTGACGCCGTCGCCGCCTCGGTCCGTCGCGCGGCGCGTTCCCCGGAGCGAGGAGTAGGATTGGCACTCTGAACGTCCGAGTGCCAGCGGAAGGGAAGCGCCATGGTCACCGAGCGAGGCCTCCAGGTCCTCCGCGCGATCGTGCAGGACTACGTCGAGACCCATGAGCCGGTCGGCAGCCGGTCCATCGTCGACCGTCACTCCTTCGGCGTCTCGGCGGCGACGATCCGCAACGACATGGCGCTCCTCGAGGACGAGGAGCTCATCACGGCCCCGCACACGTCGTCCGGCCGCGTCCCGACCGACAAGGGCTACCGCGTCTTCGTGAACCACCTCGCGCAGCTGCGTCCGCTGTCGACGGCGCAGCGCACGGCGATCGAGTCGTTCCTCGCCGCCCCGAGCGACCTCGACGACCTCATGGTCCGCACGGTGCGGGTGCTGACCCAGCTGACCGGCCAGGTCGCGCTGGCCCAGTACCCGTCGTTCGCGCGCGCCCATCTGACGCACATCGAACTCGTGGCGCTGGCTCCCACCCGCATGCTCGTCGTGCTCGTGACCGACGCCGGCGGGGTCTCGCAGCGCGTCACGCCGCTCCCGCGCGAGATCGACGACACCGACATCGCGGTGCTGCGCGCCCGTCTCGCGTCGCTCATCACCGGCCAGGCCGTGAGCGACGCCTCCGAGCGCCTCGACGCCCTCCTCGCCGCCCCGGATGCTGTCGCGAAGGATCCGGTGCTGCACACGCTCGCCGGGGTCATCGTCGAGGAGCTGGGCGCGTTCCGGCAGGAGCGGCTGGTCATGGCGGGCGCCGCGACGCTCGCACGGCGCGAGCAGGACTTCCGCGGCAGCATCCATCCGCTCCTCGAAGCGATCGAGGAGCAGGTGACCCTGCTGCGGCTGATGAGCGAGATGGTCGCCGACGAGCACGGCCTCGCCGCCAGCATCGGCACCGAGAACGCGTCGTTCGGGCTCGGCGAGGCGTCGATCGTGGCGAGCAACTACGCCGCGCCGAGCGGCACGGCGCGGGTGGGCGTGATGGGCCCGACCCGCATGGACTATCCGAGCAACCTCGCGGCGGCGCGGGCCGTGGCCCGCTACCTGTCGCGGATGCTCGACGAAGACGAGGCGAGCCGCTGAGCGGCTCCCGCAGGAAGACCACGCAGAAAGGCGATTGTGGCGGACCACTATGAGGTTCTCGGGGTGTCCCGGGACGCTTCCACCGATGAGATCAAGAAGGCGTATCGCCGGCTGGCGCGCCAGCTGCACCCGGACGTGAACCCGGGGGAGGACGCGGCCGAGCAGTTCAAGCTCGTCACCCACGCCTACGACGTGCTGAGCGACGAGGACTCGCGTCGCCGTTACGACATGGGCGGCGGAGACGGCGCGGCCGGCAACTTCGGCGGCTTCGGCGGGTTCGGCGACATCTTCGAGACGTTCTTCGGGGCGGGGCAGGGCGGGGGGCGCGCGCGTCCGCGGTCCCGGCGCGAGCGCGGCCAGGACGCCCTCGTGCGCGTCACCCTCGATCTGGGCGACGTCGTGTTCGGCGCGCACCGCGACATCGAGGTCGACACGGCCGTGCTGTGCGAGACCTGCCAGGGCTCGTGCTGCCAGGAGGGCACCTCGCCGGTGACCTGCGACATCTGCGGCGGATCCGGTCACGTCCAGCGCCAGGTGCGCAGCCTGCTCGGCAACGTCGTCACCTCGCAGCCCTGCGGCACGTGCGAGGGCTACGGCACCACCATCCCGTTCCCGTGCGGCACGTGCGGCGGCCAGGGACGGGTGCGCTCGCGGCGCACCGTGTCGCTCGACATCCCCGCCGGCGTCGAGACCGGCCTCCGCCTGCAGCTGCCCGGATCGGGCGAGGTCGGCAAGGCCGGCGGGCCCCACGGCGACCTCTACGTCGAGGTCACGGTCAACCCGCACCCCGCGTTCAGCCGCGACGGCGACGACCTGCTCGCGACCCTCGAGGTCTCGATGACGGATGCGATCCTCGGGACAGAGACGTCGATCGACGGGCTCGACGGCGAGGTCGATCTCGAGATCCGTCCCGGCGTGCAGTCGGGCGACGTGCTGACCATCAAGGGCCGCGGCATCACGCCGCTCCGCGGCACCCAGCGCGGGGATCTGCGCGTGGGGGTGCAGGTCGTGACCCCGACGAAGCTCGACGCGGCGCAGCGCGCGCTGATCGAGGACTTCGCCAAGAAGGCCAAGACCCCCGGGCCGCAGCTCGCCCAGTTCCAGCAGGGGCTGTTCTCGAAGCTCCGCGACCGCTTCCGCGCGCACTGAGCCATGGCTCTGCACTTCCTGGTCGAATCGGCGTCCGAGGCCGAGGTCGGCTCCGTGGTGTCGCTGACGGGGGCCGAGGCGAAGCATGCCGCGGTGGTGCGCCGGCTGCGGGTCGGCGAGCCGGTCACCGTCGGCGACGGGGTCGGGGTCTGGCTGGAGGGCGTCGCCGAAGAGGTGACGCCGTCGCGCGTGGACGTGCGGATCGCCGCACGGACCGTGCACGCCGCTCCGGGCCCGCGGATCGTGCTGGTGCAGGCGCTCGCGAAGGGGGACCGCGACGAGCTCGCCGTCCAGGCGGCCTGCGAGCTCGGGGTCGACGAGATCGTGCCGTGGCAGGCCAGCCGGAGCATCTCGCGCTGGGAGGGACCGAAGGCGGTCAGGGGACGCGAGCGATGGGCGACCATCGTCCGCGAGGCCGCGAAGCAGGCCCATCGTGCCTGGGTGCCCGACGTGCGGGCGCCCCAGACGACGGCCGCCCTGGCGGAGCGCGCTGCGACCGACCGGGTGCTGCTGCTCGACCCCTCAGCATCCACCCGTCTGTCGGAGATCGAGGCCGACGGACGCGACCTCGTCCTGGTGGTCGGCCCCGAGGGCGGGATCTCCGACGACGAGCTGGCTCGGCTGACGGATGCCGGGGCGGAGCGCGTGCTCCTCGGCGACACCGTCCTGCGCACCTCGACCGCGGGACCCGCGGCGATCGCGGTGCTCTCCGTCGCGCTCGGACGCTGGTGATCCGCGTCGTTCCGGCCGTCGCCGGGTGCCCGGCGTCTAGACTGGACGCATGACCGAGCCCTCGATCTTCACGCGCATCCTCGAAGGGGAGATCCCCGCAGAGGTCCTCGCCGAGACGGATCGGGTCTTCGCGATCCGCGACATCGCGCCGAAGGCGCCGGTGCACCTCCTGGTGATCCCCAAGACGGCGGAGTACCGCGACGTCGCCGAACTGGCGGCGGGCGACCCCACGCTGCTCGCCGAGATGGTGTCGCTGGCGAAGGAGCTCGCCGCGCAGCACACGGACGACGGCGACTTCCGCCTCGTCTTCAACTCCGGCGAGAACGCCGGACAGACGGTGTTCCACGTCCACGCGCATGTGCTGGGCGGCGGACTGGATGAGAAGAGCGTCGGTGCCTGACAATCACGATCGCGGAGACGGGGTCCCCGAACGTCGCTCCGGCACCCCCGCGCCCGAGTCGGTCCAGACGATCTACGCCGACGGTGTCGCGATGGTGCAGCTGCTCGGCCCGCAGGACCGCCTGCTGCGGATGCTCGAGAAGGAGCATCCCGAGGTGCAGGTGCTCGTGCGCGGCAACGAGATCACCCTCAGCGGCTCGACGGCGGCGGTCGCGGCGGCCGCGCGCCTGGTCGAGGAGCTGCTGCAGATGTCCCGGGCGGGACACGACCTGGCTCCGAGCGATGTGACGAGCTCGGCCCGCATGCTCCGGCAGGAGGGCGGTCCCCGCCCGAGCGAGGTGCTGGGCGAGGCGATCCTCTCGACGCGCGGCAAGGTTATCCGCCCCAAGACCCTCGGTCAGAAGGAGTACGTCGACGCGATCGAGCAGAACACGATCGTCTTCGGCATCGGGCCGGCCGGCACGGGCAAGACCTACCTCGCGATGGCCAAGGCCGTCCAGGCGCTGCAGCGCAAGGAGGTCACCCGCATCATCCTCACGCGTCCGGCCGTGGAGGCGGGGGAGCGGCTCGGGTTCCTGCCCGGCACCCTGACCGACAAGATCGACCCCTACCTGCGGCCCCTCTACGACGCCCTCAACGAGATGATGGACCCGGAGATCGTGCCTCGCCTGATGGCGACCGGCACCATCGAGGTCGCCCCTCTCGCGTACATGCGCGGCCGCACGCTCAACGACTCGTTCGTCGTGCTCGACGAGGCGCAGAACACGACGCCGGAGCAGATGAAGATGTTCCTCACCCGGCTGGGGTTCGGCACGCGGATGGTCGTCACTGGCGACATCACGCAGGTCGATCTGCCGCAGGGTGCGTCCGGTCTGCGCCTGGTGACCCGGGTGCTCGACGGCATCGACGACATCCACTTCGCCCGGCTGACCAGCGACGACGTCGTGCGTCATTCCCTCGTCGGGCGCATCGTCGACGCCTACAGCGAGTACGACGAGCGGCGCACCGCAGTGCGCGCGGAGCGCGACCAGGCCGCCGAGTTCGCCAATCGCGCCGAGCGCCGAGGCGCCCAGCGCCCCGGACCCCGTGACCGGATGCCCAAGCGAGGACTCTCATGATCGAGATCAACAACGAGTCGGCCATCGACGTCGACGAGACGGTGCTGCAGCGCCTGACGGACTACAACCTCGCGCAGCTGCACGTGAGCCCCGACGCCGAGGTCGCGATCGTCCTCGTCGACGAGGGTGCGATGGAGGCCCTGCACGTCCAGTGGATGGACGAGCCCGGCCCGACCGACGTGTTGAGCTTCCCGATGGACGAGCTGCGTCCGGGCTCGGAGGACCGCCCCACCGCTCCGGGACTCCTCGGGGACATCGTGCTGTGCCCGCAGGTCGCCGAGACGCAGGCTCAGGCGGCGGGTCACTCCCTCATGGACGAGCTCATCCTCCTGACGACGCACGGTCTGCTGCACCTCCTCGGTTTCGACCACGCCGAGCCCGACGAGGAGCGTGAGATGTTCGGCCTGCAGAAGCAGCTCATCCAGGGCTTCGCCGCCGCCGAACGCGGTCGATGACCGCGGCCGCCGTCTTCCTCCTCGCCGGCGCCGTCCTCCTCGTCGCCTTCGGCGGCCTCATGGCGGCCATCGATGCCGCCTTCGGGGTGCGCTCGCGCTCCGACCTCGAGGAGATGGGATCGGAGGGGCGCAACGCCGCCCAGCTCGCGCGGATCGCGGCCGATCCCGACGCGCACGTCAACGCGGTCTCGTTCATCCGCGTGCTCGCCGAGACGACCGCCGCGGTGCTCGTCACGGTCGCGCTGACGTCGCTGTTCGAGAACATCTGGTGGGCCATGCTCGCCGCCGCCGTGCTGATGACCGGGATCACGTTCGTGCTGGTCGGCGCCAGCCCGCGTTCGTTCGGGCGTCATCACGCCGACGGACTCCTGCGGGCCACCGCCCCGATCGTGCGGGGCCTGCGCATCATCCTCGGCCCTCTCGCCCAGGGCCTCGTCGTGCTCGGCAATCGCGTCACCCCCGGTGCCGGCCGCAGTTCCTTCACCTCGGAGGAGCAGCTGCTGAGCATGGTCGACGAAGCGGCATCCAACGATCTGATCGAAGAGGACGACCGCGACCTCATCCACTCCGTGTTCGACTTCACCGACCAGTTCGTCCGTGCCGTCATGGTGCCGCGCACCGAGATGGTCACCGTCGACGCCACCGCATCGACCAGCGAAGCCATGGGGCTGTTCCTCCACCGCGGCGTCTCGCGCATGCCGGTCGTCGACGACGAGGCCGACGACGTGGTCGGGGTGCTGTACCTGAAGGACCTGGTGCAGTTCGCCTACCGCGACGAAGGCGCCTGGCGCGGAGCGTCCATCCGCCCGATCTCGCGCCCGGCGACCTTCGTGCCCGAGTCGATGCGCGCCGAGACCCTGCTGCAGCAGATGAAGCGGGATGCCGTGCACGTGTGCCTCGTGATCGACGAGCACGGCGGCATCTCCGGGCTGGTCACCCTCGAGGACCTGATCGAGGAGCTCGTCGGGGAGATCTCGGACGAGTACGATCAGGTGTCCGCGGAGTTCGTCGACCTGGGCGACGGACGCTACCGCGTCAGCTCGCGATCGTCGTTGGAGGACGTCGGCGACCTCTTCGGGCTCGAGCTCGAGGACGAGGACGTCGATTCCATCGGCGGCCTGCTCGGCAAGGCGCTGGGGCAGGTCCCGCAGCCCGGCGCCACGGCCGTCGTGGACGGACTGGTCCTGACCGGAGGCGCCTCGCGCGGACGGGGCAGGGGGATCGCCTCGGTCTTCGTGGAGCGGGCGCACAGTGCCGCGGATGCGGTCGAGGAAGAAGGAGAGCGACGCGATGACTGAGCAGAGCCGGAGCGGGTTCGTCACCTTCGTCGGACGACCGAACGTGGGCAAGTCGACGCTCACCAACGCCCTGGTGGGCGAGAAGATCGCGATCACGAGCGAGAAGCCCCAGACCACGCGTCGGGCGATCCGAGGGATCCTCAACCGTCCGGACGGGCAGATCGTCATCGTCGACACCCCCGGCATCCACAAGCCGCGGACGCTCCTCGGCGAGCGTCTCAACGACCTGGTGGAGCAGGTGCTCGGCGACGTCGACGTCATCGGCTTCTGCGTGCCGGCGACGGAGAAGGTGGGACCCGGCGATCGGCGCATCGCCGCTTCGCTCGACGGCTACCCGCGAGCGAAGAAGGTCGCCATCGTCACCAAGACGGATGCCGCGAGCCGCGACGACATCACCGAGCGTCTGATGGAGGTCGATGCGCTCCGCGAGGACTGGGCGGCGGTGATCCCGCTGTCGGCGCTCACCCGAGAGCAGCTCGAGGTCCTCGCCGACGAGCTGCTGCTGCTCATGCCGAAGGGCCCTGCGCTCTACCCCGAAGGCATCACGACCGACGAGTCCGCGGAGGACCGCATCGCGGAGATCATCCGCGAGTCCGCCCTCGAGGGCGTACGCGACGAGCTCCCGCACTCGATCGCCGTCGTGGTGGACGAGATCGCCCCCCGCGAGGACTCCGACCTCACCGACGTGCACGCGTCGATCGTCGTCGAACGCGACAGCCAGAAGGCCATCATCATCGGCCACAAGGGCAAGCGGCTGCGGGACGTCGGGGCACGGGCGCGCGCGGCCATCGAGGAGCTCCTCGGCACCCGGGTCTTCCTCGGGCTGCACGTGCGCGTCGCCAAGGAGTGGCAGCGCGACCCGAAGCAGCTCGGCCGCCTGGGATTCTGATCCCGCGTGCTCTGGGAGACCCGGCGCCGCCGCATCCTGCTAGCATGACGACATGCCTTTCGGCGGTCTGCTTCTTCTTAGCTGCCGCGACGAGTCCTAAGAGCTAGGGCCTTCCTCGTCGCGGCGCTTGTGTTGGCCCGTTCATCTTGACGAAGAGAAGAAGCCCCATCATGCAGAACACCCAGCGCCCGTCGTCCATGCCGATCCACAAGTACCGGCCGTTCCACGAGCAGATCGCCGTCGACCTCCCCGACCGCACCTGGCCGGATGCCCGCATCACCACGGCACCGCGATGGTGCGCCGTCGACCTGCGCGACGGCAACCAGGCGCTCATCGACCCGATGTCGCCGGAGCGCAAGCGCGTCATGTTCGAGCTGCTGGTGAGCATGGGATACAAGGAGATCGAGGTCGGATTCCCGTCGGCGAGCCAGACGGACTTCGACTTCGTGCGGCAGCTCATCGAAGAGGATCTGATCCCTGACGACGTCACGATCCAGGTGCTGACCCAGGCGCGCGAGCACCTCATCGAGCGCACCTACGAATCGATCGCCGGCGCGAAGCAGGCGATCGTGCACCTGTACAACTCCACGAGCGTGCTCCAGCGCGAGGTCGTCTTCCGCACCGACAAGCAGGGCATCATCGACATCGCGCTCGAGGGCGCCCGGCTATGCCGGCAGTTCGAGAAGCGCATCCCGGAGACCCAGGTCTTCTACGAGTACTCGCCCGAGAGCTACACGGGCACCGAGCTCGAGTTCGCCGCCGACATCTGCAACCAGGTCATCGAGGTCTTCGAGCCGTCGCCCGAGCGGAAGGTCATCGTCAACCTCCCGGCCACGGTCGAGATGGCCTCACCCAACGTGTACGCCGACTCGATCGAGTGGATGAGCCGCCACCTGAATCACCGCGAGAACGTCATCCTCTCGCTGCACCCCCACAACGATCGAGGCACCGCCGTCGCCGCCGCCGAGCTCGGCTACATGGCGGGGGCCGACCGCATCGAGGGATGCCTGTTCGGCAACGGCGAGCGCACCGGCAACGTCGACCTCGTCGCGCTGGGCATCAACCTGTTCACGCAGGGCATCGACCCGCAGATCGACTTCAGCGACATCGACCAGGTCAAGCGCACGGTCGAGTACTGCAACCAGCTGCCGGTGCCCGAGCGCAGCCCGTGGGCGGGAGACCTGGTCTTCACGGCGTTCAGCGGATCGCATCAGGACGCCATCAAGAAGGGCTTCGAGGCGATGGCCGCGCGCGCCGAGGCCGAGGGGGTCACGGTCGACGAGATCGAGTGGGCCGTGCCGTACCTGCCGGTGGACCCGAAGGACCTCGGACGCTCGTACGAGGCCGTGATCCGGGTCAACTCCCAGTCGGGCAAGGGCGGCGTCGCGTACCTCCTCAAGGCCGACCACGCGATCGACCTGCCGCGCAAGCTGCAGATCGAGTTCTCGGGCGTCGTGCAGACGAAGACGGATGCCGAGGGCGGCGAGGTCACGAGCGACCAGATCTGGTCGATCTTCTGCGACGAGTACCTCCCCGCGGCGTCGACCGCAGACAAGTGGGGGCGCTTCGAGCTCCTCGCGACGCAGACGCGGAGCGACATGTCGGGAGACGTCGTGCTGGATGTGGTGCTGCGCGACGACGACCAGGAGCTCTCGGTCGTCGGCAACGGCAACGGCCCGGTCGCCGCGTTCATCGAGGTGCTCCGGGCGCAGGGCTTCGACATCACGCTCTACGACTACGTCGAGCACGCGCTCAGCGCCGGCGGCGACGCGCAGGCCGCGGCCTACGTGGAGCTGCAGATCGGCGATCAGCGGCTGTGGGGCGTCGGCATCGACGGAGACATCTCCACCGCGTCCCTCAAGGCCATCGTGTCGGGGGTGAACCGCTCGATCCGCGCACGGCAGTCGGAGCTCGCGGCCGTCTGACCGGCACCCGCTCCCTGAGCGAGCGCGGGCGTCTTCCCGGTCCCTGCGCGAGCGCAGCGAGACGAAGGGCGTCCGTCAGGGCTTGACGATCGGGATCGTGCCCGTCTCGGCCGCCACCTTGCGTCGGTACAGTCGTCGTTGCTCCGGGAGCGAGACGTCGAACGTGACCGCCAGCACGCGGATGACGGCGGTGACGGCGATCCCGATCACGGCGGCGAGCGTGATCGGCACGTCCAGCGCGACGGCGACGACGATGAACGTGCAGCCGGCCCCCGCCGCGACCGCGTAGAGCGACCCCACGTGCATGATCGCGGTGGGCAGGCCCATGAGCATGTCCCGGAGGATGCTGCCGCCCACCGCGGCGCACACCCCGATGAACACGGCGGGCACCTCCGGGATGCCGAAGGCGAGGGCCTTGCTGGTCCCGAACGCGCCGAACATGCCGATGACGACCGCGTCGAGCACGACGATCACGGTGTTGAGGCGGCTGAAGATCCCGGCGAGGAGCATGCCGAAGAGCGCGGCACCGGCCGCGGTGACGAGATACCACTGGTTCTGCAGGGTCGCCGGGGTCTGACCGAGGAGGATGTCGCGGATGAGACCGCCGCCCATGCCGATCATGATGCCGATGATCGCGACGCCCAGCCAATCGAGACGGCGCTGACCCTGGAACCCCGAGGCGAACAGCGCCCCCTGGACGCCGCCGAGCCCGACGCCGAGCAGATCCGCCCAGAACGGAATGGTGAAGAGCGGTTCGGTCACCCGTCCATTCTCGCGCACGGACGATAATTGACGGGTGCCCACCTATCGAGATGAAGCGGTGATCCTGCGCACCCACAAGCTGGGCGAGGCGGATCGCATCGTGACGATGCTGTCGCGACGGCACGGGAAGGTGCGCGCGGTGGCCAAGGGCGTGCGGCGCACCTCGTCGAAGTTCGGCTCTCGTCTGGAGCCGTTCATGGTGGCGGACGTGCAGCTCTACCAGGGCCGCTCGCTGGACATCGTGCAGCAGGCGGAGTCCCTGGGCTCGTACGGCGCCGACATCGTCGCGCACTACGACCGCTTCACCTCGGCCAGCGCGATGGTCGAGACGGCGGATCGACTCAGCGACGCGGAGGCCACGCCGGAGCAGTACCTGCTGCTGGTCGGCGGCCTGCGGGCGCTGTCGCGGGGGGAGCACGCGCCCCGCAGCATCCTCGATTCATATCTGCTGCGCGTCATGGCGCTCTCGGGGTGGGCCCCGTCGCTCGGCGACTGCGCGCGCTGCGGCGCTCAGGGCCCTCATACGACCTTCGTCGCCCAGCTGGGCGGCCTCGTCTGCAGCGCCGACGCGCCGGCCGGAAGCCCGAGGGTGAGCGAGCGCGCGGTGGCTCTGCTGCGCTCCCTCATGGCGGGGGAGTGGGATGCCGTCGACGCGGCGTCCGCGACCGACACGGCGGCGGCCTCCGGCCTGATCGCCGCCTACGCCCAATGGCACCTGGAGCGCGGCATCCGCTCGCTCGCGCACGTGTCCGACGATCCCGGAGGAGCCCGGTGACCCCGAAGCCCTACACGCACAAGGATGCGGTGGCCTATCGGCCCCTCGACTGGACCGGGGTGCACCCGCCCGCCTTCCGAGCCGTGCCCGAGCACGTGGCGATCGTCATGGACGGGAACGGGCGGTGGGCCAACCGGCGGGGACTCAGCCGGGTCGAAGGGCACAAGGCCGGCGAGGAGGTGCTCCTCGACGTCGTCGCCGGGGCCATCCAGGCGGGGGTGAAGCATCTCTCGGTGTACGCCTTCTCCACCGAGAACTGGGCGCGCTCCCCCGAGGAGGTGCGGTTCCTGATGGGCTACAACCGCGACGTGCTGCACCGACGTCGAGATCAGCTCAACGAATGGGGCGTCCGGGTGCGCTGGGCCGGGCGCAAGCCGCGCCTGTGGGGCAGCGTCATCAAGGAGCTGCAGTACGCCGAGCAGCTCACGCGCGACAACGACGTGCTGACCCTCACGATGTGCGTGAACTACGGCGGGCGCGTGGAGCTCGTCGACGCGATGCGCTCGATCGCCGACGACGTCGCCGCGGGCCGCGTGAAGCCGAACGCCATCACCGAGAAGATGATCCGCCGTCACCTGTACGTGCCCGACATGCCGGACGTCGATCTGTTCCTGCGGAGCTCGGGGGAGCAGCGCACCTCCAACTTCCTCCTGTGGCAGTCCGCCTACGCCGAGATGGTGTTCCTCGACACCCTCTGGCCGGACTTCTCGCGCGAGGAGCTGTGGCGGGCGATCGGCATCTACCTGTCGCGCGACCGTCGCTTCGGCGGTGCCGTGGACACGCCCGACGCCTCGGCCTGAGCACGCAGTCGGAATACGAGTCGCCGGCGTGGGGTTGGATGACGATGTGAGCGAACCCATCTCCATCGACATCTGGTCCGACATCGCCTGCCCGTGGTGCTACATCGGCAAGCGCAATCTCGAGAAGGGGCTCGAAGCCGTCGCCGGCGATGACGACGCGCCGCAGGTCACGGTGACCTTCCACTCGTTCGAGCTCTCGCCCGACACGCCCGTCGACTTCGACGGCGACGAGATCGACTTCCTCTCCGGCCACAAGGGCATGCCGCGCGAGCAGGTCGAGCAGATGCTGTCGCACGTGACCGGTGTCGCCGAGAACGCGGGTCTGCAGTACCGCTTCGACCTCCTTCAGCACACCAATACGGTCAAGGCCCACGAGCTGCTGCATTTCGCGAAGGCGCAGGGCGCGCAGCACGCGATGGAGGAGCGGCTCATGTCGGCTTACTTCACCGAGGGCAAGCACGTCGGCCGCATCGACGACCTGGTCGACCTTGCCGTCGAGGTCGGACTCGAGGCGGATGCCGTGCGTCACGCACTCGAGAACGAGCACTTCCTCCCGGCCGTCCGTCAGGACCAGGCGCAGGCGCGCGCCTATGGCATCCAGGGCGTGCCGTTCTTCGTGATCGACGGCCAGTACGGCATCAGCGGCGCTCAGCCGCCGGCCGCGTTCGAGAACGTGCTGCGAGACCTCTGGAGCAAGCGCGGCGAGACCGAGCCCGAGACGGCGGCGGTCTAGCGGGTCAGCGCCGCCTCGATCGCACCGACGATCGCGGGGTCGTCCGGCTTCTGCTTCGGCCGGAACCGGAGGACCTCGCCGTCGGGCAGCACCAGGAACTTCTCGAAGTTCCACTCCACGCGTCCGGCCTTGCCCGCCGCATCCGGGGTCTCCTTGAGAGCCTTGTAGAGCGCCGAGGCGTTGCGGCCGTTGACCCTGACCTTGTCGTTCACCGGGAACGAGACGCCGTACGTCGTGGAGCAGAACTCCATGATCTGCTCGACGGACCCCGGCTCCTGCAGGAACTGGTTGCTCGGGAAGCCGACGACGCTGAAGCCGCGGTCGCCGTAGAGGCGCTGCAGTTCCTCGAGCTGCTCGTACTGCGGGGTGAGGCCGCATTTCGAGGCCACGTTGACCACCAGCACGACGTCCGCACCGAGATCGTCGAGCGTCTTCTCGTTGCCCTGGGCATCGACGAAGGGGATGGAACGGATCGCGGAATCGGTCATACTCCACAGCATAGGTCGGTGCGGCGACCGAGGCCCCGCGTCTGGGAGAATGGAGACGACATGACTCTCGCCACCGCATCCGCGCGCACGCTTCGCATCGGTCCGATCGACCTCGACGTGCCGGTGGTCCTCGCGCCCATGGCCGGGATCACGAACACCGCCTTCCGCCGTCTCTGCCGCGAGTACGGCGCGGGACTCTACGTCAGCGAGATGATCACCTCGCGGGCGCTCGTCGAACGCAACGAGTCGACCATGCGTCTCATCCGCCATCACGAGAGCGAGACGCCCCGGTCGATCCAGCTGTACGGCGTCGACCCGAAGACGATCGCCGAGGCGGTGCGCATCATCGTGGCCGAGGATCACGCCGATCACATCGACCTGAACTTCGGATGCCCCGTCCCGAAGGTGACCCGCAAGGGCGGCGGAGCGGCGCTCCCGTGGAAGAGCTCGCTCTTCGCCGACATCGTCACCCAGGCGGTGAAGGCCGCGGGCGACATCCCGCTCACGGTGAAGATGCGCAAGGGCATCGACCCCGACCACCTGACCTACCTCGACGCCGGTCGTGCGGCCGAGGACGCGGGGGTCGCGGCCGTCGCCCTGCACGCCCGCACCGCGAGCGAGTTCTACTCGGGCCACGCGGACTGGAACGCGATCGGCGAGCTCAAGCAGGCCGTCACGAGCATCCCCGTGCTCGGCAACGGCGACATCTGGTCGGCGGAGGACGCCGTGCGCATGATGGAGCAGACCGACTGCGACGGCGTCGTCGTGGGTCGCGGATGCCTCGGACGCCCGTGGCTCTTCGGCGACCTGGCGGCGGCCTTCGGTGCCGAGGTGCGGCCGGTGGATGCGACGCTCGGCTTCGTGGCGGACGCGTTCCGCCGTCACGCAGAGCTCCTGGTGGAGTTCTTCGAGGACGAGGACCGCGGGTGCCGGGACGTCCGCAAGCACGTCGCCTGGTACTTCAAGGGCTATCCGGTCGGCGGCGACATCCGCACGGGTCTCGCGACGGCATCGAGGCTCGCCGAGATCGACGATCTGCTCGGCCGGCTCGATCACACCGCGCCCTACCCGGGGGCGGATGCCGAGGGTCAGCGCGGTCGTGCGGGCCGTCCGAAGCGGCCGGCGCTGCCGGACAAGTGGCTGGAGTCGCGCGAGATCGCGGCCTCGGCATCCGAGATGATGCGCGGAGCGGAGATCGAGAACAGTGGCGGCTGACGCGTCGTCCGTGGCGCGGGCGCC
Organism: Microbacterium californiense; assembly: GCF_047246625.1. Classification (NCBI taxonomy): domain Bacteria; kingdom Bacillati; phylum Actinomycetota; class Actinomycetes; order Micrococcales; family Microbacteriaceae; genus Microbacterium; species Microbacterium californiense. The sequence continues at coordinate 66,285 of NZ_JBFOKQ010000002.1, read as the reverse complement.
CCGCACCGACGGCTACGACTCCCGGGACGCCGAACGGTTCTTCTCCGAGACCCACCGTTCGGAGCGCGACGACTTCGCGCGCGACCGCGCCCGCGTGCTGCACTCCGCCGCGCTCCGGCGTCTCGCGGCCAAGACCCAGGTGCTGAGCCCCGCCAGCACGGCCGACTTCGCCCGCAACCGGCTGACGCATTCGCTCGAGGTGGCCCAGGTCGGGCGAGAGCTCGCCGCCGCCCTCGGCGTCTCCGCCGATGTCGTCGACACGGCCTGCCTGAGCCACGACCTCGGGCACCCGCCGTTCGGGCACAACGGCGAGCGCGCGCTGAACGAATGGGCCGAGAACATCGGCGGGTTCGAGGGCAACGCCCAGTCGCTGCGCATCCTGACCCGGCTCGAGGCCAAGGTGCTCGACGACGACGAGCGCTCGGTCGGGCTGAATCTGACGCGCGCCAGCCTCGACGCGACCTGCAAGTACCCCTGGACCGTCGACAGCCCCGTGCCCGACCCGGGCGGGCGGCTGAAGTTCGGCGTGTACCCCGAGGACGAGGCGGTCTTCCGCTGGATGCGCGAGGGGGCTCCCGGTCGTCTGCGCTGCATCGAGGCCGAGATCATGGACCTCTCCGACGACATCGGGTACTCGGTGCACGACTTCGAGGACGCGATCGTCAACGGCTACGTCGACGTCGCCCAGCTCTCCGACCCGTCGGCGCACGACGCGCTCGTCGGCCGCGTCCAGCAGTGGGTCGGCTACGACTTCACCCGCGAGGAGCTCGCGGACGCGCTGTATCGGCTCTCCTCGCAGCCGATGTGGCTGCGCTCCTTCGACCGCAGCCGTCAGGACCTCGCGCGTCTGAAGAACCTCACGAGCGACCTGATCGGCCGCTTCGCGCGGGCGGCGGTGTCGGCGACGCGCGAGGCGTACGCCGGGCCGGTGCTCGTCCGGTACAACGCGCACGTGGTCGTGCCACGGGTGGTCGAGGCCGAGATCGCGGTCCTCAAGGGCATCATGGGGCAGGCGATCGTGACGATCGACGCCCGCAAGGGGGTCTACAAGGAGCAGCGGCGGGTGCTGAAGCGACTCGCCGACGCCCTCTGGTCGACCGACACGCTCTGGTCGGCCGGTGCCGACGTGCTCGAACCCGCGTTCGCCGCCGACTTCGTCGCGGCTGAGAACGACGCCGAACGGGCGCGCGTGGTCGTCGACCAGATCGCGAGCCTCACGGATCAGAGCGCGATCGACTGGCACAACCGCCTCGTGGGCGAGATCGACCCGGCAGAGGTCGGCATCTGGACGCCGCGGCACGCGCGTCCGGCCGCCCGCCATGCCGAGAGGCGGTCGGTCGTCGAAGGTGTCGGCTGATGCCGCGCATCCGTCAGGCCGACGTCGACGAGGTCAAGGCCCGCACCAACATCGCGGACATCGTCGGTGAGCGCGTCGCGCTGAAGTCCGCCGGTGTGGGGTCGCTCAAGGGGCTGTGCCCCTTCCACGACGAGAAGAGCCCGAGCTTTCACGTCCGCCCGCAGGTCGGCTACTACCATTGCTTCGGCTGCGGCGAGTCGGGGGACGTCTACTCGTTCCTCCGGGAGATGGACCACGTCAGCTTCACCGAAGCGGTGGAGCGGCTGGCCGGCCGTATCGGCTACACCCTGCACTACGAGGACGGCGGGGCCGCGCCCGAGACCAGCGGACGCAGTCGCCTGTACGCCGCGAACTCGGCGGCGGCGGAGTTCTTCCGCGCGCAGCTCCTGACGGCGGATGCCGAGGCGGCGCGGCGCTTCCTGGGGGAGCGCGGCTTCGACGCGGGGGCCGCCGCGCACTTCGGCGTCGGCTTCGCGCCCCGCGGATGGGACGGGATGCTGAAGGCGCTGACGGCGCAGGGCTTCACCCGGGAGGAGCTGAGCACCGCCGGACTCGTCTCCACGGGGCAGCGCGGGGTCTACGACCGCTTCCGCGGCCGGCTCGTCTGGCCGATCCGCGACGTGTCCGGCCAGACGATCGGCTTCGGCGCGCGCAAGCTCTTCGACGACGACCAGGGTCCCAAGTACCTGAACACCCCCGAGACGCCGATCTACAAGAAGGCGCAGGTGCTCTACGGACTCGACCTGGCCAAGCGCGACATCTCCCGCGGCGATCCACGACGGGTGGTCGTGGTCGAGGGCTACACCGACGTCATGGCCTGCCACCTGGCGGGGATCACCACGGCGATCGCCACCTGTGGAACGGCGTTCGGTGCCGATCACATCAAGGTGTTGCGCCGGGTGATGGGAGACGACAACGCGTCGGGCGAGGTCGTGTTCACGTTCGACGGCGACGAGGCAGGGCAGAAGGCCGCTCTCCGTGCCTTCACCGAAGACGACCGGTTCAACGCCCAGACCTTCGTCGCGGTGGCTCCGGACGGTCTGGACCCGTGCGATCTGCGTCTGCAGCGCGGTGACGCGGCGGTGCGCGGGCTCATGGACACCAAGGTCCCGATGTTCGAGTTCGCGATCGACCGCAAGCTCGCGGGCTTCGACCTGGCGACCGTCGAGGGGCGCGTGGGTGCCCTTCGCGCAGCCGCCCCCATCGTCGCGGAGATCCGCGACCGCCTCCTCCGTCCGGGGTACGAGCGGGTGCTGGCCCGTCGGCTGGGGATGGACCCGACCGAGGTGCACGCCGAGGTGGAGCGCACGGCGCGCGGAGCGGCCGCACCGACGGCGGCGCGCGCGAGAGAGCCGCAGCCCGCGCACGGGGATCCCGGCGCTCCGGGGATCGCGCCGGTGACGCTCGCCACGCTGCCGCGCTCCGCGGACGTGGCGGTCGAGCGCGACGCGCTGATGGGCACCCTGCAGTACGGTCATCGGATCGATCAGCCGCTGCTGGCGCGGGCCCTCGCCGGCGCGTTCCGCACTCCCGCCCTCGAGGCCGTGCGCGCCGCCGTCGCGGCGGCCCCGGACCGCACTCGGACGGGGTGGGCCACCGAGGCGGTGAACGGCGTGCGCGAGCCCTACCGCTCGCTGGCGGGGGAACTGCTGATGATGCCGTTCCCCGCGCGCGACGAGGAGGGCGCGGTGGCCTCGGCGACCGACCTGGCGCGCCGGCTGATCCTGCGCCAGCTCGAGCAGGAGAAGCAGGAGCTGCTCGGGGCGGTGCAGCGCGTGCCGGCGGACTCCGACGGCGGCCGCGCGCTGCGGGTGCGCCTGCGCGACATCGACATCGAGCGCCAGCGATTCGCCGAGTCCTGATTCGCCTCGGCGCGCAGCGGCAGGGCAGGATGGTGACATGTCCCGTCGGCACGCCTCCTCGAATGCGATCGAATGCTCGGATCTGGTCATCGACCGGATCGGGCACGGCCTGCCGACCCGTGCCGTCGACGGCGTGACGTTCTCTCTCGCTCCGGGTGAGCTGCTGTGCGTCGCCGGCCCCACAGGCTCCGGGAAGTCCAGTCTCGTCGCTGCGCTGGCGGGATCCACCGATCCGTCGGTCAAGGTCGTCGGAGGCCGGGCGGAGGTGTGCGGCGTCGACGCGCGTCGCCCGGGGCGCCGGCACCGCCTGCTGACCTACCGCACGGGATTCGTGCCGCAGGGAGCCGGTGCCGACCTTCCTCCGCGGCTCACCGTGAACGAGGTGATCGCCGAGCCGATCCTCGTGCGGGAGAAGCGGGTGAACGCCCGAGCGCTGTCCATCCGCGTCGCCACACTGCTCGACGAACTGCATCTGCCGCTGGGCACCGCCGACCGCTTCCCGTACGAACTGAGTGCGGGGATGCGGCAGCGGGTCGCGATCGCGCGATCCTTCATCCTCGATCCGCAGGTGCTCATCGCCGACGAGATCCTCGCGAACCTCGATCTCGAGGTGCGTCCTGTGGTGTTCGATGCGATCACGCGCCGCCGCAAGGAGCAGTCCATGGCTGCCCTGCTGGTGACGAACGACGCCGATTTCATCCGCGAGCTCAATGCCGAGACGCTCATGCTCCGATCCGGGCACGTGGTCGCGAGAGGCGTGGGCAAAGACCTCCTGTGGGTTCCGAACGCCGAGGCGGATTCGCGCCACTGACGCGACACGCCCGACGTCGCGCGAACGCCGCCCGATGTCACGTGCACCCCTCGGAGTTTGCTAAGCTTGTCGAGTTGCCCGCACAGCGGTGCACATTCCTCGGTAGCTCAATTGGCAGAGCAGCCGGCTGTTAACCGGCAGGTTCTTGGTTCGAGTCCAAGCCGGGGAGCCAACGAGAAGCCCCTCCTTCGGGAGGGGCTTCTCGCATGTACGGGAGCGCCTCCGGCGGCCCTTGCGGTCAGAAGCGCGACGCCGAGTTCTTCTTGTCGTGATCGAGGCCGGTCGGCGGCGTGTTCTGGCCGCCGGGGCCGGGCGCGGTCGGCGTGAAGCCGGCATCGTCGTCGCGCGTCTTGCCCACAGGAACCTCCGTGGCCTGCTCCTCGCGCGGGTCCTTCGCATCGGACATCAGGAACTCCCTTCGTCGTGGAAGTCCCACGGTGACCCGCGGGACGTGACGGGAGGAGGGGGTTGACCGTTCCGGAGGCGCGAGGTATCGGGATCACGCGGACGCCGACGACCGGCTCGCGCGCTTCGCGTCCTGATACACCCGGATCGCCTCGTAGCGCTCGGCGGAGCGGGCCCGGCGCTTCGCGGCCTGCTCCTCCCTGTTCTTGGGCGGAGCCGTGGTCACGAGGTCGTCGAGCAGGACGCGCGCGGCACGGGCGATCTCGAGCACGGCGCGATCGAAGGCGGCCTGGTTCGCGCGCGACGGCGACGTGCTGCCCGAGATCTTGCGGACGAACTGCAGCGCCGCGTCGTGGCATTCCTCGTCGGTCGCGGCGGGGGCGAGATTGTTGAGAGGCACGATGTTCCGGCACATGCTGACAGGCTAGATCTCCGTGGCGCGCACGCCAAGGGGTTCCCCGCAGGCCTGCCGGGGCGACGCTGCGATCAGCGAGCGGCGCCCTCGAGCGACCCGGTCGTCTGTCCCGCCGGGTCGGAGATCACGCACTGCACGATGCGGTCGTCGTAGCCGTCCCACGTGTCCTTGGTCGGCGTGATGGGGTAGACCTCCAGCGTGGACTGGTCGTAGCCGATGCCGACGAAGTTCGTGTAGGCGTCGCCGATGCACTCCTGGCTGGCGGCGTTGATCGCGTCCTCCGAGTACTCGCCGTCGTCCATGGTGATCTCGTAGTAGACCTCTTCGTCGTGCGGCTCCTCGCACGGCACGACGTCCGCATCCTCGATGAGGCCGCTCGGGCTCTCCATCTTGCAGTCGCCGAGCTTGAGGGCGAAGATGTCGATGTTCGCGCTCTCGGTGACCTGACCGGTCTCCTCGTCGCGGTCCGCGTCGCCCGAGCCGCCGCCGAGGATGCTGTTGATCGCGCTGCATCCGCTGAGGGCGACCGTGAGGGCCACCGCGGAACCGACCAGTGCGAGCGTCCGTCGCGTGCGCATCTTCCTCATCGCCGTTCCTCCAGGCCGTCAGGGAGCTGGGCATATCAGCATGCCTTACGGGGGAAACGGTATCGGGGGCGCAACCTGCGCCGCAACTCCGTCCGTGCTCCCGCTGACCGGGAGAACTCAGCCCTCGAGGTCGTCGACGCCCGGCATCCAGCTCGCGCCCGGACGCCCCCAGCCGCGCTTGCGGGCGATCTTCTGCACCGTCTTCCAGTCACCGTCGGACAGACGGTCCACGTACAGGATGCCGTCGAGGTGATCGAACTCGTGCTGCATGATGCGCGCGCGCCAGCCGTCGACATCGATCGACACCGGCGCCCCGTCGAGATCGAGCCCCGTCACCCGGACCCGCTCGGACCGCCGCAGAGCGAATCGCTCGCCCGGGAACGACAGGCAGCCCTCCGACTCGAGATCGGGGTCGGGCTCGCCCGGCTCGAGAGGCGTCATCCACAGCTCCGGGTTGAGGATCACCCCGCGCCACGGCTGGTCGTCGTCGTCGACGTAGGCGTACGTGTAGATGCGCAGCGGCACGCCGACCTGCGGGGCGGCGAGCCCCACGCCGGGGGCCGTATCCATCGTCTCGAACATGTCGGCGACCAGACGCCGGACGTCGTCGGTGATCTCCTCGACGGGGGCGGCGGGGGAGTGCAGGACGGGATCGCCCATGATGCGAATCGGAAGTACGGCCACGTCACAACCCTACTGGGCGGGGTCTGCCGGGTAGGGTCGTAGGGTGATTGCAGGGGTGTGGATGAACACGGCGGAGGACGTCGGCGAACAGCTCGTCGGCGCCTTCCAGAATCCCGGTCTGCTCCTGGGCATCCCGCTGGCCCTCGCCGGAGCCGTTTTCATGTCGCTGGGCGCGCAGTATCAGCACCGCGGCGTCGAGAAGGTGGAGCGTCTGAGCGGAGCCCAGGGCGCCAGCGGCCTGAGCCTCAATCAGATCAAGAGGCTCCTCACGCGCCCGTCCTGGATCGCCGGAACGCTCATGCTCGGGCTCGCGATCGTCTGCCAGCTGGCGGCGCTCGTGCAGGCCCCGCTCATCGTCGTCCAGCCGCTCGGCGCGATCGCCCTGGTCATCACGACACTGCTGAACGCCCGTATCTCCGGGCATTCCCCGACGAGGCAATCGATCACGGCCATCGTCTGCTGCGTCGGCGGCATCTTCCTCTTCGTCTTCTTCGCCGCGATGTTCGCGACGGAGCAGGACGTCACGGACCGCGAGCTCTTCGTCATCCTCGCTATCCTCCTCGTCGTCATCATCGTGCTCGGGGCCTGCTGGCTCATCCTCCGCCACCGCATGCGCGCCCTGTTCTACGTGATCGGTGCGGGCATCCTCTACGGCTTCGTGGCGACGCTGGCCAAGGTGGTCATCAAGCGCATCGAGGCCGGTCAGTTCGAGTGGATCACGGCCGTCTGCGTGCTGGCCCTCGTCGCCGCCGCGGCGGTCGGCGCCTACTTCGTGCAGACCGCCTACAGCTCCGGCCCCCCCGATCTCGTCATCGCCGGTCTCACCGTCGTCGACCCGCTCATCGCGGTGCTCATCGGAATGGTCATCCTCGGCGAGGCCGCAGCGGCGCCGCCGTGGGTGCTCGTGATCTTCGGGGTCGCCGGCGCGGTCGCGGTGTGGGGTGTCGTGGGGCTCGCCCGCTACCACCCGCAGGTGCTCAGCGACAGCCAGGAACTGGGGATCGTCCGCGGCAGCGGCACGACCGCGACGCCCACCGGCGACGGCTCCGGCGCGCAGCCGCCCGTTCCCGGTTCGCCCGGCGCCGACCGCGGCACCGGCGACACCGACCGCCCCTGAGACAGGCGGCACCCGTTCACACGAGGCGGGGCCGCCCCGGTCCGTGCGGCTGCCGGCTCAGTACGCCTGATCGATCAGATCGGGGGAGACCTCGGAAGCCGCGGCCTCATCGACGAAGAACACGGTGCGCTTGCGACCCCGGGCGCCCGCGGCGGGCACGTTGGCGTAGTTCGCGCCGGCCAGCGCCAGACCGAGCGCGGAGGCCTTGTCGGCCCCGGTGAGCACGAGCCAGACGCGCTTGGACGAGTTGATCACCGGGCGGGTGAGCGTCACGCGCTCGGGCGGGGGCTTGGGCGAGTCGCGGACGGCGAGTGCCGCGGCATCCGTCACCGTGACCTCCTCGCGGTCCGGGAAGAGCGAGGCGATGTGCCCGTCGGGACCGACGCCGAGGAAGCAGACCGCGAACGCCGGCCAGGGGTGTTCGTCGGTGCCGTAGCGGGCGAGCTCCTCGGCGTAGGCCGCCGCCGCCTCGTCGAGCGTCATACCGCTCTCGGGAGAGGCGACCTCATGGATGTTCTCGGGCGGCACCGGGATGTGGTCCAGGAGCGCCTGCCGCGACTGCAGGGAGTTGCGGTCGTCGTCGTCGCGCGCCACGAAGCGCTCATCGCCCCACCAGAAGTGCACGAGGGCCCAGTCGATGGTCGACGACCGCGGATCCTCGAGGGTCGCGCGCAGCACCGCTCCGCCCATCGAGCCGCCCGTCAGAGCGATGTGGGCGAGGCGGCCGTTCTCGGTCCTCGCCCGCAGGCGGGTGAGGAACCTGTCGGCGACGCGCGTCGCGACGGCGGCGGGAGTGGCCTCGATCACGACCCGCTTCTCGGCGGATGCTGCCGACATCGACGTCACTCTCCTGTCTCGGGCGGGCCCAGCTGCTCCCAGCCGTCGGTGATCACTCGACCGTACAGCAGGTCCGGGTCCAGGCGGCGCAGCTCCTCGGCGAGGCACTCCCGCAGCGTGCGCCGCGGGAGGTGCAGGTCGTGGTCCGGCTGGTCGGGCTGGGTGAGCACGGCCACGCCGGGTGCCGGGCGCTCGAGGAGGATGTCGCCGGATTCGCGGGTGAGCCGGACCGAGCGGATGCCGTCGTGCCAGGTCTCGGGGCTCTCCGAGAACCAGCGCACCGGCACATCGAACGCCATCTGCAGCCAGGCCGCGAGCAGGGCGGTCGACGGCGACGCCGCGGCGCCGCGGACCTCGACGGCCGTGATCGGCTCGAAGGGCGGCTGATCGAGCACGGCGGCGAGCTGCTCGCGCCAGTGCGTGAGCCGGGTCCACGCCAGATCCGTGTCGCCGGGGGCATGGGTCTTGCCGAGCAGGGCCAGACGGTCGCGTACGTCGGTCGCCGTGGCGGCGTCCGTGATGCGCCGCTGGGCGATGCGCCCGATCGGCGACGACGAGGGCGCGGGCGGCGCCTCCTCGGGCCACCATGCGACCACCGGCGCGTCGGGCAGCAGCAGGCCCGTGAGGAGGCTCTCCTCGTTGCCCGCGGCCTCGCCGTAGGCGTGCAGCACGACGACTTCGCTCGCCCCGGCGTCCCCGCCGACGCGGATCTGGGCGTCCACGCGGGACTCGCCCTCGCCGGTGGTGAGGACGATCACCCGCATAGGGTGCTCGCGCGATGCGTCGTTGGCGGCGTCGATCGCCGCCTCGGCGACGTCGTTGCGGGCCGAGATCACGAGGGTCAGCACGCGGCCGAGCGCCACGGCGCCGCCCTCCTCGCGCACCTTGACGAGCTGCTTGGCGACCTGGCTGACGGTCGTGTCGGGAAGGTCGATGATCACGGTCGTCTCCAGACTCGTCCGTCGCGGGCCAGCAGGTCGTCGGCGGATGCCGGACCCCACGAGCCGGGGGCGTACTGCTCCACCGGGCCGCCCTCGGCCGCCCAGTACTTCTCTACCGGGTCGAGGATCTTCCACGAGAGCTCGACCTCCTCGTGCCGCGGGAACAGCGGCGGGTCGCCCAGGAGGACATCGAGGATGAGGCGCTCGTACGCCTCGGGGCTGGCCTCGGTGAAGGCGTGCCCGTAACCGAAGTCCATCGTGACGTCGCGGACGTTCGAGCCGCTGCCCGGCACCTTCGAGCCGAAGCGGATCGTCACGCCCTCGTCGGGCTGGACGCGGATGACGAGGGCGTTCTGCCCGAGCTCCGAGGCGTTGCCCCGGCCGAAGAGATGCTGCGGCGCACGGTTGAACACCACGGCGATCTCCGTGACGCGGCGCCCGAGCCGCTTGCCGGTGCGCAGGTAGAACGGCACCCCCGACCAGCGACGCGTGTCGATCTCGAGCTTGATCGCGGCGTAGGTCTCGGTCGTCGACTCGGGGTTCATGCCCTCCTCGTCGAGGAAGCCGGTGACCTCTTCGCCGCCCTGCCAGCCGCCCGCGTACTGTCCGCGCGCGGTGGCCTGCGCCAGGTCGTCGGGCACGTGCACCGCAGCGAGGACCTTCTCCTTCTCGGCCCGCAGGTGCTCGGCCGACAGGCTGATCGGCTCTTCCATCGCGGTCAGCGCCAGGAGCTGCAGCAGGTGGTTCTGGATGACGTCGCGCGCGGCGCCGATCCCGTCGTAGTAGCCGGCCCGGCCGCCCACACCGATGTCCTCGGCCATCGTGATCTGCACGTGGTCGACGTAGTTGCGGTTCCAGATCGGCTCATAGAGCTCGTTGGCGAAGCGCAGGGCCAGGATGTTCTGGACCGTCTCCTTGCCGAGGTAGTGATCGATGCGGAAGATCGAGTCCGCGGGGAACGCCACCTCGAGCGCCTGGTTGAGGGCCCGCGCCGATTCGAGGTCGTGACCGAACGGCTTCTCGATGACGACGCGCCTCCAGCGCGTGTCGTCATCGGCATCCTCACCCACGAGTCCCGAGTCCTTCAGCTGCTTCGCGACCAGGGGGAAGTCCTTGGGCGGGATCGACAGGTAGAACGCGTGGTTGCCCATGGTGCCGCGCTCGACGTCCAGCTGGTCGACGGTCTTGCGGAGCTTCTGGAACGACTCGGGGTTGTCGAACTCGCCCGAGACGAAGCGGATGCCCTGCAGCAGCTGCGTCCACGTCTCCTCGCGGAACGGCGTGCGCGCGTACTGCTTCACGGCGTCGTAGACGACCTCGGCGAAGTCCTGGTCCTCCCAGTCGCGGCGGGCGAAGCCCACGAGGGCGAACCCCGGGGGCAGCAGACCGCGGTTGGCGAGGTCGTAGACGGCGGGCATGAGCTTCTTGCGCGAGAGGTCGCCGGTCACCCCGAAGATCACCAGGGCGCTGGGCCCTGCGATCCGGTTGAGGCGGCGATCGTCGGGGTCGCGCAGCGGGTTGTGCCCGCGCGAGATGGGAACAGACATCAGAGGGGGATTCTCCTGCGGGCTACTTCTGCGCGGCTTCGAAGAGGGAGAGAACGTCCGCCGACGAGTCGGTGATCGTCAGCGAGACGACGGGACGGCCGTGCTCGGCCAGGACCGCGGCGTCGCCCGCGGCCTGCGCCTCGATGAGCTGGCCGAAGGTGTACGGCCGCTCCGGGATCTCGAGATCGACGTCGGTGCGCTCGAGGATCTGCAGGAACACGCCCTGCGCGGGTCCGCCCTTGTGGTACTGGCCGGTCGAGTGGAGGAATCGCGGCCCCCAGCCGAAGGTCGCCGGACGGCCAGAGTCCGCGGCGACGAGTTCGCGCAGACCCTGCAGCTGCGGGACCTCGAGACGGTTCACGTACGCCTGGATCGACACGTAACCGTCTTCCGGGAGGCGGGCCCACAGCGCGTCGAGCACGCCTTCCACGGTTCCGGAGGCCGCCAGTGCGGGGTCGGACACGCGCACCTCGACACCGTTCTCGACGAACGCGGGCGACGTGGGCTCCGGCCGGGCGTCCAGAAGACCGCGTGCGGCCACCTTGGCGGACTCGACGTCCGGCTGATCGAACGGGTTGATGCCCAGCAGGTGACCGGCGATGGCCGTCGCGTACTCCCAGACGATGAACTGCGCGCCGAGCGATCCGCTGACCAGGATCTCCCCGGGGTGACGCTCGTGCAGGTGGAACTCGTTGGCGTCGTCGACCAGACGCACGATCTGCAGGTCGGCGGGCCGCGAGTCCAGCTCGGGAGACACGGGGAGGAGGACGACAGGGAGGATGCCGGTGCCGTTCTTGCCGGTGGACTCGGCGATGAGCTGCTCGATCCAGTCGGGCAGACCGTTGATGTGGGTGCCGTCGGTGATCAGTCCGAGCTTGTCGCGTCGGGGGCTCGTGCCGGCGATCGCCGCGCCCAGACGCAGCGCGGGGTTCTCCGCGGAGTCCACGGCGACCTCGAGCAGCGAGGCCTCGGCCTCGTTCAGCAGTTCTTCGATGTCGACGCCCGCCAGGCCCGAGGGCACGAGGCCGAAGGCCGTGAGCGCCGAGTAGCGCCCTCCGACGTTCGGGTCGGCGTTGAAGACGCGGTAGCCGGCCTCGCGGGCGGACGCGTCGAGCGGCGAACCGGGGTCGGTCACGACGACGATCCGGTCGGTGGGGTCGATGCCGAGGTCGCGGAATGCCGCCTCGAAGGTGCGACGCTGGGAGTCGGTCTCGACCGTGGAGCCCGACTTGGACGACACGACGAGCACGGTGTCGGCCAGTCCCTCGTCCAGAGCCGCCAGCACCTGACCGGGGGCGGTGGAGTCGAGGATCGTCAAGGGGACGCCGGCCGTCTGGGCGATGACCTCGGGGGCGAGCGACGAACCGCCCATGCCGGCCAGCACGACCCGGGTCACGCCCTTCGCGCGGAGGGCGTCGCGCAGCGCGACGATCTCGGCGACGAGCGGCCGGGAGATCGAGACCGCCTCGACCCAGCCGAGGCGGACCGAGGCCTCGGCCTCGGCCTCGGGACCCCAGAGGGTGGCGTCGCCGCTCGTGATGCGCGAGGCGACCAGGTCGCGCACGAGCGCGGGGACGACGTCGTCGATCGCGACCCGCGCCGCGCCGGAGGTGTGGATGCCGAAGGTCATCGCTGCGCCTCCAGGACCTCGGCCACCTGCGAGAGCAGGTCGTGCCACGAATCGATGAACTTCGCGACGCCCTCCTCCTCGAGCAGCTCGGTGACGGCGTCGAAGTCGACGCCGACCTCGGCCAGGGCGTCCATGACACGGTGCGCCTCGGCGTATCCGCCGGTGATCGTGTCGCCGGTGATGACACCGTGGTCGGCGGTGGCCTCGAGCGTCTTCTCCGGCATGGTGTTGACCACGCCGTCGGCGACCAGCTCCGTCACGTACAGCGTGTCGGGCAGAGCGGGGTCCTTGACCCCGGTCGACGCCCACAGCGGACGCTGCAGGTTCGCGCCGAGCTCGAGCAGATCCTGCGCCCGCTTCTCGGCGAACTTCTTCTCGAAGAGCTCGTAGGCGAGACGGGCGTTGGCGAGACCCGCCTTGCTCTTCAGCGCGAGCGCCTCGTCGGTGCCGATGGCCGTGAGGCGCTTGTCGGTCTCGCTGTCGACGCGCGACACGAAGAACGACGCCACGGAATGGATGCTCGCCAGGTCGAAGTCGGCGGCGTGCGCGCGCTCGAGACCGGTCAGGTAGGCGTCGATGACGGCTTCGTAGCGCTCCAGGCTGAAGATCAGGGTGACGTTCACGCTGATCCCGGCCGCGATCGCCTCGGTGATGGCGGGCAGGCCCGCCTTCGTCGCCGGGATCTTGACCAGCAGGTTGGGACGGTCGATCTTCGACCAGAGCTTCTTGGCGGAGGCGACCGTTCCCTCGGTGTCGTGCGCGAGGTCGGGCGAGACCTCGATCGACACGCGTCCGTCGACGTGCCCGGACCGCTCCCACACGGGACGGAAGATGTCGAGCGCCGCTGCGACGTCCTGGGTGGTGGCCGCGAACACGGCGTCCTCGGCCGAGGTGCCCGATGCCGCCAGCTCCGACATCTGCGCGTCGTAGGACGTGTCGTTCTTGTCGGTGATCGCGTTCGCGAAGATCGTGGGATTGGTCGTCACGCCGACCACGTCGCGCGACTCGATCAGCTCGGCGAGGTTGCCGGAGGAGATGCGCGTGCGCGAGAGGTCGTCGAGCCAGATGCTGACGCCGGCCGCGGCCAGCTGGGCGGTGGGGGTGCTCATGCGTTCTCCTTGGTGGTGCTGTGTGCGGCGAGGGTCTCCCGAGCGGCCGCGATGACCGCGTCGGTCGTGATGCCGAACTTCTCGAACAGGGTCTTGTAGTCGGCGGAGGCACCGAAGTGGTCGATGCCGACCGAGCGGCCGCGGTCTCCCACGATGCCGCGCCAGCTGAGCACCGAGCCCGCCTCGACCGAGACGCGCGCGGTGATCGACGACGGCAGCACGCTCTCACGGTAGGCCTCGTCCTGCTCGGCGAACCACTCGAGGGACGGGGCGGACACGACGCGCACGCCGATGCCCTCGCGGGAGAGGGCGGCTCGGGCCTCGACGGCCAGCTGCACCTCGGAACCCGTCGCGACGATGATGACGTCGGGGGTCTCGCCCGGGGCCTCTGCGAGGACATAGGCGCCCTTCGCGGTGTGCGCGGCGGAGGCGAAGACGTCGCCTTCGGCCTCGCCCTCGCCGCGGTCGAACACGGGGATGTTCTGGCGAGTCAGGGCGATGCCGGCGGGACCGGCCTGACGGCGCAGGATCTCCAGCCAGGCGGCCGAGGTCTCGTTCGCGTCCGCCGGGCGGACGACGGCGAGGTTGGGGATCGCGCGGAGCGTCGCGAGCTGCTCGACGGGCTGATGCGTCGGCCCGTCCTCGCCGAGCGCGACGGAGTCGTGCGTCCAGACGAACACGCTCGGCACGTTCATGAGCGCGGCGAGCCGGACGGCGGGCCGCATGTAGTCGCTGAAGATCAGGAACGTGCCGCCGAAGGCGCGCGTCTTGCCGTGCAGCACGATGCCGTTGACGATCGCGCCCATGGCGTGCTCGCGGATGCCGAAGTGCAGGACCCGCCCGTAGGGGGTGCCCGACCACTCGTGGGTCGACCACTCGGCCGGGATGAACGAGGGGGCGTCCTTGATCGTGGTGAGGTTCGATTCCGCGAGGTCGGCCGAGCCGCCCCAGAGCTCGGGCAGCTCGGCGGCGAGGGCGTTGATGACCTGTCCCGAGGCGGCGCGGGTCGAGACGTCCTTGCCGGCCTCGAACACCGGGAGGGCCGACGCGATGTCGTCGGGGAGCTCGCCGGCCTCGAGGCGGTCGAGCAGCTGCTTGCGCTCGGGGTTGGCCGCTGCCCAGGCGTCGAACGACTCCTGCCAGGCGGCGCGCGCCTCGGACGCGCGCTCGGCGAGGCCGCGCGTGTGCGCGATCACGTCGTCGGCCACGACGAAGGTCTGCGCGGGGTCGAAGCCCAGCACCTCCTTGGTGGCGGCGAGCTCGTCGGCGCCGAGGGCCGATCCGTGGATCTTGCCGGAGTTCTGCTTGCCGGGGGAGGGCCAGCCGATGATCGTGCGGAGGATGATGAGGGAGGGCTTCGACGTCTCGCCCTTCGCCGCCTCGATCGCCGCGTAGAGCTCGGCGACGTCCTCGACGTACTCGCCCGTCTTCTTCCAGTCGACGACCTGCACCTGCCAGCCGTACGCCTCGTAGCGCTGGGCGACGTCCTCCGTGAACGCGACGTTCGTGTCGTCCTCGATGGAGATCTGGTTCGAGTCATAGATGGCGATGAGGTTGCCGAGCTGCTGGTGTCCGGCGAGCGACGAGGCTTCGCTGGTGACACCCTCCTGTAGGTCGCCGTCGCCGGCGATCACGTAGACGAAGTGGTCGAACGGGCTCGTGCCCGCCGCGGCATCCGGGTCGAACAGGCCCCGCTCGTAACGCGCCGCGTACGCGAAGCCCACGGCCGAGGCGAGGCCCTGGCCGAGGGGGCCGGTCGTGATCTCGACGCCCTTGGTGTGCCCGTACTCCGGGTGGCCCGGCGTGAGCGAGCCCCAGGTGCGGAGCGCCTTGAGGTCGTCGAGCTCGAGTCCGAAACCGCCCAGGTAGAGCTGCACGTACTGCGTCAGGGAGGAGTGTCCGACCGAGAGGATGAAGCGGTCGCGACCCAGCCAGTCGGTGTCGGTCGGGTCGTGGCGCAGCACGCGCTGGTAGAGGAGGTAGGCCGCGGGAGCGAGGCTCATGGCGGTGCCGGGGTGACCGTTGCCGACCTTCTCCACGGCGTCCGCCGCCAGAAGGCGGGCGGTGTCCACCGCGCGTCGATCGATCTCATCCCACTGCAGTTCCGACACGGTCATGCCCTTTCCGACGGTTTCGAGGGCGCCCGTATTCCCTGGCGCCTCCGCATCGTCACGGAGAGGTGTGCACAGCGCCGGGCGCGAGTGGTTTCAGCATAGCCCGGTCGTTCCGTCGCGGGCCGCCGTCTTACGCCGGGAGTCGCAGCCCGGCGTGCCCTAGACTGGGAGGGCTGTCATGACGCGTGTGAAGGAGGGGATCGAGATCTCGACGATGTCTGATCAGACCGTGGGGAAGCGGACGGCCGGCCGCACGGTGAAGGCGTACGTCGCTCTCACCAAGCCGCGCGTCCTCGAACTCCTGCTCGTCTCGACCGTCCCCGTGATGTTCCTCGCCGAGGGCGGCATGCCCGACCTCTGGCTGGTGCTCGCGACCGTGATCGGCGGCTCCATGAGCGCCGGATCCGCGGCCGCGTTCAACATGTACCTCGATCGCGACATCGACGCCCACATGCACCGCACCGAGAACCGACCGCTGGTCACCGGCGAGGTCACGCCGCGGGGAGCGCTGATCTTCTCGTGGGCGCTGGCGATCCTCTCGACCGTCTGGCTCTGGTTCACCACGAACTGGCTCGCGGCGACCCTCTCGGCGGCCGCGATCTTCTTCTACGTCGTGATCTACACGATGCTGCTGAAGCGCCGCACCGAGCAGAACATCGTCTGGGGCGGGATCGCCGGGTGCTTCCCGGTGCTGATCGGCTGGTCCGCCGTCACCGGCTCGCTCGACTGGCCCGCGTTCATCCTCTTCCTGCTGGTGTTCCTGTGGACCCCGCCGCACTACTGGCCGCTGTCCATGAAGTACCGCGACGACTACGACGACGTGGACGTGCCCATGCTGGGCGTCACGCGCAACGCCTCCCAGGTGGGCCTGCAGGTGATCCTGTACGCCTGGGCCACCGTCGCGTGCTCGCTGCTGCTCGTCCCGATCGCGGGCATGGGCCTCGTGTACACGGTCTCGGCGCTGGTCTTCGGCGGCTGGTTCATCTACGAGTCGCACCGCCTGTACAACCGTGCGGTACGAGGGACCGAGGCGCGGCCGATGCGGGTCTTCCACGCCTCGATCACCTACTTGACGCTGATCTTCGTCGCGGTCGCGGTCGACCCGCTGCTGCCCTTCTGATCGTCCTCCGTTCGCGGGACGTCCGGCGTCTCCGCAGCGTCCGCGGTCGCGTCGACGTCGTCCTGGTCGGCCGGCTCCGCGGGCTCCGGGGCGTCGACGGGGGCGGATACCGGCGAGGAGGCGGCCGGGAGGATCGACCGCACCGTGGACAGGGTCGCGGAGAGCAGGACGCCGAGCACTCCGGCGCCGAGCAGCGCCGCCCCGACGACGACGAGGGACTGTCCGACGTAGACGTCCACGCCCGTCGCGGTGTTGTTCGTGAGCGCCGCGGTCATCGTGGTGAGCTGCCCCGCGACGAGCCACCCGCCCACGGCGGTCGAGGCGAGCGAGAGGGCGAGGAGCACCCAGAAGCCGGTGCTGCGTGTCAGTGACGTGTTCATGGCACCCACGATCATCGATCCTCCGATGACCGCGGTATGCGGGAGCTATGGATCGGCTGTCCGTGCGAGGCGCCGGAGCGCCGTCCGATCAGTCCTCGCGGGCGACCGGCTTCTTGAGGTGCAGCACCACGACCGTGTAGGTCGCGGCCGACAGGGCGGCGAGCACCATGTGGATGCCGACGAGCAGCGGTGGGAGTCCTTCGCGCGCCTGCCAGACGCCAACACCGACCTGCACGGTGATCGCGATCACCAGCACGAGGAGCCACTTCCGGGGCTCCAGTCGCAGCACCCAGGCCGCGACCGTCAGCGCGAGCACCAGGACCGCGAGGACGTAGCCGGGCCAGGAGTGCACGTGCGCGAGGACCGTCGCGTCGAAGCCGTGGCGGAACACCTCGGCGTCGCCCGAGTGGGGTCCGGACCCCGTGGTCAGGATGCCGAAGAAGATGGTGACCGCGAGCGCGAGGCCGGTCACGTGGCTCAGGATCGCGAACCACGACGGGACGGCCCGTGCGCGCGGGCCGGGGACCGCGCGCAGCCGCACGAGGAAGGCGGCCGTCACGCAGACGAGCAGCAGCGACGACGCGTAGTGGAAGCCCACGATGAAGGGGTTGAGACCCGTCAGCACGGTGATGCCGCCGACCAGTGCCTGCGCGACGACGCCAATCAGGGTGATCCAGGCGAGCGTCATGAGGTCGCGGCGCGCGGGCACCGTCCGGATCGCGCGGACGGCGGCGGCGATGACCGCGATCAGCAGCACGGCCGACGCCACGGGGAAGGCGGGGATCTGGAACGGGGAGGCGATCGCGAAGGCGGCCGCGGCGGCGAGGATCCCGCCGAGGGCGAACCACAGCGCGGAGGTGAGGGCCCTGCGGCCGCCCAGGTGGTGCAGCACCAGGAGCACCACGGCGAGGGCGATCGCGCCCACGACGCCCGTCATGAGGCGGTTGCCGAACTCGATGAACCCGTGGATGCCGTCGACCTCGAGGATCGGGACCAGCGACTCCGGCGTGCACAGCGGCCACTCCGAGCATCCGAGTCCCGATCCGGTGAGGCGCACGGCGCCGCCGGTGCCGATGATGATGGTCTCGGCCAGGAAGGAGAGCCAGGCCAGGACGCCGAGGGCGCGGCCCCACAGGGTCGAGCGGGCGGGGGAGTGCGCCTCTCGCTCGGGGGTGCAGGGCGAGGCGGGCGTCGTGGTCTCGGGCATGGGTCCTCCGGCCCGCATCGGACGGGACGGGCGGCCCGTCCGCGAAGCGGAGCCTGTAGAATCGGATTGTTGCGATGAGCGCCTTACCGCGCTGGAGCATCGCTAACAGTTTAGGCGCGACGGATGCGCCGGTGATGAGGGCCCACCAGCGGCACCCGCTCCCCGCATACTCGACGGGGATCAGGTGTGTCGGGGCGGATGACACCGTTGAGGCCCGATAAGGAGAGTGTGTGATGTCGGATGTGCTGATCGACCGCCCGGAGCTCGATGGCCTGGGGGTGTACGAGTTCGGCTGGCATGACGCCGACGCCGCAGGTGCCGTCGCGAAGCGCGGGATCTCCGAAGAGGTCGTCCGCGGCATCTCGGCCCTCAAGAACGAGCCCGAATGGATGCTGAAGACCCGTCTCAAGGGATACCAGCTCTTCGGCCGCAAGCCGATGCCGACGTGGGGCGCCGACCTCAGCGACATCGACTTCGACAACATCAAGTACTTCGTGCGGTCCACCGAGAAGCAGGCCCAGTCCTGGGAGGACCTCCCCGAGGAGATCCGCGAGACGTACGAGCGCCTCGGCATCCCCGAGGCGGAGCGTCAGCGCCTCGTGGCCGGTGTCGCCGCCCAGTACGAGTCCGAGGTCGTCTACCACCAGATCCGCGAGGACCTGGAGCAGCAGGGCGTCATCTTCATGGACACCGACACGGCGCTGCGCGAGCACCCGGAGTTCTTCGAGGAGTACTTCGGCACCGTCATCCCGGCGGGCGACAACAAGTTCGCCGCGCTGAACACGGCCGTCTGGTCGGGCGGCTCGTTCGTCTACGTCCCCAAGGGCGTGCACGTCGAGATCCCGCTCCAGGCCTACTTCCGGATCAACACCGAGAACATGGGCCAGTTCGAGCGCACGCTGATCATCGCCGACGAGGACAGCTACGTCCACTACATCGAGGGCTGCACGGCTCCCATCTACAAGTCGGACTCCCTGCACTCGGCGGTCGTCGAGATCATCGTGAAGAAGAACGCCCGCGTGCGCTACACGACGATCCAGAACTGGTCGAACAACGTCTACAACCTGGTCACCAAGCGTGCGGTCGCTCACGAGGGCGCGACCATGGAGTGGGTCGACGGCAACATCGGCTCCAAGGTGACGATGAAGTACCCCTCGATCTACCTCATGGGTGAGCACGCCAAGGGCGAGACGCTCTCGGTCGCCTTCGCCGGCCCCGGCCAGCACCAGGACGCCGGCGCGAAGATGATCCACATGGCGCCGTACACCCAGTCGTCGATCGTCTCGAAGTCGATCGCCCGTGGCGGCGGTCGCGCGGGCTACCGCGGCGAGGTGCGGGTGGATGCCGCCGCGCACCACTCGGCCAACACGGTGCGCTGCGACGCGCTGCTGGTCGACACGAAGTCGCGTTCCGACACGTATCCGGCCATCGACATCCGCGTCGACGACGTGCAGCTCGGTCACGAGGCCACGGTCTCCAAGGTCAGCGAGGAGCAGCTGTTCTACCTGCAGTCCCGCGGCATGCCGGAGGACGAGGCCATGGCGATGATCGTCCGCGGCTTCATCGAGCCGATCGCCCGCGAGCTGCCGATGGAATACGCGATGGAGTTGAACAAGCTCATCGAGATGGGCATGGAAGGATCGGTCGGCTGAGATGACGTCCCAGACGACGGCGCCCACGGCGCCGCACTCTTCGAACGCGCACGTCGACCCCGCCGCGCAGGTGGCGGACGCCGGTTTCGTGCCCGTGCAGACGCGCTCCGAGCGCCCGCATTCGTTCGACCCGAGCGACTTCGGCGCGCCGACCGGCCGCGAGGTCAACTGGAAGCACACGCCGGTGGCGCGTCTCTCCGACCTCTTCGCGCCGGCGACGACGAACGACGGCGTCGGCTACGTGCTCGGCGCCGGTGAGCAGTACGTCGCGGCGCCGCTCGGCATCGGGACCGCACCCCGCGGCGAGTTCTTCCGGGCGGAGGACGTCACGGCGGCCGTCGCGTGGCAGGGCGCCGCCGAGGCGATGCACATCCGCATCCCGCGCGAGGAAGAGGTCGCCGAGCCGATCCTCGTCACGGTCGAGGGCCGCGGCGCGGAGCACCGCGCCGACGCCCACATCGTGATCGAGGCCCTCGAGCACAGTGCGGCGACCGTGGTCCTGCAGCACCGGGGCGCAGCGCAGTACGCGCAGAACGTCGAGATCATCGCCCGCGCCGGCTCGCGGCTCACGGTGGTCAGCCTGCAGCAGTGGGATGACGACGCCGTCCACGCCGCCGCCCACCAGGCGCGGGTCGACGCGGACGCCACCCTCAAGCACTTCGTGATCAGCTTCGGCGGCGGCGTCGTGAGGGTCAACCCGAACGTGGAGCTCGCGGGCGCCGGTTCGGAGGGATACCTGTACGGCCTCTCGTACGCCGACTCCGGCCAGCATCTCGAGAGCCAGGTCTACCTGCACCACAAGGGCGCGCACACCAAGGGCGACGTGCTCTACAAGGGTGCGCTGCAGGGCGAGGGCGCGCACAGCGTCTGGATCGGCGACGTGCTCATCGGCCCGGACGCCACCGGCACCGACTCGTACGAGGCGAACCGCAACCTGGTGCTCACCGAGGGCGCCCGCGCGGACTCGATCCCGAACCTGGAGATCGAGACCGGCGACATCCTCGGCGCCGGCCACGCCAGCGCCACCGGCCGGTTCGACGACGAGCAGCTCTTCTACCTCCAGGCCCGCGGGATCACCGAGGAGGAGGCCCGCCGTCTCGTCGTGCTCGGATTCCTCAGCGACATCGTGCAGCGCCTCGGCATCCCGGCCCTCGAGACCGAGCTCCTCGCCTCCATCGAGGCGGAGCTCGCTGCGGGAGCGGGCGCATGAGCGCCCAGCGCGTGTGCGGCCTGAGCGACCTCGAGCAGGACACTCCGCTGCGGGTGGAGCCGAACGGCGTGCCGATCACCGTGATCAAGGACGGCGAGGGCGTGGTGCACGCGATCGGCGACACCTGCACGCACGGTGACATCTCGCTCTCCGAAGGGTTCGTCGAGGGTGACACGGTGGAATGCTGGGCGCACGGCTCCGCGTTCTCCCTGCTCACCGGCCGACCCCAGAACCTCCCCGCTTTCGAGCCCGTCCCGGTCTACGTCGTCGAGATCGACGGCGACGACGTGCTCATCGACCCGACTGTGATTAAGGAAGTCTGAAGAATGTCTGTTCTCGAGATCCGCGACCTGCACGTGACGGTCGAGACCGAGGAGGGGACCACCCCGATCCTCAACGGAATCACCCTCACCATGAACACCGGTGAGACCCACGCCATCATGGGCCCCAACGGCTCGGGCAAGTCGACGCTGGCGTACACGATCGCCGGACACCCGAAGTACACCGTCACCAGCGGCTCCATCACGTTCGACGGCGAGGACGTGCTCGCGATGAGCGTCGACGAGCGTGCGCGCGCGGGCCTGTTCCTCGCGATGCAGTACCCGGTGGAGATCCCCGGCGTGACGGTGACGAACTTCCTCCGCACCGCCAAGACCGCCCTCGACGGCGAGGCGCCCTCCATCCGCGCCTGGACCAAGGACGTCAAGGCCGCCATGGGCAACCTCCGCATGGACCCGAAGTTCGCGCAGCGCAACGTCAACGAGGGCTTCTCGGGTGGCGAGAAGAAGCGCCACGAGATCCTGCAGCTCGAGGTGCTGAAGCCGAAGTTCGCGGTGCTCGACGAGACCGACTCGGGTCTCGACGTCGACGCGCTCAAGATCGTGTCGGAGGGCGTGAACCGCGCGAAGGAGGCCACCGGGCTCGGCGTGCTCCTCATCACGCACTACACCCGCATCCTCCGGTACATCCGCCCCGACTTCGTGCACGTGGTCGTCGCCGGCAAGATCGTCGAGGAAGGCGGCCCCGAGCTCGCCGACCGGCTCGAGGAAGAGGGCTACGATCGGTTCCTCGACCCCGCCGCCCCTCTCGAGGCGTAGGCTGACCGCATGACCGCGACGCTGACCGACGAGAAGTACGACGAGGTCACCGAGGCTCTCAAGGACGTGATGGATCCCGAGCTCGGGATCAATGTCGTCGACCTGGGGCTCATCTACGACCTGGCGTGGGATGACGAGAACGATGCTCTCGTCATCCACATGACGCTCACGAGCGCGGGCTGCCCGCTGACCGATGTGCTCGAGGAGCAGACGGCGCAGGCGCTGGACAACGTGGTGGAGCGATTCCGCATCAACTGGGTGTGGATGCCGCCGTGGGGCCCCGAGCGGATCACCGACGACGGGCGCGACATGATGCGCGCGCTCGGCTTCGCGATCTGAGCAGAAGCGCGAGGCGCGCCCGACGCGCCGACGCGGGCGTGTGAGCGCGTGCGCAGCTCCGGCGCTGCGCAGCGAGAAGGCGAGGAGCGCGGATGCTCGAAGTGAAGGCCCTTCCCCTGGAGGAGCTGCGTCGACGCACGAGCGAGAAGTGGCGCGAGTACCCCGAGGACGTCCTGCCGCTGTTCGTCGCCGAGACCGACTTCCCCCTCGCCCCGACGGTCGCGGCGGCGCTGCACGACGCGGTCGATCGGGGGGACACCGGATACATCGCGTCGCGCGGACCGCTGGCGGATTTGTTCGCGGCGTTCGCGCGACGCCGGTTCGGCTGGGACCCCGATCCCGCGCGCATGCGCAGCACGGCCGACGTGAGCATGGGGATCGTGGAGCTGCTGCGGTGCGTGACGCAGCCGGGTGAGCGCGTGGTCGTCATGCCGCCGGTGTACCCGCCGTTCTACGAGCTGGTCGCGGAAGCGGGCGCGGAGGTGGAGCGTGTACCGCTCCGTGACACGGGCACGCGGTGGGAGATGGATCTCGACGGCCTCCGCTCCGCCCTCCAGGACGGCGCCCGCGCGATCCTGCTCTGCAATCCGCACAACCCGACCGGCACCGTCCACGAGAGGGCCTCGCTCGAGGCGCTGGCGGAGCTGGCGGAGGAGTTCGGCGCGGCGGTGGTCTCGGACGAGATCCATGCGCCGCTCGCGCAGCCCGGAACCGGGTTCACCCCGTTCCTCGCCGCGAACGACGCCGCACGGCGGGTCGGCTACGCCGTAGTCAGCGCGAGCAAGGCGTTCAACCTCGCCGGTCTCAAGTGCGCCCTCATGATCACCGCCCATGACGAGACCAGTGCGGTCGTGCGCAGCCTGCCGGTCGAGGTCGAGTGGCGGACGGGACAGTTCGGCCTCCTCGCCGCGGTCGCCGCGTTCTCGGAGGAGAGCGACCCCTGGCTCGACGGCCTGCTCCGCACGCTCGACGCCAATCGCGTGCTGCTGGAGGACCTGCTCGCCCGTCTCGTGCCCGGCGCCCGCTACCGGGTCCCGGATGCCGGCTACCTCGGGTGGATCGACCTGCGGCCGCTGGAGTGGGGCGAGAACCCGTCGCGCCGGATCCTCCGCGACGCCAGGGTCGCGCTCCAGGGCGGGACGCCCTTCGGAGCTGAGGGGAAGGGCTTCGTGCGGCTGAACTTCGGCACCAGTCCCGAGATCATCACCGAAGCCGTGGAGCGCATCGGCGCCCTGGTCGCGCGATGACGGACACGTCCGAGGTCACCTCGATCTGGGACCGCCGGCGCATCTGGGTCACGAGCGGAGCCGTCGCGCTCATCTTCCTCGCCGCGATCGAGGCGCTGGCCGTCACGACCGTGATGCCCATCGTCAGCGATGCCCTCGACGGCGGTACCCTCTACGCCGTCGCCTTCTCCGGCACGTTGGCGACCGGCGTGATCGGCATGGTCGCCGCGGGCGCTTGGTCGGACTCCCGCGGTCCGCGCGGCGCCCTGTACGTCGCCGTGTCGCTGTTCCTCGCCGGCCTGGTCATCTCCGGATTCGCCGTCACCATGCATCAATTCCTCCTCGGACGGCTGGTGCAGGGGCTCGGTGCCGGCGGTCAGACGGTCGCGCTGTACGTCGTCGTCGCGCGCCTCTACCCGCCGCACCTGCACGGGCGGATCTTCGCCGCGTTCGCCGCGGCCTGGGTCGTGCCCTCCATGGTCGGGCCGTTCCTCGCCGGGGCGGTGGCCGAGCACATCGACTGGCGGTGGGCGTTCCTCGGGGTCGCCGTCCTCACCGCGATCGCCTTCGCGGTCATCGCCGTGCGGCTGCGCGGCGTGGACCTCGGTCACGGCGAGCCCCAGGACCGGCGAGTCGTCGGCATCCGCCTGGTGCTCGCGGTGGTCGTCGCGCTGCTCGCGGTCCTCATCGGGTTCAGCGCCGATCTCCCACCCCTGCCGGGCTGGCCGATCGCCCTGGTGGCGTTGGGGGCGATCGCCTTCGCGCTGCTGCCACTGCTGCCGCGTCGCACCCTGCGGGCGGGTCGGGGCCTGCCGAGCGTGGTGCTGATGCGAGGGATCGCGGCCGGCTCGTTCTTCGCCGCCGAGGCATACATCCCGTACCTGCTGATGGAGCGCTTCGCGTTCAGCGCCACCTGGGCCGGGGTCGCCCTGATGTTCGCCGCGCTGGCGTGGGCGAGCGCCTCGGAGCTGCAGGGGAGGTTCGGGGAGCGGCTGGGCAACCTCCGCATCACCACGATCAGCCTCTCGTTGCTCGTGGTCGCGCTGCTCTGCGTGCTGCTGGCGGCGACTCTCGACGTCTCACCCGTCATCGTGATCGTCGGCTGGGGCTTCGCCGGGGGCGGCATGGGACTGCTGTATCCGCGGCTGACGGTCCTCACGCTCGCCTACTCCGGTGAGCGTGATCAGGGCTTCAACTCCTCGGCGCTCTCGATCTCGGACTCCACCGGATCGGCCGTGACGATCGCGGTGGCCGGACTCGCGGTCGCGTCGCTCGGCGGCGGGGCGAGCGCTTTCTGGGTGGTGTTCGCGCTGTGCCTCGCGCTGGTGGCGGTGGCGGCGGTTCCCGGGTTCAGGCTCGGGCATGCCGCCGAGAGCGACTCGCACTGAGCCCCGACTCGCGCAGCGCATCGCGGCGAGGAGCAGCGCGACGGCGACGGTGGCCGTGAGGGCTGTGGTCCCCGCCGCCAGGAGCAGCACGACCGCGACGAGCGACAGGGTCACGGCGAGGGAGACCCGTCCCGCCGACGAGGCGAGCGGCGGCGCGGAGCGCTCCTCCATCCCTCCGGCGAGGACCGCCACCACGGCGGTGAACGACAGGGCGATGCCGAGCCAGAGGGGCCGCTCGACCCACCAGGCGGCGCTGCCGACCGGCGCGGGTGACGTGCCGGCGGCCAGCGCGACGGCGGCGGTCGTGCCCGCCATGGCGAGGAGCACCGGCATGTGCCACAGGTAGATCGTCATCGCGCGACGGGTGACGAATCGCGTCATCGCCCCGGCGATCGGCCCGCGGCTCAGGTGCCGCAGGCGGTCTCGGTGCAGGGAGATCAGGCTCGTGTGCGCCACGCCGACCAGCAGCAGTGCGGTGGTCGGCGGGTTGATGTTCTCGATGAGGTCGGGGGAGTAGACCCCGGCGGAGAAGGCGGCCAGCAGGAGCGCGACCGACGCCGAGCCGGCGAGGGTCCGCGTGCGGCGCGCCAGACGGTCGATGCGGCCGTCCGCCAGGAAGAAGCCGATCTGCTGCAGAGCGAGCCAGACGAAGGCCAGATTGAGGAAGCCGAGGAACGCGATACCTGTCGTGGCACGCAGGACGTCGACGGATGCCGCGGCGACGACGAGAGCCGTCACCGCGAGAGCCGGCGCGCGATCGTGCAGCGCCACGAGGGCTGGGAGGAGGGCTTGGCAGAGGAGGAAGACGGCGAGGAACCACAGGGGCTGTCCGAAGCGGAAGCCCGCGACGGCGACGAGCTCCGGCGGGATGCCGGCGACGGTGAGCGCGAGCAGGACCGCGCCGACCACGGCGATGGTCAGGACCGCCGGACGCACGAGCCGATGCAGACGAGCGGCGACGAACGCCGCGGCCGTCGCCCCGCGCTCGCGGGCCCTGCGGTAGGCGAGGAAGCCCGAGAACCCGCCGATCACGAAGAACAGCGGCATGACCTGCAGGACCCAGCTCACGGGGACGATCCACCACGTGCCGACGCTGGCGTTGTCGAACACGGCCTGCTCGTCGACCACGCTGACCCCGACCATGATGCCGTGGAGGAGCACGACCCCGGTCACGCAGAGGGCGCGGACCAGGTCGATGCCGGGGTCGCGGGTGCTCGATCGACGCGGCTCGACGACGACGGGTGTCGCGGCGATGATGGCCATGGGTCCTCCTCGGAACGGTGTCCCTGGAGGCTATGGACTCGGTGCCGGCCGGGGCATCACCCTCGGGTGGGGTCGTGACCCCCTACCGCGGAGGGAGGGTCAGGAGGCCGGCTCGACGAGCCCCGTGTCGTACGCGACGATGACGGCGTGCACCCGGTCGCGGACGCCGAGCTTCGCGAGGATCTTCCCGACATGGGTCTTCACGGTCTGTTCCGCGATGAAGAGGTCGGCGGCGATCTCGCCGTTCGACCGACCCCGCCCGATGAGCACGAGCACCTCGCGCTCGCGTTCGGTGAGCTCGGCGAGGACCGTCGCGGAGCGCACGGACCGGGGCCTGCGGCTCGCGAACTGCTCGATCACCCGGCGCGTGATGCTCGGCGCGAGCAGCGCGTCGCCGCCCGCGACGACGCGGACGGCGTGCACCAGCTCCTCGGGCAGGGCGTCCTTCAGGAGGAACCCGCTGGCGCCGGCTTCCAGGGCGTCGTACACGTAGTCGTCGATGTCGAACGTGGTGAGCATCACGATGCGGGGGACGCGGGCGGCGGGGAAGGTCGGTCCGAGGAGGCGTCGAGTGGCCTCGATCCCGTCGAGCTCCGGCATCCGCACGTCCATGAGGATGACGTCGGGGTCGAGGCGCACGGCCAGCGCGACCGCTTCCGCACCGGTGGCCGCCTGACCCACGACGTGGATGCCGTCGTGCGCGTCGAGGAGCGCGGCGAAACCGGCGCGGACCATCGCCTGATCGTCCGCGATGAGCACGCGGATCGTCACGACGCGTCCTCCGGCGAGGGAGAGGCGCGAGGCGTCGGCGGCTGCGAGCGGGACGGAGTCACGGGAAGGTTCGCCTCCACCTCCCAGGTGCCGTGCTCGTCCGGTCCTGCGGTCAGCGTGCCGCCGAGCAGGTGCGCCCGCTCCTGCATCCCGCGCAGGCCGTGGCCGGTGGTCGCCGCGTCTGCCGCCCCGGGGGCGGGATTGCGGACGCGCAGGCGGATGCCGCGGCCATCGGCCTCGACGTGCACCGCGATCGGGTTGTCCGGGGCGTGCCGCACGGCATTGCTCAGCGCCTCCTGCACGATCCGGTAGGCGGCGATCTGCACGGCGGGCGGCGCCGCGTGGGAGGCGTCCGCCCCCACGAGGGCGAGACCCGCCTCCACGCCCGCACGGCGCAGTGTGTCGACGAGCTCGGGGATGTCGTCGACCCCCTTCTGCGGCTCGAGCTCGGTCGGCTGGTCCTCCGTGCGCAGGACCCCCAGGAGTCGGCGCATCTCGATGAGGGACGTGCGCGCGGTCGCGGCGATCTCCTCGAACTCGCGGGCGGCGGCGTCGTCCATCCCCTGGAAGCGGTAGCGCGCGGTGGACGCCTGCACCTGGATCACCGACATGCTGTGCGCGATGACGTCGTGCAGCTCGCGCGCGATCCGGGTGCGCTCCTCGAGCAGGGCCCGACGGCCTTCCTCGAGTGCCGCGTGCTCCCGCTCCTGCGTGAGCTCCACGCCGACGCGCACGCGGCTGGCGATCAGGATCGCCAGCAGGAAGGCGGCGACGGCGACGGATGCCGTGACGATGAGGTCGGCCGTGGCGGTCGCGGGGACACCGGGCGATCCCGCGATGTCGGCGCGCACGAGGGGAGCGGCGAGCGGACCGACCGCACCGATGACGAGCGGGAAGGCGCCGAGACGGGCGCCGTGCACGGCGGTGACCACGCCCACGAAGAGGGCGAAGGCGAGAAGGGCGGGCACCGACCAGGGCCAGGGGGCCGTCGCGGCGAGGCGGGCGTCCGGCACGAGCGGCAGGACGATCGCGGCGCCGCAGAACAGCGCGATCGCCGTGCGCGGGCGCGTCAGGGCGAGCAGGGGAGCAGCGCAGATGACCGCGCCCAGGAGGAACGCGAGGACGACCGGGGTGCCGGAGAGGGCGACGTGCACCGGCACGAAGACGGCGTAGAGCACGACGGCGGTGAGGCAGAGCGCCGCGAGAGCCACCTGCCGCCCGGTGAAGCGGGAGCGGAGAGGGGAACGGGCCATGGTCATCATCCTGCCAGTCGAGTCGCCTCGGCGCGGCCTCGTCGTATCCGCGCAAAGCGGTCGATCACCACACCGATCGTCAGGGCGAGCGCCACCCCGATCCCGGCGCCGAGCATCGGCTGGTCGGCGACCCACGATCCGGCCAAAACGCCGATCGCGAGGCTCAGGGCGCTCCAGCTCGCGCCCGCGACGAGGCTGAGCGGGAGGAACCTGCGCCACGGGAACTGCAGCATGCCTGCGGACATGTTCACCGCGACGCGACCCACCGGGACGTACCGCGCGCCGAGGATGAGCGACGCGCTGCGCTCGTCCAGAGCCGCCCGTGCGCGCTCGAAGGCGGCGGCGAGGCGAGGGCGGCTCCTCCACCGTGGGGAGGTCGTCCCCACGCGGCGGCCGATCGCGAAGGCGACGTTGTCGCCGACCGCGGCTCCGAGTGCGGCGACCCCGCCCAGCACCAGCACGTCTGCACCCGCGGATGTCGACACCGCCGCGGCGGCCACGAGCACCGTCTCGCTCGGCACGGGCGGGAAGAATCCGTCGACCACCGTGACCAGGAAGAGCACCAGCGGGAGCCATGGCGAGTGCACGGCGAGGAGGATGAAGTCGGTGAGGGCGTCCACCCTGGAACGGTACGAAGCGCACCGCGCCGCCGGCATCCCTCCCCGGTATGGATCGGCTCGGTCCCCGGAGTGATCTTGCCGTCGGACGGTCGCGTAACCGGGGCGGCTTATACTGGGAGGCTGGCCCCTCGGCCGACCTCCACCCCGAACGAACGGACATCCTGCTGTGCTTGCCGTGCACGACCTCGAGATCCGCGTGGGCGCGCGCCTGCTGATGGAGAACGTCTCCTTCCGCGTCGCCGACGGCGACAAGATCGGACTCGTCGGCCGCAACGGCGCCGGCAAGACCACCCTGACCAAGGTCCTGGCGGGCGACGTCCTGCCGTCGGGCGGCACCGTCACGCGGTCCGGAGAGCTCGGCTATCTGCCGCAGGATCCGCGATCGGGCAACCCCGAGGACCTCGCGCGCACGCGCATCCTCGATGCGCGAGGGCTCGGTCAGCTCAACCTGGGCATGACGGAGGCCTCGCTCGCGATGGGCTCGGAAGACCCCCAGGTCGCGGCGAAGGCCATGAAGCGCTACGCGCAGCTCACCGAGAAGTTCGAGGCGCAGGGCGGCTACGCCGCAGAGGCCGAGGCGGCATCGATCGCCCACAACCTCTCCCTTCCGGACCGCATCCTCGATCAGCCGCTGTCGACCCTCTCGGGCGGTCAGCGCCGACGCATCGAGCTCGCCCGCATCCTCTTCTCGGACGCGCAGACGATGATCCTGGACGAGCCGACCAACCACCTCGACGCCGACAGCGTCGTCTGGCTGCGCGAGTTCCTGAGGAACTACAAGGGCGGGCTGATCGTCATCAGCCACGACGTCGAGCTGGTCGGCGAGACCGTCAACCGCGTGTTCTACCTCGATGCGAACCGCCAGATCATCGACACGTACAACATGAACTGGAAGAACTACCTGCGCCAGCGCGCGGCCGACGAGGAACGCCGCAAGAAGGAGCGCGTGAACGCGGAGAAGAAGGCGACGACTCTGCAGCAGCAGGCGGCCCGCTTCGGGGCGAAGGCGTCCAAGGCCGCCGCGGCCCACCAGATGGTCGCGCGGGCGGAGAAGCTGCTGGCAGGACTCGAGGACGTTCGGCAGGAGGATCGCGTCGCGAAGCTGCGGTTCCCGAAGCCCGCGCCCTGCGGCAAGACGCCTCTCATGGCATCCGGGCTGTCGAAGTCCTACGGATCCCTGGAGATCTTCACCGACGTCGATCTCGCCATCGACCGCGGATCCAAGGTGGTCGTGCTCGGCCTGAACGGCGCGGGCAAGACGACGCTGCTGCGGATGCTCGCGGGCGTGGACCAGCCCGACACCGGCCAGCTCGAACCCGGTCACGGACTCAAGGTCGGCTATTACGCCCAGGAGCACGAGAACCTCGACGTCGGCCGCTCGGTGCTGGAGAACATGGTCTCGGCGGCGCCGCACATCACCGAGACCGAGGCGCGCAAGGTGCTGGGCTCCTTCCTCTTCACCGGCGACGACGTGCTGAAGCCGGCGGGCGTGCTGTCGGGCGGGGAGAAGACGCGTCTGTCGCTGGCGACCCTCGTCGTCTCCTCGGCGAACCTGCTGCTGCTCGACGAGCCGACCAACAACCTCGACCCGGCCTCCCGTGAGGAGATCCTCGGGGCGCTCGCGCACTACGAGGGCGCGGTCGTGCTCGTGTCGCACGACCCCGGCGCGGTGCAGTCCCTGAACCCGGAGCGCGTGCTGATCCTGCCGGACGGCGTGGAGGACATCTGGAGCCAGGACTACCAGGACCTCATCGAGCTCGCCTGATCGCGCTCCGTCGGACGAGTGGCATAGTCGAGACATGCGCCCCGATCCCGACGACGTGGCCGCGTGGCTGCGAGCCCGACCCACACTCCAGGGCCGGGCTCCGGAACTCGCCTCCTCACACCTCCCGGACGAGCCCGTGGCGCTGTTCCTGGCGTGGATGGAGCACGCGGCGGCGGCGGGAGTGCCGGAACCGCACGCGGCGACCCTCGCGACGGTGGCGGACGACGGAGTCCCGGATGCCCGCACGCTGGTGCTCAAGGGACTCGACGCGCGCGGCTGGGCCTTCGCCGGACCACGGTCGTCGCGCAACGGCGTTCAACTCGCCCGGCACCCCGCTGCGGCGCTCGCGTTCTGGTGGCAGCCGCTCGTGCGCGCGGTCCGTGTGCGCGGCCCCGTCGACGAGGCCTCACCGGAGGAGAGCGCCTCGGATCTCGCGGCCCGATCGGCCGCTGCCCGCGCCGACATCAGTGACGACGACTGGGTGCTGTGGCGCCTCCGCCCCACACGGGTCGAGTTCTGGCAGGGTGCCGAGGACCGTCGCCACGCGCGCGTCGTGTACGAGAACGACGGAGGGGGCTGGCGGAGGACGGTCGAGGGCGGATCGGTGATCGACGCGGGGCGAGCTCCGCGCTAGCCGTCAACGGGCGTCGACGCCGGCGTCGAGCAGCTCGTCCTCGGCATCCGCATCCTTGTCGCGCCGTCGGGAGCGACGGACGGGCGCCGGCTTCCCCTCGCGCTCCTCCCGGTGCTTCACGATCTCGGTGCGGATGATGTAGCCGATGAAGATGAAACCCATGAGGGCGAAGAGGATCCACTGGATCGCGTACGAGAGGTGCGGCCCCGGATCGTCGGTGGGGGAGTCGAAGCCGCCCAGCGCGCCGCCCGCGGGGTCTTCGCTGACCAGTTGCCCGTAGGCGGCAGTGATGACGTCGCCGTCGACCAGCCCCGCGATGGTCGGAAGGTTGATCGTCGGCACCTGCCCCTGGGGGGCTCCGCGGCCGGACGCCGGAACGGGCTCGCCCGGCCGGAGGCGCACGACGACCTCGACGGTGCCGGACGGCGCCGACGGCACCGACTCCGGGGCTTCGCCCTCCCCGGGCGGCACCCAGCCGCGGTCCACGATGAAGATCCGGCCGTCGACGTCGCGGAAGGGCACGAGCACCTCGAAGGCCGCCGTGCCTCCGTGGGGGCGGTTGCGCACGAGCAGCTGCTGATCGCGGAGGTACTCGCCGCGCAGCACGACGGGGTGCCATTGATCGCCCGGGTCGAGGACGTCGTCGTCGCCGATGAGCTCGCCCAGCGGCACTGGGGTCGCGTCATAGTTCTTCTCGACGAGCGCGATCTGCTCGGCCCGGGATTCGTTGCGGTCGAACTGCCAGTTCGAGAGGAAGGCACAGCCGATGGCGAAGGCGATCGCCACGAGCACGTAGACCGCCCACCGGGTCAGACGTCGACTCATGCGGGAGTTCCCTTGCGGACGGCGACGGGGAAGTCCCGGGCCGCGAGATAGTCGCGCAGGTAGTCGACGTGGTCGTCGCATGCGAGCCATACCTTCTCGCGATCGGCGGCGTGGATGCGCGGATTCCGCCAGACGACCTGGTGCGTGGCCGCGCGTCGGCAGCCGGCGCGCGAGCAGATCAGTTCGGTCACGACGGGTCTCGCGGGCTCTCGCGGATGGTGAAGATCTGCGGACCGTCGTCGTCCGGATGGAATGGCTCCGGGGGAGCGGCCTCGAGCTGCTGCAGGGGCGACTCCGCCCCCGTCTCGGTGCTGTCGCTGCCCGCGTTGGCGAACACCACGGCGATGTACGGAAGGACGGCCGCCGCGATCGCGAAGACCCAGGTGTACCAGCCATAGGGTTGCACCAGCACCATCAGCCCGAAGCAGACGATGCGGATGGTCATCGTGATGGCGTAACGGCGCACGCGGTGGTCTGCCTCTGCCCGCGGCGACTGCGGCAGGGAGGTGACGGCGGGGACGAGACGCTTGCGGTTCACGATGCCTCCAGCCTACGCCGCCGGGAGCGCAGTGGACGGCCCGCTCGAGGCGGATCAGCTGCTGTAGACGAACGGCAGCGTGAACGCGCCGAGCATCGCGAAGCTGAAGATCCCGATCAGGAGCATCAGCACGCCGAACCCCAGCACGACGTATCCGATGATCAGGCCGGCGAAGGCCATGCCCCGCCCTCCGATCATCGGGTTCTCCTTGGTGCGGCGGAGGGCCATGTGGCCCGTGATGACGGCGGCGATCGACGCGAACGCCGGGAGCACCAGCCAGCTGAACACGATGCTGGCGATGGCGCAGACCAGCGATGCGATGGCGAGACCGCTGATCGGACGAGGCGCCGGGTAGACGGGGTACGGAGGCTGCGCATAACCGTGACCCGGGGCGACCGGGCCGCCGCCGTAGGGCTGGAGGGGGGCGGGAGCCGGCGGGGGCGCATACTGCGGCGCGGGTGCGCCGTATGCGGGCGCCGCGGCCGGACTGCCGTACGTCGGGGCTGCACCCGGATACGCCTGGGAGGGCTGAGCCGGCAGGGTCGAGGGAGCAGGAGGAGCCGGCGGGGGCATGTACGCCGGATCACCGGAAGGAGGAACGCTGTTGTCGCTCACGCGGGAAGCCCTTTCGTCCCGTTCAGATTTCCAGGAGCGCCCGCATCTGTCAAACAGGGGGCGGTGCGGGACGGCCGCCGCCGCACCGCGGACGAGCGGCATCCGTCGATAGGATCGAGGTCGATGCGGATGCCCCGTATCGACCGCCCATCGGGAGTGAACCAACATGAGTGCTCAGCGCGTCGTCCTCGTCACCGGAGGAAACCGCGGAATCGGTCGAGCGATCGCCGAGCGATTCGTCCGCGACGGGTATCGCGTCGCCGTCACGGCGCGCAGCGGCGAGGGACCCGAAGGCACCCTGACGGTCCGAGCCGACGTCACGGATGCCGCCGCTCTCGACGCGGCCTTCACCGAGGTCGAGCAGCAGCTCGGCCCGGTCGAGATCGTGGTCGCGAACGCCGGCATCACCAAGGACACCCTCCTGCTCCGGATGAGCGAGGACGACTTCGACAGCGTCGTCGCCACGAATCTCGGCGGCACGTTCCGCGTGGTCAAGCGCGCGTCGAAGGGCATGCTGCGGGCGCGCTTCGGCCGCGTCATCCTCATCTCCAGCGTGGTGGGGCTCTACGGATCCGCGGGACAGATCAACTACTCGGCGTCGAAGAGCGCCCTCGTCGGCTTCGCCCGCTCGCTCACGCGCGAGCTGGGCGGACGCGGCATCACGGCCAACGTCGTCGCCCCGGGCTTCATCGAGACCGACATGACGGCGGAGCTGCCCGAGGAGACCCAGAAGCAGTACAAGGCGAACATCCCGGCCGGACGTTTCGCGACGCCCGACGAGGTGGCCGGTGTCGTCGCGTGGCTCGCGGGAGACGACGCGGCGTACATCTCGGGTGCCGTCATCCCCGTCGACGGCGGCCTCGGCATGGGGCACTGACCCCGCCGCGCCCCCGCACGCGCCCGATCCGACGGGTCAGCGCCGGATCGCGGCGTCGATCAGCTCCGCGAGTCTGTGCGGCACGGAGAACTGGGGCCAGTGGCCCGAGCCGATCCGCACGACCTCGGCATCGTCGATCGCCCGGAACTCGTCGCCGTACGGCCCCCAGTCGGCCACCGATGCACGGAGCGACTCCTCGTCCATGCCGCCCATCAGGAGCGTCACGGGCACACGGAAGCGGTCCGCGCGCGCGAGCTCGATCTCGTCCGTCGGCACGCGGGCCGGCACGCTGCGTGTCAGCGGCGCCGTCCGCGCCCGGGTCGCCTCGTCGAGGTCGTACACGTCTTCCTCGGGGAAGAAGTCCCATCCCGGGAACGGCACGACCCCGTCGACGACCTCGAACTCGCTGATCCCGTGGCCCGGCGCCGGGGGAATGGTGTCGACGAAGATGACGCGCGCGACGCGGTCCGGACGCTCGGCGGCGGCGCCCCACGCGACGTTGCCCCCGCCGCTGTGCCCGACGACGACCACGCGGTCGGCGGGGAGCTCGTCGATCGTGCGCACGACCGCGGCGATCCAGTCGGCGATGCCGATGTCGGACGAGGAGGTGGCGGATTCGCCGACGCCCGGCAGCGTCAGGGGATGCACGCGATGCCCCGCCTTCTCGAGGTCGGGCACCACCTCCTCCCAACTCGCCGCGTCGAGCCAGAGACCGGGGATGAGGATGACGTCCATGAACCGAAGGTAGCCCCGCTCACCGACATGCGCGACGGGTCGTGTAGCCGGGGAGGCTCAGGGGAGGAGCGGGATGACCTCGGCGAGGTCCTGCGGCCCGATCACGAGGCTTGCGGCCTCGCGCACCGCGGGCTTGGCGTTGAAGGCGAGGCCCAGTCCGGCGACACCCATCATGTGCAGGTCGTTCGCGCCGTCGCCGATGGCGAGGGTCGCATGCGGAGCGATCCCCAGCTCGTCGGCCCATTCGAGGAGCGTCGCCGCTTTGACCGCCGCGTCGACGATGTCGCCGTCCACCGTGCCGGTCAGGGCACCCTCGCGGACGGCCAGCCGGTTCGCGCGCCACCGGTCGACACCGAGACCCGGAGCGACGTGGTCGAGGATCTCGTGGAAACCGCCGGAGACGACGCCCACGACGCCGCCGCGCTCGTGGACGGCCGCCGTCAACGCGCGCACGCCGGGTGTCGGCTGGATGCGGGCGATCACCCGAGGGAAGGAATCGACCGGCACGCCCTCCAGCGCGGCGACGCGCGAGCGCAGGCTCTCGGCGAAGTCCACCTCGCCGCGCATCGCCGCCTCGGTGGCGGCCTGGACCTCGGCGCGGCGCCCGGCCTCGTCGGCGAGGAGCTCGATCACCTCGTCGCGGATGAGCGTGGAATCGGCATCGAGGACGACGAGGAAGCGCGGCGGGGTCACGCGTTCGAGCCTAGCGATCGAACGGCACCCCGCTGCGCACGCTCACCGCTCGATGAACGCGCCCTTGCCGACCACGGTGATGCCCGTCTCGGTGACCGTGAAACCCCGGGCGATGTCGCGCTCCCGGTCCACTCCGACCGTCGCGCCGTCCGCGACGACCACGTTCTTGTCGAGGATCGCCCGGTGCACGCGCGACCCCGCTCCCACCCGCACATGATCGAACACCACCGAGTCGGTGATTGTCGAGCCCCCGCCGGCGAGCGTCCACGGGCCGACCACGCTGCGTTCGAGGTGCGTGCCCGAGAGCACGGAGCCCAGCGACACGATCGAGTCGATGGCGTTGCCGATGCGTCCCACCGAATCGCGCACGAACTTCGCGGGCGGCGAGTTGACGGTCTGCGAGTGGATCGGCCAGTCGGTGTTGTACAGGTTGAAGATCGGCAGCGTGGAGATGAGGTCCATGTGCGCGTCGAAGAAGCTCTCGATCGTGCCGACGTCGCGCCAGTAGGAGCGATCCCGCGGCGACGATCCGGGAACGTCGTTGCGCTTCATGTCGTAGTACCCGGCCTCGCCGCGGTCCACGAAGTACGGGACGATGTCCCCGCCCATGTCGTGACCGGACGTGGGGGACTCGCCGTCGGCCTCGACCGCGGCGATCAGCGCATCGGCGTCGAAGACGTAGTTGCCCATCGAGGCGAGCACCTCGTGCGGCGCATCCGGCAGGCCCGTGGCGTCGGTGGGCTTCTCGAGGAAGGCGCGGATGCGGCCGGAGCCGTCGGGATCCGCGTCGATGACGCCGAACTGCGAGGCGAGGGCGAGCGGCTGGCGGATGCCGGCGACCGTGGCCTTCGCCCCGGAGGCGACGTGGGCCTCGATCATCTGCCGGAAGTCCATGCGGTACACGTGGTCGGCGCCGATGACCACGACGATGTCGGGCTTCTCGTCGTTGATCAGGTTCATGCTCTGGAGGATCGCGTCGGCGGATCCCGAGAACCACCGCTTGCCCAGTCGCTGCTGGGCGGGCACCGAGGTGACGTAGGAGTCCAGGAGGGCGGACATCCGCCAGGTCTGCGAGATGTGGCGGTCGAGGCTGTGCGACTTGTACTGCGTGAGCACGACGACCTGCCGCAGACCGGAGTTGATCAGGTTCGAGATGGCGAAGTCGATGAGCCGGTACTGACCGCCGAAGGGAACCGCCGGTTTCGCGCGATCGGCTGTCAGCGGCATGAGGCGCTTTCCCTCGCCGCCGGCGAGGATGATCCCGAAGACCTTCTGTGGTGCGGACATGGGTCAACCATAGGCGCGATTCCGCTCGCTGTACTAGCGTTCAGGCATGCGAGTCGAAATGATCACCAAGGAGTATCCGCCCGAGATCTACGGCGGTGCCGGGGTGCACGTCGCCGAACTCGTGACCGCGCTCCGCGCGAGCATCGACGTCAGCGTCCGCGCATTCGGGGCGCCGCGCGACGAGGCCGAGACCGCCTCCTACCGGACGCCGGCCGGCCTCGCCGCCGCGAACCCCGCCCTGCAGACGCTGGGGACCGATCTCGAGATCGTAGCGGCGATCGAGCAGGCGGACATCGTGCACAGCCACACCTGGTACGCCAACTTCGCCGGGCACCTGGCCTCGCAGCTGCACGGCATCCCGCACGTGCTCACCGCGCACAGCCTCGAACCGCTGCGCCCCTGGAAGGCCGAGCAGCTCGGCGGCGGGTACGCCGTGTCGAGCGGCATCGAGAAGCTCGCGTACGAGAATGCGGCCGCCGTCATCGCCGTCAGCGCCGGCATGCGCGCCGACATCCTGCGGAGCTACCCGCAGGTCGATCCCGCGAAGGTGCGCGTGATCCACAACGGCATCGACGTCGAGCGCTGGCGCCCCGTGCAGGACCCCGCCTTCCTCGCATCGGTCGGCATGGACCCGGACCGGCCGTCCGTCGTGTTCGTCGGCCGCATCACCCGCCAGAAGGGGCTGCCCTATCTTCTCCGGGCGGCGCGGATGCTGCCACCGGAGGTGCAGCTGATCCTGTGCGCCGGTGCCCCCGACACCCCGGAGATCATGGCCGAGGTGCAGGAGGGGGTGCGCCTGCTGCAGCAGACGCGCGAGGGCGTGATCTGGATCGAGCGGATGCTGCCGCGCGACCAGCTCTCGGCCATCCTGACCGCCGCGACGACGTTCGTGTGCCCCTCGGTGTACGAGCCGCTCGGCATCGTCAACCTCGAGGCGATGGCGTGCGGCGCGGCGGTGGTCGGAACGGCGACCGGCGGCATCCCCGAGGTGGTGGCCGACGGCGTGACCGGTCGGCTCGTCCCGATCGACCAGGTACAGGACGGTACCGGTACCCCCGTCGACCCGGAGCGGTACGTGTCGGATCTCGCGGCGGCGCTCACCGAGGTGGCTCTGGATCCGGCCCGAGCGCGCGAGTACGGCGACGCCGGACGCGAGCGCGCACGTCAGGAGTTCAGCTGGGCCTCCATCGCCGACACCACACGGGAGCTCTACGCGGAGCTGAGCCGCTGAGCCGATAGGCTGGCTCCATGCCGATCGCTCTGGAATTCACCGACGTCGTCGTGCGCCGCGACGGGCGCAACATCATCGATCACGTGAGCTGGCAGGTCGCCGACGACCAGCGATGGGTGATCCTCGGGCCGAACGGCGCCGGCAAGACGACGCTGCTCCAGCTCGCCGACACCCTGATGCACCCGACCGCCGGATCGGTCTCGGTGCTGGGGGAGACCCTGGGCCGCACCGACGTCTTCGAGCTGCGCCCCCGCATCGGGTTCGCCTCCTCGGCGATGGCCAAGCGGATCCCGCGCGACGAGACGGTGCTCGACACCGTGCTCACGGCCGCCTACTCGGTGACGGGACGCTGGAACGAGGACTACGAGGACATCGACGAGCGCCGGGCGCTCCGGGTGCTCGGGGACTGGAAGCTCGAGCACCTCGCCGACCGCACCTTCGGCACGCTCAGTGACGGCGAGCAGAAGCGGGTGCAGATTGCCCGTGCCGTGATGACCGATCCCGAGCTGCTGCTGCTCGACGAGCCCACGGCATCCCTCGACCTGGGCGCGCGAGAGGAGTTGCTGTCGCTGCTCAGCGGGTATGCGTCCTCCCCGACGACCCCGGCCATGCTGATGGTCACGCATCACGTCGAGGAGATCCCTGTCGGCTTCACGCACGTCCTGCTGCTGCGGGAGGGCCAGGTCGTCGCCGCCGGTCCCATCGCGGAGACGTTGACGGCGGAAGCGCTCGGCACCGCGTTCGGCATGCCGATCACGCTGACGTCGCACGAGGGTCGATACGCCGCACGCGCAGCATCCTGACGCCGTCTGGTAGAATCGATCCTTGGTGCATCGTGCACCGCAGACTTCCCTCGTCCCTGGCACAATCCAGGGCAGCAACTAAGGAATCCCATGAAGACTGACATTCACCCCGACTACCAGGCGGTCGTGTTCCGCGACCTCGGCTCGGGCGAGACCTTCCTCACCCGCTCCACCGTGACCAGCGACAAGACCATCGAGCTGGACGGTGTCGAGTACCCCGTCATCGACGTCGAGATCTCCTCGGCCTCGCACCCCTTCTACACGGGCAAGCAGCGCATCATGGACTCGGCCGGCCGTGTCGAGAAGTTCAACCAGCGCTTCAAGGGCTTCGGCGGCGCCTCCAAGTAAGGACCGCTCGAAAGGCCCCGCACTCCTCGGAGGGCGGGGCCTTTCCGCGTTGTCGCGGCGTTCGCAGGCCTGGCATCCGCTACCGTTCCGGTCGCGCGGACGGCTGTTCCGAGGGCTGAGAGCAGCCGCTCGTGCGACCGGAAGCCGGCGCAGAGCTCAGAGATCGATGCGGATGCTGCCGTCGGCGACCAGACCGCGTCGAGGGCGGCACCGAGCCCGCCTCCGTCTCCCCGGTACTTCTCCTCGATCGGCCGACGCGCGGAGCGCTCGATGGCGATGAGGAGCACCGCGGCTGCGACGACGACCGCGACCACGGCGATCACTCCGCCCATCACATCGTCCACGGCGGCACGTCCAGGTTCCGGAGCCTCGACGCCTCAGCGCACGAGGCGCCCGTGGGCGAGGTCGATCAGGCGGGACAGCACGTGCCCAGACCGCAGGCCGTTGTGCTCGTGCTCGCTCGTCTGCCAGAGCTGCACGCCGGGCAGGAGACTCGCCGTCTCGAGCGAGAACTCGAGGGGCACGTAGGCGTCGTTGACGTAGACGGCTGCGGCGCCCGCGGCATCCGACGCCGCCAAAGCGTTCTCGTCGTAGAGGCGGGGCCAGGCGAACTCGGCCAGCTCCTGCGCCACCTCGCGCCAAGGCTGGAACGCGGGCACGGTCTCGGTCCACTCGCGACGGATGTGCTCGCCGGTGAACAGCGTGGGGTCCTCACGGAAGTCGTCGGGCTCGACGCGCTCCGCCGACCAGCGCGTGGCGAACCCGTCGGCATAGCTGGACTCGTGGAACGCGAAGTACAGCGGGTTGCGTCCGCCGTAGGGCATCGCGCTCTGGAGGTCGTAGCGGAACGCGTTCGAGGCGGGGTCGAGCTCGAGGAGGGACCAGAGCGTCTGCCAGCCGTTGTCGGTGCCCAGCGCCGAGCCGGCGGAGCGCAGCCGCGACGGGGAGACGACCTCGCCGTCGGGGAGGACGATCCCTCCCTCCGCGGCCTGATCCACCAGCCGGCGCATCACGTCGCGGTGCTCGGGGAAGCGGCGGTAGTAGCGCTCCGACGCGACGCGCATCTTGTCGTAGCACAGGGAGTAGACGTCGTCCGGGTGACGGCCCACGGCGCTGAGGCCGCCGGTGATGTACACGTGCTCGAGCGACGAGGCACGGGTCGAGAGGTAGGCGAGGGTCGTGAAGCCTCCGAACGACTGGCCCAGCACGCTCCACCGCGTCGCGCCGAGATGCTCGCGCAGCGCCTCGCAGTCACGAACGATGGAGTCGGCGCGGAGGTGGGTGAGGTGTTCCGCGACCGCCGAGGCGCCGCGTCCGAGGTCGGCGTCCTTCACCGGCGTCGAGCGGCCGGTGCCGCGCTGGTCCAGGAGCACCAGGCGGTAGTGAGCCAGCGCCTCGTCGAGCCAGGTGGGGGCGAGGGCGGCATGGAACGGCCGCGGGGCCTCGTGACCCGGACCGCCCTGCAGGAACACGAGGTAGGGAAGGTCTTCTCCGCCCTCGCGCGAGACGACGGCCGCGAAGACGTCGATGGTGCGGGTGTCGGATGGATCGTCCCACACCAGCGGAACGGTGAGGGTGTGCTCTTCGACGGTCAGATCCTGCATGCGACGGACTACGGTGCTCACCCGTCGAGCCTAACCGTCCCGGCCGGCCGACGGGGGGCTACATCACGTTGCCGATGTAGGAGTACTTGACGAAGACCTCGGACGCGATGCCCGCCTCTTCCAGCACCCCCTGCACGGCGCTCATCATGTAGTTCGAATCCCAGCCCATGTAGAGGTGGTGGCCGTCGCCGAGGTCGTCCCACTGCCCCTTCCACGCCTTGTCCGCATAGATCGGACCGCCGTGGGTCTCGCAGTACGACAGGGCGGCAGTGCGCGTGTCGGTCCAGGCGCGCCGCAGCACCCGGTTGAAGAGGTGTTTGACGTCGTAGACCTCCCAGCGCTCCCCGCGGTACTCGACATAGTCGAACTCGCGCTCCCAGCCGGCGGGCCAGCCGCGCCGGCGCACCGCATCCAGGATGGGGGTGAGGCCGTCGTCGTCGATCTCCGGCAGGGCGGGACGCGCCCAGATCCGCACCAGCTCGGCGGTCAGCCCCACTGTGCGCTGCGTGATGGCCGCCGTGTTCCACCGGTCCGATCCCGCCAGCTCCCGCGTGGCGGTGACGGCGCTGCGCGCATAGGCGTCGGCTCGCTTCACCGGGAAGGGAGCGCCGAACACCCGCTCGGTCAGGTGCGGCTCCAGGAGTGTCAGGTTTCCGAGGGTCGGCGCGAGCGCGCGATGGCTGTTCTGCTCGTCCTCCGAGTACTCGCTCCACGGACGCACGCCGTCGCCCGACCAGGAGTCGTTCGGAACCGGCGGCACCACGTGCTCGACGTCGTAGGCCGTCGGATCCTCCACGCCCTCCAGCCGCCCCAGGACGTACGCCGCGTGCGGCAGCTCGCTGTACTTCAGCACAGCGCTCACCCGCTCGTCGGAGGGTGTGATGCGCGCGAAGGCCCGCGCGAGGGCGTCCGGTCCCTGGGTACGAGCGCGGCAGAGCCGGGCGATCAGGCGCTCGTTCGGCAGGTTGACCAGCGTGCGGCGGAG
This sequence comes from Microbacterium californiense, assembly GCF_047246625.1. Classification (NCBI taxonomy): domain Bacteria; kingdom Bacillati; phylum Actinomycetota; class Actinomycetes; order Micrococcales; family Microbacteriaceae; genus Microbacterium; species Microbacterium californiense. The sequence goes on along the minus strand of NZ_JBFOKQ010000002.1, from coordinate 24,403 downwards.
GTAGAGCGCCTGGATCCACTCCAGGGTCTGCACGAGTTCGGCGCGGTCGATCAGGCCCCGAGCGTGGTCGCTGTAGACCCTGAGGACGAGCGGGTACGCGGCGCGCCCGAACGTGCCGACGAACCGCAGCTGACGGGCGATCTCCGGATCGGGCTCGCGCGAAGGGTCGAGGAGGATGCCGTAGATCTCGGCGTAGTGGCGCCAGGTCTCGGCATCCGCCTGGAGCTGCTCCGCATCCACGCGCGGGAAGGAGCGGCGGAAGGCGCTGTACACGCCGTGCTCCCCGTTGGCGGCGAGCTCCCGTCCCGTGGTCATCACCAGGTAGTGGCGCCAGAAGGCGCCGATCGTCTCGCCGGTGTGGCGCTCGATGGGGAGCCAGAAGCGGCTCTCGACATCGAGCTGCTCGGCGTGGGTGAGGCCCATGAGGATGTAGTTGTGGATGAGCTCGTGGTCGCGGAGCGGCTCGCCGGTCGAGTTCAGGCTCTCGAAGATCTGCTGGGCGTTCGCCTCGGCGCCCAGCGTGATCGACACGTGCTCGAGCCGTCGGAGTCCGCGCCAGATTCGGGGGACCTCGTCGACGTGGATCTGGCTGCGGAAGAACGCGTAGTTGTCGTCGAAGCGGGACTCGCGGTCGGCGTCGTCGCGGCGGTCGAGGACCACCGACTCGTACGGTCCCGCCCACGCGTCGTGCGGACGGAGCTTGGTGCGCGAGGGCTCGTCGCCGCGGACCAGCACGCGACCGAGCTCCTCGGCCAGGGCCGGGTCGGCGTGCTCGACGGAATGCCGAAGCGCCGCGATCAGCAGCATGAGCGTGGTGATGCGCTGCTGCCCGTCGATGAGGATGAGGTCCCGCGCGGAGTCGCCGTCCTGGGCCGAGAGGATGGATCCGATGAAGTGCCGGTGCGCCGTGTCCTCGTCGGCGACCGCGCGGATGTCGGAGAGGAGCTGCTCGCACCCGCCGATGTCCCAGCGGTACTGGCGCTGGTACACCGGGACGACGATGCTCGAGGAGCCTGTCGCGAGCCACTCGATCGTGTTGACGGCCGTCGCCTCGACGTTGGTGGCGGTGCTCATGCTCGTGTCCGGTCCTCCCGTTGCGCTCGGCGCCGGGACTCGCCGAGGCGCCCGAGCAAGTCTATTCGGTTATTCACGGCGGCCCTCGGAGGGGCCCGAAGGAGCCGCTGTTAGGCTTGCCTAATCAGGGCCTGTTAAAACGTGCTGGCCCCCGATGAAAGGAACATGACGCAGATCATGGGATACATCAAGTCCGCAGCGCTGGAGGAGAAGGGCTTCGTCGTCCTCGACAGCTACAACCAGGAGCTCGACCCCAAGGAGTGGCTGGACATCGAGTACAACGACTGGAAGTCCTCGGGCGACACCCGCTTCGCCCCTCTGGCGAGCGCCTTCGGCGACATCGAGTGCAACGGCTTCTGGAACCACAAGCCGCCGCGCACCGACAAGGACGGGGTCTGGATCGACTCGCAGGTCGCCAAGGCCCCCAACCTCACCCGCCGCGCGCAGGAGCCCGGTGCGAACGTCGGACGCTGCCGCGTCATCGAGCTGCAGCCCACCCCGTACGGCGACTGCCTCTACAACCTCCACCAGGACGACAACAACCGCCTGAACCCCGACGGGACCGGGTGGGTCGTCCGCGGCTTCTTCAACCTCACGGATGACAAGGACAGCTACTTCGTCCTGCGCGAGAACCGCACCGACCCGAGCATCGAGTACCGCATCGCCCTGCCGGCGGGCGCCCAGCTCATCGTCGACACCCAGCGCCTGTGGCACGCCGCGACGCACAACGGCACCGAGCCCCGGTACTGCCTGATCACGTCGTGGACCTCGGGCCCGGAGCTCGACGCCTACATCGAGAAGTACCACGGCACCGACGACGTTCCGAACGTCGAGGTCCCGCAGGACGTGCTCGAGCACGGCTACGCCGAGCAGGCCCGAAAGGACGCCGCGCGCGCCGCGTACTACGCGGCCAAGGGCCAGCAGGTGAAGCAGGCGATGAGCGAGGCCTGAGCCTCCTCGTCGACGGACCGTTCCGCGGTCCAAGGCCCCGGTCCTCGCGACCGGGGCCTTTCGCGTGGAATCACACGCTTGTGATTTGCCGCCGGGTGGGCGAGAATGGGCGCACAACCGCATACTCTCGCCACTTCGTTGGTCCAGGTCGTTGGGGAAGACGCACCTGATGAAACGGAGAGATCATGGCGACGGCTTACGCACGCGGAGTGGTGTTCATCCACTCGGCGCCTCGCGCGCTCTGCCCGCACCTCGAATGGGCGGTCGGACGCGCTATCGGTCGTGCGGTGAATTTCGAGTGGGCGGACCAGCCCGTGCTCGACGGCGCCCGCCGCGCCGAGTTCTACTGGGACGGACCGGTCGGCACCGGGGCCGCTCTCGCCACGGCCATCCGAGGCTGGGAGCACCTGCGCTTCGAGGTGACGGAGGACCCGACGCCCCGGAGTGACGGCGGTCGCTGGCTGCACACGCCCGATCTCGGCATCCACTACGCGCAGACGGATGCCGCCGGCAACATCGTCGTCGGCGAGGATCGCATCCGCTACGCCATGGAGATCGCGGCCGGCAACGCGGTCGAGCTCCAGCGCGAACTCGACGTCGCCCTCGGCACGGCCTGGGACGAGGAGCTCGAGCCCTTCCGCCACGCCAGCGACGACGCACGCGTCGTCTGGCTCCACAAGGTCGGCTGACCCGCCGCCCCGAGACCCGGAGCGCGGAGGCGTGAGTATCGGATGCCGGTGAATCGACCCGGACGCTGAGAAGACGTATCCCGCTCCGCCCGTCGAAGGCCCCGTCCCTGCTCCGGCAGCGGCGGGGCCTTCGTCCGCCGTCAGATCACGGCGGCGTGCAGGAGGCGCTCCGGCGGTGCGGCGGCCCCGCGCTGCACGTCCTCCCAGGCGCGCCGCAGTCGGTGAAGGGCCTCCGCCGTGCGCTGGGGCGGGAGCGTGATGGGGATCCTCGTCCGCCTCTCCAGCACCCCGCCCGTCGTGAATCGCGGCCCGGGCGGCAGGATGAGCCCGTGCTCGCGCGCCGCGAGCGACAGCCGGGTCGACACGGGGGCACCGAGATCGACCCAGGTGGAGAGCCCGCCGGGGGTGGACGGCATCCGGATGCCGTCCAGGTGCCCGAGCCCGGCGGCCACAGCGGCGCGCCCGGCGTGCAGGCGCGCCCGGACGTGAGCGGTGAGTGCGGGCATCTCCTGCAGCAGCTCGACCGCGATGCACTGCTCGAGCAGCGCGGTGCCGAGCTCGAACGAGGGCCGGACGGCGAGCAGGCGGCTCACCACGGAGCGCTCGGCGCGGATCCAGCCGATGCGCATGCCGCCCCAGGCGATCTTCGACATCGACCCGACGGTGATGACTTTCGGGCTGAACGCCGCGACGGGGGTGGGGGCCCATCCGCGATCGATGTCGAGGTCGGTCGTCGTCTCGTCGACGATGAGGTGCGTCCCGGCGCTGCGAGCGGTCGCGGCGATGCGGTCCCGCTCGGGATCCGGCAGGGTGGCGCCCGTCGGGTTGTGGAAGTCGGGGATCAGGTAGGCGACGTGGGGCCGGGTGCTCAGCAGCGTCTCGGCGAGGTGCCGCGCATCCCAGCCGTCCGCGTCGACGGGCGTGGGCACCGGGCGGTAGCCGTGCCGGTGCAGGGCCTCGAGCGCGTGGGGGAAGGTCGGCTGCTCCACGAGGGCCCGCTCGCCCCGTCTGCCGAGCGTGGCGAGGATCAGGTTCAGCCCGTTCAGGGCCCCGGACGTGACGACGATCTCGTCCGGGTGGGTGTCGGCGCCGCGGTCGGTGTACCGCTGCGCGATGGCCTCGCGGAGCTCGGGGAGGCCGCGGAGCGAGTATCCGCTCGTCCCGCGCATCGCAGCCAGCCGGGGGAGCGAGCGGACGGTGGCGTCGTAGAGACCCGGGGTGGAGTCCATCGAGGCGATCGACAGATCGATGGCGGTCTCGTCCTCGGCGAGCGACGGCGGCGCGGCCTCGTGCGGAAGGGTGACCCGGGTGCTGCCGCCGTGCAGGCGCGAGACGAATCCGTCGCCTTCGAGCAGACCGTACACGCGGGTGATCGTCGACCGGGACCGGCGGAGCTCGAGGGCCAGTGACCGCTCACTGGGCAGACGCTCGCCGACGGTCAGACGGCCGTCGAGGATCAGAGCGCGGATGTGCCCGGCGAGTGCCGAGGCCGTCGCCCCCGCCACGGTCTGTGCGCCGAGCTGTTCCACCAGTCGTGATCCCATCTCCCCAGCATCGCGCAAAGTGGCCTCTTTCAGGCAGGCCACTTTTCGGGAAGTGGTTCCGGTGGCGCGCCCGCGGCAGCATCCACGATAGGAGGATGCTGCTCCGCGCCGTCCTCCTCCCGATCACCGCCACCAGTCGACGCGACCTCGTGGAGCGCTTCGGCCAGCTGATCATCGGGCTTCTGCTGTACGGCGTCGCCCTGGGCTTCATGGTGCGCGGCGGCATCGGCGTCGCCCCGTGGGACGTGCTGTCGCTCGGGATCGCCCGCTGGGCGCCGATCGGCTACGGGACCGTGACCGTGGCGGTCTCCGTCATCGTGCTGCTGCTGTGGATCCCGCTCCGCCAACGCGTCGGTCTCGGCACCGTGCTCAACGCTCTGCTCGTGGGCCCGAGCGCCGACCTGGCGCTCCTCGTGCTCCCGACGCCCGGCACGGTGTGGATCGGCGCGCCGATGTTCGTCGTCGGACTGCTGCTCCTGGCGTTCGCGACCGGGCTCTACATCTCCGCCGACTTCGGCCCCGGCCCGCGGGACGGCCTCATGACGGGCCTCGTCCGCCGCACCGGCTGGCCGGTCTGGCTGGTGCGCACGCTCATCGAGGGGAGTGTGCTCGCGGTCGGCTGGCTGCTCGGAGGCCCGGTCGGTGTGGGCACGGTCCTGTTCGCGTTCGGCGTCGGACCGCTGATCGGATGGTTCCTGCCGCGCATCGCGTCGATGCGTGAGGCGCGCTCACAGCGACTCACCGCCGCCCCTGCGGGCTGAGTTCCCGGCATCCGTGACACGCACAAAGCCCCCGGGGAGTCCGGGGGCTTTGTGCGTCTGCGCGTCGGAGATCAGTCGTCGGCACTCGCGAACACGGCGACGGCGTTGTGGCCGCCGAAGCCGAAGGAGTTGCTGATCGCGACCTGCGGGCCGTCGCCGAGCGGCGTGGGCTCGACCGAGAGGCGGAACGGGACGGCCGGGTCCTGCTCCGTCATGTTGATGGTCGGGGGAGCGACGCGATCGCGCAGGGCGAGGAGGGCGAAGATCGCCTCCAGTGCGCCGGTGCCGCCGAGGAGGTGTCCGGTCGACGCCTTCGTGGCCGACACGGGGATCTCGTCGAGACGCTCGCCGAACACCTTCTTCAGGGCCACGTACTCGTTCGGGTCGCCTACCGGGGTCGAGGTGGCGTGGGCGTTGATGTGCGTAACCTGGTCGGCCGTGATGCCCGCCTCGGTCAGCGCCTGCGTGACGGCGCGCGCCGCTCCGCTGCCCTCGGGGTCGTTGCCGGTGATGTGGTAGGCGTCGGCGGTGACGCCGCCGCCCAGCACATAGCCGTAGATCTTCGCGCCGCGCGCCTTCGCGTGCTCCTCGGTCTCGAGGATGAGGGCGGCGGCTCCCTCGCCCATGACGAAGCCGTCGCGGTCGATCGCGCCGGGGCGCGACGCGTGCGCCGGGTCGTCGTTGCGGCGGGACAGGGCCTGGGCCGAGGCGAATGCCGCCATGGTGATGGGGTGGATGGCCGACTCGGTGCCGCCGGCGATGACGACGTCGGCGAGGCCCTCCTGCAGATGGTGGAACGCGTGGATGATCGACTCGGTGCTCGAGGCGCAGGCGCTGACGACGGTCTGCGCGTACGCGCGAGCGCCGAACTGCAGCGAGAGGTTCCCGGCGGCCGCGTTCGGCATCAGCATGGGAACGGTCAGCGGCATGACGCGGCGCGGGCCCTTCTCGCGCAGGGTGTCCCAGGCGTCGAGCAGGGTCCAGAGGCCGCCGATACCGGTGGCGAAATCGACGCCGAGGCGCTCGGGGGCGACCTCGGGCGAGCCGGCATCCTCCCACGCCTCGCGTGCGGCGATCAGTGCGAACTGCGACGACGGGTCGAGACGCTTCGCCTCGTGGCGCGGCAGCACCTCTTCGGGGCGGACCATGGCCTCGGCGGCGAAGGTGACGGGGAGGTCGTGCTCCTTCACCCAGTCGTGCTCGAGGGTGCGGGTGCCGGACATGCCGGCGAGCAGGTTGGTCCAGTTGTCAGGGGCAGTCCCGCCGATGGCGGACGTGGCGCCGATGCCGGTGACGACGATGCGCTGGGTCATGGGTGTGGTTCCTTGTCGAGCGGGATGCGGATGGGAGCGGGCAGGACGGAGGATGCCACGCCCCGGCGAGCGGGGGTGGCATCCTGCGCGTCTTACTCCTGGCCTGCGACGATGAAGTCGACGGCGTCGCCGACGGTCTTCAGGTTCTTGACCTCGTCGTCCGGGATGGTGACGCCGAACTTCTCCTCGGCGTTGACGACGATCGTCATCATGGAGATCGAGTCGATGTCGAGGTCGTCGGTGAACGACTTCTCGAGGGCGACCTCGGAGGCGTTGATGCCCGTCTCGTCGGTGATCAGTTCTGCGAGGCCGGCGAGGACCTCATCCTTGGTGAAAGCCATGTCGGTCTTCCTCTTTCTTGCGGGTTGTTTTCGGAACCGTGGAACAGTCTAGGGAACGCGGACGCCCGGTCAGGGGAGGACGACCACCTGGGCGGCGAACACGAGCCCGGCGCCGAAGCCGATCTGCAGGGCCAGGCCCCCCGACAGCTCGGGGTGCTCGGCCATCAGACGGTGGCTGGCGAGCGGGATCGAGGCGGCCGACGTGTTTCCCGTGGTCTCGATGTCGCGCGCGATCACGGTGGTCTCGGGCAGGCCGAGCTGCTTGGCGAACTCGTCGATGATGCGCATGTTCGCCTGGTGGGGGATGAACGCCGCGATGTCCGACGCCTCGACGCCGGCCCGGTCGAGCGCCTCGCGCGCGACCTTCGCCATCTCCCAGACGGCCCAGCGGAAGACCGTCGGTCCCTCTTGGCGGAGGGTCGGCCAGGGGATCTCCCCGTCGCGGAACTGCGTGAGGGTGCCGTTCATGCCGACGGCATCCGCCTTGGAGCCGTCCGAGCCCCAGACGGCCGGGGCGATGCCCGGCGTCTCGCTGGGACCGATGACCGCGGCGCCCGCGCCGTCGCCCAGCAGGAACGAGATGCTGCGGTCGGCGGGGTCGACGACGTCCGAGAGCTTCTCGGTGCCGATCACGAGGGCGTAGCGCGCCGCGCCCGCCTTGATGAGCGCGTCGGCCTGGGTCACCGCGTACGCGTATCCCGCACAGGCGGCGTTGACGTCGTAGGCCGCGGCGGGATTCGCGCCGACGCGGTCGGCCACGATCGCCGACACCGAGGGCGTCTGCTTCGGGTTGCTGATGGTCGCCACGATCACGAGGTCGATCTGGTCGGCCGGGATGCCGGCCTTCGCGATCGCCTCGGCACCGGCGTCGGCGGCGAGGTCGATCGCATCGGTGTCCTTGGCGGCGCGCACCCGGGTGATGATCCCGGTGCGCTGGCGGATCCACTCGTCGCTGGAGTCGATCGGACCGATGAGGTCCTCGTTCGGCACCGCGTTCTCGCCGCGCGCCGCGCCGAAGGAGTAGATGCGCGTGTAGGCAGGACCGGTCGCCTGCGTCAGGATGGCGCTCATGCGGCTTCTCCGTTCAGCAGCGCGACGGCTGCGTCGAGATCATCGGGGGTCTTCACGGCGACGGTCGGGACGCCGCGCAGGCCGCGCTTGGCGAGGCCGGTCAGCGCGCCGGCGGGGGCCAGCTCGATCAGGCCGGTGACGCCGTGCTCGGCGAACGAGGCCATGCACAGGTCCCAGCGCACCGGCGACGACACCTGGTCGACGAGGTACGACAGCGCCTGAGCTCCGTCCTTCACGGTGGAGCCGTCGCGGTTGGTCCAGAGGGTCAGCGAGGGATCGCGGGGCTCGACAGAGGCGACCGCATCGCGCAGGGCCTCGACGGCCGAGGCCATGTACGTCGTGTGGAAGGCGCCGGCGACCTGCAGCGCGATGACCCGCGTGCCCTTGACGGGATCGGCGGCCAGCGCCTCGAGGGCAACCTGCTCACCGGCGACGACCAGCTGGCCTCCGCCGTTGTAGTTCGCGGGGGAGAGTCCCAGGTCGGTGAGGCGCGCGAGAACCGCGTCCTCGTCGCCGCCGAGGACGGCGCTCATGCCGGTGGGGGTCTGCGCCGCGGCATCCGCCATCGCGCGACCGCGGATGCCGACCAGGCGCATGCCCATCTCGGCATCCAGCACGCCGCTTCCGACGAGCGCGGCGATCTCGCCGACGGAGTGGCCGGCGATCCCGTCGGCCAGGCGTCCGGCGCGGGCGGAGAGGGCGTCGGCGGCGATCAGCGAGGCCGCGACGATGAGCGGCTGGGCGATGCGCGTGTCACGGATGGTGTCGGCATCCGACTCCGTGCCGTGGGTCTGCAGATCGACGCCCGCCGCCTCGGAATACGCGGCGAGCCGTTCGGCCGCCCCGTCGATCTCGAGCCAGGGGGCGAGGAATCCGGGGGTCTGCGAGCCCTGACCAGGGCATACGACGACAATCACCAGACCAGTCTGCCAATGATCCGGGAGAAGTGGTGGATGATCCATCACAAGATTCCGAGGAACCCTTGTGTGTGGCGTACAGACGGGGCGCCGATGTCAGCGCGGGGGACGACGCAGGGCGGACCGCCGGCGTGCGGGGTCCGCCGCGCCGATGGAGCCGAGGATGAGCGCGGTCTGCAGGATCAGCGCCTCGCGCGGTCCGGTGGCGTCCCAGCCGATGACCTCGCTGACCCGCTTGAGGCGGTAGCGCACGGTGTTCGGGTGCACGAACAGCTCCCGTGCCGTCGCCTCGAGGGAGCGGCCGTTGTCGAGATAGCTCCACAGCGTCGTGACCAGGTCCGTCGAATGAGCCTGCAGGGGCCGGAAGATGCGTTCGATGAGCGTCTGCTTGGCAAGCGGATCGCCCGCCAGCGCACGCTCGGGAAGCAGATCGTCGGCCTCGACCGGACGCGGGGCACTGCGCCAGGCGCGGGCGACCGCGAAGCCGGCCAGCGCGGCCCGAGCGCTCTGGCTCGCGTCGACCAGAGCCGCCACAGCCGGGCCCAGCACGACGTAGCCGGGACCGAAGGACGGCTCGAGGCGCGCGGCGATCTCGAGGAACGTCAGCTCTTCCGAGTCGCCCTCCTGATCGTCGTCGCGAGCGCGTCCGATCACCAGCACGAGCCGGGAGCCCTGCACGCCGATCAGCACGTCGACGGCGAGCTTGCGGGCCGTGCGGCGGACCTGGTCGACGTCGAACTGGGGAGGCGTCGTGCCGACCAGCACCGCGACCTCTCCGTGACCGTGCCAGCCGAGCGCGGCGATGCGGCTCGGGAGCTCCTCGTCGGCCTCGCCGGTCAGGATGGAGTCGACGACGAGGGCCTCGAGCCGCGCGTCCCAGAGACCGCGGGCCTCGGCAGCGCGGGCGTAGACGTCGGCTGCGGCGAACGCGACGTCACGGGAGTAGAGCAGGATGGCCTCGCGCAGGTCCTCGCCGCGACCGGCGACCCGCTCCTCGGTGACCTCGACCGTGACCCGGATCAGCTGCAGGGTCTGCTGGAGGCTGACGCTGCGCAGCAGCTCACGAGGGGCGGCGGCGAAGATGTCGGCGGCGATCCACGGCGTGGAGTTCGGATCGTCGTACCACTGGATGAACGAGGTGATGCCCGCCTGGGCCACCAGCCCGACCGCAGAACGGCGGGCTGGTGGCATGTCGGCGTACCAAGGCAGGGTGTCCTCGAGCCGCTTGATCGTCACCGAGGCGATGTCACCGGAGATCCGGCGCAGCCAGGTGAGCGTCGCGGCCTTGTCCATGCCGGTGGAAGACGTTCCTGTCACCGATGGCTCAGCTTTCGCCGCCCGCGTTGCCGCTGGTGCCGGCGTTCACGTCGTGCAGACGGTACTTCTCGATCGCCTGCGCGGCGAGCGAGCGGTCCACGACGCCGTCCTCGGCCAGCGACTGCAGCGTGCGCACCACGATCGACGGGCCGTCGATCTTGAAGAAGCGGCGTGCGGCGGCGCGGGTGTCCGAGAAGCCGAAGCTGTCGGCGCCGAGCGTCGCGAAACGCTGCGGGACCCACGGCCGGATCTGGTCCTGCACAGCGTGCATGTAGTCGCTCACCGCGACCACGGGACCCTGCGCGTCGCGCAGCTTCTCGGTGAGGTAGGCGGTACGCGGCTCGGCCTCCGGGTGGAGGAAGTTGTGCTCGTCGGCGGCGAGACCGTCGCGGCGCAGCTCGGTCCACGAGGTGACCGACCAGACGTCCGCCACGACGCCCCAGTCGTTCTTCAGCAGCTCCTGCGCCTCGAGCACCCACGGCAGACCGACGCCCGAGGAGAGCAGCTGGGCGCGGGGACCCTCGCCCTCGCCGGTCGAGATGCGGTGGATGCCGCGCACGATGCCGTCCACGTCCACATCCTCCGGCTCGGCGGGCTGCACGAGCGGCTCGTTGTAGAGGGTGATGTAGTACATGACGTTCGGGTCGGGGTGGTTGCCGCCGTACATCCGCTCGAGGCCCGAGCGCACGATGTGCGCGATCTCGTACCCGTAGGCGGGGTCGTACGACACCGTCGCGGGGTTCGTCGAGGCGAGCAGGTGCGAGTGCCCGTCGGCGTGCTGCAGACCCTCACCGGTCAGCGTCGTGCGGCCGGCGGTCGCGCCCATGATGAAGCCGCGCGCCATCTGGTCGGCGGCCGCCCACTGGGCGTCGCCGGTGCGCTGGAAGCCGAACATCGAGTAGAAGATGTAGATCGGGATGAGCGGTTCGCCGTGCGTGGCGTACGACGTTCCGGCAGCGGTGAACGCCGCCAGGGCGCCCGCCTCGTTGATGCCGACGTGCACGATCTGGCCCTGCGGGCTCTCCTTGTAGGCGAGGAGCAGTTCGCGGTCGACCGAGGTGTAGTGCTGGCCGTTCGGGTTGTAGATCTTCGCCGTCGGGAAGTACGCGTCCATGCCGAAGGTGCGGGCCTCGTCCGGGATGATCGGGACGATGCGGTGACCGAAGTCCTTCGTGCGGAGGAGATCCTTGAGCAGTCGCACGAACGCCATGGTCGTGGCGATCTCCTGCGTGCCGGAGCCCTTCTTGGGCAGCGCGTACGCCTTGTCGTCGGGCAGCGAGAGCCCGACGTGCGTCGAGCGGCGCTCGGGCAGGTAGCCGCCGAGGGCGCGGCGACGCTCCAACATGTACTGGATCGTCTCGTCCTGGGCTCCCGGGTTGTAGTACGGGGGCAGGTACGGGTTCTCCTCGAGCTGCGCGTCCGTGATCGGGATGTGCATCGTGTCGCGGAACGTCTTGAGGTTGTCCAGCGTCATCTTCTTCATCTGGTGGGTCGCGTTGCGGCCCTCGAAGTGGGGGCCGAGGCCGTAGCCCTTGACCGTCTTCGCCAGGATGACCGTGGGCTGGCCCTTGTGCTCGGCTGCCGCCTTGAAGGCCGCATAGACCTTGCGGTAGTCGTGGCCGCCGCGCTTGAGGTGCCAGATGTCCTCGTCGGAGTAGTCCTTGACCAGGGCCGCCGCGCGCTCGTCGCGCCCGAAGAAGTGCTCGCGGACGTACGCGCCGGACTCGGCCTTATACGTCTGGAAGTCGCCGTCGGGGGTGACGTTCATGAGGTTCAGGAGCGCGCCCTCGGTGTCGTTCGCGAGCAGCGAGTCCCACTCGCGGCCCCAGACGACCTTGATGACGTTCCAGCCGGCGCCGCGGAAGAACGACTCCAGCTCCTGGATGATCTTGCCGTTGCCGCGGACCGGACCGTCGAGGCGCTGCAGGTTGCAGTTGATGACGAAGTTCAGGTTGTCGAGACCCTCGTTCGCGGCGACCTGCAGCTGGCCGCGGCTCTCGATCTCGTCCATCTCGCCGTCGCCGAGGAACGCCCAGACCTGCGAGTCCGACGTGTCCTTGATGCCGCGGTTCTCGAGGTACTTGTTCGACATCGCCTGGTAGATCGCGTTGATCGGGCCGAGACCCATCGACACGGTGGGGAACTGCCAGTAGTCCTGCATCTGCCGCGGATGCGGGTAGGAGGGGATGCCGTGCGGTGCGCGCGACTCCTGCTGGCGGAAGCCGTCGAGGTTCTCCTCGGTCAGGCGGCCTTCGAGGAAGGAGCGGGCGTAGATGCCGGGGGAGGCGTGGCCCTGGATGAACACCTGGTCGGCGCCGCCGGGGTTGTCCGCGCCGCGGAAGAAGTGATTGAAGCCGACCTCGTACAGGGCGGCCGAGGACGCGTAGGTCGAGATGTGACCGCCGACGGCGATGCCGGGGCGCTGCGCACGGTGCACGGTGACCGCGGCATTCCACCGGATCCAGGCGCGGTACCGGCGCTCGATCTCCTCGTCGCCGGGGAACTCGGGTTCGTTCTCCGGGGCGATCGTGTTGATGTAGTCCGTGGTCGGGACCATCGGCACGCCGAGGTGCAGCTCCTTCGAGCGCTTGAGCAGGCTGAGCATGATCTCGCGACCACGGCCGTGGCCCTTCGCGTCGACCAGCTCATCGAGCGACTGCTGCCACTCGCCGGTTTCTTCCGGATCGCTGTCGAGGGGGCCCTGAGAGTACGGATCCTGGTCGTGGACGGTCACGGGGGAGCCTTTCGTCAAGCTGGCAGGTCATGCCAATGAAACGGGAAGCGACACGGGCAGCCTTGTCGGCTGTGCACAACGCGCGCCGCACTCAGCCTAGCCCTGTTCCACGACTCGGGCGCGCAGCCGCGTGCCGATACACTGAGCGCACCAGGGCCTTTAGCTCAGCTGGTAGAGCGCCACGTTTACACCGTGGATGTCGTCGGTTCGATCCCGGCAGGGCCCACCTCTCACGGCATCCGCGCCCCCTCCGGATTGGCTCGATTCGCCACCTCCGGAAGCGGATGCTTCGGCACGCCGTCTGCATGTTGTCTTTTTCACTGGTTTATGGGAAGTTCTTCTCAGATTGCACGTAAACCAGTCGAATGGGTCATGGAGTCACGTTGCTGAGCCACTCTGAACTTTCTGCTGATTCTGGCGCGAACTCCGCCGCGCGCGCTACGGCCGATCAGCTGGCGCGGGAGAACATGCCGCTCGCCACGTTCCTGGCCGTCGAGAAGGCACGGTCCGCCCAGCACGTCGACCTCGACGACCTCCTGTCGGCGGCGCGGCTCGGTCTCGCGCGGGCGGCGCTGAGCTACCAGCCGGAGCGCGGCATCCCGTTCGGCGCTTTCGCCCGCTCGCAGATCACCTGGGCGATCCTGTCGGAGATGCGACGAGCCGACCCGGCGGGGGAACGCGGGCGCGACAAGATCGAGCTCGTGCGCGCGGCGGCGGATGCCGTGCTCGCCCGCACCGGACGCCCGGGCGCCGTGGCGGAGCTGGCGAAGGAGTCCGGGCTCGACGCCGCCGCCGTCACCGAGATGCTCCAGCTCGACGAGATGGTGCGGACCGCGACCAGCTTCGAGGAGCACTTCGACCCCGAGTCCGGCCGGCAGGCGGTGGACCTCACCGACGATGTCATCCTCCCGGAACATGCCGCCGAGCAGAACGAGACCCGGACGATGCTCCTGCGCGTGCTCGACGCCCTCCCGGCGGCGATGCAACGGGTGATCCGCGGCATCTACATCGACGACCGCCTGGTGAAGGACCTCGCCGAGGAGATGGACGTCAGCCACGCCTACGTGTCCAAGCTCCGCAGCCGCGGGCTCGCGCTCATGCGCGAAGCGATGGAGGCGTGGGAGGACGGAACCGACGGCGACCGCTCCAACAAGACCAAGGCGGAGTTCTTCGGCGCGGTGTTCCCCGCCGCGCCCGCCGCGGCATCCGACACCGAGGACCGGCTGCTCGCCGCGCTCTGAACTTCTTCCCGGGCACAGGTTACGCCGCCGGCGCGTGTCGCGAATGTGGTGAGTGCAGGCCCACGGACGGGCCCGCTTCCAGTCCCATAACCACGGAGGATAATCATGGGTCTTCAGATCGCCACCAACGTCAGTGCGCTCAACTCGTACCGCAACCTGTCGGCCAACCAGAACGACGTCTCGAAGTCGCTCGAGAAGCTCTCGAGCGGCCTGCGCATCAACCGCGCAGCCGACGACGCCGCCGGCCTGGCCATCTCCGAGGGCCTGCGTTCGCAGGTCAACGGCCTGAACGTCGCAGCCCGCAACGCGCAGGACGGCATCTCGGTCATCCAGACCGCGGAAGGTGCGCTGACCGAGGTCCACTCCATCCTGCAGCGCGTGCGCGACCTCGCGGTGCAGGCCGGAAACGACTCCAACAACGCCGACTCGCGCACGGCCATCAAGACCGAGGTCACGCAGCTGGTCGACGAGCTGGAGCGCATCGCCGACAGCAGCAACTTCAACGGCATCCAGCTGCTCGACGGCACCGCCGGTGCCGACGGCGACGGCGTGCTGAGCTTCCAGGTGGGCGCCGACGGCTCCGCCTCGAGCCAGATCACCGTCGACCTGAGCAGCGCGAACATCAAGACGCTGGCGACCGGGCTGCGCACGGCGATCGTCACCACGGACGGCTTCGCCGACCCGACGGTGGCCGCTACGACGATCACCCGCATCGACACCGAGATCAAGGCCGTCTCGTCGGCCCGCGCCGACCTCGGTGCGGTCCAGAACCGCTTCGAGTCGACGATCAACTCGCTGCAGGTCTCGGCCGAGAACCTGTCGGCCGCCAAGAGCCGCATCGCGGACACCGACATGGCCGCGGAGATGGTCAAGTACACCGCTGCGAACATCCTGCAGCAGGCGGGCACCGCCATGCTGGCCCAGGCGAACCAGTCTGGCCAGGGCGTTCTCCAGCTGCTCCGTTGAGTCGCTGCGCCTGAGGCGCTGGGCGCCCGCGCGGGCTTCACTCGCGCGGGCGCCTTCCTGTAGGACCCCGACCCGCACCGCACAGAAGGCAGCCGAGGATGAAACTCGACGGACTGGTCTCCGGTCTCAAGACCGAAGAGCTCATCAACGCCCTGATGGACGTCTCCGCGATCCCGAAGAAGCTGATCACGACGAAGATCACCGACCGGAACGCGATCATCACGAACCTGCAGTCGCTGAACAAATCGCTGCAGGACCTGGTCGCCAAGGCGAAGACCGCGTCGGCTCCGACCTCGCTCGCGGCGTTCACGGCCACCTCCTCCCACGAGAGCGTGAAGGTGACCGCCGGGCCGCAGGCCAGCGCCTTCTCGACCGGCGTGGTGGTGGATGCCGTCGCCACGGCCCATTCGACGGTGACCGCGGCAGCCGGAGCGAACGCCTGGGGCGGGACGTTCACGCTCGTGGACGCCGAGGGGAAGCAGACCGAAATCACCCCCTCGGGGACCGGCGCACAGGACTTGGCCAAGGCGATCAACGCCGCGAACGCCGGAGTCTCCGCCACCGTCGTCCCCGCAGGGACGGATGCCGACGGCAAGCCCCTCTCGCGCCTGCAGCTGACCTCGGCGCAGACCGGCGAGGTCGGACGCTTCGCCCTGCACCGCGGCGACGGCGACGCCGTGGACGCCGGGACCTCCGTCGATGTCGCGGCAGAGCCCGGAGCCGCGCAGCTCGCCCTCGGCGCCGACGCGCGCATCCGCCTCTTCGCCGGCACCTCGGCCGAGCAGACGCTCACCAGCGCGACCAACACCATCCGCATCGGCCAGGACATCGATGTCACCGTGTCGAAGGTCAGCGCCGACCCGGTCACGGTGTCGGTGGCTCTCGATGCGAAGGCGCAGTCGACGACCGCCGAGGCATTCGTCAAGGAGATCGCCGCGCTCCTGACCCGCATCGACAACGGCTCCCGGGCGACGGTGGCCGAGGCGGGCGGGACGACGACACTCGGGGTCTTCACCGGCGACAGCACGGTGCGCAACCTCCGCACCGCCCTCGCGGGCGCCGTGCAGCATCCGGTCGACGGCGTCTCCCCGTCCAGCATCGGCATCACGCTCGACGAGAAGGGTGTGCTGACCTTCGACGCCGAGAAGTTCAGCACGGCGTTGGCCGACGACCCGCAAGCGGTGCAGGGGCTGTTCTCCGCTGTGAGCGCACGGCTCGAAGACGTCGCCGACCAGTACTCCGACAAGTACGAGGGCCTTCTCACGCAGCGCATCACGGGTCAGGAGTCCGAGGTCAAGACGCTGAAGACCCAGGTGGAGCGGTGGGATGTGCGGCTCGAGCAGCGCCGGGCGATCCTGGAGCGCACCTACTCCCAGCTGGAGGTGCAGCTGTCGAAGCTGCAGTCCCAGTCGTCGTGGCTGAGCTCGCAGCTCGCCGGACTCACTCCCGACAGCAGCTCCTGACCCGACGAACCCGACGACCCCGCACCCTAGGACAACAGAACGATGCCCCTCACCTCTCTGGACCGCGCCAAGCAGCAGTACCTCGAGCAGCAGGTCGCCTCCGCCTCCCCGGAACGCCTCCTCACGATGCTCTACGACCGACTGCTCGTCGACATCGATCGAGCTGCCGCGTCCCAGGACGCCTCCGACTGGGCGGCGGCCGGCACCCACCTCACCCACGCCCAGCGCATCGTCGCCGAGCTCAGCGGCTCGCTCACCGACGCCTGGGAGGGTGCGGGCGACCTCCGCGCGCTCTACACGCATCTCACCGGTCGCCTCATCTCGGCGAACATCGCCCGCGACCGGAACGCGACGGCGGAGTGCCGTGACATCGTCGCTCCGCTGCGCGACGCGTGGCACCAGGCGGCGGCCGCGACCGCCTCCGCGCCCGCATCGCCCACCTCGGCTCTGGCCTGAAACCCGTGTCCGACAACCTCACGGCCTGGCTCGCGGTGCTCGACCGGTTCGAGCGCGCGCTCGACGCCGCGGACCAGGAGATGGCCCCGGGATCGGTCGATCCTCCCGCGGGCCCCGTGCCGGAGGAGCTGCGAGAACGCGCCGAGGCGGTGCTCGGACGCCAGCAGCTGATGATCAGCGGACTCGCCGCCTCGCGAGCGAACATCGCCCGGGAGCTCGCTGCTCTCCGACGGGTCCCGACGACCCCGAAGGATGCCCCGGCCTACCTCGACGTCGAGGGATGAACCGAGCAGGTTACGCGGACGCCCCGGTGTCGCGATAGTCGCCACCGAGCACGGATAGCTCGACGATTGGCCACGGATCGGCTTCTCCCCCTACGTCCGGAGTACCGCCGTGCTCGAATCCGTAACCTCCAGCGCGCTGATCAGCGCCCTCGACGGGCTGGCCCTGCGCCAGCGCTCCATCGCCGAGAACATCGCGAACGTCAACACCCCCGGCTACCAGGCCAAGCGCGTCCAGTTCGAGGACGAGCTGCGCTCGGCCGTGACGAACGGCTCGGGCGCGGTCGCCCCGAGCGTCGAGCGGTCGCTCGAGCCCACCCGGCTCAACGGCAACAACGTCAACCTCGACACCGAGACGCTGTCGAACATCGACACGGTCCTCCGATTCCAGTTCGCCAGCCAGGCGATCGGCGGTCAGGCCACCTCGATCACCAAGGCGATCGGGCAGGCCTCGGCATGACCTTCGACGCGATCGGCATCGCCGGCACCGGACTGAACGTCCACCGCAAGTGGCTCGACGCCCTCAGCGACAACATCGCCAACGTGAACACCGCGACCCCGGCGGGGCAGGATGCGTTCCGCGAGAAGTTCGTCGCGGTCCAGGCGGGCACGGACAGCCCCGGGGTCTACGTCGCCGGCGTGGTGGAGTCGGAGGCCGAGGGGAAGCTCGTCTACGAACCGGACCACCCCTATGCGAACGAAGACGGGTACGTGCAGTACCCGAACGTCGATCTCGGCGACCAGATGGGCATGCTCATCCTCGCCCAGCGCGGCTACGAGGCGAACGCCGCCGTCGTCGACCGCGCCAAGACGACGTACGAGGCCGCGCTCCAGATCGGGCGGAACTCGTGAGCGGCGGCATCGACGCCGTCTCGGCCGCAGGGGTCTCGCCCCTCGCGCCGCTGAGCTTCGAGGACGGCGCGTCGGCGCCCGCCGGTGCGGCGTCCGCCGGATCGTTCGCGACCTCCCTCACGGGCGCCATGGAGAACCTGCAGCAGCTGCAGTCGAGCTCCAACGAACTCGCCGTCCAGGCGGTCACGGGCGACCTCCAGGACATCCACCAGGCGATGATCGCGTCGGCCAGGGCCTCCGTGACGCTCGACCTCGTCGTCGCCGTCCGTGACCGCAGCGTCGCGGCGTTCAACGAGATCATGAGGATGCAGGCCTGACCATGCCGAAGGTGCTCACGAACTACTTCGGCCGCGCGAAGCAGGTGGTCGGCGGGTTCACCGTCGCCCAGCGCACGATCGCGATCATCGGCGTCGCGCTGCTGGTCATGGGTGCGATCGCGCTCGGCACCTGGCTGACGAAGCCGCAGATGAGCCCGCTCTTCACCGGGCTCAGCGCCGGCGACGCCTCCGCGGTCGTCGAGCAGCTGAAGTCCGCGGGCGTGAGCTACGAGCTCACCGAGGGCGGTGCCACGATCCTCGTGCCGGACGACCAGGTGTATCCCCAGCGCCTGGCGGCCGCGGCATCCGGACTCCCCGGCGACACCAGCGAGGGGTACACGCTCCTCGACGAGATGGGCGTGACCGCGAGCGAGTTCCAGCAGTCGGTGACCTACAAGCGGGCGATCGAGGGGGAGCTGGCCAGCACCATCGGCGCGATGGACGGCATCAGCACGGCGTCGGTGCAGCTCGCCATCCCCGAGGAGAGCGTCTTCGTCTCGGAGAAGCAGAACCCGACCGCATCGGTGTTCGTCAAGACGCGCAACGGCTCGACGCTCTCCGACGAGAAGATCGAGGCCATCGTGCACCTGACCAGCGCCTCGGTCCCCGGCATGACGCCCGAGGACGTCGCCGTCACGGACCAGAACGGGTCCGTGCTCTCGGCCGTCGGCACCGGACTGACAGGGACCTCGTCGAAGCAGGCCACGGAGCACGAGGCCAAGGTCGCGGCCTCCGTCAGCAAGATGCTCGAGACCATCGTGGGTCCCGGCAACGCCACCGTCACCGTGTCGGCCGACGTCGCGAACTCCACCTCCGAGCGCATGGAGGAGACCTACAGCGCCCCGGACGGGGAGCTCAGCGCATCCGAGCAGACCAAGACCGAGACCTACTCGGGCGGACCTTCCACCGGCACAGGGGTGCTCGGACCGGACAACATCGCGGTGCCGAACAACGGCAACAGCGACGGCGCCTACGAATTCGAGGAGACCTCGCGCAACAACGCCGTCAACAAGTCGACGGAGAAGACCATCACCCCGGCCGGCGAGGTGACGCGGCAGACCGTCAGCATCGCCCTCAACCGCGGCACGGTCACCGGGGTGACGGCCGACCAGGTCGAGACGCTCGTCGCCTCCGCCGCCGGCATCGACGTCGAGCGCGGCGACACCATCGCGGTCGAGTTCGTGGAGTTCAACCAGTCCGGATCCGCGGCCGCGGAGGCGGCGCTGGCGGCCGCCGAGGCCGAGCGCGACGCCCAGTTCCAGCAGGAGCTGGTGCGCGCGCTCATCATCGGCGGATCGATCCTGCTCGCCGTGATCATCCTGGTGGTCTTCCTCGTGGTGCGGCGCCGGATGAAGCGACGCATCCTGTACACCGACGACGGTCCGATCGAGTACCTGGCGACCCTGTCGGAGGACGAGGAGCAGAAACTCAAGTCGCTCAAGGGGCTGGCCGATCCCGACGCGGTCACGCTGCCGCTGCCCACGCGGATCCTGCCCTCCGCCGTGATCGACGTCGAGGATGAGCGCGAGCCCGACCAGCTCCTCGTCGAGCGGCGGCGGCGCGAGATCGACGACCTGGCCACGCGCGAGCCGCAGGCGACGGCCAGCGCTCTGGCGAACCTGATGGACGAGGCGACGGTATGAGCATGCTGACCGAGGCGCTGAACGCGCAGGAGGACACCGTCCAGGTGTCGTCGGCGGTGGCGGTCGCGAGCGGACCCGCACCGGAGATGAGCGGACTCCGCAAGGCGGCGATCGTGCTCATGAACATGGACCGCGCGGCCAGCGCCGAGGTGCTCCGGCATCTCGGGGAGGAGCGCTCCGAGATGCTCGCGGCGGAGCTCACGCAGATCGGCGGTGTGGATGCCGCAGCGACGGCGCGCGCGCTCGGAGAGTTCCGTCGGATCGCCAGCGGCGGCTCGGTGCTCTCCCGGGGCGGCCAGGAGCTCGCCACCGGTCTGCTGGAGACCGCGTTCGGGCGGGAGAAGGCGGTCGGGATGGTGGGTCGCGTCATGTCGCAAGGGTCGGTCTCGTTCGACTTCCTGAACGCCGCCGACCCGGCGCAGCTCGCGACGATCCTCGAGGGGGAGCTCCCGACCACGGTCGCGGTCGTCCTCGCCAATCTGCGTGCCGACCGTGCCGCCGCCGTGCTGGCCGCCCTCCAGGATCCGCTGCGCACCGACGTCGCCCAGGCGATCGCCACGATGGGCACGGCGACGCAGGAGGCGATCTCGATCGTGGCGGATTCGCTGCGATCGCGCACCGGGGTGTTCGCGATGCGCGACAACCACGAGTCGATCGGGGGAGTGCAGCCCCTGGTCGAGATCATCAACCGGTCCGACACCGCCCTCGAGAAGTCGCTCCTGGCGAGCCTGGAGGGGCGCGATCTCGCCCTCGCCGAAGACATCCGGAGCCGGATGGTCACCTTCGCCGACATCGCGCGGCTCGAGGACCGCGACGCTCAGCGCGTGCTGCGGGGGATCGATCTGCGGATGCTGGCACTGGCGCTCAAGGGTGCGGACGACCAGATCGCCGACAAGGTCCGCAGCAACATGACCGAGCGCAACCAGGAGAACCTCGCCGAGGAGACCCGGGTGCTCGGCCCGGTGCGCATGCGCCAGGTCGACGAGGCGCGCGCCGAGGTGGTGCGCATCATCCGCGAGCTCGAGGCGGCGGAGGAGATCACCATCTCGCGCGAGGACGAGGACGAGCTGGTCGAGTGATGACCGCGTCGCCGGGCCTCTCATCCTCCGCGGTTACGTCCGCCGCGTCCTGTCGCGATAGTGGGCGGGGAGCAGGGACCGCTCGCCCATCGCGCCACGGACAGGCCACGCCTTCGACGACCGGGGTGCCCGCCGTGTCCGATCCCTCCGCCTTCACGCCGCTGGCGGTGCCGAGGGTGGGCGCGACCCCCACCGATGTGCGCGGCGAGGCCGACAAGGCGCGGACCCGCGGCTACGCGGAGGGCTTCGCCGAAGGGCGCCGTATCGCGCTCGAAGAGGCCCGGCGTCGCGAGCTCCAGGAGGAGGCGCGGATGCAGGATGCGCGCGAGGCCCAGCGGCGGGCGCACGCCTCGGCGCTGGCCGCGCTGCAGTCGTCGCAGGACGAGGTGGAGCGCCGCATCGGGGAGCTCAGCGAGCTCGCCGCCGACCGCATCGAGGATCTCGCCGTGTCGCTGGCGACGGCGATCCTGGGGGTCGAGCTCTCCGATCCCGCGCGTTCCGCGGCGCATGCGCTCCGGCGGGCCCTGGCGGAGATGCCGGCCGAGCGCTGGACGCGGATCGCCTTCCACGAGGCCGACTGGGCGGTGCTGAGCGAGGACGAGGGCGGCCTCGACCCGCTGCGCGGCATCCGGGTCGTCACCTCGCCCGACGTGGATCCCGGCGGCGCGATCGTCGACATCGAGCACGGCGCCGTGGACACCCGGATCTCGCAGGCCCTCGCCCGCGCGTCCGCCGCACTGCGCGGAGACGACGTCGAGGCCGCCGGGGCGGTGAGTCGCGCATGATCGGCACGACCCGCGCCTCGTGGCGCCGCGCACTGGATGCCGCGCGGCCGGAGCGGTCCGGCACGGTGAAGGCCGTCCGAGGCCTGGGCGTGGAGGTCCGCGGCATCGATGCGGCGGTGGGCGATCGGGTGCGCATCGACGGCGCGGGCGGACGACCGGTGGATGCCGAGGTCGTCGCGGTCGACGGCGCCGTGGCACGGTGCATGCCGCTGAGCCCCCTCGACGGCATCACGGCCCGCGCCAAGGTCCGCCACGCGGGCGCACCGCTCCAGGTCCCCACCGGGCGCGCTCTGCTCGGCCGCGTCCTCGACGGCATGGGGCGTCCCATCGACGGCAAGGGGCCCCTCGCGGACGCCTCCTTCGTGTCGCTCGACCACGACGCGCCCAGCATCATGAGCCGTCAGCGCATCGACCGTCAGCTGGGCCTCGGGGTGCGGGTGCTCGACACCCTCACGCCGGTCGGCGTCGGTCAGCGCCTCGGTCTCTTCGCCGGTTCGGGCGTGGGCAAGTCGTCGCTGATGTCGATGATCGCCCGCGGCTCCTCCGCGGATGTCACGGTGATCGCGCTGGTGGGGGAGCGCGGACGCGAGGTGCGCGAGTTCCTCGAGGACGACCTCGGCGCCGAGGGCCTCGCCCGCTCGGTGGTGGTCGTGGCGACCTCCGACCAGCCCGCCATGGCCCGGCTGCGCTCCGCCGTGGTCGCGACCCGCATCGCCGAGCGGTTCCGCGACGACGGCCTGGACGTCGTGCTCATGATGGACTCGCTCACCCGCGTCGCGATGGCCCAGCGCGAGATCGGCCTGAGCGCCGGCGAGCCGCCGGCGACGCGGGGATACCCGCCGTCCACGTTCTCGGTGCTCGCCCGACTCCTCGAGCGCGCGGGCACCGGACCCGTCGGCTCGATCACGGGGCTCTACACCGTGCTGGTCGATGGCGACGACCACAACGAGCCGATCGCCGACGCCGCACGGGGGATCCTCGACGGCCACGTCGTTCTGGACCGCGCCCTGGCGATCCGCGGGCACTTCCCCGCCGTCGACGTCCTCGGATCGGTCTCGCGCGTGGTCTCGAAGATCACCACCGACGAGCAGCGCGACGCGGCCGTCGTGCTGCGGAGCGTGCTGGCCGCCCGGCGCAGCGCGAACGACCTGATCGACATCGGCGCATACCGGGCGGGCGCGAACCCGCTCGTCGATGCGGCGCTGCAGCACGAGGGAGCCATCGTGGCGTTCCTCACGCAGCGGATGGACGACCGCACGGCACCCGAGGAATCCTGGCAGCGTCTCGCTGCCCTGACCACCGAGTTCGGAGGACTGGCGTCATGACATTCCCACTGGCCGGACTGCTGCGGGTGCGCAGCGCCCAGGAGCGCGTCGCCGCCGAGCAGGCATCGCGAGCGCGGACGGAGCGGATGCAGGCGGAGGAGGCGGAACAGGGCGCGGTGACGAGCCTCGCCGACCTCGGCGTCCAGATCGAGGACGCCTCGACGCTCATGGCCCTGGCGGCGGCGCGTGCCGCCGGCCGCAGCGCCCTCAGCGACCTGCAGACGCTCAGCGAGCTGCGGCGGGCGGAGGAGGCCGAGGCGACGGCCTCGCACGTCGAGGCACGGCGCGAGCTCAAGGGCCTGGAGCGCCTGGAGCACAGCCATCGCGCAGAGAGCGAGAAGGCGGAGCTCCGTGCCGAGCAGGCCGCGCTCGACGAGATCGCGGTCGTGCGCAGCCTGCACGACGGAAGCGCCGCATGACCGCCGTCGCCCTGATCCCGGCGCTGGCCGAGACCTCGGGCGAGAGTGCGGAACGCGGACGCGCCGTGACCGATGCGGCGGCGATCTTCGGCTCCGCGCTCTCTCTCGCCGGGCGCGCGCTCGAGGACCGGGACGGACCGCCGCGGATCCCGGTGATCGAGACCCCCGGTGACCCGGAGGACGGAACAGGGGAGGGCGCCGACGCCACGACCGACGCGCTGCCCGTGCCGGTGCCGCTGCTCATCGCGCGCGTCGAGACACGGACGGCGGACCCGTCGTCCACGCCGGACGCCGCGCCTCTGGACGCGGCGCCCCCCGCCACGGCGTCGTCGGCGCCGGTTCCCTCCCAGACTGACGGGGCGGACGTCGTCCTGGACGTCCCGCTCGCCGCGAGCGCGGCGCCCCGCACGGCGCAGGCGTCCGTGCCTCCGGAGACCTCCGCACAGCAGCCCGGGGGTGCCGGGGAGCCGGAGGCCGCGGGGCGGGGGCCCGCTGTCGCTCCGGCGAGCCCGGCGGCCACCCCCGAGAGCGCCCCTCGGGGTACCCGGACCCCGGAGCGTCCCGAGGCCTCCCACGTCCGCGTCATCCCGTCCGGACCTCGCGGTGCCGACCCGGCATCCGCGTCGCCGCACCCGACCGAGGAGTCCGGGCCGTTGCCTTCGCGGACGACGGGCCCGGCGGTTCCCGTGGCCACGGCTCCTCCGGGCCCTGCGGTGCAGTCGGCGGCGACGCCGGTCGACCGCCCGCAGGCCCCGTCGGCGTCCGCCGCGGGGGCCGGGGCGGCCCCCCGGTCTCGTATACACCACTGACGCGGCCGCCGAGTGCTGGGGGGGGGGGGGGGGGGGGGGGGGGGGGGGGGGGGGG
>NZ_JBFOKQ010000001.1:2067746-2341771 GCF_047246625.1 Microbacterium californiense | reverse complement strand
GCGCCGGACTGCGCCGAGGCGGCGGCGGTCGCGCGCTGCACGTTCTGAGCGCGGTCGGCGGCCGACGCCGAGGCGCGGGGCTCGGAGGCGGCGACGGGCGCAGCGCCCGAGCCCGCGGCATCCGCTCCCCCGGCGAGCACGCGAGCCACCATGAGCTCGAGGTGCAGGCGCGGAGACGTGGCGCCCGTCATGTCGTCGAGCGCGGCGCTGACCACGTCGGCAGTGCGCGAGAGGCGGGCTGCGCCGAAGGCGGCGGCCTGGGTGCGCATGCGCTCGAGCTCGTCTTCGGCGATCCCGCGCAGCACCGCAGAGGCGCCGTTGCCGACGGCGGCGATCACGATCAGATCGCGCAGCCGTTCGAGCAGATCGTCGACGAAACGCCGCGGGTCCTGCCCGGTCTGCACGACGCGGTCGATGGCCGGGAAGGCGGTGGCGGCGTCGGCCACGGCGAGCGCGTCGACGATCTCGTCGAGGAGGGCCGCGTGGGTGTAGCCGAGCAGCGCGACCGCGCGCTCGTAGGCGACCGTGACGGTCTCGGAGCCCGCGGGCGAATCCGAGCCCGCGATCAGCTGGTCGAGCAGCGAGAGTGTGTCGCGCGGCGAGCCCCCGCCCGCGCGCACGACCAGCGGCAGCACGCCCTGCTCGACGACGACGCCCTCCTCGGCGCAGAGCTTCTCGACGTACTCGAGCATCGCGGCGGGCGGCACCAGCCGGAAGGGGTAGTGATGCGTGCGGCTGCGGATCGTGCCGAGCACCTTCTCGGGCTCGGTCGTCGCGAAGATGAACTTGACGTGCGGCGGCGGCTCCTCGACGAGCTTGAGCAGAGCGTTGAACCCCTGGGGCGTCACCATGTGCGCCTCGTCGAGGATGAAGATCTTGAACCGGTCGCGGCTCGGCGCGAAGGTCGCCCGCTCGCGCAGGTCGCGGGCGTCGTCGACGCCGTTGTGGCTGGCCGCGTCGATCTCGACGACGTCGAGCGAGCCGCCGCCGTTGCGCGACAGCTCGACGCAGCTCGGGCAGGTGCCGCACGGGACGTCGGTCGGACCCTCGGCGCAGTTGAGGCACCGGGCGAGGATGCGGGCCGAGGTGGTCTTGCCGCAGCCGCGCGGACCTGAGAAGAGGTACGCGTGGCCGACGCGGTCTCCGCGGAGCGCCGTCATCAGCGGGTCGGTCACCTGGGCCTGCCCGATCATCTCGCCGAAGGCCTCGGGTCGGTAGCGGCGGTAGAGGGCTGTGGTCACCAGAACAGCCTACGGCGTGCCACCGACGTTGCGGCAGGCGCACCCTCCCGGCGCACCTGCCGCTCGGTCGTCAGTCGATCCCCGTGATGACGGGGATCGACGTGGTGATCACGGGGACGGATGCCGAGAGGCGCGTGCCGTCCTCGCGGAGCGCGTCCGCGAACTGGCGCAGCGTCGGCCGTCCGGCGATCAGCGGCCCCTGGTCGGCGAGCGGCGCGAGGACCTCCTGGTCGCTCGTGGCGATGTAGGCCTCGCCGCGCACCGTGAACGGCACGGGGTCTCCCACGCGCACCTTCACCCGCAGCGCGTCCTTCGTGACCGTCACGGTGAGCGCCGAGTCCTTCCACAACAGCGGGAAGGTCAGCGAGGGCCAGGCGGCGGGCAGGCGCGGGTCGAAGCTGAGCTCTCCCTCGTAGTCGCGCATGCCGCCGAAGCCGTTGACGAGAGCCGTCCACACGCCGCCCGCGGAGGCGACGTGCACACCGTCCGCGGCGTTGTTGTGCAGGTCGTGCAGGTCGACGTAGATCGACTCCTCGAAGTACTGCAGCGCGAGGTCCTGGTACCCGACCTCGGCGGCGAGGATCGACTGCACGACCGCGGACAGCGTCGAGTCGCCCGTCGTCAGCGGGTCGTAATAGTCGAAGTCGGCGCGCTTCTCCTCGGGCGAGAAGTGGTTGCCCTGCAGGAACAGCGCCAGCACGACGTCGGCCTGCTTCAGCACCTGGAAGCGGTAGATCACGAGCGGGTGGAAGTGCAGCAGCAGCGGACGCTGCGATGCCGGCGTGTGCGCCAGGTCCCAGACCTCGCGCTCGAGGAACAGCGAGTCCTGCGGGTGGATGCCGAGGCTCTCGCTGTACGGGATGAACATCGCCTCCGCAGCGCGCTCCCACGCGTCGGCCTCGCCCTCGGACAGGCCGGTCCGCTCGACCAGCCGGGCGTAGTCCTCGGGGAACTGCTCGCGGATCTCCCGCACCACCGCGGCGGCGAACCGCAGGTTGTAGCGCGCCATCACGTTCGTGTAGAGGTTGTCGTTCACGACGGTCGTGTACTCGTCGGGACCGGTGACGCCGTGGATGTGGAAGGTCTGGATGCCGTCGGCATCCGCCGTGTCCTCCACCACCCGGGTGGACCGCCAGAAGCCGAGCGTCGCCCACAGGCGCGCGGTCTCGACCGCGACGTCGGCGCCCTCGCGGCGCAGGAACTCCTCGTCACCGGTCGCGCGCACGTACTTGCCGAGTGCGAAGCTCACGTCTGCGTTGATGTGGTACTGCGCGGTGCCGGCGGCGTAGTACGCCGAGGCCTCCTCGCCGTTGATCGTGCGCCACGGGAACAGCGCCCCGGCCTCGTTGAGCTGGCCCGCGCGTCGGCGGGCGGCCGGCAGCATGAGCACACGCGCGCGCAGCGCGTTGCGGGCCCACTGCGGCGAGGTGTAGGTGAGGAACGGGAGCACGTAGATCTCGGTGTCCCAGAAGTAGTGGCCGCTGTAGCCCGACCCCGAGACGCCCTTCGCGGGGACGCCCGTGCCGTCGGCCCGCGCCGACGCCTGCGCGAGCTGGAACAGGCACCAGCGGGTGGCCTGCTGCAGGTCGTCGTGCTCCCCGATCTGCACGTCGCTGCGCTCCCAGAACGCGGCGAGCCAGTCGCGCTGACGGCGGAACTGCGTCTCGACACCCTCCACCGCGACGCGGTCGAGGGAGCGGCGGCAGCGGTCGACGAGCTCCCGCGGGGGCACGCCGCGCGACGTGTGGTAGCTGACGAGCTTGGTGACCGTGATCGGCACCCCGGCCTTGGCCTGCACGCGGAAGACGTTCTTGGCGATGTCGGACTCGATCAGCGAGCGCGCGCTGTAGTCGTTCTCGGTCTCGACCACGTGGTCGGCGACCACGGCGACCGTCATCCCCGACTCGGCGACGCGGTACGACAGGGCGGAGCGCAGTCCGTCCTGCCAGTGCTCCCCGGGCTGGAGCACCCGCTCGGCGATCTTCTCGGCCTTGCGCGGGTCGAACGCCTTCTGGGCCGCCGCGGGAGTGCCGGCGTAGACGCCCGCTCCGTCCTGACGGTTCAGCATCTGGCAGCTGATGGTGACCGGCGCGTCGGAGTTCTCGACCACGACCTCGAGCCGCAGGATCGCGAGGTGCCGCTCCTCGAAGCTCACCAGGCGCTCGTCGCGCATGCGCACCCGCTTGCCCGACGGCGTCTCCCAGACGACCAGCCGCTCGAGCACGCCGGTGCGCATGTCGAGCGTGCGACGGTACTCGCGCACGTCGGCCTCGTCGAACGAGATGGGCTCGTCGTCGACGTACACGCGCATGACCTTGGCGTCGGGCGCGTTGACGATCGTCTGGCCGACCTCGGCGAAGCCGTACGCCTGCTCGGCGTGACGGATGGGCCACGTCTCGTGGAGGCCGTTGATGAAGGTGCCGTGCTCGTGTGCGCCGCGCCCCTCGATGTGGTTGCCCCGCAGGCCGAGATAGCCGTTGCCGACCGAGAAGAGGGTCTCGCCGACGCCTTCCTCGGAGTAGCGCGTCTCGATGAGGCGCCAGGGGTCGACGGGGAAGCGGTCGCGATCGATCATGCGGTCTCCGGTGCAGCGGTGTTCGGGTTCTCGGGAAGGAAGCGGGAGAGGTCGTCGACGACCACGGTGGCGCCCGCGGCACGCAGGGCATCGGCGCCCGTGCCCCGGTCGACGCCGACGACGTGCGCGTAGCCCGCCGCGGCCGCGGAGGCGGCACCCGACGTCGCGTCCTCGATCGCGACGCTGAGCGCCGGGTCGACGCCGAGCGCGACGGCGCCGGCGCGGAACATGTCGGGGGCGGGCTTGGAGGCGAGGTGCTCGCGCTCGGCGACCACCCCGTCGACGACGATACGGAAGAAGGAGCGGATGCCGGCGGCGCCGAGCACCTCCTCGGCGTTCTTGGAGCTCGACACCACGCCCATCGGCACGCCGGCGGCGCTCAGCCGTTCGACGAGCGCGAGCGAGCCCGGGTACGGCGCGATGCCCTCGCGGCGCAGCTCGGCGGCGAAGGCGGTGTTCTTGCGGTTGCCGATGCCGCAGATGGTCTCGGCCTCGGGCGGGTCGTCGACCGCTCCCCACGGCACCTCCGCATTCCGGCTGCGCAGCAGGCTCGCGACCCCGTCGTAGCGCTTCTTGCCGTCGACGTAGTCGAAGTAGTCGGCGTCGGTGTATGCGGGCGTGATCCCCCAGCGCGCGAAGACGTCGTCGAAGACGGCCTTCCAGGCGCGCATATGGACTTCGGCCGTCGGAGTGAGCACTCCGTCGAGGTCGAAGAGCACCCCTTCTGCGGCGAGCAGATCGGGCAGGTTTTCCGGCACAGAGACCTCCAGGAGAAGGACGAGGGTTTCGGCACTCCTCCGTGCCACCATGACAGCGTAGTGCCGGGAACCGGGAAAGCAAGCCTCGCTGGGGACGGCTGCGTCAGAGCATCTCGGCGGTCTGCCGGGCGATCTGCAGCTCCTCGTTCGTGGGCACCACGAGCACGGTCACGGCGGAGGCGTCGGAGGAGATCCGGCGGATGCCGCGACCCGGTGCCGTGTTGCGCTCGGGGTCGATCTCGACGCCCGCGAATCCGAGGGTCGCCAGAGCCTCGGCCCGCACCCGGGCGGCGTTCTCGCCGACCCCGGCCGTGAACGAGATGACGTCGACGCC
The DNA here is from genome assembly GCF_047246625.1 of Microbacterium californiense. Taxonomy (NCBI): domain Bacteria; kingdom Bacillati; phylum Actinomycetota; class Actinomycetes; order Micrococcales; family Microbacteriaceae; genus Microbacterium; species Microbacterium californiense. The sequence continues at coordinate 2,336,863 of NZ_JBFOKQ010000001.1, read as the reverse complement.
GCCCAGCTGGGCGATGTAGGCGCCGGCATAGGCGCGGAGGCGGTGGATGTAGACGTCGAACGCGAGCATGGCCGCCTCGTCCCCGGCATCCACCCCGGCCAGGATGTCGCGCATGTCGCTGCGTCCGGCCAGGCCCTTGAGTCCGCTGCGGGTGTTGAGCAGCGCGTCGAGCTCGTTGATCGACAGGCCGGCCCGCCGCGACAGGTGCACGAGCGCGGCCGGATCGATGTCGCCCGAGCGGGTGCCCATCACGAGGCCCTCGAGGGGCGTGAGGCCCATCGAGGTCTCGACCGAGCGTCCGCCCTCGATCGCGGTGACCGAGGCGCCGTTGCCGAGGTGGAAGACGAGCTGGCGGAGTTCGCCGAGATCTCGCCCGAGGTGCGCGGCGGCGGCCTCGCTCACGAACTGGTGGCTGGTGCCGTGGAACCCGTAGCGGCGCACCCGGTGCTGCGCCGCGAGCTCCGCGTCGATCGCGTAGGTGTACGCGGCCGGCGGCAGGGTCTGGTGGAAGGCGGTGTCGAAGACGGCCACATGGGGGATGCCGCGGAACACGGTCCGGGCGGCGAGGATGCCCGCGAGGTTGGCCGGGTTGTGCAGCGGCGCGAGGACGGAGAGCTCCTCGATCTGCCGGTCGACGTCGTCGTCGATGAGGGTCGGCGCGAAGAACCGGGCCCCGCCGTGGACCACGCGGTGCCCGACCGCGACCGGCGCGTGCTCGTCGAGCGACGGCCCGTGCGCGGCGAACTGCTCGAGCATGACGGCGAACGCCTCGTGGTGATCGGCGATCGGCCGCTCGTCGCGGTACGTCGCGTCGAGCATCGTGGCCACGGCATCCGCCTGCGTGTCGGGGCGCACCGTGTGCGAGGCGACGGCGGACTCCTGCCCGATGCGCTCGATGAGGCCCGAGGCGAGCTCGTCCTCGCGTTCGATGTCGAGCAGGCTGTACTTCAGCGACGAGGATCCGCTGTTGATGACGAGGATCGCGCTCACGCCGCCCCTCCCTGCGCCTGGATCGCGGTGATGGCCACGGTGTTCACGATGTCCTCCACGAGCGCGCCGCGCGACAGGTCGTTGATCGGCTTGTTCAGGCCCTGCAGCACGGGGCCGATCGCGACCGCGCCCGCCGAGCGCTGCACGGCCTTGTAGGTGTTGTTGCCGGTGTTGAGATCGGGGAAGACGAACACGGTCGCCCGGCCGGCCACGGCGGACTCGGGCAGCTTCGCCTTCGCGACCGCGGCGTCGGCGGCGGCGTCGTACTGGATCGGGCCCTCCACCAGCAGCTCCGGCGCGCGCTCGCGCACGAGCGCGGTCGCCTCGCGCACCTTCTCGACGTCGGCCCCCGAGCCGGACTCGCCGGTCGAGTACGACAGCATCGCCACGCGCGGCTCGATCCCGAACTGCCGGGCGGTCGCCGCCGACGAGATCGCGATGTCGGCGAGCTGGGCGCTGGTCGGATCGGGGATCACCGCGCAGTCGCCGTAGACGAGCACCCGGTCGGCCAGCGCCATGAGGAACACGCTCGACACGACGTCCACCCCGGGCTTGGTCTTGATGATCTCGAAGGACGGCCGGATGGTGTGCGCGGTCGTGTGCGCCGCGCCGGACACCATGCCGTCGGCGAGGCCGAGGTGCACCATCATCGTGCCGAAGTACGAGACGTCGGTCACGGTGTCGGCGGCCTGCGCCCGGGTGATGCCCTTGTGGGCGCGCAGCCGGGCGTACTCCTCGGAGAACCGCTCGACGTGCTCGGGGTCGGTCGGGCTGATGATCTGCGCCCCGTCGATGTCGACGCCCAGTTCGACGGCGCGGGCGCGGATGCCGGCCTCGTCGCCGAGGATCGTGAGGTCGGCGACCTCGCGGGCCAGCAGGGTCGCGGCCGCGCGGAGGATGCGGTCGTCGTCGCCCTCGGGCAGCACGATGCGCCGGCGATCGGCGCGCGCCCGTTCGATGAGGCCGTACTCGAACATGAGCGGCGTGACGACGCGGGACTCGACGAGGCCGAGCTGCGTGCTGAGCTCGGCGACGTCGACGTGGTTCTGGAACAGGCCCAGGGCCCGGTCGTAGCGACGGCGCGAGTCGACGGCGATGCGCCCGCGGGTGCCCATGACCCGCACCGCGGTGTCGTAGGTGCCGAGGTCGGTCGCGATGATCGGCACGGTCGAGGAGAACCCGTCGAGGAGCTGCACGATCGGCTCGGGCAGCGGGAAGGGCCCGTTGAGGATGATGCCGCTGACGCGCGGGAAGGTGCCCGAGGCGTCGGCGAGCAGCGTGGCGAGCAGCACCTCCGTGCGGTCGGCCGGGATGACCACGACCGACTCCTCCGTGATGCGCGGCAGGACGTTGACCATCGACATGCCCGCCACGACGATCGACAGCGCCTCGCGCGCGAGCCTGCCCTCGTCGCCCTTGATGAGGCGGCCGTCGACGGCGGCGAGGATGCCGCGGATGGAGGGGGCCACGAGCGTGCGGTCCTCGGGGATCGCCCAGATCGGCGGAGTGCGGTCCGGCCGCACCGCGCGGACCGCGTCCACGATGCCCTCGAGGTCGGCGGGGTCGGCGCGGTTGACGATGATCGCGAACAGCGCGGCGCGCTCCTGGTCGAGCTCGGAGAGCGACAGGGCGGCGATCTGCCCGACCGCGGCCGGGGTGCGCGCCGTCGTGGTGCCCAGCTGCTCCGCCTGGCGCTGCTGGTCGCGCCCGCTGAGCACGAGCAGGACCGGTGCGCCGAGGTTGGCCGCGATTCGCGCGTTGACGCCGAGCTCGGCGGGACTCGCGACGTCGGTGTAGTCGCTGCCGACGATCACCACGGCGTCGCACTGTGCCTCGACCGCCTTGAACCGGGCGACGATCGTCGACAGCGCCCGCTCGGGGTCGTGGCGCACGTCGTCGTAGGTGACGCCGATGCAGTCCTCGTAGTCGAGCTGCACCCCGTCGTGGGCGAGCAGGAGCTCGAGGATCTCGTCGCGCTCGGAGACGGAGCGCGAGATCGGGCGGAACACCCCCACGCGCGGGGAGACCCGCATCAACGCGTCGAGCACGCCCAGCGCGATCGTCGACTTGCCGGTATGACCTTCGGCCGATGTGATGTAGATGCTCTGCGCCACGTCCCCAGCCTAGGCGCACGACACTGTGGCGTGCCTGGGTCAGCAGCCGGAGGAGAGCACGTCGACGACGGATGCCGCGTCCGCGGCGTACCGGGAGTAGTAGGCCGGATCCGTATTGATCTGCACGCGGTGGATGGCGAGCGACGGATCGAGCGCCGGCCAGTCCGGGATGCGGGCGAGCCGCTCGTAGAAGAGCGAGGCGGCGGTGGCGGGATCCATCCGCTGCTCGACGCTCCCCCACCACTCCTGCTGCTGGAACAGCCCGATGCTCGTGGTCCGGGAGCCGTCGGGGTTCGTGAAGCCGGTCGTCTCCCAGTCGCCGTAGTCGATGTTGCGAAGACTGCTCTCGCCCATCGCGGTCATCACGCCGAGGACCTGTCCCTCGCGACCGAACCCGAGCGCGGAGGCGGTGCGAATGATCGTCGCGGCGTTCTCGAGCTGCTCGCCGCGCCAGCCGTCGATCCCGGCCTCGGGGAACGTCCTCGGATCGTCGACGCAGATCGATGCCTCGGTCTCCCGCCCGAGACCGAGCGGAACGAGCACCGCCACCCCCACCACGACCGCGACGACGGCGGCGGTGATCGAGAACCGCCGCAACAGCAGCATCCGCCGCTTCCGTCGCGCGGCGCGCGCCCGCACGCCGAGGCGACGGCGGCGCGCCGCGGGGCGCCGTCTTCTCTCGCGCCTCTTCGCCGACGCGGTGCGCGACCGCGGGGCGCTCACGCTCGTGCGCCCCGGCGCCGGCCGACGACGGCGGCGAGCGCCCCGCCGACCGCGCCGAACAGGTGCGCCTGCCACGAGACGCCCTCGCCCGCGCCGAAGACGCCGACGAGCATGGTGCCCCCGTAGAGGAAGATCACGAGCAGCGCGATCACGGCGTAGAGCACGCGATGCGCGACGCGGCCGGGAGCGAAGACCCGCATCACCACGTAGCCGAAGTACCCGAACACCAGTCCGGAGGCGCCGATGGTGAGCGTGCCCGGTGTGTTGATCAGCCACGTGCCGATCCCGCCGATCACGGCGGCCATCGCGGTGACCGCCCAGAACCGACGGGTGCCCTCGACGGCGACCAGGCAGCCGAGCACGAGCAGCGGCACCGAGTTGGCGATCAGGTGCGACCACCCGGCGTGCAGGAACGGCCCGAGCAGGATGCCGGTGAGCCCCTCGGGGTCCCACGAGCGCAGACCGAACACCCAGAAGGTGCCCGGGAGCACGGCATCCGCGAGCTGGACCACCCACATGTCCGCCACGAGGAGCACCGGCGACGCGAATCGACCGAGAGTGCGCGCGCGCTGCGAGGGGGCGGGAGTGGTCACGACACGATCCTGGCAGGGCAGCCCCGGAGGAGCCTGAAAAGAAAAGACCCTCCGCGCACCCAGCAGAGCCCGGTTACCCTTGCTGCGTTTCCGCCCTGGGGGAATTGGCCTGGATGCCGCCACGCGGAGAGCCGTGGATCAGTCTAGCCGATCCTCGAGCCGTGCTCGTGACCGGGATCGTCGGACCGCGAGGCTGATGTTCACGCTTCTGTCAGCCCCGCCCCGCCTGGGCAGGGTTACGATCGAGGAACGCGCACTGCAGCGCCGACGCGAGAGGGATCGCATGACACACCACTCCCCCCGGATCACGGCCGAGCAGTTCGCCGCGCAGACCGATGCGATCCTCGGTTCGGTCGGCCAGGTCATCGACGGCAAGCCCGACGCCGTGCGCAGCGCCCTGATCTGCCTACTCGCCGAGGGGCATCTCCTCATCGAGGACGTGCCGGGGGTCGGCAAGACCATGCTGGCGCGGGCGCTCGCCGCGAGCGTCGACGCCACGGTGCGGCGCATCCAGTTCACCCCGGATCTGCTCCCCGGCGACGTCACGGGCGTGTCGGTGTACAACCCCGTCGAGCGGGAGTTCGAGTTCAAGCGCGGGGCGATCTTCGCGCAGATCGTGATCGCCGACGAGATCAACCGCTCCTCGCCCAAGACGCAGTCGGCGTTGCTCGAGGCGATGGAGGAGCGCCAGGTCACGGTCGACGGCTCGACGCATCCGCTCCCCGACCCCTTCCTGGTCGTCGCGACGCAGAACCCGCTCGAGATGGAGGGCACCTACGCCCTGCCCGAGGCGCAGCGCGACCGCTTCATGATGCGCATCTCGATGGGCTATCCGGATGCCGCGGCGGAGGCGCTCATGATCCGCCAGCGCGACGTCGTCAACCCGCTCGCCGCGGTCGCCGCGGTGGCGGACGCGAGCTCGATCCGTCACCTGATCGCCTGGGCTCGGAACGTCCACGTCGCGCCCGCGATCGAGGAATACGCGGTGGCGCTCGCCCAGGCGACGCGGAACGACCCGAACCTGCACCTCGGGGCGAGTCCTCGCGCCACGCTGCAGCTCGTCCGCGCCGCGAAGGTGCGCGCCGCGCTCGACGGCCGGGACTTCGTGATCCCGGACGACCTCACCGCGCTCCTGCTGCCCGTGCTCGCCCATCGCCTGCTCCCGGCGCGGGGTGCGCACCGCGCGGGCGCCCAGCCCGTCGAGGCCGCGCTCGCGCAGATCGTGGAGCGGGTGCGGGTGCCCGTCGCGACGCGGGTCTGAGGACCGGTCCATCATGCGACGCCGCCGATCCCTCACCCCGCGGGGCGTAGGCGCGCTCGTCGCGGCGCTGTGCTGCGTGATCGGCGCGAACCTCGCCGCGGCGCCGATCCTGCTGTACGCCGGTCTGCTGCTGGCGTTCCTCACGCTCCTGTCGTGCCTCTCGGTGTGGCTCCCCCGGAGGTCGGGAACCGTCAGCCGCCAGATCTCGACCGACCTCCTGACGGTGTCGCAGACCTCGCGGGTCACCGTGCGGTTCGCGCTGCGTTCGCTGCGCGTGCCGCACGCCCTCTGGCACGACGTCCTGCCTCCGGCGGTCACGGGCGACGCGGCCGGGGAGTACCCGCCCGAGAGCGGACGCCTGGAGTACCGCATCACGGGCGTGCGACGCGGCGTGTGGCCCGTCGGCCCGCTGCTGCTGCGCACGGTCGACCCGTTCGGCCTCGCGCAGCGCGTGCAGGAGTTCGGCGACACCCGCACCGTGACCGTCGTGCCCGAGGTCGTCGCCCTCGCACCGCTCGCCGTGCGGGTGGGAGCGGCCGGGGGGACGGCGCACACCTCGTCGAGCAGGCTGGGTCAGGGTGCCGACAACCTGTCTCCGCGCGCATATCTGCCCGGCGACTCGATGCGCCGCATCCACTGGCGGGCGACCGCGCACCGCGGTCAGCTGATGGTGCGTCAGGAGGAGGAGGAGTCGAGTCCGGACGCCCTCGTCATCCTCGACCGGAGCCGCAGCCGATGGACCCCCGACGATCCGGACGCCGAGGCGGCGTTCGAGGCGGCGGTGTCGCTGTGCGCCTCCGCGGCCATCCACCTCGCCGACGAGGGGTACGGCGTGGACGTGATCGACAGCTCCGGGGCGGTGCTCGGCATCCTGCGCGGGCACGAGGACGACCGCGACAGCCTGCTGGTGGCGCTGGCGCTCCTGTCACCGCGCGGCGAGGGCCGCGACGTCGCGACGCTGGTGGGCGGGTCCGCCCCCGGCCCGCTGATCTACATCACCGGGCGGATCGACGAGGACGACGCGTTGCGCCTGCGCACGGCGGGCGCGGCGGTGGCGATGCTGTTCGCCTCGGATGCGCAGCCCGGCGCCGAGGCCGCGGCCGTGCGCGGCGGGTGGTCGTTCGCGACGCTGGGCGCCGACCCGGGCGAGGCCTGGGCGGATGCCGTCCCGGAGCACCTCGGAGGACCCGATGTTCCGCGCTGAGCGCCTGCCGGCCCGGACGGACGTCCCGAGGACGACGCAAATCCCCTGGCACCGCGAGGACGAGAGGCCGATGCCCATCGCCGCTCCGGCCGCCGTGGCCGCCGCCGCCGGACTGGTCGCGATGTGGCCGTTCACCTCGGTCATCGAGCCGGGCGGCTGGTCGGTGGCGGTCGTCGGCGTGATCGTCGCCACCGCGCTCGGCGGTATGGCGACGCGGGCTCTGCTGCGACACCGGTCGGCTCTGCTCCGCGACGCCGCGACGCTGGCGGTGCAGCTGCTCCTCGCGGTGGCGCTCCTCACCCAGACCGTGTCCGGCAACACCGCGTTCTTCGGCATCCTCCCCACGCCCACGACGATCGAGGTGTTCCGCGACCGTCTGGCCGCGGCCTGGCAGGAGGTCGCCCAGGGGTCGGCGCCCCTGGCCGCCACCCCGGGGCTCACAGCGGCACTCGGGCTCGGCTTCGCTGTGGTGGCCGTCCTGCTCGACCAGGGCATCGCGCACCGCTCGGCCGTGCTCCCCTCCCTGCTCGTCGCCGTGATCGGCGCTGTGCCGATGATCGCCACCCAGGGCGACGCCAACGTGCCGTGGTTCGTGCTGCTGGCCGCCACGGTCCTGCTGATCTTCCGCTACACCGCCCGACGGCATCCGCTCGTCCCGGCCCGCTCGTCCTCCTCGCTCGCCGCAGGTGTCGGGATCGCGGCCGTCGTGGCCACGCTGGTCGTCGTCCCCGGCCTCCCGGTGGCTTCGGGCATCGCCGGCACGGGCACCGGCATCACGGTGGACGCGTCACTGCGGCTGGGCGACGACCTGCGCCAGCCGAATCCCGTCGAGGTGCTCACGGTGACGACGGCCGCCGACACCGCCCCGTACCTCCGGCTCACCACCCTGTCGGACTTCGACGGGCGCGTCTGGCAGCCGGACCGCGGCGACCTGCAATCGCAGACCGAGGGGTTCGGCGACCCCGAGTGGGGCGAGGACGTCGCGGTCGTCGAGGCGGCCACCTCCATCCGCGTGCTGCGGATGTCGAGCGCCTGGCTCCCCGTGCCCTACCCCGCGACGGGCATCCAAGGCGTCGCGGCGTCGTGGCGGGTCATGCCCGAGAACCGGACGGTCGTCGCGCGCGGCACGGATGCCGTGGGCGCCGACTACACCGTCGCGTCCCTGCGGATCATCCCGACGCTGGAGCAGATCCGTGCGGTGGAGGCCGCTCCCCCCGAGTTCGACCGCGATGCCGGCGACGCCGAGATCCCGGCGATCGTCGGACAGCTGGCACGCGAGGTCACCGACGGGCAGGACACCGACTACGACCGGCTCCTGACGCTGCAGGACTGGTTCCGCGCGGAGTTCACGTACTCGCTCGACACCCCGGTCGAGGAGGGCTTCGACGGCACGGGCGCCGAAGCGGTGGAGCGCTTCCTCGACATCCGCTCGGGCTACTGCGTGCACTTCGCCGGCGCGTTCGCCCTCATGGCCGAGAGCCTCGGCATGCAGACGCGGATCGTGGTCGGCTACCTCCCGGGCTCCCGCACCACCGAGAGACGCGGCGAGGAGACCGTCTTCTCGGTCACCAGCGACCGCCTGCACTCCTGGCCCGAGGTGCTGTTCCCCGGCATCGGCTGGGTGCCCTTCGAGCCCACCGCGTCGTTGGGCGTACCGACCGAATTCCGGGCGGCGACGGGCAGCGACGGCGGCTCGGGCGATCCGTCGGCGCCCACCCAGACGACCGGTCCCGAGAGCGAGCAGACGACCGCGCCGGAGCTGGAACGGGAGGATGCCGGCGACAACAGCGCCTCGTCGGCCGACCTGCGCCGCTTCGATCCCACCCCGCTCACCCTCGTGATCCTCGGGGCGCTCGTGGTGCTGCTGCTGCCAGCCATCCTCCGCCGGATCGTGCGCGCCCGACGCGTCGCCCGGGCGCGGAAGGGCGACGCCGGCGCGGCCTGGACCGAGCTCCGCGACACCCTGGTCGACCTCCGGCTGCCGGTGTCGGATGCCGACACGCCCCGGGTGCGCGCCGCCGATCTCGTGCGCGAGCGAGGGGTCGACGCCCAGGCCGTCGACCGGCTGACGGCTGCCGTCGAGCGCGCCAGCTATGCGCGGCCGGGGTCGGGCGAGGACGACCTGTCCGCGCCGCTCAGGGTCGTGCTCGCCGGGCTGGGGCGCAGCCTCGACCCGCCGCAGCGCCTGCACGCGCTGCTCCTCCCCCGCTCGCTGTTCGCGGCACGCGGGGCGGATGCCGCGGCGCCGCTGTAGTGCGCCGGGTCAGGCGGCGGCGTGCATCGGACAGCGGACCGTGTCGCACGTCTCGCACACCACGTCCTGTGTGCGGCAGGAGAGGTCGGGGCAGTTGGCGGTGCGATTGGTCGGCTGCCCGCATCCGACGCACTCGCCGATGACGGCCGCGTGGTCGGAGAAGTCGACGGACCCGCGCTTGTCGAACACGTAGAGGGAGCCGTCCCACAGGCCGTCGTCGCCGTACTTCTCGCCGTAGCGGACGATGCCGCCCTCGAGCTGGTAGACCTCGCCGAAGCCGCGAGCGGTCATCAGGCTCGACAGCACCTCGCAGCGGATGCCGCCCGTGCAGTAGGTCACGACGGGCTTGCCCTTGAGGTCGTCGTAGGCGCCCGAGTCGAGCAGGCCGACGAAGTCGCGCGTGGTCTCGACGTCGGGCACGATCGCGCCGCGAAACCGGCCGATCTGCGCCTCGAGCGCGTTGCGGCCGTCGAAGAACACGACGTCGTCGCCGCGCTCGGCGACCAGCGCGTGAAGCTCTTCCGGGCTCAGTCGGGTGCCGCCGCCGACCACACCGTTCTCGTCGACCCGCAGCTCGCCGGGGGCGCCGAACGACACGATCTCGTCGCGCACCTTCACGCTGAGCTTCGGGAAGTCCAGGCTCCGGCCGTCGTCATCGAGTCCGGTCCCCTCGCTCCATTTGATGTCCACGTCACGGAACGGCGTGTACGAGCGGAAGGAACGCACCCACGTCTTCAGGGCAGGGAGGTCTCCGCCGAGCGTGCCGTTGATGCCGTCCCCGGAGATGATGAGGCGACCGCGGAGTCCGAGCGCCTCGCCGAGGTCGCGCTGCCACACCCGGATCGCCTCGGGGTCGGCGAGCGGCGTGAAGGCGTAGAACAGGACGATCTTCGGGGTTGCCACCCCAGGATTCTAGTCGCGGCGCGGCACGCTCCTCCGGCGGCCGCTCGCGTCACCGACCGTTCCGCGGATCGGATAGGATGGTCAGGTTGTTCCCTGGTGACGTGTCCGAGCGGCCGAAGGAGCACGCTTGGAAAGCGTGTGTTGTGCAAGCAACCGCGGGTTCGAATCCCGCCGTCACCGCCACATGACGGAATCCCCCGATGAGCGCGAGCTCGCCGGGGGATTCTTTCTTCCCCCGATCCGTCAGTCGCCGAAGCGCACGCCGTAGCTCTTGCCGCCGGGCGCCGTCGGCAGCGACGTCATCCCGAGGCGCTCGTAGAACGCGGCGGCGCCGGTGTTGGCGGGATCCATCCCGAGGTGAAGGCCTCGCACGCCGCGGCGGGCGAGCTCATCGAAGAGGGTGCGGATGAGCTCCCGGCCGAGCCCCTGCCCCTGGGTCTCGGGGAGCAGGTCGATGTGCAGGTGCGCGGGGTACTCCGCCGCGTTCGGCTCGAGACCCGGCCCGCGCGTGTAGCCGTACTCGACCATGCGCTCCTCCCGCGTCTCCGCCACCGCCGGACGCGGATAGCGCTCGGCCAGCGCGGGCCACCACTCGTCGCGGAACCAGGTGAAGAACGCATCCGTGTCGTCGGTGGCCACGACGTAGCCGATCACGCGTCCGTCCTCCGCCTCGACGACCCAGGCGAGATCCGGATGCCGTTCGGCGTACGGCACCGCGAACAGGAAGCCCCAGAGCTCGTCGTCCGAGAACAGGCCGGTCGCGTCGGCTCCGGCATCCGCGGTCCGGACGCAGACGTCGAACAGCGCGGCACGATCGGACGGACGGTACGGGCGGATGCGCGACACGGGACTCCTCAGGCGATCGGATCGCCGCTCAGCCTATCGCCCGCGGTCACGGTGACGCGCTTGTGCACCCACGGGAGCATCCACGCCGCGAGGAGCAGCACGACCCCGGCGCCCAGCAGCGCTCCGCCCAGGGTGTCGGTCGCCCAGTGGACAGACAGGAACGTGCGCGACAGCCCCATCAAGACGATCCAGATCGCTCCGGCGATCGCCGTCCAGACGCGGGGAAACAGCACCCACACCACGAGGGCGATGGTGGCCGCGTTGGCCGTGTGCCCCGAGGGGAAGGAGCCGTAATCGCTCGCGACCAGCATGTCCTCGGGGCGGGCCCGCCCGAAGATGTTCTTCAGCAGCTGCACGGCCCCGGCGCTGACGACGAAGCAGACGGCGGCGAAGACGGCCGAGCGCCATCGGCGGGCGAGCACGAAGGCCAGGACCACCAGGACAGGGATCAGGTAGACCGCGACCCATCCGCCTCCGATCGCGTCGAGCACGAAGGAGAAGGCGACCAGCCCCTCCGAGCGGAATCCCGTCACCAGCTCGTTCCACCACGAGTCGAACGAGAACGGGTGCGCGAAGCCGATCGTCAGCAGCGCACCGAGCCCGAAGGCCAGCGCGACGCAACCGGCACCGCACCACAGCAGCATTCGCCTGTCCATCGACCCATTCTGGCGGACGCCGGCTGGGAACTCAGGGATTCAGCAGCCCGACGGTCCGGGGGCGCACGACGAACCAGAGGGAGAGGATGCCGATCACGGAGCAGCCGACCATGACTGAGGCCATCGTCGTGGCGGTGATGCCGGCGTCGTGAGAGATCCATCCGACCACCGGGGAGATGAGCCCGGCGACGCCGAAGTTCGTGGCGCCGATGATCGACGCCGCCGTGCCCGCGGCCTTGCCGTGCCGGTCGAGCGCCAGCACCTGCACGTTCGGCATGGTGAAGCCGCACGCGGTCATGAAGACGAACAGCGGGATCACCGTGCCCCACAGCCCGAGGCCGAGCTGGTCGGTGACGACGATCGCCACCGCCGAGACCAGGAGCACGGCGGTGGAGTACGCCATGACCCACTGCGGCCCGAAGCGCGCGGCGAGACGCGACGCCGTCTGGACCCCCGCGACCACTCCGAGGGAGTTCACGGCGAACAGCAGTCCGTACTGCTGGGCGTCCAGCCCGTGGGTCTGCTGGAACAGGAACGACGACGCGGAGAGGTACGAGAACAGCCCCGAGAACGTCATGCCACCGATCACGAGCACCCCGAGGAACACGCGGTCGGTGAGCACGGACCGGTAGCGCTGCAGCACCGTCGCGCCGCCGCGCTCCTGGCGCCGCGCGGCCGGCAGGGTCTCCGGGATCAGCACCACGGTCGAGACGAGCATGACGACCCCATAGGCCGCGAGCATGAGGAAGATGCCCTGCCACGGCATGAAGGTGAGAAGCCAGGAGCCGATGAGCGGCGCGACCACCGGGGCGACGCCCGAGACGAGCGCCAGCCGCGAGAGCATCACGACGAGACGGCGTCCGCCGAAGAGGTCGCGCACGATCGCCATCGCGACCACACCGCCGGCCGCGGCGCCCATGCCCATGAGCACGCGGGCGACGCCGAGCAGCTCCAGGCTCGGCGCGAAGGCCGCTGCGGCGCTCGCGAGGACGTGCAGGGCGGTGACCACGATCAGCGGGAGACGGCGGCCGATCTTGTCGCTGAGCGGTCCGACCAGCAGCTGCCCGACCGCGAAGCCGATCATCGTGCCCGTGAGCGTCAGCTGGATCGCCGCCGCGGTGGTCTGGAAGTCCTCTTCGAGTACCGGGAACGCAGGCAGGTACAGGTCGATCGTGAACGGCCCGAGCGCGGTGAGCGCGCCCAGCAGCACGATGTAGAGCACCCGTCGACGGTTCGAGATCGAGTCGCCCGGGTGCAGCATGATCGGCGCGGTCGCCGGGTTCGCGCCGAGGGTGCGGATCGCGCCCGTCGGGGAGGAGGTGCGGATGCTGCCGGTCGAGGTGCGCTCGACGGTCGGGACGGTGTCGGTGCGGGGCGCGTCGGTCACGCGAGCCTTTCAGTGTCAGGTGGCGGAGTCGGGCTCGAATCGTTTCGAGACAACGAACCATCCTAACGGCCGTCGGGTCGGAGCGGATGCGCTCAGGCGCTCACGCGACGCAGCGCCTGCTCCAGGTCGGCGATGAGGTCGCGGACGTCCTCGATCCCGACCGACAGCCGCACCACGTTCTCGGGCACCGCGAGGGCCGTGCCGCGCACCGAGGCGTGGGTCATCTCCGGCGGGTAGCCGATCAGCGACTCCACGCCCCCGAGGGACTCCGCGAGCTGGAAGATCTCGGTCGACTCCGCGAAGGCCTTGGCCGCACCGGGACCCGCGGTCAGGGCGAGCGACAGCATCCCCCCGAATCCGCTCATCTGCCGTGCGGCGATGTCGTGGCCCGGGTGCGAGGCGAGACCGGGATAGAGCACGCGCTCGAACTCCGGTCGACCCTGGGCCCATTCGGCGATGGCCTGCGCGTTCTCGGAGTGCTGGCGCACCCGCACCGCGAGCGTCTTGATGCCTCGCGTCGTGAGCCAGGCGTCCAGCGGCGCCGACACGGCCCCGACCGCGAACTGCTGGAACTTCACCGGCTCCACGAAGCGATCGTCGCCGAACACCACGGCTCCCCCGAGCACGTCCGAGTGCCCGCCGAGGTACTTGGTCGTCGAGTGCACCACGAGGTCGGCGCCGAGCGCGAGCGGCTGCTGCAGCGCCGGAGACGCGAACGTGTTGTCGACCACGACGATCGCCCCGGCCGCGTGGGCGATCTCGGCGGTCCGCGCGATGTCGACGATCTTCAGCAGCGGATTGCTCGGCGTCTCGAGCCACACGATCTTCGTCTCCGGCCGGATCGCCGCACGCACCGCGTCGACGTCGCCGAGCTCGACCGTCGTCGTCTCGATCCCCCACGGCGCGAGCACCCGCGTGAGCAGCCGGTAGGTGCCGCCGTAGACGTCGTTGCCGAGCAGCACGTGGTCGCCCGGCTTCAGGATGCCGCGGAGCAGTGCGTCCTCGGCGGCGAGGCCGGAGGCGAACGACAGTGCCGCGGTGCCGCCCTCGAGGGCCGCGAGCTGGGTCTCCAGCGACGAACGGGTCGGGTTGCCCGCGCGGTTGTACTCGTAGCCCTCGCGGAAACCGCCGATGCCGTCCTGCACGTGCGTGGACGACTGGTAGATCGGCGGGATGATCGCGCCCGTCCGGGGGTCGGGCTCTTGGCCGGCGTGGATGGCTCGGGTGGCGAAGGAGTGCTCGGACATGCCTTTCAGCCTACGTCCGCCGGCGCCGCGGCATCCGGTCCTGTTACGCCCCGGGTCTCCGCGCTGCCGGTCCGGCGCTCAGCGCGACAGGTAGGCGAGCAGATCCTGGCGGGTGAGCACCGTGTGCGGCTTGCCGTCCTCCGTCACGAGCAGGGCGTCGGCCTCGGCGAGCGCGGCGCGCGCCTGCGCGACGGACGCGTGGATGCCGATGAGCGGCAGCCGCTCCCCCACGTGCTCTCCCACGGCATCCGCCGGCTGCGCCTCGCCCCGGAACAGCAGGTCGAGCAGGCGCTTCTCGTCGACGGAGCCCACGACCTCGCCCATCATGACGGGCGGTTCCGCGCTCAGCACCACGAGCTGCGACACCTCGTACTCCGTCATCATGCCGATGACCTCGAGCACCGTATCGGTCGGGTGCGCGTGCACGAGCGCGGGCATGCCGCCTCCCTGCCCGGAACGGGCGGCCAGCACGTCGGCGACGGTGTCGCCCTCCTCGACCTCGCTGAAGCCGTAGGAGCGCATCCAGCCGTCGTTGAAGATCTTGCCCAGGTACCCGCGGCCGCCGTCGGGCAGGAGCACCACCATCACGGCATCCGCGGGGAGGTCGCGCGCGACGCGCAGTGCCCCCACCACGGCCATGCCGCTCGATCCACCGACCAGGATGCCCTCCTCACGGGCGAGCCGCCGCGTCATGGCGAACGCCTCGGCGTCGCCGACGGCGACGATCTCGTGCGGCACGCTGGGGTCGTAGGCGCCGGGCCAGATGTCCTCGCCCACCCCCTCGACGAGGTACGGACGACCCGTGCCGCCGCTGTACACGCTGCCCTCGGGATCCACTCCCACGATGCGCACCCGGTCGTCGGAGACCTCGCGCAGATACCGGCCTGTGCCGGTGATCGTGCCACCCGTCCCGACCCCCGCGACGAAGTGCGTGACGGTGCCGTCGGTGTCGCGCCAGATCTCCGGCCCGGTCGTCTCGTAGTGGCTGCGCGGGCCGTTCGGGTTCTCGTACTGGTTCGGCTTGAACGCCCCCGGGATCTCCCGGGCGAGGCGGTCGCTCACGCTGTAGTACGACTCGGGGCTGTCGGGGGCGACGGAGGTGGGGGTGACGACCACCTCGGCGCCGTACGCGCGCAGGACGTCCATCTTGTCCTCGCCGACCTTGTCGGGCAGCACGAAGACGCACCGGTAGCCGCGCTGCTGCGCGACCAGCGCGAGCCCGACGCCGGTGTTCCCGCTCGTCGGCTCCACGATCGTCCCGCCGGGCTTCAGGTCGCCGGACGCCTCGGCGGCGTCGATGATGCGGGCGGCGATCCGGTCCTTCGCCGACCCGCCCGGGTTCAGGTACTCGAGCTTGACGAGAACCGTGCACGCGACGCCCTCAGTCACGCGCTGCAGCTTGACGAGGGGCGTGTCGCCGACGAGGTCGACGATGGATTCTGCGTACTTCATGCCCTCAGCGTAGAACGACGGATGCCGTGACGCTGATGTGTTGCGTCACGGCATCCGTCCTTCCGCCCCTGGGCGCGGCCCCCGCGCGAACCGGGGCGTCAGCCCTTGGTGGCGCCGGCCATCAGACCGCGCACGAAGAAGCGCTGCAGGGCGAAGAACACGATCAACGGGACGATGATCGAGATGAACGTTCCCGCGGACTGCAGGAACCACTTGTTGCCCCAGGTGCCCGACAGCGAGTTGAGCGCCTGGGTGATGGGCAGGGCGCCGGGCGAGGCGAAGATCGTCGCGACGAGCAGGTCGTTCCAGACCCAGAGGAACTGGAAGATGCCGAACGAGGCGATGGCCGGAGCCGCCAGCGGGAGGATGATCCGGAAGAACACCTGCCCGTGTCCGGCGCCGTCGACCCGCGCCGCCTCGATGATCTCGCCCGGGATCTCGGAGATGAAGTTGTGCAGCATGAACGTCGCCAGCGGGAGCGCGAAGATCGCATGGGCGATCCACACGCGGGCGAAGCTGTACTCCACCTCGTTCAGCCCGAAGCCCGGGAAGATCGGCACGTCGTTGATCGTCAGCCCGTCCGAGAACAGGCTCAGCAGCGGCACGAGCGCCATCTGCAGCGGCACGATCTGCAGCGCGAACACGAAGATGAACAGCATGCTGCGACCCTTGAAGTCGATCCACGCGAACGCGTACGCCGCGAGCGACGCCATCACGATCGGGAACACCGTCGCCGGGATGGTGATCGCGAGCGAGTTGACGAACGCCGAGGCGAGCGTGGTCGAGGTGCCGCCCGAGCTCAGCGCCTGCGCGTAGTTCTCGAGCGTGAACTCCGGGTCGACGAAGACGGTCCACCACCCGGACGTCTGCGTGTCGACGCCGGGGCGGAACGACGTCACGAAGAGGCCGAACGTCGGGATCGTCCAGAAGAGCGCGATGACCGCGGCCGCGATGGTCGCACCCTTCGATGTCAGCTTCTTGTGGGCGATCGCCTCGTTCTTGCGCGTGTCGCGCGCGACCTGGCGCTTGGTGCGGTTGTCGGCGACGATGGCCTGCGTAGCACTCATCAGCGGATCTCCCTCTGCTTGGCCATCGATCGGGCGTTGTAGACGATCAGCGGCAGCACGAACAGGAACAGCACCACGGCGAGAGCCGAGGAGTGCCCGTAGCTCTGGAACCGCTGCTGCTGGTTGACCATCTCGAAGCCGAGCACGCTGGTCTCGTCGCGACCGCCGGTCATGACGGCGACGATGTCGTAGACCTTGAGCGAGGCGATCGTGATGGTCGTGAGCACGACGATCAGCGAGGAGCGGATGCCGGGCACCGTGACGTTGCGGAACCGCTGCCACGCGTTCGTGCCGTCCAGCTCGGCCGCCTCCATCTGCTCCACCGGGACCGCCTTGATGGCCGCCGAGAGGATCACCATCGCGAAGCCCGTCTGGGTCCAGATGAAAACGATCAGCAGCATCAGCGTGTTGAGGATGGGCTTGATCGCCAGCCACTGGACCGGGTCGCCGCCGAACGCGGTGACGATCGCGTTCAACAGGCCGATCTGGTCGCCCTGCCGCGCGTCGTACATGAACTTCCAGATGATGCCGGCACCGACGAACGAGATCGCGACGGGCATGAACACGAGCAGCTTGAGGAACTTCTCACCCCGCGCGCGGTCGATGAACACGGCGTACGCGAGTCCGATCACGACCGAGATGGTGGGTGCGAGGAGCGCCCAGATCAGGGTGTTGATGACGGAGGACGCTCCGACCGGGTTGGTGAAGACCCAGATGTAGTTCTCGAGACCGACGAACTCGTCGCCGGTCTTGTTGAAGAACGACTTGAAGATCGTCGAGATCGCCGGGTAGATGAGCCCGAGGATCAGCATGATCGAGGCCGGCGCCATGAACAGCACCAGCTGGAACAGATAGCCGGCGCCCTGCCGTGCCCGGAAGTCGGCGAAGAACAGGAGCCCGCCGACGAGCAGGGCGATCGCGACGACGTAGAGAACGGCGTTCGCGTAGGGGCGCAGCAGCAGGAACGCCAGCACCGGGATGACCAGGCAGGCGACCAGTCGCATGACGAAGTACCCGCGCCCGGGGCGGGGCGCGTACTCGATGAGGACGAGGATGATGCCCACCACCACGCCGAACACCAGCAGGATGACCGGGATCTGCACGAGCGGATGCATCGCGCCGAGCCACAGGAAGAAGCTGTTGAGCGAGAACCCGATGGTGATGCGGGACGACTCCTCGGTCGACGTCGTGAAGACGAGGAGGAGCGCGAGGGCCACGAGCACGACGAAGCCGACCGCGAGGACGATGCGGGTGACCGCTCGACCCTTCGGGTCGGCGCCGTGTCTGGTCACAGGTGGAGGAGCGTCGACCTTGACGGGATCCTCGACGGTCGCTTGCGACATGGTTTCCCCTTCTGAGTACTGCTGCGTACTCGAGCGGTGCGAATGGGAGGAACGGGGCCGGGCTCGAGAGCCCGGCCCCGTTCAGCTCACGCTGATCGTAGCGAATCGATCAGTTCTCGTAGCCGGCCTGGATGTCGGAGAGCACCGTGTCGGTGTCCTTGCCGTCGATCCAGTCGACCATGCCCTTCCAGAACGAGCCCGAGCCGACCGTCGACGGCATCAGGTCCGACGCGTCGAAGCGGAACGTGGTGGACTCGTCCTGCATGATCTCCATGGCCTCCCGGAGGAACTCGCTCGAGGCGAGGCTCGGGTCGGCGTTGCGGTTGGCGGAGATCACGCCGCCGAGCTCGACACGGGCGTCGGCGAACTCCGGCGATGCCATGAACTCGAGCACCTGCTGGGTCGACTCGTCGTCGGAGAAGGCTGCGACGAACTCGCCGCCACCCTCGACCTGCAGCTCGCCCGCGGTCTCGCCCGGCATCAGGAACGCGTAGACGTCGCCGTCGGGTGCGACGACCGGGGTCTCACCCGCCGCGGTCTGCGTGTCGAGGAAGTTGGCCGACAGGAACGAGGCCTGGTGCGTCAGAGCGCAGTCACCCGTCGCCACGGCCGCCGCGACATCGCCGAACGCGGTGGAGTTGATGCTCTTGACGTCGCCGTAGCCGGCGTTGACGTACTCCGGGTTGAGCAGGATCTCGCCGACGGCGTCGAACGCCTCCTTGATCTCGGGGTCGGTGAACTTCACGTCGCCGGCCACCCACTGGTCGTAGACCTCGGGGCCGGACTGACGGAGCACGAGGTCCTCGATCCAGTCGGTGCCCGGCCAGCCGGACGCCGCCTCGGAGGAGAAGCCGGCGCACCAGGCGGGGCCGCCCGTCTTCTCGACGATCGTGTCGGTGAGGGCGATCATGTCGTCCCACGTCTCGGGAACCTCGACGCCCCACTCCGCGAAGCTCTTGGGCGAGTACCAGACGTAGCCCTTGAGGTTGGCGAGCATGGGAGCCGCGTAGAACACGTCGTCGAAGGTGCCGTACTTCTTCCAGTCCTCGGACCAGTTCTCGTCGACGGCCGTCTCGACCGCCTCCGGCGCCTCCATGACCTTGCCGGTCTCGACGAGGGTCTTGAGCAGACCGGGCTGCGGGACGATGGCGATGTCGGGGGCGTCGCCACCGGTGACCTTGGTCACGATGTTGCCCTCGAAGCCCTTGTCTCCGGTGTACTCGACGGTGATCCCGGTGTCTTCGGTGAACTGCTCGAACGACTTGTTCAGGTCGTCGGCCTCGACGCCGGTGATGCCGCCGGAGATGCGGACGGTCTTCTTCGTGTCGCCGCCGCCCTCGCTGCCGCCGCCCTCGGCGCAGCCGGCGAGTGCCAGGGAGGCGACCCCGACGATCGCGATGGGCGCAAGAAGGCGGTATCGCTGTGACAAAGCCATGTACTTCTCCTCTTCAGGTGGATAATCCGTCCGCCCAAGAGGAGCAATCGCCGCAACCATTGGGGAACCGATTCCAGGTAAACCTACTTGCCGCGAAGCCCGCGGCACAACGCACGAAGGTCACAAGATCGCAACCTTTGTCGATATATCAGGATGCATGATGGGAGCGCTCTCATTTCAATCGTGTGGAACCGGTTCCCTACGCGCCCCGGAACCACTACGCTGTCATCGGCGTGTGCCGGAGACGGCGCCGCGAAGAGGAGTTCGTCGAGGAGGACCGGACCCATGAGCAAGATCGCGGACGTCGCCGCCCGCGCCGGGGTCTCGAAGGCCACCGCGAGCCGGGCGCTGACCGGCCGGGGCTATGTGTCGGAGAAGACCCGCGTGCGCGTCGCCGAGGCGGCGCGGGAGCTGTCGTACGTCGCGCACTCCTCCGCGACCAGCCTGGCCACCGGGCGCACCCAGACCGTCGGCGTGGTCATGCCGCCCGTCGACCGCTGGTTCTTCGCCGAACTGCTCTCCGGCATCCAGGAGTCGCTGTTCGCCCTCGACTACGACCTCTCGCTCTACGGGGTCCCCGAGCGCTCGCAGACGCGCGAGCGCCTGTTCGAGAGCATCCTCCCCCGCCGCCGCTTCGACGGCATCATCGCCGTGGGGATCCAGCCGAGCGCGCACGAGATCGAGCGCCTGCAGCGCCCGGGCCGCCCGCTGGTCAGCGTCGGGCCGTACAGCGCCGGGTCGTCGGCCGTGTCGATCGACGACGTCGCCGCCGCCCGCATCGCGACCGAGCACCTCATCGACCTCGGTCACACCGCCATCGCGTTCGTGGGAGGGACGACGGATGCCGGCGCCCTGGGCTACGGCGACGAACGGCGCATCGACGGCTACCTCGCCGCGCTCGGCACGGCGGGTCTGGCGGGCAGCGCGCGGATCGCCGACGCCGCCCCCACCATGTCCGCCGGGTACGAGGCGGCCGTGGGGCTGCTCGGCGACCGGCGGCACCGTCCCACCGCCATCGTGGCGGTCTGCGACGAGGCCGCCATCGGGGCCGTCATCGCCGCGCGACGACTCGGCATCGCGGTCCCGACCGAGCTGAGCGTGGTGGGCATCGACGACCACCAGCACGCGGAGCTGTTCGCCCTCACGACCATCCGTCAGTCGCCGCGCGATCAGGGGCACGACGCGGTGCGGCTCCTGACCGACCGCATGGAGGATCCGGATGCTCCGGCGGAGCTGGTCGCCGCGGCATCCTCCCTCGTCGTTCGGGGATCGACCGCCGTCCTGCGCTGAGCCGCTGCTTCCGTGCGGCGCGCGCCCCGCCGGGAAGGGCATTCGGGGACACGACGAAGGCCCCGGGAGAACCCGGGGCCTTCGCACAGCGTGAGACGCGGTGATTACTTGAGGGTAACCGTGGCGCCTGCCTCTTCGAGGGCAGCCTTCGCCTTCTCGGCGGTCTCCTTGTTCGCGCCCTCGAGCACGGCCTTGGGAGCACCGTCGACGACGGCCTTGGCCTCGCCGAGGCCCAGCGAGGTGAGCTCGCGGACCGTCTTGATGACCTGGATCTTCTTGTCGCCGGCAGCCTCGAGGATGACGTCGAACGAGTCCTTCTCCTCCTCGGCCTCGGCAGCGCCACCCGCGCCACCGGCGCCGGCGACGGCGACGGGGGCAGCAGCGGTGACGTCGAACTTCTCCTCGAACGCCTTCACGAACTCGCTGAGCTCGACAAGGGTCAGGCCGGCAAACTGCTCGAGCAGCTCCTCAGTGGTGAGCTTCGCCATGATGTATCTCCTAATAGATGGGGTTTGTGTGACGAGATCGCGGGTCGCTCACGCGGCCTCGGCGGTCTCCAGCTTTTCGCGAAGCGCGTCGATGGTGGCGGCAGCCTTGCCCATCGTCGCCTTCATCATGCCCGCAGCCTTCGCCAGCAGAACCTCGCGGCTCTCGAGGGAGGCGTACTTGTTGACCTCGTCGGCGGTGAGGGCGTTGCCCTCGAAGATGCCGGCCTTGATCACGAGAAGCGGGTTGGCCTTGGCGAAGTCACGCAGAGCCTTGGCAGTGGCGACGAAGTCACCGTGCACGAACGCGACGGCCGACGGACCCTTGAGGTCGTCGTCCAGCGCCGTGATCCCCGCGTTGTTCGCGGCGATCTTGGTCAGCGTGTTCTTCACCACGGCGTACTCAGCGTCCTGACGGATGCTGTTGCGCAGCTCCTTGAGCTGGGCAACCGTCAGACCGCGGTACTCGGTCAGCAGGACGGCGGACGAGTTCTCGAATGACTTCGTGAGCTCGGCGACCGATGCATCCTTCTGCGCCATGGTCACTCCTTGGTGTGTACGAGGCGCCGCACGGTGGTGGGGCGCCGACCTCGGACCCCCTGCAACAGAGAAGAGCTCCGGCGCAAGCGCACGGAGCTCTGAGAAGTTCGTGACACCTGCGCGGGCCCCTGCGATGCAGAGCTTCGATCGCCTCGCGCTCACGCGCACGACGATGACCAGCGGTCTTCGGTTGGTACAACTGTACCCCACGGCATCCCCCCTCCCAAATCCACCGCCACCTCGTGCCTGCCGAACCACCCCTCTCAGGCCGAGCCACCCCCTTGCATCCCGCAATCACGGGGGTGGCTGGACCTCAAGGGGGTGGCTCGGCGAGTCGATCGGGACGCTCAGGCGAACCCGGGAGAAGACCGAAGGCGCGGAAACGCGCCGCGGCCGACTCGGCGGTGCGCATGTCGTCGCTCCCGACCCTCACGATCCGCCATCCCGTCGTACCGCGTATCCAGTCCTCGCGGGACTTCTCGTCGAACAGAACCTGCTCCATCGATCGCCTCCCGCGCAAGGCCGGGTCTGTGTATTTCTCCTTCCCGTCGCACTCGACGAACGTGCGCGCGTCATCGATCGCGATGTCCAGCCAGTAGAGTCCGCCATCGGGACGAGCCACGGACCTCTGCAGAGTCATCCGGGAGAAGCCCTGTTGATGCAGCCGATAACGCGTCACACTCTCGAGAGGCAGCTGGGCCCGCCCGTCCATGAGGTCGGCGATGCGTCGAGCCGCCACGATCCCTCGCGCGCCGGGCAGCCGCAACCGTGCGTGGAGGCTCGCCGTCCACGCCGCTGCGGCGTCGTCGTCGAACGCCCACGGATCGCCGCCGATCCGCGCCAGCGCGGCGTCCCCGGCGACGAGCGCAGCCTCCGCCCTCACCGTGCGGATCACGTCGTAGACCGTGCGCGACAGATTCGTGCAGCGTATCCCGTCGATCACGGCGACATCGTCATCCGGGAGCACCCCCTCATGCCGCAGGATGCCGGGCACGCTATGGCGATGATGCCTCCTGTCGACCATCACGTGCACCCGCCGCGGTTGCATGCGCCAGAGCGGGAGGTCCCACAACACCGCGGCCGAGAGGTGGGAGAAGACCGGTTCGGTCGTCGTGGCCGACAGAGCAGTGGCGAGCACTTCTGCACGGTGCCGGGACTCGGGCCACAACAGTGCCCACTCGTCGGCCGGCACGAACCATCCGCGTCGTACGACGTGCAGGCGACCTGAGTCGATCGCGACACGGATGGAGCGCGAGGTGTGGCCGTCGCCCTCGAGGCGCCGTCTGTCGATCAGGAGCGTACGGAGTTCGGGCAGAGTCGCGTGTCGCATCCGGCGAGTGTCGCCCCGTCCGGCCTCTCCCCGAAGCCCTTCGCCGTAATCGGGACGAATCCCCCGTCTGTCGCCGTTGTGCAGAACGAGTCGCGTGCCTGTCGCCACCTCGAAACACCCCCTTTCGTGCGACCCACCCCCTCGCGAACGGCACGCAAAGGGGCCGTTCGGACGGAAAGGGGTGGTTCGGCGTCCGTACCGGGGTGGCGGCGTGTGCGATCGGCGGAGGTCGGATGCCGGGGTTAGGGTTTTCAGGTGACCCCCGAACTCGCCGCACGCATCGTCGCGGACTCCCGCGACCGTGTCGCGTGGATGCGGGCACGGTCACGCGGGATCACGGCCACCGACGTCGCGGGACTCACGAGCGAGCGCTCGATCAGTCGCGCCGCCGACGCCAAGCTCGGAGGCGGACCGCGCTTCGGGGGCAACGCCTACACCGACCACGGCCGCCGCCGCGAACCCGAGATCGCCGCGTGGGTCGCGGCGACCCACGGCATCCTCCCGTCGTCCGCGCTGTTCCGCGCCGAGGTCGAGCACCGCCACCTCGCAACCCCCGACGGCATCGCGGTCGACACCGCCGGCCGCGTGGAGCTCGCCGAGATCAAGACGACGAACAAGGCGTTCCGCGGCATCCCCCGCACCTACCTCCGCCAGGTGTGGTGGCAGCAGCACGTGCTCGGCGCCGAGCGCACGCTGTTCGTCTGGGAGGAGCACGTCGACTTCGCCCCGGTGCACGACGAGCCGCGCTGCGTGTGGATCGACCGCGACGAGCGCGAGATCGCGAAGCTCGTCGGGCTCGCCACCGACCTGATCGACGAGCTGTACCGCCGGACCACCGGCCAGCGTCCTCCGGCGCGGACGACGGATGCCGTGGCCAGCCGTCGCGAGCAGCTGCGTGAGCGCGACGCCTTCCGCGCTCTCGCCCTGGCCGACTGACACCGCCCGACTACACGGTGCAGGTCGAGTTCAGACCCAGCGCCCCGATCGTGAGCCGCCTCGACACGGCGGGCGACACCCACGACGACCCGGGGTGCACATTCGTCACGGCGAGCGTCGTCGTGCCGCCGAGCAGGTTCGCGAGCAGGGCGCCGAGCGTCGTGATCGACAGCGTCGCGGTGTAGGAGTAGAGTCCGCCGACCGGACCGGAGGACGAGATGTTCGCCGCCGGGACGACGGCAGACGTCGCACCCTGGGTCAGCGTCAGGCGGACCCACGCCGGCGGGTGGGGGGAGGTCCACGAGAGTGTGACGCTCTGGAATCCGCCCAGACCGTTGTTCTGCACGGTGCACCCGGTGATCGTCGAGGTGGCGAGACGGAGCGCGGTGAACGTCGACGACGTCGTGTGCTCGGCGTCGGTGAACCGTGCCTCGGTCGCCGGTACCCCCGCGGCACCGAGCGCGCCGACGAGGACCGAGAGTCCGACAGCGCCCGCCACCATGCGCGTGCGAGCCGGTCGCCGTGCGCGGGGGCGGGTGCGGGGCGCCGGGGGTCGCGACGACTCCATGCCCGGCCCGGTCACTCGACCCTCCAGCGCACCTCGACGTCGCGTTTCCCGCGGCGGCGGGACAGCACGACCCCGAGGGCGGCGAGCACGATGCCCACGAAAACGACGATGGGCGCCGTGGATCCGCCCGTGGTCGGAAGCGCGCCGGCCGGCGACGGCGCACCGAGCGCCGGGGTCTCCGGGGCGACGCTGACCGAGTCCCCGACCCCGTGGGCGTGCACGCGCATGCGCGTCACGCCGCCGGCATCCTCAGCGAGGGCCACGCGCAGCCGGAGATGCGCGTCCTCGGTCGCGGAGAACCGGGCGAGCGAGATCTGCGCGCCGTCGCGAGGGATCGACCACCGCGATCGCAGCGTCTCGGCTCCCCCGGGGCAGGCGCCCGCTCGCCACGCGGTCGGGCACAGCTCCGCATCGACGAGCAAGGGCGCGTCGCCGATCGCGCTGACGCCGAGGGTGATGGTGCCCGGTTCGGCCGTCTCCGCGCTCACCGCGACGTCCCAGCGCACCGGTCGTCCCGGCAGCAGGCTCGCTGCGTCGTCCCAGTCGGCCATCGACACCAGCCGCAGCACCCGACCCTGGATCACCTCGACCTCGGGGCCGGGGACGCCGCCGACACTCGCGGTGATGCGAGCGGATGCCGGGGACGGGAGGGATGCTGCCGCGGCGGTGGCGGCCGGCGCCGCGACGAGCAGCCCCACCATCGCGAGCACCGCTGCCCTCCACACCCCGAGACGGCGGCTCATGTGTCGTCCGCCTTCCGCGGCACGGCCTCCCCCGCGGCATCCGTCGCCCGCGAACCGCGCGCGGGCCGCGGCCAGAAGGCCCAGACCACGAGCGCCGAGGCGGCGAGGGTGATGCCGCCGAGCACGACGGGGTCGCCGAGGGCGACGATCACCGATGCGACGCCCGGCACGGCGAAGAGCACGCGCCGCACCGAGGAGACGGGATACGGGAAGGGGTCGTCGGCGGCGTTCGCGTCGCCGCGCATCGTGATCACGCGGTCGTCGGCGCCGGCCCCCGCCGCGACGGAGGTCACGCGGTGGGTCACGGGCAGCTCGCCGGGGCGGTCGACGGTCACGACGTCGCCGACGCGGACCTCGG
This sequence comes from Microbacterium californiense, assembly GCF_047246625.1. Taxonomy (NCBI): domain Bacteria; kingdom Bacillati; phylum Actinomycetota; class Actinomycetes; order Micrococcales; family Microbacteriaceae; genus Microbacterium; species Microbacterium californiense. The sequence goes on along the minus strand of NZ_JBFOKQ010000001.1, from coordinate 2,311,138 downwards.
AGGCCGGCACGCGCTGCACCGCCGCGACGGAGCCCGCCGGGATCGTCGGCGACATCGACCCGGTGGAGAACATGATCAGCGTGATCTGAGCGGTCAGGGCGAGCACGACCAGCAGCATGCACAGGACTCCGCCGAGCGCCGCGACCCAGAGCACGACGTCTGCCAGCATCCGTCCGAATCCGCCCCCGCGCCGCGGGAGCGCTCCGGCGTGCGCCTGCTCACGGAGATCGCGTCTCGTCATCGTCGTGCTCATCACACCCCCTCTGATCGGCTCGGGTCGCGTCTACGACGACGTCCCGACCACCTGCCACACCTGCGTCATCGTCAGCCCCTGGGCGGTGTTGGATGCCGTGGTCGGCAGGGTCACGGCCAGGCAGTAGTTGACCTGGGACGCCCCATTGGCGGCTACCGCCTGGGTGCCGGTGGCACCGACCGTGAGGGCGGACCCGTCGGGGACGACGACCGTCCCCGTGCCGTACGTCGTCGCCGTGCAGGAGGTCGAGGCGCCGATCGTGCGCGCGCCGTAGGTCAGGTGGGCGGCGAGCCCGGTGCCGGTCGGCGTGCCGGCGGTCAGCTGCAGCGTGCCCGCGATCGACGGGTTCGCCGTGCGGACGCTGAAGAGCGCGTACGTGGTCGTGCCGGGCGCCAGCGCCGTGGGCGCGACGGCGAAGCTCAGCGCGGACGGCGCTCCCGGCGAGGGATGGCTGCTGAACGACACGCCGTCGGGCGCCCCCACGATGTCGAACCGCCCGGCGGTGAACGAGGCACCCGCATTCTCCGAGTCGGTCCACGCGGCGAGGGTCATCGCCGCGCCCACGCCGAAGACGAGCCCGCCCGCGAGGGCGGCTCGGATCCGGCGGGAGCGCAGGCGCTTCGCCTCCCGTTCGGCTCTGCGGGTCCGCATCGCCGACTCAGTCCGTCGAGGTCGCCGTGAACTGCCAGGTCGCGGTCGTGGTGAGGCCCTGCTCGAGGTCGGCCCCCGCGGTGACCGCGAAGCACAGTTGGACCGCGGGACCTGCGGTTGCGGCATCCGCTCCCGTCGCGAGCGCGACCGGCGAGACGGCCGTCTGCGCATCGAGGGTGGCCCCGGTCGCGACCGTCGTGCCGGTCGCCGTCGTGGCATCGCAGGTCGCGTCCGGCGCGAGGGCGTAGACGGCGTACGACAGCTGGTCGGAGTTGGAGGTGGCCGCCGGGTCGGCGGTCGTGCCCTCGGCGACGAGGGTCGCCGCGCTCGTGGTGCCCGGTGCGAGGCGCACCCAGAAGCCGGAGTACACGGAGTCCCCGGGCGACAGGTCGCCGACCAGATCGGCCGGCAGCTCGAAGGCGAGGGTCGCGGCGGCGTCGCCGTCGTCGACGTTGTGGTCGGTGTAGCTCGCGTCGACATCACCGGCCGTGGAGCCCTGCAGGTTGAAGGTGCCCGAGGTGAAGATGCCGGTGGCGAACTCGGAGTCGCTCCAGGCGGCCAGGGTCACGGCGGCTCCCACACCGAGCACGACACCCCCTGCCAGGACGGCGAGCACCTTGCGCTGTCTGTTCTTGTCGGCCATGTCGTCTTTTCCCCCTCCGGATGCTGCGGCTGGCGCTTGAGCCGTCGAGCGCCGGGACGATTCGTCGTTGCCCTCCTGACATGTTCTCTCCAGAATCGAATAATCGCGGTCGGACTTTCGCCTCCTGTGCCGCACCTCTTCGCGTGAGCGACCACTCAGGCGCGGAGCACGACCTGCGCCTCGGCCGCGACCTCGCCGGCGATGGCGTCGAGCAGGACCGACCTCAGATTCCACTGCTGCCAGTACAACGGCACCCGCAGCGCGGGTCCGCCGAGCGCAACGAGTCCCGGCACCTGCTGCGCGCGCGGCACCATCCCCCAGCCGAGTCCGAGGTGCACGGCGAGCGCGTAGTCGTGCGAGGCGGGGACGTAGTGGCGTGGCACCCCCTGGTGCGCGACACCCTGCGCCTGCAGCCACTCGTGCTGCAGCGCATCCCGACGGTCGAAGTCGACGAAGGGCGCCGCGCGCAGGGACTCGGTGGTGGCTCCGTCGCGGAACCAGCGGTCGGCGAACGCCGGCGCAGCCATCGCCCGGTACTCGAGCACCCCCAGCGGCGTCACCGAGCATCCGGCGACCGCCGTCTCCTCGCTCGTCACCGCCGCCATGACGGCGCCGGATTCGAGGAGGCGGGCCGTGAAGTTCTGATCGTCGCGATGAAGGTCGAAGTCGACACCGAGGCGGTCGGAGAGGCGGGCGAGCGGAGCGAGGAACCAGGTGGCCATCGAATCGGCGTTCACGGCGAGGGGGATCACCGGGCGCCGGGTGGGATCGCGGTCGTCGGCTCCGAGTCCCTGCAGCGCGTCCTGCTCGAGCAGGGCGACCTGACGCGCCAGCCGCACGACCGACTCCCCCGCCGCAGTGAGGCGCACCGGCTTCGAGCGCACCAGGAGGATCCTCCCCAGCTGCTGCTCGAGCGCCTTGAGGCGCTGGCTCACCGCAGAGGGCGTGATGCGCAGGCGCCGGGACGCGGCATCCAGCGTCCCCTCGTCTGCGACGGCGGCGAGAGTGGCGGCCAACTCGGGATCGATTCTCACATGAGCGATGCTAATGGTGCGCAAGGAATCTTCGCTGGTGCTGCATGCGTACGCTTCCTACGCTGAAGGCATGCTCTCCGTTCTCTCCGGCCTCGGCCTCGGCCTGTCCCTCATCGTCGCGATCGGCGCCCAGAACGTCTTCGTGCTGCGCCAGGGCATCCGTCGAGAGCACGTCCTCGTGGTGGTCGTGATCTGCGCGCTCTCCGACGCCGTGCTGATCGTCGCCGGGGTGGCGGGCCTGGGCATCCTCGTCGCCGCCGCACCGTGGCTCATCGTCGTCGCGCGCTGGGCCGGGGCGCTGTTCCTGCTGGGCTACGGTCTGCTGGCGGCGCGGCGCGCGTGGCGGGGCGGCGGGGAGGCGCTGCGCGTCGACGAGGAGCCGGCCCCGCGATCCGAGACCGGGGCAGGGGCTCCCGTCCGCACGGCGACCCTCGCCCGCACGCGGACCGCCCTCGCGCCGGTCGTCCTCACGACCCTGGCGCTGACCTGGCTCAACCCGCACGTCTATCTCGACACCGTGCTCATGCTGGGGTCGATCGCGGCCACCCACGGCCCGGAGAGGTGGCTGTTCGCGGCCGGAGCCGTCACGGCCAGCGTGCTGTGGTTCACGGCTCTGGGATTCGGCGCCCGCTATCTCGGACGCTGGCTGCGGACCCCGCGATCGTGGCGGATGCTGGATGCCGTCATCGCCGTGATCATGGTGTCGCTCGCGGTCAGCCTCGTGCTGCCCGTCCTCGGCTGACCGCCGGCCTGCGTCAGGCGCCGTCCATCGGCCGGAGGATGCGGGTCAGGAAGCGCTGCGTGCGCTCGTGCTGAGGCGCGGTGAACAGCTGCGCCGGGGCCCCCTGCTCGACGATCACTCCCCCGTCGAGGAACAGCACATGGTCGGCCGCCTCGCGCGCGAACTGCAGCTCGTGCGTCACCACGGCCATGGTCCAGCCCTCGTCCGCGAGCTCCTTGATGACGAGCAGCACCTCGCCCACCAGCTCCGGATCCAACGCGCTCGTGGGCTCGTCGAACAGCAGCAGGTCCGGCTTCAGCGCCAGCGCGCGCACGATGCCCACGCGCTGCTGCTGCCCACCGGACAGCTGATGCGGACGGGCATCCGCCTTGTCGCTCAGTCCGACACGGTCGAGGAGCACGCGCGCCTCGGCCACCACCTCCGCCTTCGACCGGCGCTGCACCCGCCACGGACCCTCGATGACGTTCTCCAGCACCGTGAGGTGCGGGAAGAGATTGTGGTGCTGGAACACCATGGCGGAGCGGTCGCGCAGGGCGAACCGCTGCTGCTTGCGAACGCGCGCGGGGAGGCGTGCCCCTGAGTCGAAGTCGATCTCGGGACCGCCGTCGACCACGATGGTCCCGGCATCCGGCGTCTCGAGTCCGTTGAGCGAGCGGAGCACCGTCGTCTTCCCGGAGCCGCTCGGACCGATCAGCACCACCACCTCGCCGCGGTGCAGGGTGAGGTCGATGCCCTGGAGCACCTCGTTGTCGCCGAAGCGCTTGTGCAGCCCCCGGGCGGTCAGCAGGGGTTCGGTGTGGCGATCAGTGCGCGACACGGCTGTCGAGCCTCCTCTCGAGGGCGCTCTGCCCGAACGACAGGACGAGGCAGAACACCCAGTAGACGAGTGCCGCCGCGAGGTACAGCACCATGAACTCCAACGTGGTCGACGCGATCTGCTGGGCCACCTTGAACAGCTCCGTCACGAGGATCAGTGAGGCGAGGGAGGTGTCCTTCACCAGCGAGATGAACGTGTTCGACAGCGGCGGCACCGACACGCGGGCCGCCTGCGGCAGGATGATGCGCGTCAGCGTGCGCGTGCGGTTCATGCCGACCGTGTACGCGGCCTCCCACTGCCCCTTCGGCACCGAGAGGATCGCCGCCCGCACGACCTCGGCGCCGTACCCTCCGACGTTCAGCGAGAGCGCGATGATCGCACTCGGCCACGGGTCGAGCGTGACCCCGACCGACGGGAGCCCGTAGAAGATCACGAACAGCTGCACCAGCATCGGCGTGCCGCGGATCACGGAGATGTAGAACCGGGCGATCGACGAGACGATCGGGTTCACCGAGATCCGCATCAGGGCGACGCCGACCGCGAGCAGGAGCCCCAGCGCGAACGACGCCAGCGCCAGGGGCACGGTCGCCGTCAGACCCGCCAGGGCGATGGGCCCGAGCGAATCGAAGAACAGCTGCCAGGGGCTCTCCATCGGCTACTGCGTGACGTCTTCGCCGAAGTACTTGTCGCTGATCTCGGCGAGCGTCCCGTCGGCGCGGAGCTCCTCGAGCGCGGCGTCGACGGCCTCGACGAGCGCTTCCTTGTCCTTGGTGAAGACGAACGCCTGCTCGCCGGCCTCATCGGTCTCCGCGGCGATCTTCAGACCCGACGGGCTGTTGGTCGTCTCGTAGTCGAGGAACGTGAGCTTGTCGTTGACGGTCGCGTCGACGCGGCCCTGGCGCAGCAGCTCGACCGCCTGCGCCCAGCCCTCGACGGCCTCCACGTTCGCGCCGGCCTCGGTGGCGAGGTCGTACCAGTTGCTGGTGAGGGACTGCGCCGTGGTCTTGCCGGCGAGGTCGTCGAAGGAGGAGATCGAGTCGTCGTCCTCGGCCACCACGATCACGCCGGGCGAGACCGTGTACGCCTCGCTGAAGAGGTACTTCTCCTCGCGCTCGTCGTTGATCGACACCTGGTTGGCGATGACGTCGAAGCGGCCCGCGTCGAGTCCGGCGAAGATCGCGTCCCACTGCGTCTCCTGGAACTGCACCTCGAGGCCGAGCTTGTCGGCCACGGCCTGGATGATCTCGACGTCGAAGCCGGTCAGCTCCCCCGAGCCTCCCTCGCCGTGGAAGCTGAAGGGGCGGTACGTGCCCTCGGTCGCGACCGTGAGGGTTCCGTCCTGCACGAGCCCGTACTCGGATCCTGCCGATCCCGCGGTGCCGTCGGACGCATTCTCCGGGGCGGAGCCGCCGCTGCAGGCGCTGAGCGCGACGGCGGCGACGGCCAGAGTGGCGACGGCGAGGAGACGACGAGACATGGTGGACCCTCCTGGGGTGAAGCGGGGCGATGCGATTTTACGCGTCCGAGCCGGGAACCTCTCACAGTACGCGGGACGCCGCGAGACGCCGCATCCGATGTCCTTCCGTGACCCGCCGATATGCCGAGCCCGCTCGCCAGGACACAGAAACGCCCCCGGGCGGACCCGGGGGCGTTCGGTGACTCAGACTCAGATGGCGTTGACGTCCAGCGGGATGCCGGGGCCGAACGTGGTCGACACCGCACCCTTCTGGATGTAACGGCCCTTCGAGCTCGACGGCTTGAGGCGCACGATCTCCTCGAGTGCTGCGTCGATGTTCTCGTTCAGCTGCTCGGCGGTGAAGGAGGCCTTGCCGACGACGAAGTGCACGTTGGCGTGCTTGTCGACGCGGAACTCGATCTTTCCGCCCTTGATGTCCTCGACCGCCTTCGCGACGTTCGGGGTCACGGTGCCGGTCTTCGGGTTGGGCATGAGGCCACGCGGACCCAGCACCTTGCCGAGACGACCGACCTGGCCCATGAGCTCGGGCGTGGAGACGGCCGAGTCGAACGCGGTCCAGCCGCCGGCGACCTTCTCGATGAGCTCGGCGCCGCCGACCTCATCGGCACCCGCAGCGATCGCAGCCTCAGCCGCAGCGCCCGTGGCGAACACGATGACGCGAGCGGTCTTGCCGGTGCCGTGGGGCAGGATGACGGTGCCGCGCACCATCTGGTCCGCCTTGCGCGGGTCGACGGCGAGCTTCAGCGCGACCTCGACGGTCGCGTCGAACTTCGCGGAGCCGGTCTCCTTGGCCAGGGCGACGGCCTCGGCGGGAGTGTAGAAACGGTCTGCCTCGATCTTCTCGGCGGCAGCCTTGTAAGCCTTGGACTTGGTAGCCATGATTATTCTCCTCAGCCCTCGACCGTGATGCCCATGGAGCGGGCGGTGCCGGCGATGATCTTCGAGGCGGCCTCGAGGTCGTTCGCGTTCAGGTCGGCCTGCTTGGTCTCGGCGATCTGACGGACCTGGTCCTTGGTGATCTTGCCGACCTTGACGGTGTGCGGGGTGGCCGAGGCCTTCTGCACGCCGGCGGCCTTCTTGATGAGCTCCGCCGCGGGCGGGGTCTTCAGGACGAAGGTGAAGCTGCGGTCCTCGTAGACGGTGATCTCGACGGGGATGACGTTGCCGCGCTGCGACTCGGTCGCGGCGTTGTACGCCTTGCAGAACTCCATGATGTTGACGCCATGCTGACCGAGCGCGGGGCCGATCGGCGGCGCCGGGTTGGCTGCACCGGCGTTGATCTGAAGCTTGATCAGGCCGGTCACCTTCTTCTTCGGTGCCATTCTCTTTCCTTTCATCGAGCGGATGCCGGATGCCCTTCGTCTCGGCGCTTCGCGCCTCGATCAGGACGAGCATCCGCTCTCCCACAGATCCGGCCTCTCCGGAGCGTGGTCGTCTGCGCACGCCGAAGCGGCACGCAAACCATAAGAGTCTACCCGATGCTGCGCACCCTCGCACGCCCGGCCCTGCGCTCGCGCGCTCAACCCGCGAGGAGTCAGGAAACGCCGCGTTCACGGCATCCGATACGGCGTGTCTTGACCCCTCGCCCGGGGGCGGATCGCCTCGCCGGGGGTGAACGCCTCACGCAGAACGCCCCGCCGGACGGACCGGCGGGGCGTTCTGCGAGTGAGGGTCTGCGTCAGATCATCTTGGTGACCTGGTCGAACGACAGCTCGACCGGGGTCTCGCGCTCGAAGAGCGAGACGAGGACCGTGAGCTTGCCGCTCTCGGGCTTGATCTCGCTGATCGAGCCCGGAAGACCCGCGAACGAGCCCTCCTTGATCGTGATGGTCTCGCCGACCTCGAAGTCGACCTCGGCCGGGAGCGGACGGGCCACGGCCACGCCGCCCTTCGACGCGATGTTCTTCGCGGTGGGGACGTCCTTGACCTCGACGAGCGACTTCAGCATGTTGAAGGCCTCTTCGAAGCGCAGCGGCGTCGGGTTGTGGGCGTTGCCCACGAAGCCGGTGACGCCCGGCGTGTGACGCACGACCGACCAGGTGTCTTCCGTGAGCTCCATGCGCACGAGCACGTAGCCGGGGATGCGCACGCGGGTGACCATCTTGCGCTGGCCGTTCTTGATCTCGACGACGTCCTCCATGGGGACCTCGACCTGGTAGATCTCGTCCTCGACCTCGAGCGTCGACTTGCGCTGCTCGATGTTCGCCTTGACCTTGCGCTCGAAGCCGGCGTACGAGTGGATCACGTACCACTTGCCCGGCAGCATCCGCAGGTCGGCGCGGAAGGTCTCGTAGGGGTCCTCGTCCGAGGCGTCCTCATCGGAGGAGACCTCGTCGTCGTCGCCGTTCACGTCGGGACCGTCGTAAGGGGTGACCTCGTCGGCGGCGGCCGCCTCGCGGTCGGCCTCCTCCTCGGCCACAGCGTCGTTCAGGACCTCGGCGGCGGCTTCGGACTCCGCTGCCTCGTCCAGGTTGAGAGCGTCGTTCACGATCGCGTCCGCCTCCGGGTCTTCGATTTCGATGTCGTCATCCGTGTCTTCTGCGCCGTCCTCATCCTCGATGTGCACGGCGACGTGCTCCGCAGACGTCGAGGAGCGCTCCTCCTGAGCGAGGACGTTGCCCTCCTGGGACTCGTCTTCCTCGCTCGACTGCTCGGCTGCGGGTGCCCAGTCGGCATCATCGGAATATCGTTCAGACACGTTGTTTCTTTCCAATCGCTGCGGCGCGAGCCGCGGGGAAGTCGTCAGTCAGGGATTCCGAACACCCAGTGCGTCACGAACGCGAACAGGGTGTCCAAGCCGTAGACGATGCCCATGACGATCAGAACGAAGACGAGCACCACGGCGGTGAACTTGACCAGCTCCTTGCGGGTCGGGGTGACGACCTTGCGCAGCTCGGAGATGACCTGGCGGATGAACAGGGCGATGCCCCCGAAGAACCGGGAGAAGGGGTTGCCCTTCTTCTCGCGGGTGGCGCCTGCCGTGATGACCTCGCCGCGCGGTTCGTCCTGTTCCATCCTGAATGTACCTTTCGTGTGTCAGCGTGCGCTGACGCGCAGGGCGGACAGGAATCGAACCTGCAACCTGCGGTTTTGGAGACCGCTGCTCTGCCAATTGAGCTACCGCCCTAGAGATCCGGAGATCTCGGGGTGTCCTCCCATCCTGCCATCCGAAACCCGAGGAGCACCCGGGGCACGGCGAAAGAATGCAGAGAACAGACTGCTCCCCCAGTGTACGGCATCCTCCGCGGGCTGCCGAACCGGGGGCATGGGCCGGGCGCGTCAGAAGAGCTGGCGCCAGTTCGCCCGGGCGAGGTCGAGCAGTTCGTCGCCGCGGCCCGACATGACGGTACGGATCGCGTAGAGCGCGAAGCCTCCGACCTGTTCCGCCTTGACCGCCGGCGGCATCGACAGCTCCTGACGCTCGGTCACCACGTCGAGCAGGGCGGGCCCGTCGTGGGCCAGCACCTCGCGCACGGCATCCGGGAGGTCCTCGCTGTTCTCCACGCGCCGCGCGAAGATGCCCATCGCCTCGGCGACGGCCGCGAAGCTCGGATTCGTGAGGCCCGTGCCGAAGTTCACGAACCCGGCCGCCTTCATCTCGAGCTCGACGAAGTTCAGCGAGGAGTTGTTCACCACGATCGTCTTCAGCGGGAGATCGTGCTGCACGAGGGTCAGCAGCTCGCCGAGCATCATGGCGAGGCCGCCGTCGCCGGCCAGCGCCACGACCTGGCGGTCGCGATGCGAGATCTGCGCCCCGATGCCGTGCATGAGCGCGTTCGCCATCGACCCGTGGGTGAACGAGCCGATCAGCCGACGCTTCTCGGTCATGTGGAGGTACCGAGCGGCCCACACCGTCGGCGAGCCGACATCGGCGGTGAAGATCGCGTCGTCGGCCGCGTGCTCGTCGAGCAGCCGGGCCAGGTACTGCGGGTGGATGGGGCGACCCGGCTTCGTCGGCACGGCGAGGTCATCGAGCTTCGCGCGGGTCTTGCGGTAGTGCGCGAGCGCGTCGTCGAGGTGGCCCCGGTCGTCCTGTCGGGCGAGGCGCGGAAGCAGGGCGTCGACGGTCGCGCGGACGTCGCCGACGAGACCCAGATCGAGCGGATGCCGGCGGCCCAGCTGCGACCCGCGGATGTCGACCTGGATCGTGGTCGCCTTCTCCGGATAGAACTGCTCGTAAGGGAAGTCGCTGCCGAGCACGAGGAGGGCATCGGCCGCCTCCATCGCCCGGTAGCCGGACGCGAAGCCCAGCAGCCCCGTCATCCCGACGTCGAACGGATTGTCGTATTCGATGAACTCCTTGCCGCGCAGCGCGTGCACGATGGGCGCTCCGAGGCGGTCGGCGAGGGCCACGACCTCGTCGTGCGCTCCCTCCGCCCCCGCGCCGGCCAGGATCGTCACCTTCTTGGCCGCGTTGAGCAGGGTCGCGGCACGCTCGAGCTCGTCGCCGCGGGGGACGACGACCGGGTGCGAGCGCTCGATCACGACGGCCCGGTCGTCCGCGATGTCCTGCAGCGCCACGTCGCCCGGGATCACGAGGACCGCGACCCCGCGCTGCTCGATCGCCGCGCGCATCGCGATCTCGAGGAGCCGGGGCATCTGCCGCGGATCGGCGACGTACTCGACGTACACGCTGCAGTCGCGGAACAGCTCCTGGGGACGGGTCTCCTGGAAGTAGCCGGTGCCGATCTCGGTCGTGGGGATGTGGGCGGCGATCGCCAGCACCGGGACCCTCGACCGGTTCGCGTCGTACAGCCCGTTGATGAGATGCAGGTTCCCGGGCCCGCACGACCCCGCCACGACGGCGAGCTCGCCGGTGAGGGCGGCCTCGGCGGCTGCGGCGAAGGCCGCCGCCTCCTCGTGCCGCGTCTGCACCCAGGCGATCGTGCCGTCCTTGCGGAGCGCATCCGTGAATCCGTTGAGGGAGTCCCCCGGGATGCCGTAGACCCGCTCGACGCCGTTGGCGCGCAGTGACGTGACGATGTTCTCAGCGACGTTGGCCATGATTCGACCCTACGCCCGCCCTCCCGGCGTGGGGCCGGTCGAGGGTCGAGGATGCGTGAGGGGTCAAGAAACGCCCCCTGAACCGTCGCGAACGGGCGTTTCTCGACCTCTCGCGGTCGACCGGATGCCGTCACGCGGCGAGGAGTCGGCGGATGCGCCGCACGAGCGCCGCCGGGTCGTCGAAGTCCCGGCGGGTCACGACGGTCACCCGATAGCCGAGCGCTTCGAGCTCCGCCCGGCGGATCTGATCACGGCTCCACTGATCCGGGTCGCGGTGATGATCACCGTCGTATTCGATGACGAGACGTCGGAGGCGATACAGCATGTCGACCCGGGCCACGAAGCGGTCGCCGTCCCAGATCTCGACGTTGCACTCCGGCGCCGGGAGGCCGGCCTCGACGAGGATCAGCCGTACCATCGATTCCCGCGGCGACTCGGCACGCCCGTCCGCCAGCTCGTGCACCCGCCCCCGCTTCTTCGCTCCGCGCCGACCGGCGAACCTCCGCTGCGCCGAAGCGAGCTCGTCCATCGTCGCCAGTGGATGCCGGACACTGAGGAGCGCATCGGTGAGAGCGAGGAGCGAGGGCAGCGCGAGCACCGCGGAGACGTCGATCCACAGTCGCGTGGGACGGAGGGTTCGCATCCCCTCCACCACGACGATGTCGTCATCCGAGACCTCGAGACGGTGACCGCTCACGCCCGCGCGCCGGATCCGCGTCGCATCCCGCGGGACACCGATGTGCGGACGGCTCCGCGCATCCTCTTCCACATGCATGGGCAACGGCAGCCCCCAGAGCAGCGCGGCCGATGCGCCGCACGCGAAAGCGTGGTCCGGGAGCGCGTCGAGAAGGAGGGCCAGGCGCTGCAGGTGGGTGAGCCCGATGCGGGATCGGGTGCCGTGGAACGGGCGCTCGAGGTCCGTGGCGCGCAGACGCTTCTCGGACACTCCGAGGGAGCGGGCCGTCGCAACGGTGAACGCTTCAGGTGTTTCGGGAGGCAGAGGCAGCGGACGCATCCGGCCATCGTCGACGATCGCCCCCGGACATCCACTCTGATGTCCGGGGGCCCGTCGAACGCAGTGCAGAACGCGAGGAAATCGCCAGCAGTGGAGGAACGGTCGTGATCACGGCATCCCGTCGCGAGGGGTCAAGACACGCCCGCTCCCCGCACTCGCGCACGGCGTGTCTTGACCCCTCGGCAACCCGGGTCGCCCTGGGACGCGTGAGAGGTCGGAAAACGCCGCCCCGACCGAGTCGAAGCGGCGTTTTCTGGCCTCTCGCGAGGGCGCGCGAGTGGGCGGGACGGGGCTAGCCGATGCGGATGAGCTTCTTGTTGACGAACTCGTCGGCGGCGAGGTGCCCGAGCTCGCGGGCCGTGCCGCTGCGCTTCACGCCGCCGAAGGGCAGCTCGGGGCTGTCGGCGAGCACGAGGTTGACGTAGACCATGCCCGCCTCGATCCGATCGGCCACGCGCTCGGCCTGCTCCGGGTCGGTCGTGAAGACGTACGAGCCGAGGCCGAAGGTCGTGTCGTTGGCGAGCTCGATCGCGGCGTCCTCGTCGGCCACGCGGTAGACGACCGCGGCGGGTCCGAAGAGCTCCTCGCGGTACACGTCCATCTCGGGCGTGACGTCGGCGAGCACGGTGGGGGCGAAGAACGCGCCTTCGCGGGTCCCGCCCGTGAGGAGGGTCGCCCCCTGCTCGACGGCCGTGTCGATCTGCTTCTGCAGGTTCTCGGCCGCCGCCTCGGACGAGACCGGTCCGAGGATCGTGTCGTCGCGCGTCGGGTCGGTCGCCTCGACCGCCGCCATCGCCGCGGTGAACTTCTCGACGAACGCGTCGTACAGCTCGTCCACGATGATGAAGCGTTTGGCCCCGTTGCAGGCCTGGCCGTTGTTGTCGAGACGCGCATCGACGCCGGCCTGGACGGTCGCGTCGAGGTCGTCGGTGGACAGCACGATGAACGGGTCGGAGCCGCCCAGCTCGAGCGCGACCTTCTTGAGGTTGCGTCCGGCGACCTCGGCCACCGCCGCACCGGCCCGCTCGGAGCCGGTCAACGAGACCCCCTGCACGCGCGGGTCGGCGATCATCGCGGCGATCTGCTCGTTGGTCGCGAGCACGTTCTGGTAGGCGCCCTGCGGGAACCCGGCGTCATGGTAGATCGCCTCGATCGCGGTCGACGACTCGGGGCACTGCGGCGCCGGCTTCAGCAGGATCGTGTTGCCCACCAGGAGGTTCGGCGCCGCGAACCGGGCGATCTGGTATGCCGGGAAGTTCCAGGGCATGATGCCCACCAGCGGGCCCAGCGAGGACCGGCGGATGACGGCCGAGCCGTCGCCGAGGATCTTGATCGGCTGATCGGCCATGATGTCGTCGGCCTGGTCGGCGTAGTACTCGACGATGTCGGCGGCGAAGTCGACCTCTCCGAGCGCCGCCTCGCGCGGCTTGCCCATCTCACGCACGAACACGTCGGCCAGCTCCTCGCGCCGTTCCCGGTGCAGCTCGGCGACTCGGCGCAGCAGGGCCGCGCGGTCGGCGACGGTGGTCGACCGCGACCACTCGCGGTGCGCGGCGTCCGCAGCGGCGACCGCCTCCTCGATCTGAGCGTCGGTGAAGGTGTCGAAGGACGCCAGCGTCTCTCCGGTGGCGGGGTTGATGACGGCGTAGTCGGTCATGATGTTCGTCCTCTCAGCCGGTCGGTCAGGAGACCGGGATCAGCGTGTACTTGGTGGACAGGTATTCGTGGATGCCCTCGAAGCCGCCCTCGCGGCCGACGCCGGACTGCTTGACGCCGCCGAACGGGGCCGCGGCGTTCGAGACGACGCCCACGTTCAGACCCATCATGCCGGTCTCGAGGCCGTCGATCATGCGCTGGCCGCGCTGAAGGTTCTCGGTGAACACGTACGACACCAGGCCGTACTCGGTGTCGTTGGCGAGGCGCACCGCGTCTTCCTCGGTCGAGAAGGTCGAGATCGCCAGCACCGGGCCGAAGATCTCCTCGCGCAGGATCGCGCTGCCGGGCACGACATCCGTGAGGACGGTCGGCTCGTAGTACGTGCCCGTGCCCTCGATCGCCTTGCCGCCGGCGAGCAGCCTCGCACCGCGGTCGACGGCGTCGCCGACCAGCTCCTGCGCCTTGGAGACGGCGTCCTCGTCGATGAGCGGTCCGATCGCGACGCCCTCCTCCGTGCCACGGCCGACCTTCATGCCGTTGACCCGCTCGGTGACGCGACGGGCGAACTCCTCGGCGACGTCCTCGTGCACGATGAAGCGGTTCGCGGCGGTGCACGCCTGGCCGATGTTGCGGAACTTCGCCAGCAGCGCGCCCTCCACCGCCTTGTCGAGGTCGGCGTCGTCGAACACGACGAACGGAGCGTTGCCGCCCAGCTCCATCGAGACCCGGAGCACGCCCTCGGCAGCCTGCGCGATGAGCTTGCGGCCCACCTCGGTCGACCCGGTGAACGACAGCTTGCGCAGCCGCGGGTCGGCGATGATGGGCGCCGACAGGGCGCTCGACTTCGAGGTCTGCACGACGTTGACGACGCCCTTCGGCAGTCCCGCCTCTTCGAGCAGCTTCGTGAAGCAGAGGGTGGTGAGCGGCGTGAGCGCCGGGGGCTTGATGACGACGGTGCAGCCGGCGGCCAGCGCGGGCGCGATCTTGCGCGTCGCCATCGCGAACGGGAAGTTCCACGGCGTCACGAAGAACGACGGACCCACGGGGCGCTGAGACACGACCATGTGGCCGGTGCCCTCGGGGTTGATGCCGTAGCGGCCGCTGATGCGCACGGCCTCCTCGCTGAACCAGCGCAGGAACTCGCCGCCGTAGACGACCTCGCCGCGCGCCTCGGCGAGCGGCTTGCCCATCTCGAGCGTCATGAGCAGCGCGAGGTCCTCCTTGTGCTCCTGCACGAGGTCGAACGCCCGGCGCAGGATCTCGCTGCGCACGCGCGGCGCGGTGGCCGCCCACTCGTCCTGCGCGGCCACGGCCGCATCGAGGGCGCGGATGCCGTCCTCCGGCGTCGCGTCGGCGATGGAGCGGATGACGTCACCGGTCGAAGGGTCCTTCACGTCGAAGGTCGCGCCGGATGAGGCATCCGTCCATTCGCCGCCGATGAAGAGGCCGGTGGGGATGCTGTCGAGGAGCGTCTGCTCGGCGGAGGCGGTCTGCGTGGTCATGTTTCTCCTTCGTGGGGATGCGGGTCAGCGGCGGCGGAGGCTGGCAGGGGCGTCCATGCCGAGCGTCTCGCCGCGGAAGAACGCGGGGCGGCGGATGGCGTTCCAGATCATCACGGCGATGCCGACGACGATGATGAGGATGCCGAGGATGAAGACGATCCCGACCCCGCCGATCTCGGCGCCGGAGCCGTAGGCCGGGTCCATCGAGTCGATGAGCGTGGTCACGAACAGCACCGCGAGGATGATGCCGCCCACGAGCGGGAACAGGAACGTGAAGAAGACGTTGCGCACCGAGTCGAACCACTGGCGGCGGAAGTACCAGACGCATGCGAACGCCGTGATGCCGTAGTAGAAGCAGATCATCATGCCGAGCGTGAGGATCGTGTCCCACAGGGTGTTCTCGCTGACGACGCGCATGATCGCGTAGAACGCCGACGCGACGATCGCCGAGACGATGGTGGCGTAGCCCGGGGTGAAGAAGCGCGGGCTGACCTTCGCGAACGATCCGGGAAGCGCGCCGTAGTGCCCCATCGCGAGCAGCGTGCGGGCCGGGCCGACGAAGGTCGACTGCAGCGACGACGCCGAGCTGGTGAGCACGGCGAGCGAGACGAGGAACGCGAGCGGTCCGAGGATCGGGCCGGAGAGGTGGAAGAACACGTTCTCCTGGATGTCCTCGTTGCCGAGACCGAGTTCGCCCGTCCCGATGCCGGCGAACATGATCATCGCGACGGCGAGCAGCAGGTAGAGGGTCACGATCGTGAGCACCGTGGCGGTCGCGGCGCGACCCGGGGTCTTCTCGGGGTCCTTGGTCTCCTCGTTCATGGTGAGGGTGACGTCCCACCCCCAGAAGATGAAGATCGAGAGCGAGAGGCCGGCGGCCACGGCGCTGAAGGTGGGGATGGCGAACGGGTTGAACCAGTTGAGGTCGAACGGCTGGTAGTCGAACCCGTTGCCGCTCACCGCCTGCACGATCGCGGCACCTGCGAAGAACACCAGCACGAGCACCTGGAAGCCGACCAGCCAGTACTGCAGCTTCTGGGTGGTCTGCATGTCGCGGTACGACACCCACGTCGCCCCGAGCATGAACAGCAGGCACACGGCGATGTTGATCCATGTGACGCTCGCGAGGTCGGCGATGGCGGGGTTGTTCGTGATCTGCGAGATCAGCAGGAAGAGGAAGTCGACGGCGATGCCGGCCAGGTTCGACAGCACCAGGATGGTCGCGACGACGAGTCCCCATCCGGCCATCCAGCCGATCCACGGGCCGAAGGCGCGGGTGGCCCAGGTGAACGACGTGCCCGAGTCGGGCATGCGGTTGTTCAGCTCGCGGTATCCGAACGCCACGAGCAGCATCGGGATGAAGCCGACGAGGATGATCGCGGGGATCTGCGCGCCGACGGTGGAGGCGGTCGGGCCGACCGCGGCGGTGAACGTGTACGCGGGGGCGATGCACGAGATGCCGATCACGATGGCGCCGAGCAGACCGACGGTCCCGGCGCTGAGGCCCTTGCTCGAGATGCCGGTCGTGACGGCGGCGGGCTCCGTCGCCCGGGGGGTGCTGCTCATCAGCGGTCTCCTGCCTCCCCGCGGGTGCGCGGGACGACGATCATGGGAACGGGGAGCTCGTGCAGCATCTTCGCCGCCGTCGAGCCGAGGAAGAGTCGGCGGGGCTGGGCCAGCCGACTGGAGCCGACGAGGACGATCTCGCCGGGGAGCCACGAGAGGTTCGCGACCGCGTCTTCGACCGAGTCGCCGGGGGCCTCTTCGACCGCGACGTTGCTGCCGTCAGGGAGCAGCTCCTCGGCGATCGCGCGCACGTGGTCGGCGTGCTCGTCGCCGACCACGCGGATGGCGCCGGTGTCGAGACCCGGAGGCACGTCGAAGGGCACGAGCGACACGAGGCGCAGGTCGACGCGGCCGGCGGCGGCGAGGGCGGATGCCTCGTCGAGCAGCACGTCGGCGCCCGGGCGGTTGCCGACCGCGGCTGTGACCCGGGGCAGCGCGTGGTCGTCTTCGGTGGCCGTGCCGGCCGGCGCGAGGGCGACGGGGATGGTCGAGGAGTGCAGCAGCTCGGAGGCGACGGTGCCGAGACGGTGGCGGCCGAGGATGCTCCCGCCCGCCGCGCCGATCACGATCAGCCGTGCGCCGAACTCCTCGCCCGCGGCGATGAGCCCCTCGGCGAACGACTCGGCGATGCGCACGTGGCCGACGGCCGCGACGTCGCGCGGGAGTCGCACGATCGCGCCCTGCAGCCACTGCCGCGCCTGGGCGCGGATGTGATCCTCGTAGGCGCGCTCCTTGGGCACGACGGCGCTCCGCGTCCCCTCGGCGGGCAGCACCGTCACCAGGTGCAGTTCGGCCCCGGTGCTGCGCGCGAGGCGCGCACCGAGCGCCGCGGCATCCGCTCCGGCATCCGTCGCCGTGTACCCGACGACGATCGCGGCGGTCATCCCTCGCTCGCAGCCGCGCCCGTGCGGGCGGTCTCGAGGATGCGGGAGGCGACGAGCTGACCCATGCGGATCGCGCCGTCGACGTGCTGGTACCCGGCGCCCGCCATGTCGCTGCACGCGAAGTGGATCGGGCCGACGGGCGTACGAAGGTCGGCGCCGTAGCGGTGAAGGCCGCCCATGTCGAAGCTCGCGGCGTAGGCGCCGCGGGTCCACTCCTCGGTGCCCCAGTCGCTCTCGTAATAGACGACCGGGTCCTTGGCCTCGGGGCCGTAGTAGTGCGAGAGGGATTCGAGGATGCGCTCCTTTCGCTCCTCCGCCGACAGCGTGAACAGGTCGTCGGCGTTCTGGTCGGACACGAAGCCGACGAGGGTGCCGCGCTCGTCGCCGTGGTTGGAGTTGTCGTAGGCCTCGTGCGACAGCTCGTACGGGCTGAAGGCGGTGCCGCTGAGGCCCTTGTCGCGCCAGAACGGCCGGTCGTAGACCGCGTGCACCTTGATGACGAAGCCCATCGAGAGGTGCTGGTGCATCTGGTGCTGGCGGCGCGGCAGCGGCGGCGTGAACGAGATGCGCGTGTAGAGGATCGGGGCGTGGGCGAGCACGGCGAACCGGGCGCGCACGGTGAGCTCGTCGGTCGTGGCGGTGACCCCGGCGTCGCCCCATTCGAGCGAACGCACCGGCTGGTTGAGGAGCACGTCGTCACCGAGACGCTCGGCGAGCCGGATCGGCACCTGCTGCAGGCCGCCGACGACCCGCTTGTCGAGGATGAAGTCGGCGTCGACGAGGTTCGAGTACGACCCGGCCGACGCGGCCATCAGCAGCGACTGCAGCAGCGAGAAGGAGTGCGTCGGCTTGGTGAGCATCGCCGACCCCGTGGCGAACGCGAGGTTGCGCACCGCCTCGTCGTCGTCGGTCTGTCGGCGCAGCCAGGCATCCCACGTGATCGTGTCCCACTCGGCGGCGTTCGGATGCTCCCACGGACGGTCCGGGTCGATCTCGGCGACCATCGCGTCGAGCCGCTCGGTGATCTCGGCGATCACGCGCTCGGTCTCGGCCGACACCGGGAACATCTCGCCGGTGAAGCGCGAGACGGTGCCGTCGGGCCCGACGTACACGCTGTCGCCCTCGCGGTAGCGGCTGTACGTCTCGAGTCCCAGCTCGTCGAGCGTGTCGATCAGGGCGTGCTGATCGGGCGAGACCCACTGGCCGCCGAGTTCGAGCATCGCCCCCTCGATCACGTCGGTCCACAGACGTCCGCCGACCCGGTCGCGCGCTTCGAGCACGGCGACCGAGAGTCCCGCCTTGCGCAGGTCGTTCGCCGCGGTGAGGCCGGCGGCGCCCGCTCCGATGATGAGCACGTCGCGCGTGATCTCGGCCATGGGTGCAACTCCTTCGTCGTGGATGCCAGGGGAGGATTGCCGGTCGCGACCCCCAATCCCCCGATCGGGGTCGCGACCGGACGAGGGTCAGGCGGAGGCGAGCGCCGCCTGCACGATGTCGAGACCTTCGTTCAGCAGATCGTCGCCGATCGACAGCGGCGGCAGGAAGCGGATGACGTTGCCGTAGGTGCCGCAGGTGAGAACGATGACGCCCTGGGCGATCGCGGCCTTGGCGACGGCGGCCGTGAGGGCGGCGTCTGGAGCCTTCGTCTCGGGGTCGACGAACTCCGCCGCCACCATGGCACCGTGGCCGCGCACGTCGCCGACGCGCGGGTCGCTGGTCTGCATCGCGGTGAGGCGCGAGACGAGCAGCTCGCCGATCTCGCGTGCGCGCTCGATCACGCCGTCGTTCTCGAAGACGTCGATCGCGGCGAGCGCGGCGGCGCAGGCGATCGGGTTGCCGCCGTAGGTGCCGCCGAGGCCGCCCGCGTGCGAGGCGTCCATGATCTCGGCGCGCCCGGTGACCGCGGCGAGCGGCAGGCCGCCCGCGATGCCCTTCGCGGTGGTGATGAGGTCGGGCTCGATGCCGAAGATCTCGCTGGCGAACATGTGGCCGGTGCGGGCGAAGCCGGTCTGCACCTCGTCGGCGATGAAGACGACGCCGTTCGCGCGGCTCCACTCCTGCAGAGCGGGCAGGAACCCCTCGGCGGGGACGATGAAGCCGCCCTCGCCCTGGATGGGCTCGATGATGATCGCGGCGAGGTTGTCGGTGCCGATCTGCTTCTCGAGCTGCAGGATCGCCCGTGCCGCGGCGTCGGCGCCCGAGAGTCCGTCACGGAAGGGGTACGACATCGGGGCGCGGTACACCTCGGGCGCGAAGGGGCCGAAGCCGCTCTTGTACGGCATCGACTTGGCCGTGAGCGCCATGGTGAGGTTGGTGCGGCCGTGGTAGCCGTGGTCGAAGGCGACGACGGCCTGACGACCGGTGTGCTTGCGGGCGATCTTGATCGCGTTCTCGACGGCCTCGGCGCCCGAGTTGAAGAGGGCGCTCTTCTTGGCGAAGTCGCCGGGGGTGACGCGGTTGAGCGCCTCGGCGACGGCGACGTACGACTCGTACGGCGAGATCATGAAGCAGGTGTGGGTGAACTGCGCGGCCTGCGCGGCGACGGCCGCGGCGACCTTGGGGTGCGCGTTGCCCACGGTGGTCACGGCGATGCCGGAGCCGAGGTCGATGAGCGAGTTGCCGTCGGCGTCGACGACCACGCCGCCACCCGCGGCGACGGCGGCGATCGGCACGGTGTGTCCCACGCCGGCAGGCACGGCCTCGGCCTTGCGCGCCAGCAGTTCCGCCGAGCGGGGCCCGGGGAGTTCGGTGACGAGGCGGCGCTCCTGCGGGAGCTCCGGTCCTCCGAGGGGGACGGCGGTGGGTGCGGTGTCGACGAGTGCCATGTCGCGAGCGTACGACCGGTATTCCTACGGATGCATTCGCCGAGCTGTACAATCTCACGCAGCACTTCGCCCGTCCGTACAACCTTGGCAGGAGCATCCGTGGCCGCCTCCCCGCCCGCGCAGCCGACGCTGCGCGCCCTGCTGCGACGACGCGACCTCGGGCTCCGGCTGATCTCCGACGAGCCGCGGCTGCCGGACGATGCGCTCGATCGCCCGCTGCGGTGGGTGCACAGCTCGGATCTGGCGGACCCCACGCCCTTCCTCGCCGAGGACCTCGTGCTGCTCACCACCGGCACCCAGTTCGACGACCCCGCGGGCATCGACGCCTACGTCGGCCGACTCGCCGACCGGGGCGTGCGCGGTCTCGGGTTCGGCACCGACGTGCACCGCCACGGCGTGCCGAACGAGCTCGTCGACGCGTGCGCGGCGCGCGGCATGCCGCTGTTCGAAGTGCCGTACCGCACCCCCTTCATCGCCGTGGCGCGGGCGCACTCCGAGGCGATCGCCGCCCAAGCGTACGCGCGGCGCTCCTGGGCGCTCGACGCCCAGCGCGGCCTCGCCCTCGCCGCGCTCCGCCCCCGCGGCCTCGACGCGATCCTCGCCGAACTCGCCCGGCGCCTCGACGTCTGGACCGGACTGTTCGACGCGGCCGGTTCGCTCGTGCACGGGCATCCGCGGGAGGCGGTCGCCGGGCGAGAACTGGCCGGACTGTCGGCCCGCGTCGGCGACGTCCTCACCCGCGGCCTTGAGGCCGGCCAGTCGCTCGACATGGGCGATCGCACCTTCATGCTCTTCACGATCGGACGCGGCGGCCGACTGCGCGGTGTCATGGCGCTCGCGACCGACGCGCTCGACCCGGAGGCGCGCACGGTCGTGACCTCGGTGATCGCCATGGCCGGCCTTGCCCTGGAGCAGAGCGAGCAGGCGACCCGCAGCCGACGTCGACTGCACGACCAGCTGCTGTCATCCCTGCTCGGCGACGACCCGTCACTGGCCCGCCGCGTGCTCGGTTCGCTTCCGCCCGCGCCGGTCGTGGTCGCCGTCGCCCGCGATGCCCCCGTCGATGCGCTGCACGAATGGTGGGAGCGGCGCCGCACCGAGCATGGCACCGCGGTGTTCGCGGCCGAGTCGGACGAGGGCATGACGATGAGCGTCTCGGCGGCGGACGAGGGCCTGTTCGACGAGGTCGCCGCGCGCTTCGGCATCCGCCTCGGCGTCTCGGCCCCCGAGGGGTACGACGCCTTCTCCCGGGCGCACGCCCAGGCCGTGACGGCGCTGCGCCAGGCGGGCGACGCCGGTGCGGTGCGGTTCACGGATGCCGCGGGCACGAGCATCCTCGCGGCGCTGGCGACCGACGAGGCACGGCTGGTCGCGGAGTCGCGTCTCGCTCCTCTGCGGGATCACGCCGCCGGGGGCACGAATCTGGAGGAGACGCTGCGGGTCTGGCTCGCGCACGATGCCCGGGCCGAACAGGCCGCCGCCGCCCTGGGCATCCATCGGCACACCCTGCGCTCGCGCATCGCACAGGCCTCCGCGCTGCTCGGCATCGACCTGTCGTCGTTTCCCGCCCGCGCCGAGCTCTGGGCCCTCCTCTCCACCGCCCGCGACTAGCCGCCCGCCCGGGGCCTTTCGCTCCCGATCGAACGGATACCGAATCGGATGACAGACGGGTTCAGGCGTCTCCGCGGGTGGCGTCGTCGCGCCAAGTCCGCCAGCTGTCCAGTCCACTCGTATCGGTCGGACCGGTCAGGAGGCTTCCCGCTTGGGTATCCAGAGCTTTCCAGCCCGCAGCGTCGGTCATGGCGAGGATCCGCGCGACGATCGGAGCCCCCGCTCGGACGTGCAGCATCGCCGAGCTCACGGTATCTTCCCTACCGACGTTGAACTCCACCGAACCCTCGTCACCACGCCAAATCCCCCAGGTCGGTTCCGTCCAGTCGACTCCCGGGAAGGCCTCCGCAGAACTCGCGCGGAACTCCTCGACGGAGCACAGCGGAAGCGCGGGAAGCGGCTCGGTCTGCGCTTCCAGGTCAGCTGTGGTCTGGATCGATTCGGGGAATCGCAGAACGATGACGTCCCAGCTCATGGCCGGAAGTGTAATACGGGCAGGCGGAGTCAGGGGCGGTCGTCGAGGTTGTCGGAGACGACCTCGAGAGCGTGCGCGCGCGCCTCGGTGGCCGAGGTGCCGCGAGCGGTGGCGACCGCGGCGGCGAAGACCTCGGTGAACACGAGGTACGCCACGCGCGACGTGTGCTCCAGCTCCTCGCGGAAGCTGACCCCGCTCGGCGCGATCACGAGCGACAGCGTCGCCGCATCGGTCAGCGCCGACGAGGCGAACGACGTGAGCGCGATCACCGTCGCCCCGCCGCGCGCGGCCGCCGTCGCCACGCGCAGGCTGGCTTCGTTCGCCCCCGAGCCGCTGACGATCAAGCACACGTCGTCGGCGGTGAGGTGTCGGGCCGCGATCTGCTGCGCGATCGCGTCGGCGATGAACTCCGCCGACCGTCCGGACGCCGTGAGCCGCATCGCGAGGTCGTTCGCGATCGGTGACGACAGACCGTTGGCGAGCACGAGCAGACGACGGGCGGATGCCGCGACCCGCACGGCCTCGTCGACCGCATCCGGGTCGAGCAGGCTCGCGAGCGCCGGCAGCGACGCCGCGACCCGGTCGATCTCGCCGCGCATGCGGCCGAGCACCCCGGGACCGTGGTCGACACCGGTGTCTCCCGGTGCCGCCCCGAGCTCGGAGGCCAACGCGACCCGCAGCTGCGGGTAGCCGCGGTAGCCGAAGCTCTGGCAGGCGCGTACGACCGTCGCCCGGCCGACCCCTGCGCGCTCGGCGAGCTCCTGCGCGGTCCATTCGACGACGGCATCCGAGGCCTCGACGATGAGCTCCGCCACCCGGCGCTCGGCGGGCTGCAGCGTGTTGAGCACCGCCGCGATGCGGGCGGTGGGCGGCGCGCTAGGCGAGAACACGGGCCCGGGCTCCTTCCATGATGCGGCGACGGATGGCTCCGGATGCCCCGTCGATCAGCATCGTCACGGCCACGACCACGATGAGCAGCACGCCCACCGTCGACCACTCACGGTACTGGGTGTACGAAGTGAGCATGTCGCCGATACCGCCGACGCCGATCAGACCGAGCACGGCCGAGGAGCGCACGTTGATCTCGAACCGGTACAGCCAGAACGACCAGAACGCGGGTTCGGCCTGCGGCCACACGCCCCAGCGGAGCACCTGCGAGGTGCCGCCACCGGCCGCGCGCGCGGCTTCGATCGGTCCGCGCGGCACCGCCTCGACCGCCTCGTAGCCCCACTTGCCGAGCGTGCCGACGCCGTTGATCGCGAGCGCGAGCGCGCCCGTGAACGGCGTGAGTCCGGTGACCGAGAGGATGACGATGGCGATGATGATCTCGGGCACCGCGCGGATGAGCGAGAACAGACCGCGCAGCAGCGAGCGCAGCCACGCGGGCCCGAACCCGCGGGCGGCGAGCAGGCTGAGCGGGGTGGCGAGCAGGATGCCGAGGATCGTGCCGACCCACGCCATCTCGATGCTGCGCCAGGTCTGCCACAGCGCCTCGGGCAGCTTCTCCCAGTTGGGGCTCGCGAACATGAGTCCGAGGTAGCGCACGACTTCGGACGGCAGGTCGGCGAGCCGCGACCAGCTGATGTCGATCGACCAGAACGCGGCGACGACGACGGCGGTGACGAGCACCCATCCGGCGATCAGCCAGGGCCGGCGCGGACGGTCGGGGATCACGGTGAGCGTCGCGTTCGCGCGCGGCGACGCGGCGACGGGGGCGGTCATACGAGCCTCCGTCGCACGGCGTCCGAGACGAGGTCGATCACGATGACGACGATGAGGATCTCCAGGATGATGAGCGAGAGCTGGTCGTAGCGGTAGAACGTGCGCACCGCGTCGATGAGCAGTCCCATGCCGCCGGCGCCGACGAGGCCGAGCACGGTGGAGGCGCGCACGTTGAGCTCGAAGACGTAGAGCGTCTGGTTCGCGAATGCCGGCCACGCGTCGGGGAGGGCGAGGGTGCGGTTGATCTTGGCCTGGGTCGCGCCGACCGCGCGGCCGGCCTCGAGGGGGCCGCGGTCGTTCGTGTCGATCGCCTCGGAGACGAGCTTCACGATGATGCCGACGTTGAACAGCAGCAGCGCGAGAATGCCGGGCAGCGCGCCGACGCCCACCATGGCCACGAGGATCGCCGCGTACAGCAGGTCGGGCACGCTGCGCACGACGTTGAGGATGCCACGGACGACGACGCGCGCCGGCCCGTTCGGATTGGTCGCGCGCGCCGCCCAGAAGCTCAGCGGAAGCGACACCGCCGCCCCGATCGCGGTGGCGATGACCGCCATCTGCAGCGTCTCGATCAGCGGCGGGAGCGTGCGCGGGAAGAAACTCCAGTCGGGCAGCAGCAGCTTCACGACCTTGTCGGCGCCGTTCTGCCAGTTGCGCGCGATCGCGTCGAGGTCGACGCCGATCCCGACGCCCGGCAGGCACATGACGACGGTCGCGGCCACGACGACGGCGACGATCGCCGGTCCCTTCCACGCTCCGGGCGGGCGGGGTGGGATGTCGAGCGGTCGCGCGCCCGTCGCGGAGGCGGGGGCCGTCATGCGTCCAACCGGTCTTGCGGGGTGAGCGAGCGCCCGTAGATGCTCTCGAAGTCGGCATCCGTCGCGCTCGTCGCCGGTCCGTCGTACACGACCTCGCCGGCGCGCATGCCGATCATGCGGGCCCCGTACTCGCGTGCGAGGTCGAGCAGGTGCAGGTTGACGAGCACCGTGATGCCGAGGTCGCGGTTGATGCGCCGCAGATCGTTCATGACGCCGTGCGCCGTGGGCGGGTCGAGGCTGGCGACCGGTTCGTCGGCCAACACGATGCGCGGCTCCTGGGCGAGTGCCCGGGCGATCGCGACGCGCTGCTGCTGGCCGCCCGACAGGTCGGAGGCGCGCGAGTGGAGCTTGGGCAGGATGCCGACGCGGTCGAGCGCCTGGTGGGCCAGCTGCTTGTCGGCCTCGGGGTAGGCACCGAGGAGCGTGCGCCACAGCGGCGTGTGGGCGAGGCGCCCGACGAGCACGTTCTGCAGCACGCTTGCGCGACCGGCGAGGTTGAAGCCCTGGAACACCATGCCGATGTCGCCGCGCAGGCGCCGGAGCGTGCGGGGCGAGGCGCCGGAGACCCGGTGCTCCCCCACGTCGAGCGTTCCGGAGGTGACGGGGACGAGACCGTTGATGGTGCGGATGAGCGTGGACTTGCCCGAACCAGAGAGCCCGACGACGGCGACCATCTCGCCCGCCTCGATGTCGAGGGAGACGCGATCGAGGCCGACCGTGCCGTTCGGGTACCGCACGGTCACCTCGTCGAGGCGGATGGACCACGGCGTGGACGCCGCAGCGGGAGCTGCGGCGTCCACGTGCTGGATCTGGTCGGACAACTTACTGGAGCCCCAGGGCCTCGGCGGCACGGGCGACCACGTCGAGCGAGTCGGGGTCGGCCGGAGCGAGCTTGGTGATCGAGTAGATGCTCGTGAGGATCTCGGAGCCCTCCTCGGTGTTCGAGAAGTCCTCGAGCGCCTTCGTGATGCGCTCCTGCAGCTCGGGCGAGAGCTCGGACGACAGCGCGACGCCGTCGTTCGGGATCTCCTCGGTCATCGCGAAGACGACGACCTTCTGGCCGACGTCCGGGGTGTCCTTCTGCACGATCGTGCGGGCGTCCCAGAAACTGAAGCCGACCTCGGCGTCGCCGTTGTAGACGGCCAGCACCGAGGCGTCGTTCGCCGTCACCGGGATCTGCTGGATGTCGGTGTCGGTGTCGAGGCCGGCCTCCTGCAGCGCGAGGATCGGGTAGATGTAGCCCGCCGGGGAGCCCGGGCCGAGGACGGCGACCTTCGCACCCTCGACCTTGTCGATGCTGTCGAGGCCGGCGGGGCCCGTCATCGCGTCGGCGCCGTTGCAGAACAGCATCCCGTCGCGGTCGACGGGCTCGTCCTCGCAGTACTTGTCGGGGTTGTTCGTCATGAACTGCGCCGGGTACGTGATGTTGCCGTTGCGCTCGGTCTGGAGCACGACCGAGGCGTCGTACATGTCGTTGGCCTGCCACAGCTGCAGCGACGGCAGGAAGCCGATCTGCGCCTGACCGGCTCCCATCGCCTCGACGGCGGCCTGGTAGTCCTTCGAGACGACGCCGGTGACCTCGATGCCGAGCTCCTCGGTGAGGTAGTCGGTGAGCGGGGCGGCGGTGTCGACGAGTCCGTCCTGATCCTGGGACGGGACGAGGGCGAGCACGATCGAGTCGGGGTCGGCGGCCGGGGCGGCCGAGTCCTCGGGTGCCGCGGTGGTCGACGAGCAGCCGGCGAGCACGACGGTCAGCAGTGCGCCGGCGGCGACGATTCCCGCTGCGGGGCGGCGGAACGGAGAGGTACGCATGGTCATCCTTCGAGGTGGTGGGTGTGGGTGAGAGAGGGGACGGAAGGGGGGGAGTCGGGGACGCGCAGCCAGGCTTCGAGCCGGGGAATCAGCTCGTCGAAGGCGGTCGCACGGTAACTGGGGGTGGCCTCGGGGTCGGCGAAGCCCCCGATCAGGGCGGTGGCGTGGCCACGGGCGTGCGCGGGAGCGAGGTCGTTGTGCCAGATGTCTCCGATGCTCAGCACGCGGGACCCGGCGGGCAGCGCGGCGAGCACCGCCTCGAGGCCCGCCGGCTTGCGCGCGTCGGTGACGACGCGATCGAAGAGGCCCGTCAGCCCGAGCGCGTCGAGAGCCTCCGCAATGCGGATGGCCGGCGCATTGGTGACGAGCACCCGGTCCGCGCACGGGGCCGCGCCCGTGAGGAATCGGGCGAGCCCCGCGGGAGCCACCACGGGAGCGGCGGGGGTGGCCAGCTCGCCGCGGCTCGCGAGGTAGGCGGCGCTGAGGAGCGCGGCATCCGCTCCCCTCTCCTCGGCCGCGCGACGGACCGCGTCGTAGCCGTCGAGGGATTCGCCGTCAGCGGCGGCGAGCAGCGTGCGGATGCTCTCGACGAAGCCGTCGCCGTCATCCAGAGCCGAGGCGACGTGCCGGGCGTAGGCCAGCACGGGGCCGTCGCCCAGCGCGATCGTGCCGTCGAAATCGAAGAGGAGGATGGAGGTCACAGGTTTCTTTCTGATGTGGACGCTCCGTCCAGCATGAGCAAGCGTTATGGACAGAAAGTCCCCACCGCGTGAACGCCGCATGAACAATCCGTCCACACCGGTCGCGTATGGTGAGCGCTGTGTCCGACCTGTCCGATCTCACTCGCGCCGCTCTCGCGAGCCAAGACCCGGCAGCCGGGCTGGCTGCCGGGTTCGAGATGCTCCCCTGGCTCGGCGCGTCGATACACCGCGACCGCACCGCCGGTCGGTTCGCCCGATGGGGCCTCTCCACCGTGATCGACGAGAACACCGGAGCGCCCGTGATCTCCCGCCCCCTCTTCGACGACCTGCACCGCCGCGCCGGGCTCCGGGCCGTCTGGCCAGTGGGCAACGCCGGACTCGTGCACTGCTACGGCTACCTCCTCTCCCTGGCCGAGACGCCGTACGGCCTCAAGCGCGATCGCTGGATCGCCGGAGCGCTCGCCTCAGCCTGCGGTCTCCCTTCGGACGCGTTCCACCCCTGGACGAGTGACTCGACCCTGCTCGCGCGGGCGTCGGCCGCAGCATCCGCCCTCCTCTCGACCCCCGCGGCGAGCGCGACGGCCGAGATCGACGGACGCGCGACACGCGTGGCGCTGAGCGTCGCGAACGGCCCGGCGGCGCTCGCCTACACCGTCGCGCCCCGCACCGGTGCCGCACCACTGCTCGTGACGCTGTTCCCCGTCGCCGAGGCATCCGTCCCGCTCGGTGCGTTCACCACCGACCCGCGCCTCCGCTGGAACGCGGTCTGACGCGCCCGGGCGCTCCCGTCGCACGAGCGGTCGTTCTCAGCGCCGAGAAAGACCACTCGCGCGACCGGACGTGCGACGGCAGCGCGGTATGACGCGAACGCTCACCGGCGCGTGCGCCGAGCACCGGGGCCTGCTCGAGACGGCGCGGGACTGAGCGGTCGAGGGATCACGCCGCGCAGCTCTCGCCCCCGGCTCCCCACGACGCTCCGAACTCCTGCTGCCGCATCGCGGGACGCAGACGCTTCTCCATGTCGGGATCCACGAAGTAGTCCTTCAGAAGGTCTCCGGTCAGCTCATTGCCGATCGCCGCCATGATCATGGACTGGTCGAGCGACAGGTACTGCTCGGCGATCGTCCCGCTCCCCACGGCGACCGCGTCGTAGAATCCGCCGGGGCCGTAGACGTCGAGGTCGTCCTCCAGTCCCCGGAGGTTGCTCATCACCGCCTTGCGGTCGTAGGGCAGCGCGAGGAAGGACGCGTGCGGGGTCACCACTCCGTCGCCGAAGTCGGGCGATGGGCGGGCGCCGTCCGAGCACCCCGGCTTGTCGACATCCGCGTCGGTCCGCTCGACGTCGGAGGCGTAGCCGTCGGACCGGATCCCGGCGACGTCGACGCCGTATTCCCCGTACCCGCCGAACGGGTTGCTCGCCGGCGAGAATCCCCAGTAGCCGTACCCGGCGTCATCGAGCCCGTGCTTCTTCTGCACGGCGACGGTGATGGGGTGGTTGAGTCGCCACGACGTCGGGCCCCAGGTCGTCTCCGGGACGAGGAGGTCGGGCATCAACGCCTCGAACATGCTGCCGCCCCAGCTCGGCACGAACGACATGCCCTCGTACCGGTAGACCCCCTCCCAGACCTCGGCGCCGTCGTAGGTGCGATACTCCCCCTGCGGCAGCTGCTCCTGCCACGACCAGCCGCAACCCGGCGGCATCGTGCGCCGTGTTCCGTGCAGCGCCGTCGCCGGGATGTCGCCGTCGGCGATGCCGAGGTAGATCGCGATGCGACTCTCGCTCACCGTCGTGTCGTAGTAGTGGCAGGTGTAATACACGGTGTGACCGGGGTGGCCGTGCATCGCCGAAGCGACGCTGCAGTCCGGCGGCGCCGAATCCCAGAAGCCCCCGCGAATCGAGCCGCCGGGAAGGTCAGCCACCCCGATGGGGTCGAAGAAGGTGGAGAAGTCCATCGAGTCGTACAGGGCTTCGGCCCGGGCAGCGAGCAGCGGCTCCGCTCCGCGCACGATCCTCAGCGCGGCGGCCAGCCATCCGTTGTCCACCGAGCTGAGGAACGGATGAACGGGGTCGCCCGACCCCGGCCAGGACGTCAGCTTCTGGCCCGTCGTCGGGGAGTACCAGTTGTAGAACATCCCGCTCGCGTCATGGCGGTCGAGGTCGGCGAGCGTGTCGAGCGTGGCCGACATGCGGTCGCGGGCCTCATCGGCACCGATGAGGCCGAGGTCGCGCGCCGTCACGGTCGACCACAGGTATCCGCCGATATTGGTAGGCGAGGTATAGGCGCTGAGCGTCGCCAGATCGCCGGAGATGTGGTCCGCCGGCAGTCCCGTCCGCTCGTCGGTCATCGCCGTCAACGACCGCCAGGTGTCCTGCGCCCACCGATGCAGATCGGCGGAGTCCCTCTCTTCGGCATCCGCCGCCACCGGCCCGGCCAGGGTCAGACTGGCCATGACCAGACCGATCGTCGCTGCGGCGCCCATCCATCGTTTCATCGTTCCTCCTCGAGAGCACGTCGCCGACCATGCTCCCCAGCACCGCAAGACTTACATGCCGCCGGTCGGGGGACTCAATATGTGACATCGCGGCGTTCCCGTCGCACGAGTGGTCGCTCTTGGCAGCTGAGAGGGACCACTCGCGCGACCGGAGCGGAGGGTGCGCGACCGACCGTCCCCTCGTCCCGTCGCCCGAGCCGACCGCGGCATCCGTTTCCGGGCGTAGCCTGAAGGCATGACCGAGATCTGGAGCGACATCGCGAGCGAGTTCCTGCACCTGTACCCGACGGGCGCGCGGCTGCTCGCGGTCGCGGGGGCGGATGCCGAGCGCTCCCGTCGCGCGGCCGACGACCTCGCCGCGGCGCTCACTGCTACAGGTCACCGGGTCGAGCGCGCGCACACCGCCGACGGCGACGAGGAGGCCCTGCGCTCCGACGTGATCGCCCCGTTCCGCGCCGACCGCAGCGACCGCGTGCTGATCGTGTCGGGACCTGCGGCCCTCGTGAGCGCCAGCGCGCGCGGCCTGTGGAACTTCACGGTCTGGCAGCTCGCCGGCGACGAGCAGCCGCACACCGCGGCATCCGTGCTCGTCGACGTCACCGACCCGGACGCCCCGACCCGGCGCTTCGCCGACTACTGCGCCCTGCCCAGCGCCTTCGGCGCCTGACGCTTCCCGTCACGCCGCGGCTTCCCGTCGCGCGCCGCGGCTTCCCGTCGCACGAATGGTCGCTATGAGCGCGCATATCGGCCATTCGCGCGACGGGAGCAGTGCGATCACGCGATGGGATGAGCCGCCTCGGATGCCGGAGCGGATGCCGCGGCGTCAGGTGAACGAGGCCGCGACCGAGTTGCGGTGGTAGTCGAAGACGATGCTCGTGCGCGTCGAGGCGACGCTGCTCTGGGCCGAGAGGTGCTCGAGCACGAACTCGCGCATCTCGGAGGAATCGGCGACGGCGATGTGCAGGAGGAAGTCGTCGTCTCCGCCGAGGAAGAACACCTGGATCACCTGCGGCAGCGCCCGCACGCGATCGGCGAACTCGACGATGCTCTCGCGCCGGGCGCTGGGGCGCAGGCTCACGCCGATGATCGCCTGGAGTCCGGCGCCCAGCATCCGCTCGTCGACGCTGGCGTGGAACCCGGTGATGACGCCCCGCTCGAGGAGCGAGCGCAGGCGGGAGTGCGCGGTCGACGGCGCCACGCCGAGCGTGCTGGCGAGCTCGGCGTTGGTGCGGCGCCCGTCCTCCGCGAGGAGCGCGACGAGGCGCCGATCGATCGGATCGAGCGCCGGCGCCCGAAGGCTGTTCGGCTGATCGGGGTCGGCGGAGGTCTCCATGCGAATCATTATTCAGGATGTGGCCTCTGGGCGAATGATCTTCGCCAAATCTGTCGCTCGACAGATGTTTCTGCGATCCTTTCTGCATCCCGCCTCACCCATCCTGGAGGATCGATGAAGATCGGCGTACCCACCGAGGTCAAGAACAACGAGAACCGCGTCGCGCTGACCCCTGCGGGGGTCGACCGCCTTACCCACGAGGGCCACCGGGTGCTCGTCCAGGCGGGAGCCGGCCTGGGGTCGCGCATCGACG
The DNA here is from genome assembly GCF_047246625.1 of Microbacterium californiense. Taxonomy (NCBI): domain Bacteria; kingdom Bacillati; phylum Actinomycetota; class Actinomycetes; order Micrococcales; family Microbacteriaceae; genus Microbacterium; species Microbacterium californiense. The sequence goes on along the minus strand of NZ_JBFOKQ010000001.1, from coordinate 2,279,851 downwards.
ACGAGGCGTATCGCGCCGCGGGAGCCGAGATCGTCGGGTCCGCCGCCGAGGCGTGGGGCGAGGCCGATCTGCTCCTCAAGGTCAAAGAGCCGATCGCCCAGGAGTACGGGTTCCTGCGTGAGAACCTCACCCTCTTCACGTACCTGCACCTCGCAGCCGACCGGGCGCTCACCGAGGCGCTGGTCGCCGCCGGGACGACCGCCGTCGCCTACGAGACCGTGCAGCTGCCCGACCGGAGCCTGCCGCTGCTCGTTCCCATGAGCGAGATCGCCGGCCGGCTCTCGGTCACGATGGGGTCGTACTCGCTGCTGCGCTCGAACGGGGGTCGCGGCATGCTGCTGGGCGGCATCGCCGGCACGCCGCGGGCGAAGACCGTCGTGATCGGCGGCGGGGTCGCCGGGGAGCACGCCGCCGCCAATGCACTCGGCCTGGGGTCGAAGGTGACGGTCTTCGACATCTCCCTACCCCGCCTGCGCGAGCTCGAGCACCGGTACGGGGGCGCGCTCGAGACGCGGGCGTCGAGCCGCTACGACATCGCCGAGGAGTTGGCGACCGCCGACCTCGTGATCGGGTCGGTGCTGATCCCCGGCGCCGCGGCACCCAAGCTCGTGACCGACGACATGGTGGCCGGCATGAAGGCGGGCTCGGTGCTCGTCGACATCGCGATCGACCAGGGCGGATGCTTCGAGGGCTCGCGTCCGACCACGCACGACGACCCGACCTTCGCGGTGCACGACTCCATCTACTACTGCGTCGCGAACATGCCCGGCGCGGTGCCGGAGACGGCGACCCGCGCGCTGACCAACGCCACGCTCCCCTACGTCTCGGCGATCGCCGGCAAGGGATGGGAACGCGCCGCGACCGACGACCCGGCTCTCGCGAAGGGGCTGAACGTGCAGCACGGCCGCATCACGCTCGACGCCGTCGCACAGGCGCACGGTCTCTGACCGGTAAGAACCCGAGATCTTCGCGGCATTCACCCCCGCACAACGTTCGCGCCCCCGAGTACGCTCGTAGTCGTGACCGAACGCGCTCCTCTCTCCCGCAAACTGTCCGCGATCGCCGAGTCCGCGACCCTCAAGGTCGACGCGAAGGCCAAGGCCCTGAAGGCGGAGGGCAAGCCCGTCATCTCGTATGCCGCCGGCGAGCCCGATTTCGCGACGCCGCAGTTCATCGTGGATGCCGCGGCCGAGGCCCTCGCCGACCCCGCGAGCTACCGGTACACCCCCGCCGCCGGACTCCCCGCGCTGCGCGAGGCGGTCGCCGCCAAGACTCTGCGCGACTCCGGCCTCGAGGTCTCGCCGAGCCAGGTCATCGTCACGAACGGCGGCAAGCAGTCGGTCTACCAGGCGTTCCAGGCGGTCGTGAACCCCGGCGACGAGGTGCTCCTGCCCGCGCCGTACTGGACGACGTACCCGGAGGCGATCCGCCTGGCCGACGGCATCCCCGTCGAGGTGTTCGCCGGGGCCGACCAGGACTACAAGGTCACCGTGGAACAGCTCGAGGCCGCGCGCACGCCGCGGACCACCGCCCTCGTCTTCGTGTCGCCGTCGAACCCGACGGGCTCGGTGTACACCGCCGACGAGACCGCGGCGATCGGCCAGTGGGCGCTCGAGCACGGCATCTGGGTCATCAGCGACGAGATCTACCAGAACCTCACGTACGAAGGCGCCGAGGCGGTCTCGATCGTGCAGGCGGTGCCCGAGCTCGCGAACCAGACGATCCTCGTGAACGGCGTTGCGAAGACCTACGCCATGACCGGCTGGCGTGTGGGCTGGATGGTCGGCCCGGCCGACGCCATCAAGATCGCCGGCAACCTGCAGTCGCACCTGTCGAGCAACGTGAACAACGTCGCGCAGAAGGCCGCGATCGCCGCGCTGAACGGTCCTCAGACCGAGGCCGAGCAGATGCGCGAGGCATTCGACCGGCGCCGCCGACTGATCGTCGCGGAGCTGTCCAAGATCGACGGCATGGTCGTGCCGAACCCGCTCGGCGCGTTCTACGTGTATCCCGACGTGCAGGGCCTGCTCGGCCGCACGTGGGGCGGCGTCACCCCGACCTCCTCGCTCGAGCTGGCCGACCTCATCCTCGAGCAGGCCGAGGTCGCGGTGGTCCCCGGCGAGGCGTTCGGGCCCAGCGGATATCTGCGCCTGTCGTACGCCCTCGGCGACGACGCCCTGCTCGAGGGCGTCCAGCGACTGCAGCGCCTCTTCGCCTCCTGACGCGCTACTCCGGGGGGAAGCCGATCAGCCAGCGGATGCCGTAGCGATCCACGAGCGTGCCGTCGACGTCGCCCCACGGCCGGGTCTCCAGCGGCGTGATCACGCGGCCGTCGGCGGCGAGCGCGTCGAACCAGCGCGTGAGTGTCCCGGGATCCGCCGTTCCGAGCAGCGAGAGGAACATGCCGCCCATCTGCACGGCGTCGTCGTCTGCGCCGGCATCCGCTCCGGCGATGTCGACGACGCCGCGCAGCTCGCCGTGCGCGATTGCGTCGGCGGGGCCGTCGTGCCGCCCCATCTCGTCGTACGAGTGCAGCTGCAGCTCGCCGCCGAACACGGCTCGGTAGTCGGCGAACGCCTCTGCCGCGTTGCCCGGGAACAGGAGGTAGGGGGTCGGTGCGCTCATCCGGCGAGTGTACGCCCGGGTCGGGCGGCGGGTCCTACAGCTCGACGCCGACGAGCACCGGCTCGGGCTGCAGCACCAGGCCGAACTCGCTGTGCACGCGGCTCTGGATGAAGCGCGCGAGCTCCGCGACCTCCGCGGCGGTCGCCCCGCCCCGGTTGGTGAGGGCGAGGGCGTGCTTGGTCGACAGCGACGCGCGAGATCGCGGCAGCCGGAAGCCCTTGCGGATGCCCGCATGCTCGATCAGCCAGGCCGCGCTCACCTTCACGTCGGCGGGCTCGCGCCGGGGCGCCGGGACCAGCCCGTCGTAGGAGGCGAGCGGGATCACGGTCACGGCGTCGAGATCGGGCTGCACCGGCCAGCGCGGGCACTCCGGCGGCAGCGAGCGGGCCACCGCTTCGGGCACGATCGCGTTCTGGAAGAACGACCCCACGCCGTGGGTGTCGGGATCCTCCTCGTCCCACAGCATCCCCTTCGAGGCGCGTGTCGCGAGGATGCGCTCCCTCACCCAGGCCAGCGGCACGGGGCGGTCGTCGCTGAGGACGAGCGCGCGACGCAGCTGCTCCCCGCGGACCACGCGCTCGTGCGCGACCCGCAGGTCGAAGGTGACCGAGAGGATGACGGCCCGGCGCTGCGGCTCGCTGCCGTAGTGGTGCTTGAGGACGGAGGTGCGGAACCCGAGTCCGAGGTCGCCCGCCGGAACGGTCGACACCTCCCCGGTCGCCTCGTCGATGAGCTCGACCTCGACCAGGGTCTCCTGGATCTCCTGCCCGTAGGCCCCGATGTTCTGCACGGGCGCGGCGCCCACCGTGCCGGGGATGCCGCTCATGGCCTCGAGCCCCGCGTATCCGTGCTCGACCGCGTACGCGACGAGGTCGTCCCAGCCGTGCCCCGCCTGCACCCGCAGTCGGATGCGCCCCTCGTGGGGCGACGGGAGCTCGTCGATGCCCGTGGTGCGCACCCGGATGACGGTGCCCTCGAACTCGTCGTCGCCGACGAAGAGGTTCGATCCGCCGCCGAGCACGAACCACTCGTCGCCGCGGGTCCACGTCGCACGGAGGGCCTCGACCAGACCCTCGGTCGTCGTCGCCTCCAGCATCCGCTCGGGCGCTCCCCCGGTCTCGAGGGTCGTGAGGGCGGCGAGAGGGACCGGCGCGATCTCGTGCATGTCGGCGGCGCCCATCAGAGCGCGACGCGGAGCTGCGCCTTGACCAGCACCGTCGCCTCGCCGAACGTCACCTTCAGGTCGATGCGCATCGACGCCTCGTCGACGACGCCCACCGTCGCCACCACGTGCACGTCGGCCCCGTCGACCGGGTCGACGACGACCGGCTTGGTGAACCGGACGCCGTAGTCGAGGATGCGCGCCTGCGGGTCGAGGGCTGCGACGACCACTGACGACGCGAGGCCCATCGTGAGCATGCCGTGCGCGAGCACGCCGGGAAGCCCGACGGATGCCGCGACGTCATCGCGGTAGTGGATGGGGTTGAAGTCTCCGGAGGCCCCGGCGTAGCGCACCAGCGACTCGCGCGTGAGGTGCACCGTGCGCTCGGCGACCACGTCTCCGACCGAGTAGCCCATCACTCCCCCTCTCCGACCAGCAGGACGCTGGTCGCGGTCACGACATGGGCACCCTCGGCATCCGTGATCTCGGCCTCGCTCGTGATCATGGCGTTGCCGACCATCATCCGGATGCCGGTGACCCGCAGCTGCCCGCGGAGCTCGTCGCCCGCGACGATCGGACGCGTGTAGGCGAAGCGCTGCTCGGCGTGGATCGTGCGGGCGAGCACGATGCCGGAGTCGGGCTGGGCGAGCAGCTGCTGGAGCGTGTGGTCCTGGATCACCATCGCGAAGGTCGGCGGAGCGACCACGTCGGCGAATCCGGCCGCGCGGGCCGCCTCGACGTCGGCGTGCTGCGGGGCGTCGGCGAAGACCGCTCGCGCGAACTCGCGCACCTTCTCACGGCCGACCAGGTACGGGGGCGTCGGCGGGAACTCACGCCCGACCAGTTCTGTGTTCACTGCCACCCCTCGATCCTACCGAGGGGTCCTGACAGCGGACTCCGCGCGGGGCCGGGACAAAGTCCGGCCGCGGCTCAGTCCGAGGCGCGCGCCACCATGTTGAGGGTGACGCGGCTGGGCACGACCTTGACCCGGGAGGTGTGCACCACCGCGCCGTCCTGGTCGAGCGCGCGCTTGCGGATCACGATCAGCGGGTCGCGCTCGGGGCGGTCGAGCCATTCCGCCGTCTGCGCGTTCGTGAAGCCCACGTCGATCTCGCGGTACATCTCCGAGAACTCCACGCCGTAGACGTCGCGCAGCACCTGGTAGGTGGACGTGCCGTGATCGATGTGCCCGTCGAGCCCCGGATACCGGGTGAGCGAGTAGCGGCTGTCGTCGATGGAGAGGGGGATGTCGTCGAGCGCGAACACGCGCACCAGGTGGAAGACGGGCTCCCCCACCGCGATCTCCAGACGGCGCGCGTGCTTCTCCTGCGCCTTCACGACTTCCGCCTTCATGATGCGCCGCGACTTCAGCCCGTCGCCCACGACCTTGTCGGCGAAGCCGCCGACCGTCATCGTGCCCACGACCTCGCGCCGCGGGGCGACGAACGTGCCCCGGCCCTGCTGACGGTGGACGACCCCGAGCGCCTCCAGGTCGGCGACGGCGCGGCGCACCGTGATGCGGCTCACCCCGAAGCGCTCGCAGAGCTCGGGCTCCGAGGGGAGGCGCTCGCCCTCGGCGTACGTGCCGGCGTCGATCTCCCGCATGAGGAGGCTGCGCACCTGCTCGTGCAGAGGGGTCGATCCGACCGCGGACGACAGCTGGGTCACGTCGGCACCTCCCTGCTAGGGCGACGGATACCGTCGGAGCATCTGTGCGCGTGCGTCGTCCCCCGCATGCACAGGGTAGCCGAACGCACCCCGCAGCGTGCAGGCGAGCGCGCCGCTCGTCGCGGCGACGTCGAGGCACCCGGCGAGATCGGCGCCGGCCGCCTTCGCCGCGAGGAAACCGGTGATGAAGGCATCGCCGGCTCCCAGCGCGTCGACCGCCTGGACGGGACGGATGCCGACGGCATGACGCGCACCGCGCTCGAAGGCGCGGGACCCGCGGGAGCCGAGCGTGACGACCACCGAGTCGATGCCGCTCGCCACGGCCGCCGTTCCCAGGTCGTCGACCTGGTCGTCGGTGAGCCCGCCCCCGGAGAAGAAGCCCACGTCGACGTGCGCGCCGGTCGCCGCGACGATGGCACGATCCGCGTCGTCGGAGTAGTCGTACGACAGCAGGCTCCCGCGCTCGGCGATGCCGGCGAGCTCCGGCTCCAACGAGGAGTACACCGAGGTGTGCACCCGCGCGTATCCCGCGAGGTAGTCGTGGTCCGCCGCCGCCAGCCGCAGACGCAGATCCGCCTGCACGCCGCCGCGGTTCGACGCCACGAACCTCCGGTCGCCGTCCTCGTCCAGGGCGACGAACGCCATGCCGTTGGCGCCGTGCACCCGCCTGACCCGCTCGCGGTCCACGCCGACGTCGTCGAGCGTGTCGCGCAGGTGGTCGCCGAAGCGATCGTCGCCGATGATGCCGACGAACCCGGCTTCCCCTCCGAAGAAGAGCCGGCTGTACGCCGCCACGTTCAGGGCGTTGCCGCCCGGATACGCCAGGTCGTCGTCGAGGTAGCAGTCGAGGACGTTGTCGCCCACCCCCACCAGGGAGGGCGACGCGACGGCGGCGAGCGCCTCGCGGAGTTCCTGCTCGGTCACGGTCATCCCTTCACGCTCCCCGCCGCGACACCCGCGACGAAGTACCGCTGCAGCGCGATGAACACGGCCACGATGGGCAGGGCGGCGATCGTCAATCCTGCCAGCAGCACGCCCCACTCCGTCGACAGCGAATCGCGGAACGACATCAATCCAGCCGGGATCGTGCGCAGCGCGTCCGCATCGATGTACACGATCGCGAACAGGAACTCGTTCCAGGCGAAGTAGGCCGTCAGCACGGTCGCGGTCGTGAGCACCGAGGCGCTCAGCGGCAGGTACACGTGCCGGAAGACGCCCAGCGAACGGCATCCGTCGATCGTCGCCGCGTCCTCGAGCTCACGCGGGATGCCGAGGAACACCGAGCGGATCAGGAGGATGGCCATCGGCAGCCGGAAGGCGACGTACGGGAGGATCATCGCCCAGTACGTGTTCAGCAGGCCCATCGCATCGAGCAGCCGGTACAGCGGGATCAGACTCACCTGCGGCGCGACGACCAGGCCGCCCATCGCGACGACCAGGACCACGTTCGCGATCCGGCTCGACAGCCGCACCATGCCGTAGGCGCACAGCGCGGCGACAGCCACGGTGGCGATGGTGGAGACGATGGTCACGATCACCGAGTTCACGAAGTAGTCGGAGATGCCGCGGTCCCAGGCGGCCGCGTAGTTCTGGACGAGCCAGACCGACGGGAGCCCCCACGGGTCGGTGAAGATCTCCGACGACGATTTGAACGACGAGATCACCATCCACAGCAGCGGATAGGCGATCACGATCGCGTAGATCGCGAGGACGACATAGACGGGGAGACGCCCAAGGCGCTCCAGAGGACGCAGGCCGATGCTGCTCATCTCAATCCCTCCCGCTGCGGAACGACAGCATCTGCACGACGGAGAGCACCAGCGTGATCACGAAGATGAGGCTCGCGATCGCCGAGGCGTACCCCATCTGGTTCTGGAAGAAGCCCTGGTTGTACATGTACGTCGCCAGGACCTGCGTGGTGTTGCCCGGACCGCCCTTGGTCAGGATGTACGGCTCGTTGAAGACCGTGAAGGCGCCCGAGACGGTGAGGATCATGGCGACGAAGATCATCTCCTTCGCCTGCGGGACCGTGATGCTGAAGAACTGCCGGATGCGCCCGGCGCCGTCCAGCGCGGCGGCCTCGTAGTACTCCTCGGGGATCTGCTGGAGCGCGACGACGTACAGCATGGTGACATAGCCGATGCTCTGCCACTGCGACACCCCGATGACGGCGCCCATGGCCGTGTCGACGTCGGCCAGCCACGCGGTCTGCAGGTGCCCGAGGCCGATGAGCTCCAGCAGGGAGTTGAGCAGACCTCCGCGCGCGTTGTAGACGAAGGTGAACAGCAGGGCGATCACCGTCATGGAGATGACGGCCGGCAGGAAGTACACGCTGCGCAGGAACGCGCCCATCCGCTTGCCGAGCAGCCGCGTGAGCCAGGCGGCCACCACGAGGCTGCCGCCGACCTGGAACACGATCGACACGACCGCGTACAGCACGTTGTTGCCGATCGCCGTGGCGACCACGGGGTCGGCGAAGAGCCGGACGAAGTTGTCCAGCCCGACGAACCGCATCTCGCCCGCGCCGGCACTGAACGAGAAGAAGCCGAACGCCGCGTTCGCGACGAGAGGGTAGTACACGAACACCCCGATGAGGATGACCGCGGGAAGAACGTAGAGCAGGTTGGACCAGGCTCGTGATCGGGATCTCTTCATGGATCTCTTCCATAGGTGGAAGGGGCCGCCGGCGACAGGACGCCGACGGCCCCGAGGGGGGATCAGGACGCGTCGCGGACCCGCTGCGCCGCTTCCTGCACGGCCGCCATCACGCCCTCCGGCGTCTGCTGACCGCTGAGCATGAGCTGCGTCTCGGCGAGGTACGCCTGCACGATCTGCGGATCGTAGGCGTTGTCGAGCCACGTCGTCATGGCGGAGGCGTCGATGATGCCCTGGGCGAGCTCCTTCGAGATCTCCGGCACGTCGGCCTCCTGCACGGCATCCTTCACCGGGCTGAGCTCCCCCGCCCGCTCGGCGTAGGCGATGCCGTTGTCCTTGCTGAGCAGGAACTCGAGGAACCGCTGCGCCTCCTCCGGGTGCTTCGTGGTCTTCGAGATCGCGAAGCCCTCGGGCGCGCCGGTCAGCTCGTCGGGATCGCCCTTGCCGCCGTCGACGCCCGGGAAGTTGAACGTCCCGTACTCGAACTGCACGTCGCCGAGGTACCCCACCTCGGCGCTCTGCATGTACATGATCGGCGCCTCGCCGGCGATCCACGCGTTGCGCGCGATCTCATGGCCGACCGCGGTGAGATCCTCGTTCATGTACCCGGAGAGCTCCTGGAACCGCTCCAACGCCTCGACGTAGCCGGGATCGGTGAACTCGCCCGTCGCCGGGTCCTGATCGGCCTGGAACACCTCGGGGTCGACGACCCTCTGGTTGAGCGTGCCCACGTAGTGCGCGATCGTCCACTGCTCCTGCGCCCCGTACTCGATGGGGGTCTGCCCCGAGTCCTGGATGGCGTCGAGCACCTCGATGAACTCGTCCCAGGTGGTCGGCACGTCGAGGCCGAGCTCGTCGAAGACGTCCTTGTTGTAGAAGAACAGCTTCGACTGCATCCCCACCGGCAGTCCGTACTGCACGCCGTCCACCTCGAACGCCGTCAGCTGGCTCGGGTAGAAGCTGTCCGCGAACTCGGCGTCCTCCTCCAGCCAGGGCCCGAGGTCCATCAGAGCGTCGTTCGAGACGAGCTCGTCGACGAACGACCCGCTCCACGTGAACAGGACGTCGGGTGCGTTCGCCGATCCGGCGACGACCTTGACCTTGTCCTTGTACGCGTCGTTGAGCACGCTCTCGACGTTGACCTTGATGTCGGGGTTCTCCTTCTCGAACTCCGCCACCAGATCGCTGTAGTAGCTGTTCTTGGGCTCGTTGGGCCAGCGGTGGAAGAAGTTGATCTCCACCTGGCCGTCTGCGGCCCCGCTGTCGCCGCTCGCACAGGCGGCGAGCGGGAGGACGAGGGCCGAGGCGGCGGCAGCCGCCACAGCGATCCGGGTTGACTTTCGCATCGTTGCGATCCTTTCGTTCCTAGTACTCCATGCGCCACATGTAGCGGCGCACGGAGAGCGGGTGTCCGCGGTGATCGGCCAGCGCGTCGGCATAGGCGCGCAGGACGACGTTGAAGAGGAGATGCGCGAAGATGCCGCGCACCTCGGAGGCCACCGAGTCGAGGCCGAAGGACTCGGCGTCGATCACGAGCACGCGCTTCGAGTGCTTCGTGACGAAGTCCACGGCGCGCTGCTCGACCGGCCGGGTCTCGTCGAGGCCCAGGAGCGCGATGAAAGGCACGTCCTCCTCCGTGATCTCGAAAGGCCCGTGGAAGTACTCGCCGGCGTGGATCGCGGCCGAGTGCACCCACTGCATCTCCTGGAGCAGGCAGATGGCGAACGAATAGGCCGAACCGTAGTTCGAGCCGGCGGCCATCGTGTAGATCAGCGGGTCGCGACGCGAGGCATAGCCCCAGGCGTCGGCGTCCTCGCGGTAGGCGGCGCGGGCGTTCTCGGTGAGCACCGGGAGCTGCGCCACGGCCTCGTCGATCGCCGTGCCGATGCCGGCTTGCTCGCGGTCGTCGAGGATGCCGGCGACGAGGCGCAGGATGAGCGCGGGTCCCACGTGGGCCTCGCTCTTCCCCTCGCCGTGCTGGTAGGCGACGACGTACTCGGCGGCCTCGGCCAGCGGAGACGACGGGTCGAAGGTGAACGCGACCGTGAGCGCGCCGCGGGCGCGGGCGTGCCGGGCCGCCTCCACGGTCTCGGGCGTGGTGCCGGAGTGCGAGCACAGGATGACGAGCGTGCCGGCATCCACCCGCGACGAGGCGCGCGAGGTGAACTCGGCGGCATTGAGCGCGAGCGACTCGAGGGTCTTCGCCTTCGTGCCGAAGAGGTACTCGATGGGCTGCATGACCGCGTACGACCCTCCGCAGGCGGTCAGCACGACGCGGGAGATCTCGGTACGGGCGGCGACGGCCTGGCGGGCTTCGGCGACCTGGCTCTCGATCGTGGTGGAATCGACGAACAGTGCGGTGACAGACAAGATGGTCCTTTCTGGTGACCTTTTCCAGACGTCATAATACGTTATATGACGTCCTGTAATGACTGACCGTAGCGGAGTTCGCCCGACGTGTAAAGAGCACGCCCGGTTCTCATCCGGGTACTCGAACAGGGCACACATGAGCGGCCGTCGTCGCGGACGACGACACGACGTGCGGTCGAGGCCGGGTCAGGCCTTCTGGCGGCCGCGGATGGCCTTCAGCGCCATCTGCACGGCGATCACCACGAGATAGGCCGCGAACAGCAGGTTGCCGGCGGTCGGATCGATCAGGGTGGCGATCCAGGCGCCCAGCGCGGTCGTGGTGCATGCGGCGACGCCGATCAGCAGCGCGGCGAGCAGGTCGACGTTGCGATTGCGCAGGTTGCCGATCGTGCCGGACAACGCGGTGGGGATCATCATCAGCAGGGACGTCCCTTTGGCGACCAGATCGCTCGTGCCGAAGGCCAGCATGAGCACGGGGACGACGATCACTCCCCCTCCGACGCCGATCAGACCGGCGAGGATGCCCGTGCCCACGCCGACGCCGACGAGGGCGGCGGCGGTGCCCCAGGTCAGGTCGAACGCCGCGTCGCGCGACGGGATGACTAGGAACAGCGTCACGATCACGACCACGAGGAACCCCACGAAGCCCCACCGCAGCGCGGTCTGGGAGATGCGCGGGAGCAGCCGGGTGCCGATCTGCGCTCCCACGACGGCGCCGGCGGCGAGGATCAGCGCGGGGATCCACGCGACCGAGCCCGAGACCGCGTAGGAGACCACCCCGACGCTCGCCGTCGGGACGATCGCGGCGAGAGACGTGCCCGCGGCGAGGCGCTGGTCGAAGTGGAGCAGCAGCACCAGCAGAGGCACGATGACGGTGCCGCCGCCGACGCCGAAGAGGCCGGAGAGGAGGCCGGCGAGGAGGCCGATGCCGATGAAGGCGGCGTACGCCCGCGGTCCGCGAAAGGAGGTCGTCGCCGCGTCGTTCACAGTCATCCCTCCGGCGGCCCTGATCGATGGCCGCGACTCCGACAGCCTACCTCCGGCGTCGCGGCCGCCCGAACGCGAAGAGGCCCGCCATCCGCGGGGGATGACGGGCCTCTTCCGAGACGAGTGCGATTACTCGGACTTCTCCTCGGCCGGAGCCTCGGTGGTCTCCTCGGCCGGAGCCTCGGTGGTCTCCTCGGCGGGAGCCTCCTCGGCGGGAGTCTCCTCGACGACCTCGGCCGGCTTCTCGGCCTGGGGGGCCGTCGCCTTCTTGGTCGACTTCGCCTTGGGTGTGACGGGCTCGAGGACGAGCTCGATCACGGCCATGGGAGCGTTGTCGCCCTTGCGGTTGCCGACCTTCGTGATGCGGGTGTAGCCGCCCTCGCGCTCGGCGACGAGCGGTGCGATCTCGGCGAACAGCGTGTGCACGACTTCCTTGTCACCGATGACCGACAGCACGCGACGACGTGCGTGCAGGTCTCCGCGCTTGGCGAAGGTGATCAGACGCTCGGCGAGCGGACGGAGGCGCTTGGCCTTCGTCTCGGTCGTCTTGATCGACTTGTGGGTGAACAGAGCCGCCGCGAGGTTGGCAAGCAGCAGGCGCTCGTGGGCGGGGCCGCCTCCGAGGCGGGGACCCTTGGTGGGCTTGGGCATAATCGTCTAACTCCTGGTCAGAAAGGGTCGGTTATCAGAAGGACTCGTCGTCGTTGCCGCCGTAGAAGTGGGCGCCGTCGAAACCGGGCACCGAATCCTTGAGCGACAGACCGAGCGAGATGAGCTTGTCGCGCACCTCGTCGACCGACTTCTGGCCGAAATTGCGGATGTTCATGAGCTGCGTCTCCGACAGGGCGACGAGCTCGGAAACGGTGTTGATGCCCTCGCGCTTGAGGCAGTTGTACGACCGGACCGACAGGTCGAGGTCCTCGATCGGCATCGACAGCTCGCTGGAGTTCACAGCCTCCACCGGCGCCGGGCCGATCTCGATGCCCTCGGCCTCGACGTTCAGCTCGCGGGCGAGACCGAACAGCTCGGTGAGCGTCTTGGCGGCCGAGGCGACGGCGTCGCGGGGGCTGATCGCCGACTTGGTCTCGACGTCCAGCACCAGCTTGTCGAAGTCGGTGCGCTCCCCGGCACGGGTCGCGTCGACGCGGTAGCTGACCTTGAGCACCGGCGAGTAGATCGAGTCGATCGGGATCTGACCCGCCTCGGCGTACTCGTTGCGGTTCTGCGTCGCGGAGACGTAGCCACGGCCGCGCTCGATGGTGAGCTCGAGCTCGAACTTGGCGGTGTCGTTGAGCGTCGCGATGACGAGCTCGGGGTTGTGCACCTCGACACCGGCCGGAGCCGAGATGTCGGCGGCGGTCACTTCGCCCGCACCGGTCTTGCGCAGGTAGGCGGTGATCGGCTCGTCGCGCTCCGAGGAGACGACCAGCTGCTTGATGTTGAGGATGATCTCGGTGACATCCTCCTTCACGCCGGGGATGGTGCTGAACTCGTGCAGCACGCCGTCGATGCGGACGCTGGTGACAGCGGCGCCGGGGATCGACGACAGCAGGCTGCGACGCAGCGCGTTGCCGATCGTGTATCCGAAGCCGGGCTCCAGAGGCTCGATGATGAACCGGCTCCGGTTCTCGACGATCTTTTCCTCGGTGAGTGTGGGACGCTGTGCAATGAGCACTCTGTGTTCCTTTCGATCACATGACCGCTATATGACATGTGGTGGGTGAGGTCTTGAGTTGTGGAAGTCGATGCCCGCATGCGGGCGTGCGAGCCGCTCGGCCCGTCCGCTCATCGAGGAGCGGGACGGACCGAACGGCTCACGAGCCGGATCAGACGCGGCGGCGCTTCGGCGGGCGGCATCCGTTGTGCGCCTGCGGGGTGACGTCCTGGATCGAGCCGACCTCGAGGCCTGCGGCCTGCAGCGAGCGGATCGCGGTCTCGCGGCCGGAGCCCGGACCCTTCACGAAGACGTCGACCTTCTTGACGCCGTGCTCCTGCGCCTGACGCGCAGCGGACTCGGCCGCCATGCCTGCGGCGTACGGGGTCGACTTGCGGGAGCCCTTGAAGCCCACGCCACCCGACGACGCCCAGCTGATGACAGCGCCGGACGGGTCGGTGATCGAAACGATGGTGTTGTTGAACGTCGACTTGATGTGGGCCTGGCCCAGCGCGATGTTCTTCTTCTCCTTGCGGCGCGGCTTGCGCGCGGCGGCCTTGGGTGCAGCCATGAAAATGTTCTCCTAGTCCCTGGGGCCGCTGCTTAGCGGGCCTTCTTCTTGCCGGCGACGGTGCGCTTCGGGCCCTTGCGGGTACGGGCGTTGGTCTTGGTGCGCTGACCGCGGACCGGGAGACCACGACGGTGGCGGATGCCCTCGTAGGAGCCGATCTCGACCTTGCGGCGGATGTCTGCGGCGACCTCGCGGCGCAGGTCACCCTCCACCTTGTAGTTGCCTTCGATGTAGTCGCGGAGGGCGACGAGCTGCTCGTCGCTGAGGTCCTTCACGCGGATGCTCTCGTCGATCTCGGTCGCCTTGAGGATCTCGACCGAGCGGGTACGGCCGACGCCGTAGATGTAGGTAAGGGCGATCACCACGCGCTTGTCGCGCGGGATGTCAACGCCGGCAAGACGTGCCATGCGGTTCTCCTGGATGTTGTGGAGGTATGGAACAGGATCGGTGCCCGGGCCTCCGCCCCGAGGTGTCCTCTCCGGCGGTCTCCCGCCGGAGGATCTGATCCTGCCGTTGTGTATTGAGTTGTCAGATTGCGCGAGTCCTGCTCACGCAGCCCGGGGCGATCAGCCCTGGCGCTGCTTGTGACGCGGGTTGCTCTTGCAGATCACCATGACGCGGCCGTGGCGGCGGATCACCTTGCAGTGGTCGCAGATCGGCTTGACGCTGGGGTTGACCTTCATGTTGTTTCCTGTTCGCTGTCTTCGTACCGCCCCGGAGGGCAGGCCGTTACTTCTCGACCGATCAGCGGTAGCGGTAGACGATGCGGCCGCGGGTCAGGTCGTAGGGGCTGAGCTCCACGACCACGCGGTCCTCGGGGATGATGCGGATGTAGTTCTGCCGCATCTTTCCTGAGATCGTTGCCAGAACCTTGTGTCCGTTGGTGAGCTCAACGCGGAACATCGCGTTGGGCAGAGCCTCCGACACGACGCCCTCGATCTCGATGACACCGTCTTTCTTAGCCATAGCCTCGCTGACGCTTCTGCAGACCGGTCGATCTGCGGTGGGTGGATGGGTTCGGTACGGGCCTCGTCGGACACGCCGAACCAAGGCGCAAAGCACCAAAGATCTATGTTAGACGACGCCGAGGCATCCGGCAAATGGAGCGCCGGCCGCACGGAGTGTCGGGATCACGCGGGAGGGGCGGGCCCGACCGGACCCGCCCCTCCCGTCGTGCACAGTCCGATCAGCCGAGGATCTCGGCGAACCGGGTCTGGATGTCGGCGTTCTCGATCCGCTCGCCGTTGATCTCCACGGTCGGCGTGCCCTGGATCTCGTGCGCGCTCGTCTGGTCGCCCACGAAATCCATGTACGTTCCGTCGGCGATGCAGTCCGCCGCCGCGCCGGCACCGGCCTGCTCGGCGAACGACGCGAGCTCCTCGTCGGTGTATCCGGCGGTGTTCTCCTGCGGCTGGTTGGCGAACATGTAGTTGAAGAAGTCGAGGAACGAGTCGGGCGCGTTCTCCGCGACGCAGTACGCCGCTCCGCCCGCACGCGTCGAGTACTTCGTGTTCTGCGAGTAGCGGT
Organism: Microbacterium californiense; assembly: GCF_047246625.1. Taxonomy (NCBI): domain Bacteria; kingdom Bacillati; phylum Actinomycetota; class Actinomycetes; order Micrococcales; family Microbacteriaceae; genus Microbacterium; species Microbacterium californiense. The sequence continues at coordinate 2,264,632 of NZ_JBFOKQ010000001.1, read as the reverse complement.
CGAGGATCGAGACCGGGTGCAGGTTCAGGGTGATCTCGTCGTTGGCCGCAGCGGTCTGCAGCTGCTCGCCGTAGGCCTGCTCGAACTGGCCGCAGACCGGGCACATGAAGTCGACGTACACGTCGATCTCGTCCTCGCCGGACCCGAAGCTGACCGCGCCGGTCTCCTCGTTGACGATGTCGCTCGTCGGAGCGACACCGGGGGCCGTGGCCTGGTTGTTCAGGAAGACCACGAGACCGCCGAGCACCACCAGCACCACGACGACGGCGATGGACACCCCGATCGCGAACCAGTTGGTGTTGCTCTTCGCCGCTGCCATTGTCATCCGTTCTCTCGGTATCGCCGCATGTATGCGGACGCAAGTACTTTGCGATTTTCCTGCATCAGCCTATGGGCTTCGTGTGAGGCCACCCGGATCCCGCCGGCGCTCGGAGAGCCCTGCCCGCCGTCAGGCGAGCGGCACCGGCGTCACGCCGAAGGGGGCGAGACCGGCCGCTCCCCCGTCGGGTGCCGTCAGCACCCAGACGCCGCCCTCGTGACGCGCAACGCTGTGCTCCCAGTGGGAGCCGTCGCTGCCGTCGACCGTGGAGACCGTCCAGTCGTCGTCCTCGATGAAGGTCGCCTCGCCGCCGGCGGTGACCATGGGCTCGATCGCCATCACGAGCCCGGGCTTGACCTCGGCGCCCGGGTCGGGCGTGCGGTAGTTGAAGACGCTGGGCGCCTCGTGCATCTTGCGACCGATGCCGTGGCCGACGTACTCCCGGAGGATGCCGTAGGTCTCCCCCGACACGGCCGAGGGGCCCTGCGCTTCGATGTAGTCCTGGATCGCGGCGCCGACGTCGCCGAGATGACGCGCCGTCGCCAGAGCGGCGATGCCGGCCCACATCGATCCCGCGGTCACGCGGGAGAGCTCCTCGCGGTTCGCGATGACGTCGGGGCGCGTGGAGTCGGGAACGACCACGGTGATCGCGCTGTCGCCGTTCCAGCCCTGGTACTGGGCGCCGCAGTCGACCGAGACGATGTCGCCGGGCTGCAGCACCCGCTCCCCGGGGATGCCGTGCACGACCTGCTCGTTGACCGACACGCAGAGCGTGTGGTGGTATCCGCGCACGAGCTGGAAGTTCGGCTCGGCGCCGCGGCCGCGGATGACGCGCTCGGCCTCGGCGTCGAGCTCGAGCGTCGTCACGCCCGGTCGGATCAGAGGACGCACCGCGTCGAGCGCGGCGGCCGTGATCAGCCCCGGCTCGATCATGGATCGCAGCTGCGCCGGGGTCTTGTAGATCGAGCGGCGGAACATGGTCGGCGGCTCAGACGGCGACGCGGAGGCCGCGGGCGTCGAGCGCCGCGAGGATCCGCTGGGTGACCTCGTCGAGGGAACCGGTGCCGTCGACGCGGTCGACGATGCCCTTCTCCTCGTACAGGTCGATGATCGGCGCCGTCTCCTGCTCATAGATGTCGAGGCGGTGGGCGATGCCCTCCTCGGTGTCGTCGGAGCGCCCCTGCTCGATGGCCCGGAGGCTCAGACGCGACATGCTCTCCTCGCGCGGCACGTCGAGCAGGACCACCGCGTCGAGGCTCTCGCCGCGTCCGGCGAGGAACTCCTCGAGGTGACCGACCTGCGCCGTGTTGCGCGGGTACCCGTCGAGGATGAAGCCGTTCGCCGCGTCGTCCTGCGCCAGGCGGTCGCGGACGATCTCCCCGGTCAGCTCGTCCGGCACGAGGTCGCCGCGGTCGAGGATCGCGGTGACCTTCTGCCCGAGCTCGGTGCCGCCCTTGATGTTGGCGCGGAACATGTCGCCGGTGGAGACCACCGGGATGCCGAACGTCTCGGCGAGGCGCACGCCCTGCGTGCCCTTCCCGGAGCCCTGCGGGCCGACGATCAGGAGGCGAGCGGATGCCGTCATCGGAGGAGCCCTTCGTAGTGACGCTGCTGCAGCTGGGCGTCGATCTGCTTGACCGTCTCGAGACCCACGCCGACGATGATGAGGATCGATGCGCCGCCGAACGGGAAGTTCTGGTTGGCGCCGACCGTCGCGAGGGCGATGAGCGGGATGAGGGCGATCAGGCCCAGGTAGATCGAGCCTGGCAGCGTGATGCGGGTGAGCACGTAGTCGAGGTACTCGGCGGTCGGACGACCGGCGCGGATGCCGGGGATGAAGCCGCCGTACTTCTTCATGTTGTCGGCGACCTCGACCGGGTTGAACGTGATCGCCACGTAGAAGTAGGTGAACCCGATGATGAGCAGGAAGTACGCCGCCATGTAGATCGGGTGGTTACCCGTGGTGAAGTAGGTGCTGATCCAGGTGACCCACGGCGCGGGCGTGGAGCCGTCCTGCGGGGTGTTGAACTGGGCGATCAGCGCCGGGATGTACAGCAGCGACGACGCGAAGATGACCGGGATCACGCCGGCCATGTTGACCTTGATCGGGATGTAGGTGTTGGTGCCGCCGTACGTGCGACGACCCACCATGCGCTTGGCGTACTGCACGGGGATGCGTCGCTGCGACTGCTCGACGAAGACGACGAGCCCCATCACGATGATCCCGACGAGCAGCACCAGCAGGAACACCTCGAAACCGCGGGTCTGCCAGATGAGGGCCATGGCGCCGGGGAACGTGGCGGCGATGGAGGTGAAGATGAGGAGCGACATGCCGTTGCCGATGCCGCGCTCGGTCACGAGCTCGGCGAACCACATGATCAGGCCGGTTCCGGCGGTCATCGCCATGATGATGAGCAGCTGCGCCCACCAGACATCGTTCGTGAGCAGGTTCTGGCAGGCCGCGAGATCGGTCGTGCCGAACAGCTGGCCGCTGCGGGCGACCGTGACGAGCGTCGTCGACTGCAGCAGGGCGAGGGCGATGGTGAGGTAGCGGGTGTACTGGGTCAGGCGGGCCTGGCCTGCCTGGCCTTCCTTGTGCAGCGCCTCGAAGTGCGGGATGACCACGCGGAGCAGCTGCGTGATGATGGTCGCCGTGATGTACGGCATGACGCCGAGCGCGAAGATCGACAGCTGGAGGAGCGCGCCGCCGGAGAACAGGTTCACGAGACCCAGCAGGCCCTCGGTGCCGGCGTTGGCCGCCAGGCACTCCTCGACGTTCGGGAAGTTCACGAACGGAGCCGGGACGTTGGAGCCGAGCCGGTAGATGGCGATGATGGCCAGAGTGAAACCGATCTTCCGACGAAGGTCGGGCGTGCGGAAGATCCGCGCGATGGCGCTAAACAAGGACGTTCCTCCTGAAAGGGGTTGCCGTGACTGATCGACGGCTGAGAGACCAGCGTAACCTAAAGCCGCATCTCGGCATCCGTATGCGAAGAAGGGGCCGGAGGAACTCCGACCCCTTCTGCACGGTGGTTACTTGACGGAACCGCCCGCTGCCACGATCTTCTGCTCGGCGGAACCCGAGACCTTGTCGACCGCCACGGTGAGCTTCACGGCGATGTCGCCGTTTCCGAGAACCTTGACCTTCTCGTTCTTGCGAACGGCACCCTTGGCGACCAGGTCGCTCACGGTGACGTCGCCACCGCTCGGGTACAGCTCCGCGAGCTTCTCCAGGTTCACGACCTGGTACTCGACGCGGAACGGGTTCTTGAACCCGCGCAGCTTCGGGGTGCGCATGTGCAGCGGCATCTGCCCACCCTCGAAGCCGACGCGAACGGTGTTGCGCGCCTTGGTGCCCTTGGTTCCCCGGCCCGCGGTCTTACCCTTGGAGCCCTCACCGCGACCGACACGGGTCTTCGCGGTGTTGGATCCGGGGACCGGACGCAGGTGGTGCACCTTCAGGACACCGGGGCGGGATGCCGGAGCATCCGCCTTCGGCGCAGCCTTCTTGGCGGCCGGCTTCTTGGCGACGGCCTCGGCCGGAGCGTCGGACGCCGCAGCCTTCGCCGGAGCCTTCTTGGCCGCGGGCTTCTTCTCGGCGGCGGCCTTGGGGGCCGCGGCCTTCTTGGTGGCCTTCTCGGCCTCGACGGCCTCGTTCTTCTCAGCCATTAGTCGATCTCCTCAACCTTGACGAGGTGGGCGACGGTCTTGACGTAGCCGCGCGTCTGCGCGTCGTCGGGGCGGACGGTGCTGTCACCGATCCGCTTGAGACCGAGGCTGCGCAGCGTGTCGCGCTGGTTCTGCTTCTCGCTCACCTTGGACTTGATCTGCGTGACCTTGAGCCGGGCGGCCATCAGGCACCTACCTTCTGTGCGGCGATGGCGTCTGCCTCCGCACGGACGAGACGCGCAGGTGCGACCTGGTCGAACTCGAGGCCACGACGCGCGGCGACCGCACGGGGCTCCTCGAGCTGCTTCAGAGCCTCCACCGTCGCGTGCACGATGTTGATCGTGTTCGACGAACCGAGGGACTTCGACAGCACGTCGTGGATACCGGCGCACTCGAGCACGGCGCGGACCGGACCACCGGCGATGACACCGGTACCGGCGGCCGCCGGGCGCAGCAGCACGACACCGGCCGCGGCCTCACCCTGCACGGGGTGCGGGATGGTGCTCGCGACGCGGGGCACGCGGAAGAAGTTCCGCTTGGCCTCTTCGACACCCTTCGAGATCGCCAGGGGGACCTCGCGGGCCTTGCCGTAGCCGACGCCCACCAGACCGTTGCCGTCGCCGACGACCACGAGAGCGGTGAAGCTGAAGCGACGACCACCCTTCACGACCTTCGAGACGCGGTTGATGGTGACGACGCGCTCCAGGAACTGGTTGTCGCCACGGTCGCGCGAGTTGCGGTCGCGTCCACCCTGGTTGCGGTCGCGGCCGCCGCGGCGACCGTCCCGCTGGTCACGAGTCGGCTCGGCCTGCGCAGTGCCGGCCGCCGTCTCGGAAGTGGCAGCAGCCGCTTCGGTCACTTCGTTCTCCTTGTTGTCACTCACAGTGCCAGCCCCCCTTCACGGGCGCCTTCGGCGATGGCGGCGACTCGACCGGCGTAGCGGTTGCCGCCACGGTCGAACACAGCCTCGGAAACGCCGGCGGCCTTCGCACGCTCGGCGACGAGCTCGCCGACCTTGCGGGCCTTGGCGGTCTTGTCACCCTCGAAGCCGCGCAGGTCGGTCTCGAGCGTCGAGGCCGACGCCACGGTGTGACCCTTGCTGTCGTCGACGAGCTGCACGAAGACGTGGCGGGCCGAACGGTTGACGACGAGGCGCGGACGCACCTCGGTGCCGACGACCTTCTTGCGAAGGCGGGCGTGACGACGCGCGCGGGCGTCAGACTTTGACTTGAGAGCCATGGTTACTTACCACTCTTTCCGGCCTTGCGACGCACGACCTCGCCGGCGTAGCGCACGCCCTTGCCCTTGTACGGCTCGGGCTTGCGGATCTTGCGGATGTTGGCGGCTGCCTCGCCGACAGCCTGCTTGTCGATCCCGCTGACGGTGAGCTTGTTGGTGCCCTCGACCGTGAGCGTGATGCCGGCGGGCGGGTCGATCAGGACCGGGTGCGAGAAGCCCAGGGCGAACTCGACCGAGCTGCCCTTCTGCTGCACGCGATAACCGGTGCCGACGACCTCGAGACCCTTGGTGTAGCCCTGGGTCACGCCGATGATGTTGTTGTTGATGAGCGTGCGGGTCAGGCCGTGGAGCGACCGGGACTCGCGCTCGTCGTCGGGGCGGGTGACGAGAACCTGGTTCTCCTCGACCGCGACCTCGATGGGGCTGGCCACCGTGAGGGTGAGCTCACCCTTGGGGCCCTTCACCGCGACCTCACGGCCGTTGACCGAAACGGTCACGCCCGCGGGAACGTCGATGGGAAGTCGTCCAATACGCGACATTTCGAATTACCACACGTAGGCGAGAACTTCTCCGCCCACGCCCTTCTGCTCTGCCTGACGGTCGGTGAGGAGACCGGAGGAGGTGGACAGGATGGCCACGCCGAGTCCGCCGAGGACGCGCGGGAGCTCGGTCGACTTCGCGTAGACGCGGAGGCCGGGCTTCGAGACGCGCTTGATGCCCGCGATGGAGCGCTCACGGTTCGGGCCGTACTTCAGCGTCAGGGTGAGGTTGGTGCCCACGCGAGCGTCGGTGGTCTCCCAGCCGGCGATGTAGCCCTCCTGCTGGAGGATCTCGGCGATGTGCGTCTTCAGCTTGCTCGACGGCAGGGTCACGGAATCGTGGTGCGCCGAGTTCGCGTTGCGCAGACGGGTCAGCATGTCTGCGACCGGGTCTGTCATTGTCATGGTGTTGTTCCTTTGTTCAAGCGGTTCCGGCTGCCGTTACACGACAGACGGCCTGCGATGAGCACGCAATCTTCAATTGTACGTGCACATCGACGGGCTCAGTGACGCATGTTCACTGAGCCCGTCGAGGTTGCTACGCCTGGGCGTCGTCCGAGCGGAACGGGAAGCCGAGGTGACGCAGCAGCGCCCGACCCTCGTCATCCGTCTTCGCGGTGGTGACGACGGTGATGTCGAAACCGCGAACCCGGTCGATCTTGTCCTGATCGATCTCGTGGAACACGCTCTGCTCCTGGAGACCGAAGGTGTAGTTGCCGTTGCCGTCGAACTGCTTGGCCGAGAGTCCGCGGAAGTCGCGGATACGGGGCAGTGCGAGCGAGACGAGGCGGTCGACGAACTCCCACGCACGGTCACCGCGGAGGGTGACGTGCGCGCCGATCGCCTGACCCTCGCGCAGCTTGAACTGCGCGATGGACTTGCGGGCCTTCGTGACGATCGGCTTCTGACCGGTGATCTTGGTCAGATCGTCGACCGCGCCCTCGATCACCTTGCTGTCGCGAGCTGCCTCGCCGACACCGGTGTTCACGACGACCTTGACCAGTCCGGGGATCTGCATGACGTTCGCGTAGCCGAACTCGTCCTGCATAGCCTTCTTGATCTCGGCGTTGTACTTCGCCTTCAGGCGGGGCTGGATCTTGCCAGCCGCCGCGGCGTCGGTCGTTGCCATCAGAGGTCCTTACCGCTCTTCTTCGCGAAGCGCACGCGGACGGTGCGCTTGACGCCGTCCTTCACCTGCTCCTCGACCCGGTGGCCGACACGGGTCGGCTTCTTGGTCGAGGGGTCGACGAGTGCGACGTTCGAGATGTGGATGGGAGCCTCGACGGTCTCGAGGCCTCCGGTCTTGGTGCCACGCTGCGTCTGACCGACGCGGGTGTGCTTGGTGACGTAGTTCACTCCCTCGACGATGACGCGGTTCTGCTCGGACAGGATCTCGAGGACCTTGCCCTGCTTGCCGCGGTCTCCGCCGCGCTCGGGCTTGGCGCCCGAGATGACCTGAACCAGGTCGCCCTTCTTGATCTTCGCCATGATCAGATGACCTCCGGTGCCAGCGAGACGATCTTCATGAACTTCTTGTCGCGAAGCTCACGACCGACCGGGCCGAAGATGCGGGTGCCGCGGGGCTCCCCGTCGTTCTTCAGGATGACGGCGGCGTTCTCGTCGAACTTGATGTACGAGCCGTCGGGACGGCGCGTGGACTTGACGGTGCGGACGATGACCGCCTTGACGACGTCGCCCTTCTTGACGTTGCCGCCCGGGATCGCGTCCTTGACGGTCGCGACGATGGTGTCACCGAGACCGGCGTACCGGCGGCGCGAACCGCCGAGGACGCGGATGGTGAGCAGCTCCTTCGCGCCGGTGTTGTCGGCGACCTTGAGGCGGGACTCCTGCTGAATCACTTGGCCTTCTCCAGAATCTCCACCAGACGCCAGCGCTTGGTGGCGCTCAGCGGACGGGTCTCGTTGATGAGGACGAGGTCGCCGATGCCGGCGGTGTTCGCCTCATCGTGCGCCTTGACCTTCGAGGTGCGGCGGATGACCTTGCCGTAAAGCGGGTGCTTCACGCGGTCCTCGACCTCGACCACGATGGTCTTGTCCATCTTGTCGCTGACGACGTAGCCACGACGCGACTTGCGGTAGCCACGGGCCTCCGCGTCGCGGACGTCGTGTGCGGCGTGCTCAGCCTCGACGGCGGCTTCCTTCTTGGTGGCCATCACTCAGCCTTCCCTTCGGCGTCGGCCGAGGTGTCCTCGGTCTTCTTCGCCTTCGACTTGGTCGCCTTCTTGGCCGGAGCCTCGACCGGAGCGGGCGTCGCACGGATGCCCAGCTCACGCTCGCGGATCACGGTGTAGAGGCGCGCGATGTCGCGCTTGACGGCGCGGATGCGGCCGTGGCTCTCCAGCTGGCCGGTGGCCGACTGGAAACGGAGGTTGAACAGCTCCTCCTTGGCCTTGCGCAGCTCCTCAACGAGGCGCTGGTCTTCGAACGTGTCGAGCTCTGCCGGAGCGAGCTCCTTGGTGCCGATCGCCATTACGCGTCGCCCTCCTCGCGCTTGATGATGCGTGCCTTCAGCGGCAGCTTGTGGATTGCACGGGTCAGTGCCTCGCGAGCGAGTTCCTCGCTCACACCGGCGACCTCGAAGAGGACGCGACCCGGCTTGACGTTGGCGACCCACCACTCGGGGGAACCCTTACCGGAACCCATGCGGGTCTCGGCAGGCTTCTTCGTGAGCGGACGGTCCGGGTAGATGTTGATCCACACCTTGCCGCCGCGCTTGATGTGACGGGTCATCGCGATACGAGCGGACTCGATCTGACGGTTCGTCACGTACGCAGGGGTGAGGGCCTGGATGCCGAACTCGCCGAAGGAGACCTTCGTGCCGCCGGTGGCCTGGCCGTCACGCTTGGGGTGGTGCTGCTTGCGGTACTTGACCTTGCGGGGGATAAGCATCAGGCAGACGCTCCTTCTGCGACGGGGGCCTCGTTGCGCGGGGCACGGCGACGGTCGCCACCGCGGTCGTCACGACCACGGGACTTGGGCGCGTTGGCCTGCTCGCGAGCGAGTTCCTTGTTGGTGAGGTCGCCCTTGTAGATCCAGACCTTCACGCCGATGCGGCCGAAGGTGGTCTTGGCCTCGTAGAAGCCGTAGTCGATGTTCGCGCGCAGCGTGTGCAGCGGCACACGACCCTCGCGGTAGAACTCCGACCGGCTCATCTCCGCGCCGCCGAGGCGGCCGGAGACCTGGATGCGGATGCCCTTGGCGCCGGCGCGCTGCGCGCCCTGCAGACCCTTGCGCATCGCGCGACGGAACGCCACACGAGCAGAGAGCTGCTCGGCGATGCCCTGCGCGACGAGCTGAGCATCGGCCTCGGGGTTCTTGACCTCGAGGATGTTCAGCTGGATCTGCTTGCCCGTGAGCTTCTCGAGGTCGCCGCGGATGCGCTCGGCCTCGGCGCCACGACGACCGATCACGATGCCCGGACGGGCGGTGTGGATGTCGACGCGGACGCGGTCACGGGTGCGCTCGATCTCGATGTTCGAGACGCCGGCGCGGTCGAGCTGCGTCTGCAGCAGACGACGGATCTTGATGTCCTCGGCGACGTAGTCGGCGTAACGCTGACCCGGCTTCGTCGAGTCCGAGAACCAGCGCGACACGTGGTCCGTGGTGATGCCGAGGCGGAAGCCGTACGGGTTTACCTTCTGTCCCATTACTTGCTCGCCTTCTTGTTGCTGTCGCCGGCAGCGGTCGCAGCCGCCTCCGGCGTCGAGAGCACGACCGTGATGTGGCTCGTGCGCTTCTTGATCTGGAAAGCGCGACCCTGTGCACGGGGCTGGAAACGCTTGAGCGTGGTGCCCTCGTCGACGTACGCGTTCTTCACGTACAGGTCCTGCTCGTCGAGGTACTCGCCGTCGCGATCCGCCTTCACCTGCGCGTTGGCCATGGCCGACGCGACGAGCTTGTAGATCGGGTCGCTCGCGCTCTGCTGTGCGAACTTGAGGATCGCGAGAGCCTCCTGGGCCTGCTTGCCCTTGATGAGCGCGACGACACGACGAGCCTTCTGCGGGGTCACGCGGATGTGCTTCACGCGTGCGATCGATTCGACCATTAGCGGCGCCGCCCCTTCTTGTCGTCCTTCTCGTGGCCGCGGAAGGTGCGGGTGGGCGCGAACTCGCCCAGCTTGTGACCGACCATGGTCTCGGAGACAAACACGGGGATGTGCTTGCGACCGTCGTGGACCGCGATCGTGTGACCCAGCATGGCCGGGATGATCATGGACCGGCGGGACCAGGTCTTGATGACGTTCTTGGTGCCGGCTTCGTTCTGCACGACCACCTTGCGAAGCAGGTGCTCGTCGACGAAGGGGCCCTTCTTAAGACTGCGAGGCATCTTCTCTTACTCCTACTTGCGCTTCTTGCCGGCGTTACGACGACGCACGATGTACTTGTCGCTTTCCTTGTTGGCGTGACGGGTGCGACCCTCAGCCTGACCCCACGGGGAGACCGGGTGACGACCACCGGACGTCTTGCCCTCACCACCACCGTGCGGGTGGTCGACCGGGTTCATCGCGACACCGCGCACGGTCGGGCGGACGCCCTTCCAGCGCATGCGGCCGGCCTTGCCCCAGTTGATGTTCGACTGCTCGGCGTTGCCGACCTCGCCGATGGTCGCGCGGCAGCGCGCATCGACGTTGCGGATCTCACCGGAGGGCAGACGCAGCTGGGCGTAGGGGCCGTCCTTGGCGACGAGACGGACGGATGCACCGGCCGAACGCGCCATCTTCGCGCCGCCGCCGGGGCGGAGCTCGATCGCGTGGATGACGGTACCCGTCGGGATGTTCTTCAGCGGGAGGTTGTTGCCCGGCTTGATGTCGGCGCCTGCACCCGACTCGACGACGTCGCCCTGCTTCAGCTTGGCCGGGGCGAGGATGTAGCGCTTCTCGCCATCGACGTAGTGCAGCAGCGCGATGCGCGCGGTGCGGTTGGGGTCGTACTCGATGTGAGCGACCTTGGCGTTCACGCCGTCCTTGTCATTGCGACGGAAGTCGATGACGCGGTACTGGCGCTTGTGGCCACCACCGATGTGACGGGTCGTGATGCGTCCCTGGTTGTTACGGCCACCGGTCTTCGACAGCGGGCGCAGCAGCGACTTCTCGGGCGTCGATCGCGTGATCTCGGCGAAGTCAGCCACCGACGAGCCGCGACGGCCCGGGGTCGTGGGCTTGTACTTGCGAATTGCCATGATTGTCCTTATCCCCCGGATCAGCCGATTGCCGTGAAGATGTCGATGGTGCCCGACTTCAGGGTCACGATGGCGCGCTTGGTGTCCTTGCGCTTGCCGGTGCCGAAGCGGGTGCGGCGGGCCTTGCCGACGCGGTTGATCGTGTTGACCGCCGCGACCTTGACGCCGAAGATCTTCTCGATGGCGAGCTTGATCTCGGTCTTCGAAGCACGCGGGTCGACGAGGAAGGTGTACTTGCCCTCATCGATCAGCCCGTAGCTCTTCTCGGACACGACCGGCTTCAGGATGATGTCGCGCGGGTCCTTGTTCAGGGCCGTCTGGAGAACAGATGCCTGCTCGCTCATGCGGAGACCTCCTGGTTGGCGCCGGACTTGGAGGCGATGAACGCCTCGAGAGCGGCCTGGGTGAAGACGATGTCGTCGGAGACGAGCACGTCGTAGGCGTTGAGCTGGTCGAACGACAGCACGTGGACGTGGCTGAGGTTGCGGATGCTCTTGAGCGCGAGCTCGTCGCCGCGCTCGATGACCACGAGCACGTTCTTCGACGAGGCGACCTGGGCGAGGAAGCCCGCGGCGGCCTTGGTCGAGGGCGCGCCCTCGGTGCCGAACGTGTCGATGGCGTGCAGACGGGCACCGCGGAAGCGGTCGCTGAGCGCACCTAGGAGGGCGGCGGCGATCATCTTCTTGGGGGTGCGCTGCGAGTAGTCGCGCGGCTTGGGGCCGTGCACGATTCCACCACCGGTCATGTGCGGCGCGCGGATGGAGCCCTGACGGGCGTTACCCGTGCCCTTCTGCTTGAAGGGCTTGCGGCCGGCACCGGAGACCTCGCCACGACGCTTGGTCGAGTGCGTGCCCTGGCGAGCCGCCGCGAGCTGCGCGACGACGACCTGGTGGATCAGCGGGATGTTCGTCTTGACGTCGAAGAGCGCGGCGGGAAGCTCGATCGAGCCAGCCTTCTTGCCGTCTGCCTTGAGGACGTCGAGCGCGAGAGTCGAGTCAGCCATGATCAGGCACCCTTCACTGCGTTGCGGACGTAGACGATGCGGCCGCGAGCACCGGGGACGGCGCCCTTGACGAGCAGCAGACCCTTCTCGATGTCGACGGCGTGCACCGTGAGGTTGAGGACGGTCACGCGCTCGCCACCCATACGGCCGGCCATGCGCATGCCCTTGAAGACGCGGCTCGGGGTCGACGATGCGCCGATGGAGCCGGGCTTGCGGTGGTTGCGGTGCGCACCGTGCGATGCCGAGACGCCCTTGAAGTTGTGACGCTTCATGACACCGGCGAAGCCCTTGCCCTTGCTCGTGCCGACGACGTCGACGAGCTGGCCGGCTTCGAACGTGCCGTCGACCGTGAGCTCCTGACCGAGTGAGTAGTCAGCAGCGTCCGCGGTGCGGATCTCGGTCACGTGGCGGCGCGGCGTGACGCCGGCGGCCTCGAAGTGAGCCGAGAGCGGCTTGTTCACCTTGCGCGGGTCGATCTGCCCGTACGCGATCTGCACGGCGTTGTAGCCGTCCTTCTCGGGCGTGCGGATCTGCGTGACCACGTTGGGGGCGAGTTCGATGACGGTGACGGGAACGAGCTTGCCGTTCTCGTTCCACACCTGGGTCATGCCGAGCTTCGTGCCGAGCATGCCCTTGGAAATCTTTGCGTTGATGTCAGCCATGTCGAACCTCAGAGCTTGATCTCGATGTTGACATCGGCCGGGAGGTCGAGACGCATCAGCGAGTCGACGGCCTTGGGCGTCGGGTCGACGATGTCGATCAGACGCTTGTGGGTGCGCATCTCGAAGTGCTCGCGGCTGTCCTTGTACTTGTGGGGCGACCGGATGACCGCGACCACGTTCTTCTCGGTCGGAAGCGGCACGGGGCCGACGACGGTCGCGCCCGCACGGGTCACGGTGTCGACGATCTTGCGTGCCGACGAGTCGATGACCTCGTGGTCATACGACTTCAGGCGAATGCGGATTTTCTGTCCCGCCATTGTCTGCTCACTCTCTTTAAGCGTCTTACCGGCCTGGGCCCGGTGACCCAGGGGCATTGGACGCACGTCGGCGCTGTTCACGCCTCGGCACGCGACCGGCTCTCGCGAGCCCGATCTGCTGCACCACTGTTCTGCTGTCATCCCGCCCGTCTCGCGACGACCGGCCGACCTCCGCCGCGCACGGCGGAACCCTCAGCACGAGGGGTGTCGGGGATGGTGTTCTGCTACCCGCGGCCTAGAACCCTGCGCCTCCCGGAGGAGACGCCGCCTATGCACTGCCCTGGCAGTGATCCGGCACGCGCACAGCGCGCCGAAATGTCGAACCTGTCTATTCTGCCACGGCCGATTTCACTTGCGCAAACCCGGGCGTGTCGCGCACGGTTCCGGGAATCCGGACTGCGGCGTTCAGCATCCTCCGAGCGTCGGCGCTCCTGCCGAGAACGGGGCGAGGCATCCCCATGCCTCGCCCCGTTCGGGGAGGGCGTCCGGCGCGAGGGGGCACGCCGAACGCGAGGCTCCCGACGGGAAGGGACGCCGGTCACCTCGTTCGTGGACGGCGGTCCGACCGCCGTGCGGGCGGGAAGGCGGCGCAGACGAGGACGCGGCGGCGCGCCGTGCATGCGCGCGTCGGCAGATGATCCCCAAAATCGCATTCCCCAGATTCGACGCGGCACGAGCCGCGTGTGTTCGGAAGACCGGACCCCTCCGGCTTCCCGACCGCGCAATCCCCAGGCGGTCCCGCTCATTCTATGTGAGGACGCCGTCGTGCGCGAGGGCGAATCTGCGGCGGGGCGGACGCAGAGGACGGCGGCCCTCCGAAGAGGACCGCCGTCCGTGACCTGCGGTCGGTGCTACTGATTGCCGATCGACTTGTCCGCGGTGTCGCGGATCTCGTCGATCTTGTCGGCTGCACCGGGCGCGAGCTTCTTGGCGAAGTCCGCGACCCCGTCGAGGACCTTGTCGCTGATGTCCTCGGCCTGCTCGCTCTTGACCGCCTCGGCGATCTTGCCCTTGTTCTGCTCGAGGAAGTCCTTCCCCTTGTTCACGGCGTCGCCGAATGCGTTCTGTTCAGCCATGCGCGTCCCCTCTGCGATGTGGTGCCCCGGGGCGTCCGAGGCCCCCTCATTCTGCACGGGGAGACCCTTCTGCGGAAGAGCCGCGGCGACGACGGACGGTGAGGAGCACCCCGCCGGCCAGCACGAGCAGGAGAGCGAGGGCGATCACGCCGATCGCCATCTCGCCGCCCGTGACCGCCAGCGGGTCCGCGGCCGCGACCTCGACGGTCTCGTCGTCGGCGAGCCGGGCATCGTCCGTCTGCTCGGAGTCGGACTGCACCGCGGCGACGTTGGTGACCGACGGGTAGGCCGCCTCCCCCACGTCGACGCGCAGGGTCAGGGTCACCTCCTCGTCCACATCGAGACCGTCCTCGATCGTCCAGGAGACGGTCCGGCCGTCGACCTGCACGCCCGCGTCCGGCGAGCCTGCGAAGCTCAGCCCGTCAGGAAGGACGTCCGTGACCGCGACGGGGCCCGGGTCGGCGGTCGGTCCGTCGTTGCGCACGACGATCTCGTACGCGCCGGCCTTGCCGACCTGGAACGCGCCCACGGCGGTCTTGGTGACCACCAGCGCCGCGAGCGGCGGCACCGCGACCGTGTCCTCGACCCGGTTGTCCCCAGGCGTCCGATCGGGCTGAGCGTCCGTGATCTCGGTCGCAGCCGCCTCGGCGACGTTCACGACCTCGGGGTAGGCCGCGACCTCGACGCGCGTCTGCAGGGTGATCCCCGAGGTCGTTCCGAGCGGTGCCACGGGCAACGCGTAGCGCGCCGTCACCCGGGTGCCGGCCGAGGCGTCCTCGGGGTCGACCACGACGATCGACTCGACGGTCCAGTCCTCGCCGACCTCGTCGCCCACCTCGGTGAGCACCTCGAGCCCGGCCGGGACGAGGTCCGTCACGACGATCCCGGTGGCCTCGGAGGGGCCCGCGTTGCCGACCTGCAGGGAGAACGGCAGCACGTCGCCGATGCGCACGGCGGACGCGTCGTGCGTCTTCGTGATCGACAGGTCGACGGCCCGGGCGACGGTGAGGTCGGCGGTGTCGGAGTCGTTCGCGGGAGTGGCATCCGGCGTGCCGGAGGAGACGCCGGCGGTGTTCGTCAGCAGGGCGCCGTTCGCGACGGCCGCATCGATCGCGACCTCGAACTCCAGCGCCGGCGCGGACGAGCCGCTCGTGACGCCCGCGCTCTGCGGGAGCAGCGTGAAGGTCACGGTCTGGGGGTCGGCGTCATCGGCATCCGACGTCCACACCTCGGCGGAGGCGCCGAGGAGCCCGACGAAGCGCACACCCGCGGGCAGCGCGTCGACCACCGCGAGCGGGCCGATCGCATCGCTCGGGCCGAGGTTGTCGACCGCGATACGGTAGCGCGCATTCTCACCCGCGACGGCCGCCGTGGTCTCGGCGCCCTCCTCGTCGACCGCGGTCTTGACGAGCCGCAGATCGGCGTTCGTCGAGACCGTGATCGCCGCAGTGTCGCTGGTGCGGTGGGGCGACGTCGTGCGGCTGTCGGTCCACGACAGGTCCGCGGTGTTCACGAGCTCCGTTCCGGTGGGCACGCCCGAGGCGACCCGGGCGACGACCGTGATGGTGCTCTCCCCCAGCGGATGCGCGGCGCGCAGGCAGCTGAAGTCGATCCGGTCGCAGTCCCAGCCCTCGCCCGTGATCGACACGGCCGTGAGCCCGGCCGGCAGCACGTCGGCGACGAACGCGTCGGCGACCGAGGGGCCGTCGTTGTCGACGGTGATCGTGTAGGTCACGTCGGTGCCGGCGATCCAGGGTCCGGTCGCGACGTCCTTGACGACGGAGAGCGCGGCGAGGGTCACGACGTCGATCGCGACCTCGCTGTGGTTGTTGCTCGGGTCCCTGTCGTCGGCGCCCGTGACGTCGGCCGCGTTGACCAGACGCTGCTCGGGCGCCTCGGGCGCGACGGCGGCGGTCACCTCGACCACGATCGTCGCACCGGCGGCCAGTGTCGCCGCACCCGTCACGGGGGTCCACGTCAACGTGCGTCCGCCGTCGGAGACGACGGGTGCCACCGAGGTCGCGGGCGCACCCGCCACCGACACGCGCGACGAGACGAGGGTCATGCCCGCGGGCAGACGATCCGTCACGACGATCGGTGCGCCTGAGACGCTGGGGCCGTCGTTGGTGACCGTCAGGCGGAAGCGCGTCTGCGTT
Source organism: Microbacterium californiense (assembly GCF_047246625.1). Taxonomy (NCBI): domain Bacteria; kingdom Bacillati; phylum Actinomycetota; class Actinomycetes; order Micrococcales; family Microbacteriaceae; genus Microbacterium; species Microbacterium californiense. The sequence continues at coordinate 2,248,454 of NZ_JBFOKQ010000001.1, read as the reverse complement.
CCCGCGGTCACCTCGGCCACCTCGTCGGCCGCGACGGCGGCGCCGTCGGCGTCGAGGGCCTGCTTGACGATCGACAGGTCGGCGATGCGCTCGGAGTCGGTCGTGTCGCCGTCGCGCGGCGGTACCGCGACGCGGGCGTTGTCCGCCAGGGCGCGGACCCAGTTCTCGACGACGGATCCGGCGGCGAGGTCCGTGCTCACGCCGTACGTGACCACGAACGCGCGGCGGGAGTCGGTCGCGGACGCGGGGATCGTGCCGGTCAGCGCGAACGTGTCCTCGGTGCCGGGGCCGGCGGTGCGCGTCCAGGTGCCGCTCTCGCCCTCCACGGAGGCGAAGGACAGCATGCCGGGCACCTCGTCGACGATCCGCACGCCGCGGGCGTCCGCGGGGCCGTTGTTCGTCACGACCACGCGGTAACTGATCGTCTCACCGGCCACGACCTCGGGCAGCGGCTCGCCGAGGTCGGCGGCATCCTTCCAGACGTCGCCGTCGCGTACCACGCGCGTCTTGGTGACCGCGAGCGTCGTGCCGTCTCCGGGCGTCGCGACGGCCTGACCGGCGTTGTTCGTCGGAACGGGGTCGGTGGTCGGGCCGGGCTCGACGACGGCGGTGTTGCGGATGCTGCCGCCCACCCACGAGGAATCGACCGTGCCCCTCAGGGACAGGTCCTGAGCCAGCCCCACGGCCAGCTGCGTGCCCGTGTAGGTCCAGGTCACGGTGTCGCCGGCCGAGGCGGGCCAGCCGTCGGACGCCGTGACGGTCCAGGCCGTGAGGTCCGCGGACGGGTCCTGCACGCCGCTCACGCCGTCGGGGATCGTGTCGGTCACGATGATGGCGTCGGACGACGTGGATGCCGCGACCGACGGGCCGTTGTTGACAACACGGATGGCCCAGGTGATCGGACGCCCGGCGGTCGGCTCGGTCGTCGTGACCGACTTCTCGATCGAGAGGTCGGCCGCGCTCGAGATCGCCTTCGACACCGCGGAGGTGTTGTCAACGAGATCGGCCGGGTCCTCGAACGTACGGCCGGTGGCATCGGCGGTGTTGCGCGCCGTGCCGGTCGCGGCCGAGGGGATCGCCACGTCGGCGACGAGCTCGATGCGGTCGGTTCCCGCGGCGTTCAGCACCGTGTTCTGCAGGCCGACCACGAACGGGTCGGACGCGGTGCCGGAGCCCGTGAGAGACAGCGGCTGGCCGCCCCCCGTGCCGCCGGGGAAGTAGCGGGCGCTGAACGTGCCGGTGGTGACCCCGGCGGGCAGCTCGAGCGTGTCGCGCACGACGAACGGTCCGGACGCGGCATCCGGTCCCTGGTTGGTGATCGTGATCAGCCACTGCGGCTGCGTGTAGCCGTTGCCGGGAGCGGCGCCGGCGAGCCAGGCCTTCCCTGCGTCCCCGCCGATGGCCGTCTTGACGACCTCCAGGTCGGCCCGCGCGATCTGCGCCGCGGCCGGGGAGTTCGCGCCGACGTAGGACGCGGTGGCGTTCCGGGTGATCCCGCTGGTGTCCGTGGCCGAGCCCGACAGCATGCTGCCGTGCCAGTGCGACATGCCGGCACCCGAGTTCGTGACGGCTCCCGGGAGGGGCTTGGCGGAGAAGGTGATCCGGATCGTGCGGTCCTCATCGACGCCGGTGTCGCTGCCGAGGAGCAGCGGTGCGCCGGTGGGCGAGCCGATGGTCCACGTCAGGGTCTGGCGGTTGTCCGCCGTCTCCCCGTGCACGAGCAGGACGTCGGCCGTGACCGGCTTGCCCCCGATCGTGATCGTGGGCTCCACCGCCGGGTCGTACGCCCAGTTCACAGGCAGCAGGTCGGTCAGGGTCACGGTCTGCGCCGAGCCCTTGCCCGCGTTGACGGCCGTGAGCGTCCAGGAGAAGGACTCGCCGACGAAGGCCTCGGTGCCCTTCGAGACGGCGTTCTTCAGCGTGATGCTCGGGAACAGCGGAGTCACGTTCGCGGCGGCGGAGCGGGCGACGAGGTTCGCTCCACCCGGCACCTTCCCCTTGCCGGGCAGGTACTGCCATCCGCCCGTGGTCGCGGAGGCGTACTGCGCCACAGCGGCGGTGTTCGCGACGGAGGCGGTGGCGGTCAGGGTGTCCGACGCGGCGAACGTGCCCTGGTAGACGAGGTCGTGGTTCCCGGTCGTGAACGGCCCGGGGATGGTCCACGTGATCCGGCCGCCGCGGCCGTCGCGGATGGCGGTCTCGTTGTCGAACTCGGCTCCGGCGAACACCGACTGCGTGGTGTCGATGCGGACGCCCGCCGACACCTGATCCGTGACGACGATCCCGTAGGCGGCCGTGCCGGAGTTAGCGTTGGTGACGCGCACGCGGTACGTGAAGGACTGGTCGGGGTTGCCCGACTTGGTCGGCCCGTACGTCGAGTCGGCGGCACCGGTCAGCTTCACCGCCTTGGCGATGCGGACGTCCGGGTTGAGGATCGTCACCTGGGCGTTCGCGGTCGCGGTCACCCGATCGGTCTCGACCGTCGACCCGTCGACCTTCTTCCAGGTGAAGCTGGCCCGATTGTCGGGCTTCGCAGCGACGACGGCGGGCGTGAGCCGCGCCTGGAAGGTCACGGTGATGGTGCGATCGTCCTTCCAGGCGTCGAAGGTTGTCGCGCCGAGGGGCCAGGTCAGGGTCTTCCCGTCGCTGCTCAGCGCGGGGCCGCCGATCGACGGCTCCTTCGGCGCGCCCGCCCAGTCGAACGACTGCGTGGCGGTGCCGGTCGGGAGGAACTCCACACCCGCAGGCAGGAGGTCGGTCAGAGCGACGTCGTAGAAGTTCGTCTGCGCGGGGAGCGTCGTCGTGACGGTGTACGTGACGACGCTGCCGACCGGCGCCTGGGCCGGGCTGACCGACTTGACCATGGTGGCGTCCGGCATCCGCACGGTGGCGCTCGCCTTCGTGCGGAGCATGCCGCGACGGTCCGTGGTGTCGGTGTCGGAGCCGACGGCCGTGCGCAGGGTGTACCCGGTGAGCTCGGCGCGGTTGGTGAACTGCGAGCCGCCGCCGGCCTGCTGCTGCACGGTGCCGGTGTAGGTGAGCGTGGGTGCACCGGTCGTCCCGGTGCCGCGGATCTCGGGGATGGTCCACTCGATGAGCTTCCCGGTGCCGGACCCGGTCTGGATGGAGTCGTCTGACGCGATGGCGCAGTCACCCACCACGCGCGCGGTCCCCACGGACGCCTGCGGCGCACCCGGGACGATCTGCGCGGGGACGCAGTCGATCACGACGACGTCGTACAGCGCCGGGCGCCCGGAGGTGTTGCTCGCGGTGAGGGTGTAGGTCACCTCGCCGTTGGCCTGGACCACCGGGGTGGACGACACCTTGGCGAGCGTGACCTCGGGCTCGATGAACGTCACGTCCGCGGTCGCGGTGCGCGGGGTCCGGCTGCGGCCACCGTCGTTAGGGTCGTAGAACGTCACCGTCGCCGTGTTGGTCAGTCGGGTCTGGTTCGCGATCTGCGGCTCACGGCTGTTGGCCGGGGCGGCGTCCTGATCCTTCACCCACACCGTGATCTGCACGCGGAACGTCTGCGACTTCTCGGTGCTGTTCGTGTAGGTGTCGGGGAACGTGAGGATGCCGTGCTGCGAGGTTCCCGCCCGCGAGTCCTCCGTCCGGAAGCCGTTCTCGCCATCGGTGATCTCGAGATCGCCCGGTCCGAAGTACTTCGCGCTGCCGCTCACGTACTGGTAGGCCACGCCGGTCGCGTCGGTCGCCAGCATCCCGCCGTCCGAGATCACGGCTCCGCGCACGGACGTCTTCGCGGGGATCGTCACGGAGTACTCGAACGTCGCGTACTCCCCCTGGACGATCTGCCCTGCGGTGTTGCGACTGCCGTCGCCGAGGTCGACGGCGCGCGTCGCCACGTCGTCCGGGCTCACCTCGGTCGAGAGGAGCTTCTTGCCGACGGTGAGGTCGGGGAGCACCACGGTGGCGCTGCCGTAGGTGTCGATGTCGGATGCCGCGACCTCGCCGTCCCGGAGCGTGCGGTTCGTGAGCTGCTGTCCGCCGCCCTCGCGCTGCGGCACGACGGTGGTCGTCGCGGAGGGGGAGTTTCGGATGGCGTAGCTGACGAGGCCGGCGTCGTTGACGTAGCGCTGCGTGAGCTGGGCCGCCGGGCCGCCGTCCTCCGCGCCCGTGGGCACGGTGAGCGTGTAGCCGAGGCTGAGTCCGCGCGTGGTCGCCGTGGCGCCGTCCTTCGCCGGAGTGGTGCCGTCCACGTCGGCGCCGACGGTCCACACGACGACGGCGCGCCCGCTGTGATCGGGACGGAGGGAGATGCCGTCGGGAAGCTCGTCCCCCGGGTTGTACACGCGGACGTCGACGTCGTCGTCGCCGAGCTTCGCGGATGCCGTGGAGCTGCTGTCGTACGTCCAGGCGCCGAGTTCGGCGAGGTCGGCCTCGAGCACGCCCGTGGGCAGGACGTCCCAGACGACGTAGTCGGTGGTGGTGTTCTGCGGAGCGGTGACATCGAGGCGGTATCCCACCCGGTCGCCCTGGACGACCGTCCGCTCCTTCTCGCGGTCGGCGAAGTCGGGGCCGATCTCCTGGCCGTTGAGGGTGCGGATGCCCTTGGCCAGGGTGGCGCCCCAGTCGAGGTCGATGCCCGCATCGTCACGGTCGAACCAGATGTCGCCGTGCACGTTGACCTGCTGGTACTTCGCGTGGTTCCGCGGGCTGTCGACGTCATCGCGCGTGGCCGACTGGCCGGTCACCTGCGCGTGCACGTACATCGTGACGGTGCTGCCCGCCGGCATGAACTTGTCGTCGCTGCCGGCGCGGTTGCGGGAGCCGAAGTGCCACGTCAGAGCGTTGCCCGAGACGCCGGCCTGCGGAAGGTAGTCCGAGGGGAAGGTCGCGCCGTCATAGGCCGTCGGCGACGTCTCGTCGTCGAATCCCGGCATGCCCCGGTAGGAGTACAGCGTCTCGACGAGGCGCACCCCTTCGGGCAGGTAGTCCGTCACCTGCGCGTTGCGGGTGTCGATCCCGGTGGCGAAGTTCGCCTCGACCCGGTACCAGACGTCGTCGCCCGGCGAGAACGGCTGGTCGCCGTCCTTCGCCCACACGGCGTCCTTCTGGCCGGGCGTCTGCCCGCGCTGCAGGACCGTCTTGGTGAAGGTCGGGGTGCCGGAGGCGATGGTCGCCGACGAGCCGTCCGAGACGAAGCGGGTCCCGCCCACGCGCTCGGCGAGAGTCGGCTCTCCCGCGATGGCGGCGACCGACTCGGTCTCCGCCGTGACCGTGACCCGGTTGACGAAGCTGTCGCCCGAGCTCGTACCGCCGTCACCGCCGGTGTAGCTGATGCGCTGCATCGCCGAGTACCGGGCGGTGAACGAGCCGCCGGCGGGGATGTCCTCCGCCGTGAAGACGACCTCGAACGTACCGGCGGCGCGGTGGTAGTCGATCGATCGGACCGTGAGCTCCGGGGACAGCACGGCACCGCCGGCGGTCGTGGGGAACGTGCATGCCCCGCCCGGGATCTCGTCGTTCCAGTCGCCGTCCGACGCCGGCGAGCCGTCGATCATCAGGGCGACGTCGTCGGAGTCGATCGGGAACGCCGGGCACAGCCCGTTGGGGATCACGTCGGTGAGAGTCACGGCCGTCGCGTCGGTGTACTCGCTCGCGTCGACCGTGACGGAATAGGTCGCGAGGCGTCCGGTGGCGAAGTCGCCCGTGTCGACGGACTTGGCGACGCGCACGTCGACCGCCTCGACCGTCTCGGAGTCGCTGTCGCTCACGGCGCGCAGCGCGGCGTCGCCGTTGAGGACCGCACCGGTGTACGAGCCGGAAGCGCTCGCGAGGTTGCGGAGGGACTGGCCGTCCTGCGGGGTGCTCGTGCCGCCGTGTCGCGTGGACGCGCCGGTGTTGTTGTCGAGGTTCGCGGCCTGTGCCCCGGTGACCGCCGGCGCCGTGCCCGCGGCCCACAGCTCGTTCTCGAACAGCGGGACGGCGGCGCGGTACGTGAGCTCCCTCGTCGCGCCGGACGCGAGGGTGCCGAGCGTCCACGTCACCTTGGTGTACACGCCGGCCCCGGAGAGCTTCAGCGCGGCGGCCTGGGTCGCGTCGAGCCGCACGGTCTCGACGGTCTCTCCGCCGACCGCTCCCCCGCTGAGCGCCCGGGCGCCCGGGTATTCGCGGGCACCCGTGGTGTTGTCGCCCGCGCCGAGGCCCAGGTACTCCAGGCCGGCGGGGAGGTAGTCGGTGACGATGACGCCGTCGGTGGCCCCGCGGGTCGTGTTGCGCACCGTGACGGTGTAGCGCGCGGCCTCGTCGTGGACGCCGCGGAGCAGCTCGCTCTCAACGGTTCCCTCGGTCACGTTCTTCGTGACGCGGAGCGCCCGCACGGGAACGTCGTCGTCGGCGATGCCCGCACCGGAGGTGTGATCCACGGTGCGTGCGACGCTCGGCGAGCCGTCGTAGGTGGGCAGGCGCGTGGGGTCGTTGCTCGTGAAGGCCCGGGCAGCGAAGCCGACCCGGCTGCCGACCGGGTAGAGGTCGCGGTCGGGACGCACCGTCACGGTCGCCGAGACGGCGGCGCCCTGCGGCAGGTCGTTGACGTCGGACCAGATCCAGACCTGCTGTCCGTCGGGGACCGCGCACAGCTGCGGCTGACCGACGACGGTCGGGGCGTTCACCAGTCCGAGCGCGCTGCACTCGGTGAGCGGCGCGGTGGGCTCGACCGTGCGTGTGCGGTTGGGGAGGACGTCGCCCGCGACCAGGATCTTCGGGGCCTCGAAGCCCTTGCCGTCGACGCCGACGAAGGACACGGATGCCGGGAGGAGCGCGAACACGCTCAGGTTGAACTGCGGTCCACCGGTCGTCTTAGGGTCGCTGGGGTTGCTGGCGGTGAGCTGGAATGCGACATCCTCGCCGGCCAGGACGAAGTCCTTCCCCGCGGCGTCGACGTTCTGCACGGTCAGCGTGGGCGACCACGCCTGTTCCGCGGCTGCGGCCGGCGCGGCGACGCCGACGGCGAGTGCCCCGCTCAACAGGGAGACGACGGCGGTGAACGCCGTCAGTCTCCGGGCACGCTGATTCTCCTGCCGACGCACGGTCGAACGCATGGCGATGCTCCCCTTTCCCGGACGCCTCCCCGACGTCTGGGCTCTCCCCCTTCACGCGCAAGCGCGCACGCAGCCGTGCTGGAGGGAAGCTTCGGGTTTCCCTCGCCGACTGCGGCGCTGGTCCGACCAGGGCTCGGACTGCTTGCTCGATGAGCCTGCGCTCAACGTGACGAGCTTATACGACACTTCGTGTTTTATTCAAGGGAATGCATGCGAAATCGTCCGGTCGGTGGCATCGCCGGTCACCGGGAAACACACAGGGGCCGGACCCGAAGGTCCGACCCCTGTGCGAGGAAGCAGATGCTTACTTGATGATCTTCGTCACCGTACCGGCGCCGACGGTGCGTCCACCCTCACGGATGGCGAAGCCGAGGCCCTCCTCCATGGCGATCGGCTGGATCAGCTCGACCGTCATGTCGGTGGTGTCGCCGGGCATGACCATCTCGGTGCCCTCGGGCAGCGAGATGACGCCGGTGACGTCGGTGGTGCGGAAGTAGAACTGCGGGCGGTAGTTCGTGTAGAAGGGGTTGTGGCGGCCACCCTCGTCCTTGGACAGGATGTACGCGGTGCCCTCGAAGTCGGTGTGCGGCGTGACCGAACCCGGCTTCACGATGACCTGGCCGCGCTCGACGTCCTCACGCTTGGTGCCGCGGAGCAGCAGACCACAGTTCTCGCCGGCCCATGCCTCGTCGAGCTGCTTGTGGAACATCTCGATACCGGTGACGGTCGTCTTCTGCGTCGGGCGCAGACCCACGATCTCGACCTCGGAGTTGATGGCCAGCGTGCCACGCTCGGCGCGGCCCGTGACGACGGTGCCACGACCGGTGATCGTGAAGACGTCCTCGACCGGCATGAGGAAGGGCTTGTCACGGTCGCGCTCCGGGTCCGGAACGCTGTCGTCGACAGCCTGCATGAGCTCGAGAATGGCGTCGGTCCACTTCTCGTCGCCCTCGAGAGCCTTCAGAGCCGAGACGCGCACGACGGGAGCGTCGTCGCCGTCGAAGCCCTGGCTGGAGAGAAGCTCGCGAACCTCGAGCTCGACGAGCTCCAGGATCTCCTCGTCGTCGACCGCGTCGGACTTGTTCAGCGCGACGAGCAGGTACGGAACGCCGACCTGCTTGGCGAGCAGAACGTGCTCACGGGTCTGGGCCATCGGGCCGTCGGTGGCGGCGACCACGAGGATCGCGCCGTCCATCTGAGCCGCACCGGTGATCATGTTCTTGACGTAGTCAGCGTGACCCGGGGCGTCGACGTGCGCGTAGTGGCGCTTCGGCGTCTCGTACTCGATGTGCGAGATGTTGATGGTGATACCACGCTGGCGCTCTTCCGGCGCCGAGTCGATGGAAGCGAAGTCGCGCTGCACGTTGGTGTCGGACGGGTACTTGTCGGCAAGCACCTTCGAGATCGCTGCGGAGAGCGTGGTCTTGCCGTGGTCGACGTGACCGATCGTTCCGATGTTGACGTGCGGCTTGGTCCGCTCGAACTTGGCCTTAGCCACTGGGTCCTCCTCAGGACGTCGTTGTAGAGGTGCCGGGCACTGGATTGCGACCGGTTCTCTACGGGTTAGGTTCTCAGTTTAGTAGAGAGGGAATGTGAAGTTGTAGGTGACCTGGGAGCCGGCCCGTCGCCGGGCTCGGGAACCGGCTCCCAGAAGTGTTACTCGCCCTTGGCCTTCTGGACGATCTCGTCGGCCACGGCGCGCGGGACCTCGGCGTAGCTGTGGAACTCCATCGAGTAGACCGCACGACCCGAGGTCTTCGAGCGCAGGTCGCCGATGTAGCCGAACATCTCGGACAGCGGCACCTGGGCACGCACGACCTTGACGCCCGCGGCATCCTCCATCGACTGGATCTGGCCACGGCGCGAGTTCAGGTCGCCGATGACGTCGCCCATGTACTCCTCGGGAGTGCGGACCTCGACGGCCATCAGCGGCTCGAGCAGCACGGGGTTGGCGCGGCGCGCCGCCTCCTTGAAGCCCATGGAACCCGCGATCTTGAACGCCATCTCCGAGGAGTCGACGTCGTGGGCGGCACCGTCGACGATGGTCGCGCGAACGCCCACCATCGGGTAGCCGGCGAGGACGCCGACGTTCATCGCGTCCTGGAAACCGGCGTCGATCGAGCCGATGTACTCGCGCGGGATGCGACCACCGGTCACCGAGTTGACGAATTCGTAGGTCTTGTCGCCGTCGAGCTCGAGGGGCTCGATGGTGAACTGGATCTTCGCGAACTGTCCGGAACCACCGGTCTGCTTCTTGTGCGTGTAGTCGTGCTTCTCGACGGCCTTCTTGATCGTCTCGCGGTAGGCCACCTGCGGCTTGCCGACGTTGGCCTCGACGCGGAACTCGCGCTTCATGCGGTCGACGAGGATGTCGAGGTGCAGCTCGCCCATGCCCTTGATGGTCGTCTGACCGGTCTCGGGGTTGAGCTCCGTGCGGAACGTCGGGTCCTCTTCGGCGAGCTTCTGGATCGCGGTGCCCAGCTTCTCCTGGTCGGCCTTGGTCTTCGGCTCGATGGCGACCTCGATGACGGGCTCGGGGAAGGTCATCGACTCGAGGACGACGGGCGCGTCGATCGCGGAGAGGGTGTCACCGGTGGTGGTGTCCTTCAGTCCGATCACGGCGTAGATGTTGCCCGCGGTGAGCGAGTCGACCGGGTTCTCCTTGTTGGCGTGCATCTGGAAGATCTTCCCGATGCGCTCCTTCTTGCCCTTGGTCGAGTTGATGACGGCCGAACCCGAGTCGAGGTGACCCGAGTAGACGCGCACGTAGGTGAGGCGACCGAAGAACGGGTGCACCGCGACCTTGAACGCGAGCGCGGCGAACGGGTCCTTGGCGTCGGGGTGACGCTCGATGACCTTCTCCTCGTCCTTCGGGTCGTGCGCCTCGATGGCGCCGACGTCGAGGGGGTTGGGAAGGTAGTCGACGACCGCGTCGAGCATCGGCTGGACGCCGCGGTTCTTGAACGCCGAGCCGCAGAGGACCGGGTAGATCTCGCTGGCGACGACCATCTTGCGGATGGCGCCCTTGATCTCGGCGACCGTGAGCTCCTCGCCGCCGAAGAACTTCTCGAGCAGGGCGTCGTCGGACTCGGCGACGGTCTCGAGCAGCTGCTGACGGTACTCGTCGGCCTTGTCCTTGAGGTCGGCCGGGATCTCCTGGATCTCGTACGACGCACCCATGGTCACGTCACCCTTGGCATCGCCGGGCCACACGAGGGCGCGCATCTCGATCAGGTCGACCACGCCGACGAAGTCGTTCTCGGCGCCGATCGGGAGCTGCAGCACCAGCGGCTTGGCGCCGAGGCGGTTGACGATCGTGTCGACGGTGAAGTAGAAGTCCGCGCCGAGCTTGTCCATCTTGTTGACGAAGCAGATGCGGGGGACGTTGTACTTGTCGGCCTGACGCCACACGGTCTCGGACTGGGGCTCGACGCCCTCCTTGCCGTCGAAGACGGCGACGGCACCGTCGAGCACGCGGAGCGAGCGCTCCACCTCGACCGTGAAGTCCACGTGACCGGGGGTGTCGATGATGTTGATCTGGTTGTTGTTCCAGAAGCAGGTCACGGCGGCAGACGTGATCGTGATGCCGCGCTCCTTCTCCTGCTCCATCCAGTCGGTCGTCGAGGCGCCGTCGTGCGTCTCGCCGAGCTTGTGGTTGACGCCCGTGTAGAACAGGATGCGCTCGGTCGTGGTGGTCTTGCCGGCATCGATGTGCGCCATGATGCCGATGTTCCGAACCTTGCTCAGGTCGGTGAGCACGTCTTGTGCCACAGGAGTGTCCTTATCGTTTGTGGGGTGAAGGGTCGTGGCCCTTCGTCTCGCTCCGCACGCTCAGGAACCGGGATTCGCGGCCCGGTTCCTGAGCGGGATGCGGAGCATCGAGACGAGGGATTACCAGCGGTAGTGAGCGAACGCGCGGTTCGACTCGGCCATCTTGTGGGTGTCCTCACGGCGCTTGACCGCGGCGCCCAGGCCGTTCGACGCGTCGAGGATCTCGTTCTGCAGACGCTCGGTCATCGTCTTCTCACGACGACCCTTGGCGTAGCTGACGAGCCAGCGCAGCGCGAGGGTGTTGGCGCGGTGAGGCTTGACCTCGACCGGCACCTGGTAGGTCGAGCCGCCGACGCGGCGGCTGCGGACCTCGAGGGTCGGGCGCACGTTGTCGAGCGCCTTCTTGAGCGTGGCGACGGCATCCTGACCGTTCTTCGCCTCGACGCCGCGGAGGGCGCCGTAGACGATCGACTCGGCCAGCGACTTCTTGCCGTCGACGAGGATCTTGTTCACCAGCGAGGTGACGATCGGCGCGCCGTAGACCGGGTCGTTGACGACGGGGCGCTTGGGGGCGGGACCCTTACGAGGCATCTAACTCAACCCTTCTTCGCGCCGTAGCGGGAACGAGCCTGCTTACGGTTCTTGACTGCCTGGGTGTCCAGGGCGCCACGGACGATCTTGTAACGCACACCGGGGAGGTCCTTCACACGACCGCCGCGGACGAGCACCAGCGAGTGCTCCTGCAGGTTGTGGCCCTCACCGGGGATGTACGCGGTGACCTCGGTGCCGTTGCGGAGCTTCACACGGGCGACCTTGCGCATCGCCGAGTTCGGCTTCTTCGGGGTGGTGGTGTAGACGCGGGTGCAGACCCCGGCCTGCTGCGGGTTCGACTTGAGCGCGGGCGCCTTGGTCTTGGTGACCTTGGGCGAGCGACCCTTGCGAACCAACTGCTGAATGGTTGGCACGTTCTCTCCTCATAGTGCTGCACGGTGACAGCGTGATGGGTTTCACATCATGACCCACCGGCACGCCTGAACAGACGGGCTTTTGGTGTGATGGGTATGCCGTGGGGGCGAACCGGCGAGGTGCCGACGCCCAGCGCGCACGTCAAGACGTGCACACACCTGATCAAGTGTAATGCCGCGTAACGTGCCGGTCAAATGGCCGTCGGCCTACGAGGGGTCCGGATCGAACGGGGAGTCCAGCGACTGCGTGAGCTCGGCGAGCAGGGCCTCGATCTGCGGTTCGACGTGCCGGGAGACCGCGGCCTGGATGGCGATCCGGTGGGCCAGGAGCAGTCCGCAGATCTCGCGGCCCACCATGTTCGCGTACTCGTCGGCAAGGGCCACCTCCTGCCGCAGCGCCACCTTCGCGTCCTCGCTCAGCGGAGGAAGGGGCGGCAGCGCCTCGGCCGTCTCGTCGGCCAGCCCGGCGATGGTGAAGAGGAACGGCGCGCCGGGCACGGGCTCCGGGTCGAGCGGCAGCCCGTCGAATTCGGGGTCCAGGTCCTCCGCCGGGCGATACGCCCGCGCACGGTTGCGCGCCGCCTGCTGGTCGAGCTCGCGCTGGAGCATCGGCAGGTTGCGCGCCGTGTACTCGGCGACGGCCTGGTCGACGATCGTCTTCAGCCGCGTGGACAGTCCGTGCTGCACGCCGTGCGGCACGTTGGCCCCGATGCCCGCCGCCGAGAGGAGCGGAGAGCCGAGGCATCGGCGGCACGGGGCGACGCGACCGCGGTGGGTCGCCGGCTCCCAGCGCGGCACCCAGCGGAGCCAGGCCTCGACGGCCTGCTCCACCTGCGTCTCCAACGAGCGCTCCACCCCACCAGGGTACGCGGATGCGGCGACCTCACCGCCGATTTCGCCCGCGTCGGCGGGGCGTCACTCCTCCTCGTCGCGCTCCCAGGGCCAGCGCGGCCGCTGACTGCGCGTGCGCCGGAGGGCGATCCCGCCCCAGGCGCCGACGCCCGCGGCCACCACCAGCACGATGCTCGTGCCGTTCCGCACCAGGCCGCCGGCGACCGCCGTGCCGATCAGGAGGCTGCCGGTGACGCCGGCGGCCGCGATCCACACCGCGACGAGATGAGCCAGCGACGTCGACACCGCGATCACGGCCGCGGAGACGAACGACGGATGCTGTCGCCGAAGCGCCACCGCGAGCAGGAGGGCGAACACGACGACGGCGACCAGCATCCCTCCCGCTCCGGGCAGCTGCCCGAGTCCCGGCGTCGAGATGATGTCGCTGTCGGTCGCGACGCTCAGGGCGCCGAGGCCGAACACCGCCAGCGCGAAGAAGCCGATCGTCGCGAGGACCACCGCCAGGACAGCCGAAACCCCCGCGGACTCGGGCCCGCGGGGGTTCGGCATGTCGCTGTCGCTCATCATCTCGCCAGCGTGGGGCCGGCTTCCAGCGTGCGCTCGTACTCGCGCTGCGCCTCGGCGTTGAGCTCGGTCTTGCGGGCGCCGCTGCGGGCGACCCAGGCGCCGAACCAGATCGTGAGCTCGCGGGCGAACACGAACGCCGCGATCGCGAGCGGGGCCAGCATCTGCTCCCCCACCAGCTCGAGGCCCGCGGAGGCGCTGACCTTCCAGAACGGGGCCTCGAACAGCTGACCGAGGATGTGGCCGGCGTAGGCGATCACGCCGACGATGATGCCGAAGACCACCCACAGACCCCAGCGGCCGCGGTTGATGATCGCGCCCAGGAACCAGAAGCCGAGGAAGAACACGACCACCGGCGTCCAGAAGCCCCACGTCATGAGCGGGGCGAGAGCGGTCTCGCCGACGTTCTGCGCCGTGACCTCTCCGGCGATGGCGCGGAGGCCGATCGTCGCCCCCAGGTACAGGAGGGCGAAGGCGAGGGTCGCGAGCAGACCGATCGCGCCGGCGGTGCCCCGGTTGCCGCGGTCGCGCGGAGGCTCGGGCGCCTGCACGAAGATGGGCTGCGGCTGCGCCGGGGCGGCGGCAACGCCCGGCTCGGACGGCACGATCGTCGTCTCGGCGTCGTCGGCGCGGGAGGCGTACGCGGTGTCGGCCACGGAACGCTCGTCGTCGCGGGCGACGGGCGCGGAGTACGCGGCGGTCGCCTCGGCGTCGGCGGCCGCGCGGTCCGCGGCATCCGCTGCGGCGTCGGCGCGGTCGGCGGCGGCATCGGCCGCGACGCGGTCCGCGGCCGCGCGTGCGGCTTCGGCATCCGTCCCGCTCGTGGTCGAGAACGTGCCGGGGTAGTCGCGCTCGGCAGCCTCGAAGGCGGCCAGGTCGGGGTCGACCGTCGTGGACGGGGTCGCCACGGCGACGTCGTCGCCGGCGGCCTGCTCGGAGGAGCGGACATCGCGGTCGGACGCGGTCGGCGTCGCGCCGGGCACATCGGCGCGCGCAGCGGCGGCAGCGTCGAGACCGGCGTTCGCGCTGTCGACGACGTGGTCGACGTCGTTCGGCTGCTGATCGTGCCGGGGAACCTCGGGGTCACTCATAAGGTGCGCCTCTCATCAGAAGTGTGCAGTGCGAGATTAGCGCCGCGCGCGGGCGCGCTTCGGGAGGCGTGCCGACGTGTCGTCATTCGCCTCGGCGCCGGTCGATCCGCTCAGGGCATGACGGTGCGCAGCGCATCGCCGGCGAACCCGGCGAGCACAGGCAGCATGGGGAGGGAGAGCCACAACAGCGCACCGACGATGCCGATGCAGATCACCCCCGCAACCCAGCTCATCGCCAGGTTGCGCCCTCCCACTCGCGCCATGCTGCCCACGCTACGACCGCGTGCGGCGTTCCGTCGGGCGAAACGCCGAGAGGTGCGCGCGCGTGCGGCTCGGTACACTCCCTGTATGGCTGACAGTTCCTTTGACATCGTCTCGAAAGTGGATCACCAGGAGGCCGAGAACGCCCTCAACCAGGCGCGCAAGGAGGTCGAGCAGCGCTACGACTTCAAGGGCACCGGGGCCTCGATCGCCTGGAGCGGCGAGCAGATCCTCATCATCGCGAACTCCGAGGAGCGCGCGAAGGCGGTGCTCGACGTCTTCCAGTCCAAGCTCATCAAGCGGGGGATCTCGCTGAAGAGCCTCGAGTCGGGCGACCCGTTCGCCAGCGGCAAGGAGTTCCGCATCGTGTCGACCCTCAAGGACGGCATCTCCTCGGAGAACGCGAAGAAGATCGGCAAGATCATCCGCGACGAGGGACCCAAGGGCGTCAAGAGCCAGATCCAGGGCGACGAGCTGCGCGTCCAGTCCAAGAGCCGCGACGACCTGCAGGCCGTCATCTCGCTCCTCAAGGGCTCGGACCTCGACATCGACCTGCAGTTCATCAACTACCGCTGAACCGCTCCCCCGCTGTCCCGGAAGCCCCGCCGCGTGCGGGGCTTCCGTCGTCTCCGGCGCAGGACGCTGAGCCGACCGCCGGTCAGTACCCGACAGCGGCCAGACCGAACTCGATCTCCGCAGGTTGGAATCCCTCGTATGCGAGCTGGTCGTAGAGACCCGAGCGAGAGAACGCCATCATGTCGAGGTAGCTCTGCGCCTTCTTCGCAGCCTGGGCGTTCCAGTCGGCACCCGCGTTGTCAACGCCGAACGTCGCGTCCTCCGTACCGAATCCCTCGTATTCCAGCTGGTCGATCAATCCGGTTCGCGAGAAGGCCATGAAGTCGAGGTAGCTCTTCGCCTTGCTGATCGCGTTCTGCTGAGACAGCGTGAGCTTGGGCTTCTCGACGGCCACGACCGTGATCTCCTGACCCCGCTTCGCCTCGGAGCCAGCCGCCGGACTGGTGGACGCGACTGCCGCAGCAGGGTCTTCGAACGACGTCACCAGCGGAGGAGTCAAACCGACGGAAGCCAGTGCAGCGATCGCGTCCGCGACGGGGAGTCCGACAACGTCTGGCACGATGACCGCGGCTTCCTCTACGACGAATGAGATCGCAGCACCTTCGTTCGCCTGAGAGCCTGGTTCACGGCTCATCGACACCACGAGCGCCCCAGGGTCCTCAAAGAAAGACAGGCGAGGTGGGAGGAATCCCGCGTCTTCAACCACAGCGATGGCTTCCGACACCGGCATCCCGATGACATCGGGCACTCTTATCTGTGCAGGGGTCTCTGCCTGCGCAGGCTTCTGCGGGGCGCTCACGGCGCTTGGCGTCGTCGGGCGGCTCCCCTTCAGCCCCAGCCCGACCGCCGCGCCCGCACCGGCAACGATGGTCACTGCGGCAGCTACCGAACCGACGATGATCCATACCTTCCTCCCCATGCCGGCACCGGGCCGGGAGGCCCCGGAAGCGCCCGTCGGACTCGAGTGGGTCGTCGGCGCCGGTGTTTCGGGTACGGGCTCGAGCCACCGCGTCCCGTCCCAATAACGCTGCTCGTTATTGGCGTGGGGCGCGGGATACCAGCCCGGAGCGGGTGAAGACATGCGCGTTCCTCTCAACGCCGGCCGCTTCCCAGGTAATTCACAGGCCGGACAATCGGAATGCTACTGCGGAACTTCCTTCCCCGTGAGGGGAAATTCAGTGGTGCGGTCACCATGTCTTGTCGGTCCCGACCTCTCGGCCTTCGGCACCCTCATAGAAACGATGCGCTAGTTTCTCCTGTGGAAGCGACGGGGGGAGCTCCCACCATCATGGGGGATTCAACTGGGGGTCACTTCGATGAGCATCATCGAGTCCAATCACACCGGCGAGACCAAGCAGCTCCTGGCCGATGAGGTGTTCCACCACATCGGCCAGCGCATCGTCGACGGCGTTCTCGAGCCGGGCGATCGCATCCGCGATGTCGTGGTCGCCGAGGAGCTGCGGGTGTCGCGCACACCGGTCCGGGAAGCACTCCAGCGCCTCGAGCGCCTCGGCCTGGTGACGATGTATCCGAGCCGGTACACGGAGGTGACGCACGTCACCCCGGAGCTGGTCGAGCAGACGCTGGAGTTCGCCGGCTACCAGGCGGGGATCTCGGCCCGCATGGGCGTCCCGTGGCTGGACCCGGGCGAGCGCATCAGCGCGAGCCTCCTCGTGGAGGAGATGTTCGACTCGCTCGACGACCCGCAGGCCACGCTGAAGACCCGCGGAGCCGTGTTCTCGTTCCTCAGCGCCCGCAGTCGCAACCAGCGTCATGCGGCGGTGGTCCGGGAGTCCGCGGTGGCCGTGGCCCGCAATCTTCGCGACTGGCTCGTGCCCGAGGAGGACCGCGCCCGCATGCGGCAGGTCTACGTCGACCTCCGCGAGGCCGTGCTGCGCGGCGACGGCGACGACGCGGAGTCGCTCGTCCGCACGATGCACTACGTGTGACGCGGGAATCCGTCAGGTCGCGGAGCGCCACCCGGTGACCCACCGGTCCATCCGGCGGTAGGCCTCGGTCCGCGCACCGCGCGCCGACAGGAAGACGTCGTGCAGCGCGCCGTCGATCCGCTCGACGGTGACCGACGGGCCGAGGTGGAGCGCCGCGCGGGCGATGTCGTCGACGACCAGCACGGAGTCGGCCCGGGTGAGCTCCTCCGACCAGCGCGTCGGGGTCGCCGAGCGGGCCGACAGCAGCACGCAGACCGGCGCGTCGATCGCCAGCCCGGCGGACACCGTGCGGTGTCCGGTCAGGATCGCGTTCAGCCAGCCCGCGTGCACCGCCATGGTCTGCATCGGCCGCCACCTCAGGTCTACCTCTGCCGGGTCGTCCGGGTCGGCGACCTCCGCCTGCGCGCGTGAATAGAACCCCAGATCGACCTGCGGCGCGGCATCCAGGGGGCGCAGCCGCGCCTGCAGCTCCACCATCGGCGCGATCGCCGCCCGCGCCGCGGCCACCTGGAACTCGAGCCACGGGCTGTTCAGGATCACGGCATCCGCCACACCGCGATGCCGTGACGCCCACAGGCTCAGCGTCAGCCCGCCGGTCGAATGCCCCAGCAGCACCAGACGGCGCTCGGATGCCGTGCCCTCCGCGCCGCGCCCCATGGCCTCGAAGGCGGCGGCGATGTCTTCGTCGTACGTCGCGAGGTCGGTCACGTATCCGGGAGTCTGCCCGTCGCGCAGGCTGCGGCCGTACTTACGGAGGTCCAGCGCGAAGAACCGTGCGCCCCGTGCCGTCCAGAACCGGGCGAGCCGCTTCTGGAAGAAGTAGTCCGACCACCCGTGCACGTAGAGCACATCGACGTCGTGCAGCAGCATCCGACGCCCGCGCGCCCGCTGCCACCACAGGTGCGGCGAGGGCAGGGCACGCACCAGCGTCGCCACGACGGGGCCCTCGTCATCGGTCGGCAGATCCAGCGTCCGCTGCTCGAACTCGTCGCCGAGGATGTCCGGGATCCACTCCGCCATGCCGCCCAGGCTAGCCGAGGCGCGGAATCGTCACTCCCCGCGCGAGACCCGCACCATCTCGTCGCGCGGCACGACCTTGACCCGGGCGCGCTCCTGCGGGGCGCCGAGGCCGATCTCGTGCTCGTCGAGACGGTGCCAGCCCTCGAGGTCGGTCCAGGCCACGCCGCGCTCCTGCAGCAGGGCCGGGATCGACTCCTCCGCCGGGTCCTCCGGGTGCCACCACGACCCCTGGTCGTTGATGATGTGGCGGACGGTCTCCATCGCGTCGGACTTCGTGTGGCCGATCAGGCCGACCGGTCCGCGCTTGATCCATCCGGTGGCGTAGAGGCCCGGCAGCTGGTCGTTGGAATCCTTCGCGAGCACCTGCCCCTCGCGGTTGGGGATGACGCCGTGCTTCTTGTCGAAGGGGACGCCGGGGAGGGGCGAGCCGAAGTAGCCGATCGCGCGGTAGAGCGCCTGGATGGGCACCTCGCGCAGCTCGCCGGTGCCGACGGCGCCGCCCTGCCCGTCGGGCTGCGTGCGCTCGTAGACCAGGGCGGCGACGCGGCCGTTCTCGTCTTTGCGCACCTCGACGGGCTTCGCCCAGAAGTGCAGGTGCAGGCGACGGGATGCCGTGCCGCCGGCGTTGTTCACCGAGTCGCGCTTGCGCCACGACTGCAGGATGCGGTCGATCACCATGACCTGCTTGTTGCTGGCGACGGCATCCTTCGACGCCTCGTCGTAGTCGAAGTCCTCGTCGTACACGACCATGTCGACGTCGCGCAGCTCGCCCAGCTCGCGCAGCTCCAGCGGCGTGAACTTGACCTGGGCGGGACCCCGGCGTCCGAAGACGTGCACATCGGTCACGGCACTCGCCTTCAGACCCTCGTAGACGTTCTCGGGCACCTCGGTGACCAGGAGGTCCTCGGCGTGCTTGGCCAGCATGCGCGACACGTCGAGGGCGACGTTGCCGTTGCCGATCACGGCGACGGATGCCGCGTCCAGCGGCCACTCGCGCGGCACATCGGGGTGCCCGTCGAACCAGCTGACGTAGTCGGCGGCGCCGTAGGAGCCCACCGCGTCGATGCCGGGGATGTCCATCGACGTGTCGCGGATCGCGCCGGTCGCGAAGATCACGGCGTTGTAGTGGCGCTTGAGGTCGTCGAGCGTGATGTCCTCGCCGAACCGGACGTTGCCGAAGAGGCGGATGTCGCCGCGGTCGAGCACGTCGCGGAGCGCGTTGATGATGCCCTTGATGCGGGGGTGGTCCGGGGCCACGCCGTAGCGCACGAGCCCGTACGGAGCGGGCAGCTGCTCGAACAGATCGATGGACACGTCGAACTTGCGCTCGGCCTTCAGCAGCAGGTCCGCCGCGTAGATGCCCGCGGGCCCGGCACCGACGATGGCCAGTCTCAGCTTGGTCATGGAGGTCCTTTCGTTTGCCTGCGCACTCCTCGCACGGCCGGGCGCGCGAGGCGCCGCGGCGTGCGGTCAGCTGGAGCGCTCGGCGAGGGTCTCGGCGAAGCGCGTCAGCGCCTCGCGCACGGTGCCCCGCGGGAGGGGGTCGAGTGCATCGATCGCGTCCTGCGTCCACCGGTGGGCGAGGGCGAGGGTCTTCTGGGTCGCGTCGTGGTCGCGCAGCTCCGCCAGCGGCCCGTCGAGGATGGCCGGGTCCGCTCCGTCGGCGATGCGCGCCACGCCGTCGTCGATGCGGGCGGCGAGGTCTGCGGCATCCGCCTCGGTCTGCGCCTTGAGCAGCAGGTACGGCATGGTGGGGACCCCCGCGCGCAGGTCGGTGCCCGGGACCTTGCCCGTGTCCTCCGGCTTGGCCGACAGGTCGATCACGTCGTCGAGGAGCTGGAACGCGACGCCGATCTTCTCGCCGTAGATGCGCAGGGGCTCTTCGAACTCCGTCGGCGCGTTCGAGAAGATCACGCCGCCCTGCGTCGCCGCGGCGATCAGGGATCCGGTCTTGTCGGCGAGCACCTGGATGTAGAACGCGATGGGGTCGTCGTCGGGCTGCGCGCCGAGCGTCTCGTGCATCTGCCCGAGCACGAGACGCTCGAACGTGTCGGCCTGCAGGCGGATCGCCCGCTCGCCCAGACGCGACATGAGCTGGCTGGCGCGGGAGAAGAGGATGTCGCCGGTGAGGATGGCGATGTTGTTGCCCCACACCGCATGGGCGGCGGGCACCCCGCGACGGCGGTCGGCGCCGTCCATGACATCGTCGTGGTAGAGCGAGCCGAGGTGGGTGATCTCGAGCGCCTTGGCGACGTCGATCACCTCGGGGGTGTTGCCGTCGCCGAGCTGCGCAGCGAGGAGCGTCAGGACGGGAC
Organism: Microbacterium californiense; assembly: GCF_047246625.1. Classification (NCBI taxonomy): domain Bacteria; kingdom Bacillati; phylum Actinomycetota; class Actinomycetes; order Micrococcales; family Microbacteriaceae; genus Microbacterium; species Microbacterium californiense. Next base: position 2,228,026 of record NZ_JBFOKQ010000001.1, on the reverse strand, counting down.
GGATGCGCTTGCCGCCGGCCTCGTACAGATACCGGCTCGCGGCATCGGCGAGCGGGTCGGCGACGCGCACGTCGTCGGCGAGGCCGTTCTCGACGAGCTCGAGTCCGTCTTCGATGGAGCGGGCCACGCGGCGGGCGGCAGGACCGATGAAGACACGGTCGCTGAAACCGAGACGGCTCGCCAGTCGCGAACCCGGGGCAACGGGGCTCGAAGTCACGCTCTCAGCCTACCTTCGTCTGGTCGCGCGGATCTGCGCGTGGTCGGTCACGCGGGCTTGCGCGCGCGGTGCAGCGCAACGATGCCGAACGTGAGGTTCCGGTAGGCGACGTCGGTCCATCCCGCCTCGCGGATCCACGCCGACAGGCGCTTCTGGTCGGGCCACTCGCGGATCGACTCGTTCAGGTAGTCGTACGCGTCGCCGTTCGTGCCCGCCACCCGGGCGACGCGCGGCAGCACCTGCGAGTTGTAGAACCGGTACGCGCCGCGGAACAGCGCCCCGGGCGGCGTCGAGAACTCGTTGATCACGAGGCGTCCGCCCGGCTTGGTGACGCGCAGCAGCTCCCGCAGCGCCTTCTTCGGGTCGTTCACGTTGCGGAGCGCGTACGACATGGTCACCGCGTCGAACTCGGCATCCGCGAAGGGCAGGTCGGTCGCATCGGCCTGCACGAACGACAGGTTGCGCATCGCGCCGTGGCGACGCCGGCCCTCGGCGAGCATCCCGGGCGAGAAGTCCGCGGCGACCACCTCGGCGCCGCTGCGGGCGAGCGAGGCGGAGGAGGATGCCGTGCCCGCACCCAGATCGAGGACGCGCTCCCCCGGCCGCGGCGCGACGGCCCGCGTCGTGGCGGCCCGCCACAGCGCGTCGTTGCCGAAGGTCATCGCCGTGTTGGTGCGGTCGTAGCCGGCGGCGACCTGATCGAACATGCCGCTGACGCGGGCGGGGTCCTTGCCGAGATCGGCGCGGTTGGGCTCGTTCGGGGTCACCCGTTCAGTGTAGGTGTCGGAGCGGAGGGCGCGATTCAGGGTTGACTCCCGAGGCCCAGCGCCTCCAGCCGGTCGAGCCAGGCGTCGGCCGTCGCGTCGTCGAAGGGGGCGACCCGGGCGCGCACGCGCTCCTCGAGGTCGAGCGCGAGCGTCTCGAGCCGGGCCATGACCTCGGGCGGATAGCCGTACAGCACGCTGTGCTCCGCCCACTCGTCGCGGTCGTCCACCCACGTGCCGCGCTCGCCCTCGACGCGCACGACGTCGAGGTCCATGTCGATCCCGGTCGCCAGCAGCGGGTCGTCGGTCCAGCGCACGTCCCATCCGAGGTCGATGTAGATGCGCATGCCCTTGGCGTGGCGGCGGTTCACGGTGAGCGCGAAGTCGGTCTCGCGCGGGATCAGGGTGACGTTCGGGCTGCCGGTGAGGTAGTCGCGGCCGGGCCGGTGGCTGCGCCATCCGGTCGGCTGCCCGACCCAGTCGCCCCAGGCGTCGGCGCCGAGGTACACGCTCTCGTGCCGCCAGTGCGGCGACCCGTCCCACTTGCGCCACTGCACGATCATGGGGGTACCCGGGGCGGGACGGACATCGCTCATGCGCTCAGCCTAGAGCGGGCGGATTAGGCTGGACCGGTGAGCAGCGCGCTGGTCGTGGAGACCCGAGAGATCGATCCGGTCGAAGACCTCCTGGCAGCCGCCTCCCCCTCCCGCCCTCTCGCCTGGCTGCGTCGCGGCGACGGCATCGTCGCGGTCGGCGAGCCGCTGCGGGAGCTCCGCGCCGGCACGACCCCGGGCGGCCTCCGCAGTTCGGCGCTCGCAACCGCCTGGCGCCGCATCGCCTCCGCCGCCCGCATCGACGACCCGATCGCGCTGCCCGGCACCGGTCTCGTCGCCTTCGGAGCCCTCACGTTCGACGAGCGGTCCGACGCCGACAGCGTGCTCGTCATCCCCTCCGAGGTCATCGGGCGGCACGGGTCGCGCTTCTGGCGCACCCGCATCCGGTTCGCCGGAGCGGAGGACGCCGACGACGACGCGGCCGAGCCGACGACCGCGGATGCCGTCGCCTACGGTCCCCACTGGGCCGGCACGGTGGGCCCCGGCGCGCAGAGCCCCCAGGGCTACCAGGAGTCGGTGCGCCAGGCCCTGGGCCGCATCGCGGGCGGGGAGCTGAGCAAGGTCGTGCTCGCCCGCGACCTCACCGGCACGATTCCGGCAGGGTCCGACCTGCGCCGCCTGGTGCGCGCGCTGTCGACCGGGTACCCCGACACCTGGGTCTTCGCGGTCGACGGCCTCATCGGCGCGAGCCCCGAGACCCTCGTGACCGTGCACGAGCGCACCGTCACAGCGCGCGTGCTCGCGGGCACCGCCGCTCGGGGCGCCGATGCCGACGCCGACACGGCCGCCTCGGCAGCGCTGGCCTCCAGCACCAAGGACCTCGACGAGCACCAGTACGCGGTGCAGAGCGTGCTCGCCTCGCTCCGCCCGCACACCCGGGCGCTGGCGGCGAGCGAGCAGCCGTTCCTGCTGAAGCTGCCGAACCTGTTCCACCTCGCCACCGACGTGGAGGGAGAGCTCGCCGACGGAGGGACCGCGCTCGACCTCGTCGGCGCCCTGCATCCGACCGCGGCGGTGGCGGGCACGCCGACGTCGATCGCGATCGGCGTGATCCGGGAGCTCGAGCCCTTCGACCGCGGACGGTACGCCGGTCCGGTCGGATGGGTGGATGCCGCGGGCAACGGCGAGTGGGCGATCGCCCTGCGCTGCGCGCAGTTCACGGTAACCGACGACGCCATCGCGGTGACGGCGTACGCCGGTGCGGGCATCGTGGCGGGGTCGGACCCCGAGTCGGAGCTGCTCGAGACCCGCGTGAAGTTCCGCCCGCTGGTCGACGCGCTCGCCTGAGCGCACCGGCATCCGTCGCCGGCGGTCAGCTGGCCGCGAGGCGCTTCTTCTCGGCCTCGACGTCGAAGTCGGCGCCCGGCCACTGCGGATCGATGTCCTCCAGCGCGGCGAGCAGCAGCTCCTGCACCGCGAGGCGCGCGTACCACTTGCGGTTCGCCGGGACGACGCGCCACGGCGCCGCCTCGGTCGACGTACGGTCGAAGACCGCCTGGTACGCCTGCATGTACTGCGGCCACAGCATCCGCTCGTCCACGTCGCCGGGGTTGTACTTCCAGTGCTTGTCCGGCCGGTCGAGGCGCTCCATCAGACGCGCCTTCTGCTCGTCGGCCGAGATGTGCAGCATGACCTTGACGATGCGGATGCCGGAGGCCGCCGCCTCGGCCTCGAAGGCGTTGATCGCCTCGTAGCGCCGCTCGATCTCGGCGGGGTCGGCGAGACCGCGCACCCGGCCGATCAGCACGTCCTCGTAGTGCGAGCGGTCGAAGACCCCGATGAACCCGGGTTCCGGCAGGCGCTTCGCGACCCGCCACAGGAAGTCGTGCGCACGCTCCTCGGCGGTCGGCGCCTTGAACGCCGCGAGGCTCACGCCCTGCGGGTCGACGCCGCCCACCACGTGCCGCACGATGCCGCCCTTGCCCGCGGAGTCCATGGCCTGCAGCACGAGCAGCACCGCGTCCCGGGCGGTGCCCGCGCGGCTCTGGGCGAACAGCCGCTCCTGCAGCTCGTTCAGCGCCTCGAGCCCGGCGGCCAGGTCGCGCTCGCCGTCGGCCTTGTGCCCGTGATAGCCGGGCGTCGCGTCGGCGTCGACGTCGGAGAGGCGGAACCCCTGCCCGACCCGGAGTGCGGCGGTCCACTGATGAGTGTTCATCCGCCCATCCTGCCCACTCTCACGCCGTGGCGCATCTGTCAGCGGGTGAGCGGGACCTCGATGAGCTGGCGTCCGCCTGCGGGAGTCGTCAGCGCCTGGTCGAGCGCGGTGCGGGTCGTCACGCGCCGGTACTCCCACCCGTACGCCAGCGCGAGGTGCTCCAGCCGCACGGCGTGCGGGGTGTAGAACGCCCGGTCGAGGTCGTGCGCGGGCGCCGTCGCTGCGACCTCCAGTCCGTCGAAGATCGTGCCGCCGCCGTCGTTGCCGACGACGACCTGCAGCCGCGGCTCGGTCTCGTCGGGCGGCAGGAGCAGCGCGCCGACGTCGTGCAGGAAGGCGAGGTCGCCCAGCAGCAGACGCGTGACCCCGGGCGCCCCGGCCGCCTGACTCGCGAGCGCGATGCCCGTGGCGGTCGCGATCGTGCCGTCGATGCCGGCGAGTCCGCGATTGGCGTGCACCGGGACCTTCTTGCCGCCCAGCAGCCCGTCGGCGACCCGCACGAGACGGGACGAGCCGAACACCAGCCGGTCGTGCGGCCACGTCGCCCGCCACACGGCGTCGACCAGCAGCGCCCGGTCGAGCGGACGCCGCACGGCGTCGAGCTCCGCGCGCACCGCGTCGCGGCGGGCGGCGGCGTCGGTCGACGCGAGAGCCTGCGGGTCGGGCGCGGGCTCACTGAGGTCGACGGACTGCGCCGCCGAGGCCTCGAGCCACGCGCCGAGCCAGTCGCGGTCCGTCTCGCTCCCCTCCACGACGACGGATGCCGCGGCGCGCGTGCGGTGGTTGAGGTTCAGCTCCTCGCCACCCCGGCGCACCGCCACGACGTCGACGTCGGCGCGTGAGAGCAGCGCCGCGACCTCGCGGCTGAGCGTTGGATGGCCGAGCACGACCGCCCGCTCGATCGCTCCGCCGAGGTCGTCGCGGCGCAGCAGCGCGCGGTAGCCGTGCACGAGGTGACGCCCGAACCGGGCGCCCGAGACGATCTCGGCGATCAGGGGCCAGCCGCCGTCGTGCGCGATCCGCTCGGCGTCGGGCCCGGCATCCGCTCCCGCGACGACCACGGTGCGCGGACCTCGGGCGAGCACCAGGGGCTCACCCGGCTCGGGCCGCGGCGCGGGACCGGGAACCACGGCGAGCGCCGGCGGCTCCCCCGACAGCGGTTCGCGGAAGGGCAGGTTCAGGTGCACGGGGCCGGCGACGCCGGGGTGACCGTGCGGGGCATCGGCGCCCATCGCGACCGCGACCGCGCGCGGACCGAGATCCGTCCACGAGCCCTCCCCCGGCACCGGCGCATCGACGCTCTCCCGCACCCACGTGCCGAACACCCCGGGTTGGACCGTCGCCTGGTTCGCACCGACGCCGCGCAGCTCGGGCGGCCGGTCGGCGGTGAGCAGCAGCAGCGGGACGCCGGAGTGGAAGGCCTCCATCGTGGCGGGCAGCAGGTTCGCCACCGCGGTGCCGGAGGTGCAGACGACCGCCGCAGGGACACCGCTCTCGCGGGAGAGACCGAGCGCGGTGAAGCCCGCGACGCGTTCGTCGATGCGCACGTGCACCCGGAGAGCGCCGGTGCCGGCCAGCCGCACGGCGGCGAGCGCCAACGACTGCGAGCGCGACCCCGGGGAGAGCACGACGTCGCGCACCCCGTGGGCGACGAGGTCGGCGAGCAGGGATGCCGCGGCATCCGTCGCCGGCGACGAGGTCACGGGCGGGGCTCGGGTGTCGTCCCGGTGGACGAGCCGTCGTCGGTCTCGTCCTCGAGACGGGCGAGCTCCTCCTCGAGGCGGGCGATGCGCGCATCCTGCTCGGTCTTGTCGATGCTGCGCAGGAAGGCGGGGTCGTCATCGGGGTGGATCTGGCGGGCGGGCCCGGTGTCGCCGGCGCGGCGGCGTCCGATCACGAACCAGAGGATGCCGCCGATGACGGGCAGCAGCACGACGATCAGGATCCAGATGCCCTTGCGCACACCGCGGTGCCGCGTCGCCGGCTGCACCGCGCAGTCGACGATGCTGAACACCCAGAACACAGCGGCCAGGAAGCCGCCGATGATCAGTAGTCGCGCCACCCTTCCAGTGTAGGCGGGTGCGGGGGCGGGTGGCCCGGGAGCGTTCTCAGCCGAGGTCCAGGCGCAGGATGCGGTCGTCGCCCTCGGAGGGCTCGCCGCGGCCGTCGGTCTCGTTGGTGAGCACCCACACCGAGCCGTCCGGTGCGACCACCGCGTCCCGGAGGCGGCCGAACTCGCCGACGTACCACTCGGACGCCGTCGTGAGGGCGTCGAGCGGGACGACCCGCAGCCGCTCGCCCCGCAGGTTCGCCACGACGACCGCAGTGTCGGTGATCGCCATGCCGCTCGGGCTCGCGACCGACGGCTGCCACTGCTGCACCGGATCGAAGAAGCCCTCGCGCCCGGTGATCCCCTCGACCTCGGGCCAGCCGTAGTTCGCGCCGGCCTCGATGACGTTCAGCTCGTCCCAGGTGTTCTGCCCGAACTCGCTCGCGTACATCGTTCCCTCGGCATCCCAGGCGATGCCCTGAGGGTTGCGGTGCCCGAGCGTGTAGACCGGGGACGCGTCGACCGGATTGTCGTCGGGGACCCCGCCCTCGGGGGTGAGCCGGAGGATCTTGCCGGAGAGCGCCGTCGGGTCCTGAGCGCTCGCCCGGTCGCCGGCATCGCCCGTCGTGACGTACAGCATCCCGTCCGGCCCGAAGGCGATGCGGCCGCCGTTGTGGTTGCCCGCCGCGGGGATGCCGTCGATCACCGTGCTCGGCTCGCCCAGCGAGAGGGAGCCCGTCTCGCCCCGGAGGTCCCGTCGCTCGACGCGGTTCTCGCCGTCCGCGGTGAAGTACGCGAACAGCTCGCCCTCGTGCACGGCGATGCCGAGCAGCCCGCCCTCGCCGCCGGGACGCACGCCGTCGATGCGGCCGACCTCCCGCGCCTCCCCGTCGCCGACCTCGAGGATGCGGGCGGTGTCGCGCTCGCTCACGAGCGCCGCGCCCTCGTGGAACGCGATCGACCACGGAGCGTCGAGTCCCTCCACGATCACCTGCGGCGAGGGGGCGTCGGCCACCTCGGGTGCGGGGCCCGGACGCGGTCCCGGGGAGGTCGCCGGTCCCGGCGTGCACGCGGCGAGCGCGGCGACCGTCACGACGACCGCGATCGCCGACGGCATCCGTCCTGCTGCGGGGCTGCGCTCCATCCCTCCATCACACACCGCACCTCCCTCCCCGCGAAACCCTTCCCTGCCTCGCCGGGTGCTCGTCCGATCGCGTCGATCGGTGCGAAACGCTTCTCCTGGCACGGCGTGGGGCGACATTTCGCACCGATCGGTGGGTGCCGGGGCGAGGGGGCGCTCGCTACGCTGAGCGCATGCGCGAGGAACGAGCACGCACCACGGGTCCGGTTCTCGCTGCCGCGCGGCGGATGCCGGCGACGCTGACGTTCGTCGGACTCCTCCTCGTCGTGGGTGTGGTCTGGCAGGGGCTCTGGACGCCGTTCGAGGACACGGCGCTGTTCCCGACGGTCGCCTACGGGCTGCCGAGCTTCGCGGAGGGCCGCTGGTGGACGCCACTGACCGGCACCTTCTTCGTCAATCAGCCCTGGGTCTACCTCTTCACGATCTCGGGGTTCTGGGGCATGGGGTACCTGGAGTACCGCCGTGGGACCCGGGTGGCGCTCGCGTACTACGCGGTCGGGCAGCTCTTCGCGATCTTCGCCACGGCCCTGCTCCTGCTGCTGTTCTCGCAGGTGCCGTGGGCGTGGGCCGAGACCCAGGCCCAGGCGCTCGACGTCGGCGCCTCCGGGGGCACGATGGCGTGCATCGCCGCGGCGATCGGCCTCTTCCGGCCGCCGTGGCGGGTGCGCGGCTGGCTGATCCTGCTGGGCTTCGTGTTCATCGCCATGCTGTTCTGGGGCACGCTCGCCGACCTCGAGCATCTGCTCGCCGTGCTCCTGATCCTCGTCGTCGACCGGAGCCTGCGCGTGCGGCACACGACCGTGCGCGAGCAGCGCCTCATCGCGGTCATGGCGGTGCTGGTGCTCGGTGCCGTCGAAATCATCACGACGCTCGTGCCCACCGACGGCCCGTTCGGTCCGACCGACCCGATCTCGGGCGGGTTCATCGACCTGGCCATCGATCTCGTGGTGATCCTCGTGCTCGTCACCGGACTGCGGCGCGGTCGCCGGTGGGCGTGGGTGATCGCGCTGCTGCTCGGCATCTTCAACGTGCTCGTCGCCGCCCTCGTGCTCACCCTCATCACCCTCACCACGCAGGAGGAGGTCGACCTGCGGTGGGACGGCGAGACCGAGCTCGCCCTCGCGAACGGCTTCCTCTGGATCATCGTGCTCGTGTACCTGGTCTGGGTGCGGCGGGCCTTCCGCGCGAAGCGGCGCTCCCCGCTCGGCGCACAGCCCGCGCCCTCGGTCGACGAGGTGAAGGAGGAACTCCGCACCCACGGCGGCGGCACCCTGTCGTGGATGTCGACCTGGGAGGGCAACAGCTACGCGCGGGTGGCTGGCGGCGTGGTCGCGTACCAGCGACGCAACGGCGTGGCGCTCGCCCTCGCGGATCCGATCGGACCGGCGGAAGCCCGCGCCGAGGCGGTCGCCGACTTCATCGCCGCCGCCGAGCACGCCGGACTCGTTCCCTGCTTCTTCAGCGCCGACGAGGCCACCCGCGCCGCGGTGCCCGCGACCTGGCGGAGCCTGGTCGTCGCCGACGACACCATCGTCGACCTGCCCGGACTCCAGTTCACCGGTAAGCAGTGGGCATCGGTGCGCACCTCCCTGAACCGTGCCGGCCGCGAGGACATGACGTTCCGGATGACCCGGCTCGCCGATGAGTCGTGGGGCGTGAAGCAGCAGCTTCGGGCGATCTCGGAGGCGTGGGTCGGCGACAAGGACCTCCCCGAGATGCGGTTCACGCTCGGCACTCTCGACGAGGCCGACGATCCCGAGGTGCGGCTCGCGCTCGCGATGGCCCCCAACGGCGACGTCGACGGCTTCCTCTCGTGGCTTCCCGTCTACGGCGGCGACGGCCGGATCCGCGGCTGGACCCTCGACCTCATGCGCCGGCGCGAGGGCGGCTTCGCCCCCGTCATGGAGTTCCTGATCGGAGCATCCGCCCAGAGGTTCTCCGAGGAGGGCGCCGAGGTCATGTCGCTGTCGGGAGCGCCCCTCGCCCACGACTACCCGCCGGACGCGGGCATGATCGCGGCCCTCAGCGACCGGCTCGCCGACGCTCTGGAACCCGTCTACGGCTTCGGCTCGCTGCACCGCTTCAAGCAGAAGTTCCACCCCCGCTACGAGACCATGTACCTCCTCTTCCGCGACGAGAGCGACCTCACCCGCATCGGCGGTGCGCTCACCCGGGCGTTCCTGCCGGATGCCACACTCCGTCAGTTCGCGGGCGCCGGCCTGGAGCTCGCGGCAGGATCTCGCAGATCTGCAGGATCGCCCAAGGCTTCGCGCTGATCCCTGCGAGATTCCGCAGATCTGCGAGGTTTCACAGGGACGCGATGCCCCGGGTCAGGGCGATCGTGATCGACGCCGAGACCCGCAGACCGGGACGCGGGACGGAGGGCATGGCATCCATGATCCCCGATGGGAGATGTGGACGCGACGGCGGGAGTCGAACCCGCAACGCCGTCAGGTATGAGCTGAGGCCCGGGACCGCCCGGATCGCCGCGATGGCCCCGACGTTACCGAACGGCCATCCCCGACGCGAGGACATTGCCGGAAGTGACACCGGAAGTCGTCGCGTGACGACGCACGCCCTCTCCGGTCATCGCCGGATCGAGTCGTGGTGGGGGCTGGGCTCCAGCGTGTAGTCGGTCGAGGCGTCCGCCCAGGTCCGCCCGCCGGACTCGCCGCCGCGGCGCTTCAGCGCGCCCAGCGCACCCGTGGCAGGCGCTCCGATCGCCAGCGCCAGCCTCCCGCTGATCGAACGGTCCTCCCGCCCGAGCACGCTCGCTCGATGCCAGGCGGCATGCAGGGGGCCGCCGCGGGGTGGGGGCACCCGTCGCGCGGGCAGGCCTCCCGCGCGACGCAGGGCGACGAGCTCCTCGACGCGCTCCCACCACGTCGACTCGCGGGAGGGGTGGAAGTAGTTGTCGCGCAGCCAGTCGGCGGTGGGATGCCGGAACCTGCCGCCGATCACCTCACGGCCGCCACCGAGCAGACCACTGCCCACGAACACCGTGTTGAGCAGGCTCTTGCCGACCCCGAACGAATCGAGCGCGATGACCGGCACCCCGAGGGCCAGCGCCTCGATCGCCGCCGTCGAGCTGACGGTGACCAGGCCCGCGGCCGTCTGCAGCGCCTCGGCCATGGGCTGGTACGAGAGCACCAGGTTGTCGGGGCGGCGCCCGCCCAGCAGCGCCGTGTACGGATCCTGCTCCAGGTGCGTCTCGGTCTCGCCGTGACGCGAGCGCAGCTTCACGACCACACGCCGACCGGGGTCGACCTCGGCCGCCCGCACGAGCATCTCGGCGATCTTCGCGCGGTCGTCGCGTCCCGCCGGCACCATGGCCTGCGCCGCGAACACGATGTCGGTCGCCCGCGGGCGGTGCGAGACCCCCTCCCCCGCCCGCGGACGCTCGTCGACGGCCACGCCGGCGGGAGAAGCGGCGAGGGTGCGCACGCGCTCGGGCGCCAGCATCCGCTCCCGGGACCGGGCGAACGGCAGGGTCGCGAGCGCCGACGGCACCTGCACGCCGATGCGGCGGCCGAGCTCGGCGAACGCCCGCGTCTCGCGGTGCGAGTGCAGGACCAGCAGATCGGTGTGGCGTCGGTAGTCGAGGGCGCCCCGCTGCGCCGGGATGGCCATGCCGGGCAGGCCGGACACGGTCACCGGGCGGTGCGGGAGCGCGTCGACGACACGGCCCATCAGCCGCACGAACGGGCCCCGGCCGGCGAGCACCACGACATCCGGCTGCTGGCGCTCGAGCCACGGCTCGACGTCGCCGAACGCCAGCCGCGTGACGTCGTCGGGATGGATGCCGGTACCGGCGAGCGCGGTCTCCTGCTGCGCGGCGCTGACGGTGAGCGGCGTGCGCACCAGCAGCAGCCGCGGGCGGATGCCGGGGACCGACGCGAGCAGCGAGGCGGACCACTTCACGAAGGAGTCGGCGTCGGCGATCGCGACGACCCGCAGGCCGTCTCCGGCCGGCCGGTCGGGTGCGCTCATGCGGGGACGCGACGGAGCTTCGCCATCGGGGCGAGCTCGCTGTCGAAGACCCGCTTCACGCCGTCGCCCAGCGCCTTCTCGATCACCCGGATGTCGCGGACCAGGTGCTCCAGCCCCGTGGGCTCGAGCGACGCGGCGTGGTCGGAGCCCCACATCGTACGGTCGAGCGTGATGTGCCGCTCGACGGCCACCGCGCCGAGGGCGACGGCGGCGAGCGAGATCTGCAGCCCGCGCTCGTGCCCGGAGTACCCGACGGACACGCCGGCGTAGCGGTCGCGCAGGGTGGAGATCGCGCGGAGGTTCGCCTCCTCCGGCTCCAGCGGGTACGTCGACGTCGCGTGCATCAGCACCACGCGGTCGGTGCCGAGGGTGTCGAGCGCCCGGTCGATCTGCGCGATCGTCGACATGCCGGTGGAGAGGATGACGGGCTTGCCGGTCTCGCGCAGGCGGACGAGCAGCTCGGTGTCGGTGAGGCTGGCGGAGGCCACTTTGTGCGCCACCACGTGAAGGTCCTCGAGGAAGTCGACGCTCGGGACGTCCCACGGCGAGGCGAACCAGTCGAGCCCCTGCATCGTGGCGTGGTCGCCGATCTCGATGTACTCGTCGCGCCCGAACTCGACGCGGCGGCGGTAGTCGAGGTAGCTCATGGTGCCCCACGGCGTCTCGCGCGGCACGTCGCGCATGTGCGCGGGCGTGGAGATCTCGGGCGTGCGCTTCTGGAACTTCACGGCGTCGGCTCCGGCGCGCGCGGCGACGTCGATCAGCCGCTTCGCGATCTCGACGTCGCCGTTGTGGTTCAGGCCGATCTCCGCGATCACATAGGCGGGGCGACCGCCCCCGATCACGCGCGAGCCGATGCTGACAGTCATGGTTCCTCCGGTCGTCGAGCGGTCGGGAATCGCCGCTCCTCCTGGCTACGCGCCGACCGTGAACACCCGGGGACGCGACGGTTACCGGCGGGCGTCAGCTCGACAACACCCGCTCGACCAGTTCCCGAACGGCTCCCTCGCCGCCGCGACGGCGCAGGACGACCCGGGCCTGCTCAAGCACCCGGGGGTGCGCGTTGGCGACCGCCACCGGCCAGCCGACGAGCTGCATCGCCGGGAGGTCGTTGACGTCGTTGCCGAGGTAGGCGATGTCGTCGAGAGCGACCCCGACCTCCGCCGCCCATTCCCGCAGCGCCGCGGCCTTGTCGGAGACACCGTGCCGCACGGGCACCTGCAGCTTCTCGGCCCGCGCCCGCACGACGGGGTTCACCTCGGTGGAGAGGATCAGCATCGGCATCCCGGTCCGTCGCAGCAGCGACACCCCCATGCCGTCCTCCCGGCTCACCCGCACGCGCTCCCCGCCCTGCGCGTCGATGACGGCGGTGTCGTCGGTGTGCACGCCGTCGAAGTCCGTGACGACCGCCCGCACGGCCAGGGGATCGGGCACGTCGTGCACCGCGGCGAGCGCCCGTGCGATGCGCAGCTGATCGGCATCGTCGATCTCGATCGCCGTCCACTCCGGCACCTCGGCGATGCGCACCCGCCCGAAGAAGCGGTGCCGGCTCTCACGGAAGCCCTCGGCGCGGAAGACGTAGAACGCCCCGGTCTCGAGGTGGTGCGGCTCGCGGTCCTGTCGTCGCGGGCGATGCGCGGCCTCGTGGTTGACCGCCACCGCAGTGCCTTCCTCCCCGCGCCGCCAGAGGAACCCGTAGGTCTCGTGCGCCGCGAACATGCTGTCGGCACGGTCGGCGGCGACTTCGCGCACGGATGCCGCGAGCGCGGTGCTCGGGATGAACGGCGAGGTGGCCTGCAGGAACGCGACCACGTCGAACCGCTCTCCCCCGCGCTCTAGCTCGTCCAGCGCGTGCAGGATCGCGCTCTCCGACGACGCCGTGTGGCCGGCCAGTTCGTCCGGGCGACGGATCACCCGCGCGCCTGCGGCGACGGCGACGGCCGCGATCTCGGCGTCGTCGGTCGACACGACCACGAGGTCGATGCCCTCGGCCGCGAGCGCCGCCCGGACGGCGCGGGCCACCAGGGGCACCCCTCCCACCCGCTCCAGGTTCTTGCGCGGCACCTGCTGCGAGCCGCCGCGGGCGGGGATGATCGCCACCGTCCTGGCGGGACGGGAATCGTGCGTCTCGGGCATCTCGGCAATCGTCCTCATCGTCCTCGTATCGCTCTCCACGCCCGGCCCGCCCGTCGCCGGGCACCCGCCGCCGTCAGCCGCCACTCCTCGATCCGCCCCACGCCTCCGGCCGGCTCGAGGAGGCGGCGCACGGGTCCCGGGGTCACCGCTCCCGGCAGGCGCAGGGCGGTCAGGCGTCCGCTGTCGAAGTAGCGGTCCCGCTCCGCGGCGTCCATCCCGCCGAGCAGCCGCTCCGCACGCGGGCGCAGGTGTGCCGCGATCTCCGGCTGCATCGCGTATCCGACCGCGTCGACGAGCAGCTGCAGGTCGAGGGCATCCGCAGCCGGGTCCTCTCGCGTGAGCGCGTCGACGACGGTCAGGGGCACGCGGTTGCTGTTCTCGAACGGCCGCAGCCGGTGGAGGAGGGATGCCGTGCCGGCGGCGCCGATCGGCGTGCCCGTGAGCGCCTGGACGGTCGGCAGGGCGGTCGAGAAGCTCGCGACGACGGCGCGGGCGTCGAGGCGCTCGGCGAGGAGCTCGGCCGCCAGCGGGCCGCGGTACTCGACGAACTCGGCGCCGTGGGCCGGCGCGCGATCACGCACGGCGTCCGCGAGCACCGGCGGGGCCGACGGATGCGGTTTGAAGACGATGCGCTCGGGCGACCACCGGGCGGCCCGGTCGACGAGCTCCCGTTGCAACGCCGCCTCCTCGCGGGGCGAGACGAGCCCGAGCGCGGCGAGGTACTGGCCCAGCACGAGCACCGTCGACGGCGAGCCCCCGACCTCGGTGCCCGCCGCATCGCGGACCGGGTCGCCCGGGTCGGTCTCCTGCAGCGCGCGCCGGAGGCTCTTCGCGGAGACGGGCACGGTGGTCGCCGCCGGCCCTCCGACCAGCGGTCGCACGCCCGGCACGATGTCGGCGTGCACGACCCGGGTGATCCGCCCCGAGACGGTGTACGGCAGTGCCACCCGCATCGGGGAGTAGGTCATGAGACCGTCGCCGATGATGGTGATCGGCGCCCGCGGGAACAGCGACATCAGCGTGCGGGCGGGAGCGACCTGGGGGCTCTGCACGAACAGCTCGAGCCGATCGGGGTCGAGGCCCCAGGCCCGGGTCAGCAGGCGCTCGAGCAGGGGCAGGTCGTCGTCGTCCGGCTCCCAGCTGCTCGGATGCCGCGCCCCGAGCAGGGCGTTCAGGTCTTCCACCCGGTCGAAGCGCGCACGCAGCGACGCGAGCGTCGGATCGGCGCCGATGCCCGTCACGGTCTCGGGCACGCGCGCCGAGACCACGGGGACGAGCAGGCGGTCGCCGTCGTCGCCGAGCAGGCCGTCATCGATCGCCGCCGCGGCCGTGGCGAAGCCGTAGGCGCTGTGCAGCGCGAAGAGCGCGGTCACGCGCCGTGCCCCGATTGGCGCAGCGACCGGGCCAGCACGCGGCGGCGCGGCCCGCTGAGGTTTCCCAGCGCGGCAGAGACGTCGCCGCGGGGCAGGCGCCCGAGGAGCGCCGTGACGCTCGCACGCATCTCGGCGCGGAGGGCGGGCGTCATCCGCCGGGACCGCACGAGGTGGTGCGCGCTGAGGGCCAGAGCGGTCCGCACCGCCTTGGGCAGGAACCGCTCTGCCTCGGGATCGCTCTCGACGAGGTCGATGACCTGCGTCAGCGCCCGCGCGAAGTCGAGCTGCCGGCGGTCCCGGATCTGCGTGAGCGACGTGGCGACGCCGCGCCGGTACAGCAGCGCCGGGGCGTCGACGACCGCGAACGAGCCGGCCTGCAGGTGCAGCCGCCAGATCCACGGCCGGTCCTCGGCGGTGAAGAGCCCCTCGGGGAACGCCGCGAGCCCGGCGTCGAGCACACGCCGGTGGAAGAGCCCCGCCCAGGCGAAGGGGTAGTCGACCATGGTCGTCTCGTCGTCGGGCAGGATCGCCTCGCGCGGCGACGCGGACCGCTCCCGCCACGGGTACGGCGCGCGCACCAGCGACCGGCGTCCGTCGCGCACGGTGACGTGGTCGGTGCGGACGAAGTCCACGCCCAGGTCGTCGAGGCGGCGCCGCAGCACGGCCAGGCGTCCCGCCTGCATCCAGTCGTCGCCGTCGACGAAGCAGAACGCGTCGCCCTCCACCCGCGTGAGCCCCTGGTTGCGTGCCGTGGCGAGCCCGCGCGGCTCACTGTTGACGAGCACCTCGGCGCGCGGGAGGCGCTCGGCGTAGCGGCGCATGATCGCGCCCGTCCCGTCGCTCGACCCGTCGTCGATCGCCACGAGCTGGAGCGCGCCGGCATCCGGGAACTGGCGGGTCAGCGTCTCGAGCGTCGTCGCGATGTACGGGCCGGCGTCCTTGGCGGGAAGGATGACGGTGACGAGGGGGCTGGGCACGGATCTCCCGGGGTCGACGGTGTCAGGCATCGTGTCAGGCGCTCCTTTCCGGACGGCGACGCGCGGGTGAACGCGGGGTGTCCTGAGGCGACGTCCAGCGGGCATCCGCGACGATGGGGGGATGCTGTCGTCCCGCACCCCCGGTCGTCGGATGCTGCGGCGCCGACGCGACGCCCCCGAGCTGCGCTGGTTCACCGCGCGGGCCTGGACGACGAAGTGGTACCCGCAGGGCATCGACGTCGGCGAACGCGACGGCCGCCGCACGCTGGCGGTCAGCTGGTTCCGTCAGGACCGGACAGGACGGCACCTCGCCTCGCGCGTCGTGATGATCGATCCGCACCGGGCCCGCCACGTCGACGTCGCGCTCGCGATCGAGGAGGACGGCGCACTCGTGCCGGCCCGCATCCACACCGGCGGCCTCGCCTGGTTCGGGGACCGCCTGTTCGTGGCCGCCACCGGGGAGGGGATCTGGGAGTTCGACCTCTCGCGCGTCCGCCGCGTCCGCGGCCGGCAGGCCCGCACGCTGCGCGGGCTCGGCCGCGGCATCCTGCCCCGCACCGCCCTCGTCGCCGTGCGCACGCGCGTGCACCCGATCTCCCTGCGGTGCTCGTTCCTGGGGCGCGCGTTCGACGCGGAGGGCCGCCCGCTCGACCGCGTGCTCATCGGCGAGTACCGCAAGGACGACCGCGGACGCATCGGCGAGTTCGAAATCCCGGCGGACGCCGACGACGACTTCGCCGAGCAGCACCGCTTCTCCCCCGCCATCCCGCGCATGCAGGGCGCGGTGCGCTGGGGCGATCGTCACCTCGTCTCGCAGTCGCACCTCATGGAGCCCGGCATCCTCTGGAGCGGCACGCCCCCGCACCTCGCGCGTCATCCCGAGCCGCTGCCTGTCGGGTGCGAGGACCTCGCGCTCGACCCGGACGGGCGGATGCTGTGGACGCTCGGCGAGCACCCGTTCAAGCGCGTGGTGCGCGGCATCCCCTTCGCACGCCTGGGACTCGGGGAGCGATCCGCGCCGCGCCCGTAGACTTGTCGGGTGAAGCCTGCACCCCTCCTCGTCTACACCGTGCTGCGGCTGCTGGCGTTCCTCGTCCCGCTCGCGATCCTCTGGTTCTTCTTCCCCATCTTCCGGGAGTTCTGGTGGCTCGCCGCGATCTTCGCGGCCCTCATCGGCACGAGCATCTCGCTGCTGTTCCTGCGGCGCCCCCTGTCGGACGCCTCGGCCTCGATCCACGAGCGCCGCGAGGCCCGCACCACGGTGCGCCAGGAGGATGCCGAGGCCGAGGACGCGGTCATCGACGAGTCCGCTGCCGACGACGCCCCGCCGAGCGACGAGAAGCCGCGCGAGAGCTGAGCCGGGCGCACGCGGCACCCGACGGCGCCCATCCGGGTCAGGCGCTGAACGCCCAGAACAGAGCGGCGGCGTAGGCGAGCGAGGTCAACGAGGTCAGCGCGAGCGCCACCACCAGCTCCTTCGGCTGACGGTACGTCCAGACGATCAGGATCGCGGGGAGACCCGCGAGCAGCGCGAGCAGCGACAGCCACGCGATCGGGAACAGCAGGGCCAGCACGACCGCGATGCCGAACGGCGCGAGCACGAAGAGGGTGAACAGCACCTGCGTCGGGCGGCGGCCGATCAGCACCGTGAGGGTGCGCTTGCCGACGACGCGGTCCTGATCGATGTCGCGCAGGTTGTTGGCCAGCAGCACGGCGCAGGCGAACAGCCCCGCGGCGATCGCGCCGAGCCACGCCTGCTGCGGCAGGGCGAAGATCTGTACCCAGGTCGTGCCGAGCGTCGCGACGAGGCCGAAGAACACGAAGACGAAGACCTCGCCGAGCCCTGCGTAGCCGTAGGGTCGCTTGCCGCCGGTGTAGAACCAGGCGGCGACGATGCACGCGGCGCCGACGGCCAGCATCCACCACTGCTCGGTGCGCACGACGATCGCGAGTCCTGCGAGACCGGCGAGCGCGAAGAACGCGAGCCCCGTGAACAGCACGATGCGCGGCGTCACGCGGCCGGATGCCGTCAGCCGGGCCGGCCCCACACGCACCGCATCCGTGCCCCGCACCCCGTCGCTGTAGTCGTTCGTGAAGTTCACGCCGATCTGCAGCAGCACGGCCACGGCCAGGCACGCCAGGGCGATGACCCAGTGGAACTCCGGGTCGGTGCTGCGCGCGGCGCCGGTGCCGATCAGCACGGGAGCGATCGCGAGGGGCAGGGTGCGCAGGCGCGCGGCGCCGATCCAGTCGCCGACGGTGACCGGCCCTGCCTCGACGACGGGCCGCTTCGCGGGATTTCCGCTCGTGCGAGTCGGGCGGGAGGTGCTGCGGGTCTTCTTGCGCTTCGAGGATGCTGCCACGGTAGGGAATCCTAGTGCGCGCGCCGACGCGCTCCCGCGTCAGGGGTGGGGGTTCGAGTCCTTGCCGTCGAGCCAGAGGGTGTCGCTCTTGTCGCCGTGGGCGCCGCCCTTGCCGACGCGCTTGTCGCTGATCTTCGGACCCTTCAGGATCACGTGCACCATGGCCTGCGCGTGGCCGTGCCCGAGTCCGTACTCCTGCTTGAGCCAGTTCAGCACGACGGTCGACTTCGTGGTCTCGTCGAACCCCTGCTCCTTCGCGAGGGCGATGAACTGCCGGGGCGTGAGGCCGGTCTGGGTCTCGATGTTGTCGAGGTAGGTCTGGAACGACATGGCGTCTCCTGGCTTGTCTGCGTCCTCGGCGAGGAACGTCTGGATGATGACCGGCGAGGCGTGGATGCAGAGGATCCGCAGCAGTCCCTCCCCGGCGTTGACGAAGCGGTGCGTCACCCACGCCGCCACGGTGGCGGTGTCGCCGGCGAGGGCGTCGAAGACCTCGTCGCCCCGGGTGATGCGGGCGATCCCCTCAAGCACCACCCAGGTCTCGGAGTACGGGTGCCAGTGGAGCCCCGGCCCCTGTCCCGGCGCGTTCTCGACGAAGAAGTACGAGATGTCGGCGCCGTGCTCCGCGCCGACGAAGCGCCGGCTGCGGCCGGTGCCGATGCCGATCTGCGCGGCGTCGACGACGCCCTCGGGGAGGATCCTCGTGCTCATGCCTCCAGTGTCGACAGCGGATGCCGCACCTGGAAGAGTTTCGATGTGGATCGAAGCTTCGTCGACTTCCGCCTGACTTCCGGGGACATCCAGGCCGTGCGTTTCGGGCTCTCGCCCGGGCATGAGCTGGCGCATGCCGTGCGGGCCCTGCTGCGCCCTGCACAGCATCCGCTCCACTGGGGATGGCTGAGGTCCGTGCGCGACCGTCTGCCACGCGACGCGTTCGCCCTGCTCGCCCAGGTGATCGGGCCCGACGGCTACATGCCTGACTTCCTCACGTCCACGCCGCGATGGGACAGGACGCCTTCCGACGAGCTCGACGCCCTGCGCTCCGCCCCTCTCGCCGGCATGCGCGTCGACCTCGCGAAGATGGTGCAGCGATCCGCGGGCGACCGCCGGCGCGCGCTGCGGGCGATGCAGGAGGAGCCGGCGCAGGCGCGCGCCCGGATCGCGGACGCCTGGTCGGAGGTGTGGGATGCCGCGCTCGCGCCCGTCTGGCCGCAGCTCGAACGACTCGCACGCGCCGACATCGCGGTCCGCTCGCGCATGATCGCCACCGACGGCATCGCCCGCATGGCCGACGCGCTGCACCCCTCGGTGAGCTGGGGCGAGGGTGCGGTGCGGGTGGAGCTGCGCTTGCACAGCGAGCAGGTCGACTGCCACGGCAGCGGGCTCGTGCTCGTGCCGTCGGTGATGTCGTCGTGGGGCTGCATGGTGCTGACCGAGCCGCCGGCGCAGCCCACGCTGTTCTATCCGGCCCGCGGCGTCACGGCCGGCTGGGCGCGCGAGCAGGCCGACACGGTGGCCGCTCTCGGTGCGCTCCTCGGACCGGTGCGCGCGGGCATCCTCCTCGGCGCCGGCACCGCGCGGACCACCACGGAGGTGGCGCGCGAGGCCGGGATCGCGGTGTCGACGGCCTCGCACCACCTGACCGTGCTGCGGGAGGCGGGATTCGTCGCGAGCGAGCGCGACGGCGCACGCATGCTGCACCTGCGCACGCCGCTCGGCGAAGCGGTGGTGGGCGCCGCTCTCTAGGGCAGCACCGGCCGGTTCTCGTAATAGGTCTGGAGCACGACCGTCGTGCGGGTGTTCACGGACGCGGCCAGGCGGATGTCGCGCACCAGATCTTCGAGCGCGCGCGGCGAGGCGACCCGCACGAAGAGCATGTAGCTCGCATCGCCGGCGATGGAGTGGCAGGCCTCGATGGCTGTGAGGTGCTCCAGCTGCTCGGGGGCGATGTCGGGCTGCGCCGGGTCGAGCGGCGTGATCTCGATGAAAGCCGACAGAGGGGTGCCGACTTGTTCCGGATCGAGCAGCGCCCGGTAGCCCGTGATCACGCCCCGGGTCTCGAGGCGGCGCAGGCGGGCCTGCACGGCCGACACCGACAGGCCGACCGTCTCCGACAGCTGGGCGAGCGTGGCCCGCCCGTCGCGGGACATCTCGGCCAGGATCGCGCGGTCGACAGGGTCCTCCATGCATGTAAGAATACCGTTAGGTTCCGGTATACGCCGGAAATATTCCGCCAAACTCCTCGATCGGAGGTCCCGATGTCCATCATTTCCGCCCACAGCACCGCTGTTCAGGCCATCGTCGGCGAACCCGAGGTCGTTGAGGACGCCGCCACCGCCGAATCCTCCGCCGCGTGGCAGCAGCTCAACGCCGCCGCGATCGCGATCCGCGAGATGCAGATCAAGGACGGCTCGATCCCGGATGCCGGGCACCATGACGCCGCCCGGGAGCTCGTCGCGGCGATCACGGCCGGCATCCGCGCCCTCGCTCCCGCCTTCCCGCACGACGCCGCCTACCTCGCCGCCTCCGTCGTCGACTTCGACCGCTGGGCCGCCGAGGGGTTCGGCGTGCCGGACTTCCTCGACTCGCTCGTGGCGTTCCAGCCGCAGGAGCACCGCGTCGACGGTATCCGCCACCTCGTGGTCTTCCCCATGTACACGCAGAACGGCTCGAGCGACCGCCTCGTCGAGGCTCTGATCGTCGAGACGATCTGGCCCGAGTTCATCGGCGCGCTCGAGGCGGGCGACTACGGCAACAAGCTGTTCGTCTCGCTCCGCCTGGTCGACTTCACGCCCGGGTACGACACCAACTCCGCGGTGCTGTTCCCCGAGACCGTCGCGATGCGCGAGATCCCGACGTTCACCTGGGGCGCGATCTTCCAGGACCGCGAGGCCGCCCGCTACCGCCGAGTGACGCGCGCGGCATCCGAGATCACCAAGCTCGACCTGCCGCAGCGCGCCGCCGACATGCTCGACGACCAGGCGCTCACCGAGCGGGTGTTCGTGATGTGGGACATCATCCACGACCGCACGCACATGCGCGGCGACCTGCCCTTCGACCCGTTCATGATCAAGCAGCGGATGCCGTTCTTCCTGTACTCGCTCGAAGAGCTGCGCTGCGACCTCACCGCGTTCCGCGAGTCGGTGAAGATCCAGCGCACGCTCACCTCGCGCGTCGAGGAGGCCCTTCGTCAGGCTCAGGAGCCGGACCTGACGCCGGCCGAGCAGGAGATGCTGGAGCATGCGCCGCTCGTGCAGTACGCGGTGATCTTCGACCGCATCTTCCGTTTCGCGATCACCGGCTCGCGCGTGCGCAACTACGACGGCCTGGGCGGGCAGCTGCTGTTCGCCTGGCTGCACCAGCGCGGGGTGCTGCACTGGACCGACACGGCCCTCGCCTTCGACTGGGAGGGCGTGCCGGATGCCGTGGTCGCGCTGGGCGACGCGATCGACGACCTGTACTGGCGTTCGATCGACCGCCCGAAGACGGCGCACTGGCTCGCCGCCTACGACCTCGTCCGCTCGGTGCTGACGCCGCACCCGGCATCGCAGTGGGCCCGCGGGCTGTCGGACGAGATCCTGGCCGGCGCGCCGAAGGGGTACACCGACGCCGTGCTGGACGACGAGTTCCCGCTGTCGATGTTCTTCGAGGCGCTGGACAAGAAGATGAAGTCGGTCATCGAGTCGACCGTCGGCATTCGCGGCACCGACGACTGATCCGCCCGCGCGCTGCGCGCGGGGCCCGGTGTGACGCTGGGGCGCCCGGTCGCTGCGGCTCGAGCACGTTCTCCGGAAACGGTGCCGTGCTCGGGTCGCAGCGGCCTCTGATCCACGAGACTCGAGGACATGACCGATCCGACACCTTCCGGAGCGCGCGGCCGCACCGTCGTGCTGGCCGGAGCGACCAGCGCCGCCGGGCTCGCCGTGGCGCGCACGCTGCACGCCGCAGGAGGCCGCGTGATCGCCACCGGCCGCTCGGCGGACCGCCTGCACGACCTCTCCGCCACCGGCGCGCGGGTCGAGGTCGCGGACGCGACCTCCCTGGCGGACATGACGGCCCTCGCCGAGCGACTGGCCGCGGAGGGGGCGACCGTGGATGCCGTCCTCCCCTTGGTGGGCGGCTGGCGCGGCGGCGGCGGTCTCGAGGGGCAGTCCGACGAGGACCTCGCCGCCCTGCTCCCCGCGCTCGAGGCCGTCCGCGCGACGAGCCGCGCCTTCGATGCGGCTCTCCGCGCCTCGGATGCCGGGCGCTTCGTCGTGGTGTCGTCGACCGCCGTCGGTCGACCGCTCGCCGGCGGCGCGAACTACACCGCCGTCAAGGCCGCGAGCGAGGCGTGGACGCGCGCCGTCGCCCAGGGCTTCGCGAAGGCCGCGCGGGAAGCCGGGGAGCCGCTGCGCACGGCCTCCGTCGTGCTCCGCGCCCGGGCGCTCGATCCCGATCAGCTGGCGGCCCGGGTCGCGCGGCTGTGGGACGAGGATGCGGGCGAGCTCAACGATCGGATCCTCGACCTCGACGGCTGAGTCGCCTCAGCGGAGCGGCGGTTTTCCGGGGACGATCGGCGGGGCATCGGCGACCGCGGTGTGGCGCTCGGAGTGGCGCTCGGAGTCGGCGGCGCTCGGCACCTCGACCCCGGCATCGTCGGCCGCGGCATCCTCGCCGTCGGCGTTCGCCTCGCCCTCGTCTTCACCCTCGCCCGGAATGTTCTGCTCCGGCGCATGGGCGTAGAGGTCGGTGAGCTTGCGGTACGACCGCGTGAAGAACGCGAGGGTCGCCGCGACGACCATGATGAGGCCCGCGAACAGGCAGATCAGCGCGATGCCCCGCGCCTCGCCCTCGCCGAGCAGCCAGCCCCACTGCTGCCGGCCGTCCTGCGACTCCATGTACGGGATGATCAGGAACTCGGCGAGCGGCGCGATCAGGAACGCCGTGATCGGGGCGGCCGAAGCCTCCATCGCCGCCGCGACGCCGAACACCCGACCCTGGCGCTCGAACGGCACGACCTTCTGGATCACCGTCTGCTCGGCCGCCTCCACCGGCGGGACGAGAGCCATGTACGCCCACATGCCCAGCACGTACAGCCACCACCACTCGCGCAGCATGAACACGGAGCCGAGCAGGCCCATCGCGATCACCACGAGGAGCATGGTGCGCATCGGCTTCGCACCCAGCCCGAACTTCGCCACCAAGCCGCCGCCGATGAGGAAGCCGGTCGAGGCGAACGCCAGCGCGAAGCCCCAGGTCTGCGCGTCGAAGAGCGTGAGCCCGTACGGGTCCATCAGCGCCATGTAGACGCCGCCGATGAGGTTGTTGAACGTGGAGAAGATGATGAGCGCGAAGAGCCCCGGCGCCAGCCGGATGGCCCGGACGCTGCCGCGGAAGTCGACCGCGCTCCGCGACTCCGGATCGGCCTGCGGCTGCTTCTCGGGGATGCGGATGAACAGCAGGTGCGCGAAGGTCAGCGCCATCGCGGCGATCGCGATCGCCAGGGTCCACCCCATGCCGAGGAATCCGATGGAGAGTCCCGAGAACACGCTCGTCACCAGGAACGCGATGCCCTGCACCGTGCCGACGAGCCCGTTCGCGTTCGCCCGTCTCTCTTCCGGCACGAGCAGCGTCACGGTGGTCGACAGGGCGATGTTGCGCAGCTGCTCGATGACCCCGCCGAAGAGGATCACGCCGGAGAACAGCCAGAACCACGGACCCCCGAGATCGAGGAGCGCCGCCTCGGGCTGCGCGAGGTAGAGCACGCCGGCCAGGAGGAAGGCCGCCGCGGAGATCAGGCTCGACAGCATCATGACCGCATGCTTGCGGTGCCGGTCGACGATCGTGCCGAACACCATCGCGAAGAACGCGACGAAGAGCATGTAGGCGCCGCCGATCACTCCGGTCGCCAGCACCGACTGCGTCTCGATATACACCCAGAACGTCAGGGCGAACCAGAGGAAGCTGGTCGTCACATTGGCGATCAGGGTGTTGACGAGGACGTTGATGAACGCCGACTGCGCTGCGGTCCGCTGCATGCGTGGAAGGGTACCCTCAGGGACGGACATCCGACAGGGGCAGAGTCACGACCGCGCCGGCGCATTGCCCCTAGGCTTGTGCGGTGAGCATCCAGCATGACCCCGCGATCCGCGGTTTCGCCAGTGACAACTACTCCGGCATCCACCCCGAGGTCCTCGCCGCGATCGCCGAGGCGAACGACGGGCACCAGGGGGCGTACGGCGGCGACGTCTACACCGCCCGGCTGCAGCAGGTCGTGCAGGAGCACTTCGGCGAGGGCGCCGAGGCCTTCCCGGTCTTCAACGGCACCGGCGCGAACGTCACCGGCCTCCAGTCCATGCTGCCGCGCTGGGGCGCCGTGATCGCCGCCTCGACCGCGCACATCAACGTCGACGAGGGCGGCGCCCCCGAGAAGATCGGCGGCTTCAAGCTGCTGACCGTCCCCACCGACGACGGCAAGCTCACCCCGGAACTCATCGACCGCGAGGCCTGGGGCTGGGGCGACGAGCACCGCGCGCAGCCGCTGGTCGTCTCGATCACGCAGTCCACCGAGCTCGGCACGCTCTACACCGCCGACGAGATACGCACGATCGCCGACCACGCGCACGAGCGCGGCATGAAGCTGCACCTCGACGGCGCCCGGCTGTCGAACGCGGCCGCCGCCCTCGACCTGCCGCTGCGCGCCTTCACCCGCGACGCCGGCGTCGACGTGCTCAGCTTCGGCGGCACGAAGAACGGCGCGATGCTCGGCGAGGCCGTCGTGGTGCTGAACCCCGCGGCATCCGACGGGCTGGTGTACTCCCGCAAGTTCAACATGCAGCTCTCGTCGAAGATGCGCTTCGTCTCGGCGCAGCTCGTGGCGCTGCTCGAGGGCGACCTGTGGCTGCGCAACGCCCGCCACGCCAACGCGATGGCCGCGCGACTGCGCGCCGAGATCGAGCAGGGCATCGCGGCGGGGACCATCCACGGTGTCTCCTTCACCCAGCCCACGCAGGCGAACGGCGTCTTCGCGACGCTGCCGGACGGCGTCGCCGACGCGCTGCGCGAGTCGTTCCGCTTCTACGACTGGGATGCCGCGCGCAACGAGGTGCGCTGGATGTGCAGCTTCGACACGCACGAGGACGACGTCGACGCCTTCGTGGCGGAGCTCTCGCGCCTCACGTCCTGAGTCGCGTCGCGCCCTCGGCCGCCGCCGCGGGGCTCAGCGCAGGAGGCCGAGCGTGGCCAGCGCGTGGCGGATGAGCGTGCCGCGGCCGCCCTCCATCTCGGCGGCGACCGCGTCGGAGGCCGCCGCCTCGGGCGTGAACCAGGTGACCTCGAGGGCGTCCTGACGCGGCTCGCACGTCCCCGTCACGGGCACGACGTAGGCGAGCGACACGGCGTGCTGCCGGTCGTCGTGGTACGCGCTCACGCCCGGGATCGGGAAGTACTCGGCGACCGTGAACGGCAGCGGCTGCGGCGGGAGCAGCGGGAACGCCATCGGGCCCAGGTCGTTCTCGATGTGGCGGAAGAGCGCGTCACGGATCGTCTCGCCGAACCGCACGCGGCCCGACACGATCGTGCGCGTCATCTCACCGAGCGGCGTGGAACGGAGGAGGATGCCGATCTCGGTCACCTGCCCCGATCCGTCGGTGCGCACGGGGATCGCCTCGACGTAGAGCATCGGCAGGTGACGCCGGGCCTCCTCCAGCTCGAAATCGCTCAGCCAGCCGGGGTTCGAGTCCGGGACCGGCGGTTTCGCGTCGTCGAAGCCGCCCATGCCGTCGTCGGGCTCGGGGTCGGGATCAGGAGTGCGCACCGCCATGTGTCCTTTCTACCAGCAGCATCCGCCGACCGACACGGGCGACGGAGGCCGGGTGTCGGATGCCGCTGGCAGGATGGGCGCATGAGCGACGACCCGGTGATCGACGACGCCGCGACCCTGTGGGCGCCGGGCGGGCGCGAGGGGATGCCGCTGCTGGTGCTGCTGCACGGCTACGGCGCTGACGAGCACGACCTCTTCGCGCTCGCGCCGCACCTCCCCGGCGGCGTCGCCGTGGCATCCGTCGCCGCCCCGCTCCTCCCGCCCTGGCCGATGCCGGGCCGCTCCTGGTACGCGATCGACGGGCTCGACGGCCGCCGCCCGGAAGAGGTCACGGCGGCCGCGAGGGCCCTCCTGCGCTGGATCGACGACGCGGCCCGGACCAGCTCCTCGATCGCGCTGCTCGGGTTCTCCCAGGGCGCGGCCGTGGCACTGCAGGCGATGCGGCTGGCGCCCGAGCGCTTCGACGCGATCGTCGCCCTGAGCGGCTACGCCGCCCCGGGCGAGCTGCCCCACGACGAGGCGCTGCGCGATCTGCGGCCTCGGGTCTTCTGGGGCCGCGGCACCGCCGACGACGTCATCCCTCCCGCGCTGGTCGCACGCACGGCCGAGTGGCTGCCCGAGCACGCCGACCTGTCGGGCCGCGTCTACCGAGGCCTCGCGCACGGCATCTCGACGGACGAGCTCGCCGATGTGCACGCGTTCCTCGCGTCGTGGCTGAGAGATTTCGACGCCCCGTCCGACGAGCCGGTCGACCCGTCGGCCTGAGCCCCTCTTGCGCCGCGGCGACACGCCCGGGTATCGTCGGGGGGTCCTGTCCGCCGTGTCTGGAAGTCCTTTGATCTGATCCGTCGCCTCCGCGCCCCTTTTCCCGCGCGCTGACCCGACGATCGCCGACTCACACGGCCGCCTCCCTCCTGTTCCGCTCCGGCGTCGAACACCTCCGCTCCGGAGAGGGATGCCGGTGTCAGTGCACCCCGCACTCGACAGGAGACATCCATGCCCTCATCCCCCTCCCCCTCCGCGGTCACCCTCGACCGCGTGACCTTCGCGTGGCCCGACGGCTCCCCGGCGCTCACCGGCGTCTCGGGCTCGTTCGGAGACGGCCGCACCGGCCTCGTCGGCCGCAACGGCGCCGGCAAGTCCACGCTGCTGCGCCTGATCGCGGGCGAGCTGACCCCGACCTCCGGCTCCGTGACGACGAGCGGCGAGGTGGCCTTTCTCCCGCAGCAGCTCACGCTCGACGTCGATCGCCGCGTGGCCGACCTGCTCGGCATCGCGGGACCGCTCGACGCCGTGCGGGCGATCGCCGCCGGCGACGTCGACCCCGCGCGGTTCGACGCGGTCGGCGACGCGTGGGACGTCGAGGCGCGCGCCGAGGCCGCCCTGGCCGAGGCGGGGCTGTCCCCGGACTTCCTCGACCGCCGGGTCGGGGAGCTGTCGGGCGGCGAGGCGGTGCTCGTGGCCGTCGCCGGCATCCGACTGCGGCGCGCCCCGATCACGCTCCTCGACGAGCCGACCAACAATCTCGACCGCGACGCCCGCGAGCGGCTCGCGGCGATGATGTCGACGTGGCGGGGCACGCTCGTCGTGGTCAGTCACGACGTCTCGCTCCTGGAGCGGATGGACGACACCGTCGAGCTGTACGGGCAGACGCTGAGCGTGTTCGGCGGCCCGTACTCCGCGTGGCGCGCCTGGCTGGACGGCGAGCAGGACGCGGCGCGACAGGCCGAGCGCGACGCGGCGCAGGCGATGCGCAAGGAGAAGCGCCAGCGCATCGAGGCCGAGGTGAAGCTCGCGCACCGCGCACGCACGGCGAAGAGGGCGGAGGCCGAGAAGCGCGTGCCGAAGATCATCGCGCACGGCCGGCGGATGGCCGCCGAGGTCTCGGCCGGCCGCCTGCGCACGGAGGTCGGCGCGAAGGAGGATGCCGCGCGCCGGGCCCTGGACGAGGCGGGCCGCCGCGTGCGCTCCGACGAGTCGCTGCGCATCGAGGTGCCCGACCCCGGGGTGTCGCGGTCCCGGCGCATCGCGACGATCGCCGACGCCGAGCGCTCGTGGGTGGTCCAGGGGCCGGAGCGGCTCGCCCTGATCGGCCGGAACGGCACGGGAAAGACGACGCTCCTGGAGCGGCTGGTCGCCGGCGGCGTCCGCGACTCCTCGGGATCCGGCGGCTCCGGGTCGTCCTCCGCGCCGTCGGCCGAGGCGCATGTCGAGCACATCGGCTACCTCCCGCAGCGGGTCGACGGCCTCGACGACGCGCGCTCGGTGTTCGAGAACGTCGCCGCCTCGGCGCCGCATGTGCCCGAGAAGGAGCTGCGCAACCGGCTCGCTCGCTTCCTCCTCCGGGGCGCGATGGCGGATCGGCCGGTGTCGGCGCTGTCCGGCGGCGAGCGCTTCCGCGCGGCCCTCGCGATGCTGCTGCTGGCAGACCCCGCCCCGCAGCTCGTGGTGCTGGACGAGCCGACGAACAACCTCGACCTCGACACCGTCGATCAGCTCGTGGAGGCGCTCCGGGCGTACCGCGGGGCCGTGCTGGTCGTCAGCCACGACGACGCCTTCCTGGCCCGGCTCGATCTGGATCTGACGCTCGAGATCGATGCGGAGGGGCGGCTGAACGAGGTGTAGTCAAGAGCGAGCGCGATGTCGGTGGCCTCGACCAAGATGGAGGGATGGGAGACGTCCTCGAGCGCTTCACCCCCGCCACGCAGGACTGGTTCCGGGGGGCGTTCTCCGCGCCCACCCCCGCCCAGGCGGGCGCCTGGGAGGCGATCTCGGCCGGTCGGCATGCCCTGGTGGTGGCCCCCACCGGGTCGGGCAAGACGCTCTCGGCGTTCCTCTGGGCCATCGACAGCGTCTTCCGCGAGCGCATGGCCGAGGTCGACGACGCACCGGCGAAGGATGCCGCGCGCACCCGCATCCTGTACATCTCCCCGCTCAAGGCGCTGGGCGTCGACGTCGAGCGCAACCTGCGCTCCCCGCTGGTGGGCATCGGGCAGTCGGCGCGCCGCCTCGGGGTTCCGGCGCCGGCGGTGACGGTGGGCGTGCGCTCGGGCGACACCACGTCGAGCGATCGGCGCAAGCTGGTGTCCGATCCGCCCGACATCCTGATCACCACTCCCGAATCGCTGTACCTCATGCTCACCAGCCGCGCGGGAGAGACCCTGCGCGGCGTGCACACCGTCATCATCGACGAGGTGCACGCGGTCGCCGCGACCAAGCGCGGCGCGCATCTGGCCGTGAGCCTGGAGCGGCTCGACGCGCTGCGCGCGGGGCACGGCGCAGAGGCGCCGGCCCAGCGCATCGGGCTGTCCGCGACCGTGCGGCCGATCGACGAGGTGGCGCGCTTCCTCGGCGGCGCCGCGCCCGTCGAGATCGTGGCGCCGCCCGCCTCGAAGACCTTCGAGCTCGGCGTCGTCGTGCCGATGGACGACATGACCAACCCTCCGCCTCCGCCCGGCGTGCCCGGCGAGACGGCAGACGCGGAGTACTCCGAGGTCACCGGATCGGTCTGGCCGCACGTCGAGGAGGCGATCGTCGACCGCATCCTGCAGAACAACTCGACGATCGTGTTCGCCAACTCCCGCCGGCTGGCCGAGCGCCTGACCGGGCGCCTCAACGAGATCTACTCCGAGCGCATCGGGGTGCCGCTGCCCGAGTCGGCCGTGCCCGCGCAGATGATGGCGCAGGCCGGGGCGACCGCGGGCGCCGATCCGGTGCTCGCCAAGGCCCATCACGGCTCGGTGTCGAAGGAGCAGCGGGCGCAGGTCGAGGAGGAGCTCAAGTCGGGCGTGCTGCGCTGCGTCGTCGCGACGAGCAGCCTCGAGCTCGGTATCGACATGGGCGCGGTCGACCTCGTCATCCAGGTGGAGGCCCCGCCGTCGGCCGCCTCCGGCCTGCAGCGCGTCGGACGCGCGGGGCACCAGGTGGGCGAGATCAGCCGCGCCGCCCTGTTCCCCAAGCACCGGGGCGACGTCCTGCACACGGCGATCGTGACGGAGCGGATGCTGGCGGGCAAGATCGAGGCCGTCCAGGTGCCGCGCAATCCGCTCGACATCCTCGCGCAGCAGACGGTGGCGGCGAGCGCCCTCGGCGCCATCAGCGTCGAGGAGTGGTTCGAGACGGTCCGCCGCTCGGCGCCCTTCCAGTCCCTGCCGCGCTCGGCGTACGAGGCGACGCTCGACCTGCTGGCCGGCCGCTTCCCCTCCGACGAGTTCGCCGAGCTGCGGCCGCGTCTGGTGTGGGATCGCGATGCCGGCACCCTGACGGGTCGGCCGGGCGCGCAGCGCATCGCGGTGACGAGCGGCGGCACGATCCCCGACCGCGGTCTGTTCGGCGTGTTCGTCGCGGGCGAGTCCAGCGGCGCCCGCGTGGGCGAGCTCGACGAGGAGATGGTCTACGAGTCCCGCGTGGGCGACGTGTTCACGCTGGGCACGACGAGCTGGCGCATCGCGGAGATCACGCACGACCGCGTGAGCGTGATCCCCGCCTACGGGCAGCCCGGCAAGGTGCCGTTCTGGCACGGCGACGGCATCGGCCGGCCGTTCGAGCTCGGCGAGGCGCTGGGCGCGTTCTCCCGCGAGGTGTCGTCCGCGGCCCCCGAGAAGGCCGCACAGCGGCTGATCGAGGCGGGGCTCGACGAGCAGGCGCGCGCCAACCTGCTCGCCCACCTCTCCGAGCAGCGGGAGGCGACCGGCACCCTGCCGACCGACCGCACGCTCACGGTCGAGCGCGGGCGCGACGAGGTCGGCGACTGGCGGGTGATCCTGCACTCGCCGTACGGCATGAAGGTGCATGCCCCGTGGGCCCTCGCCATCAACGCGAGGGTGCGCGAGCGGCTGGGCGTCGAGGGGTCGGCCGTGGCGAGCGACGACGGCATCATCGTGCGCATCCCCGACGCCGAGGCGGAACCGCCCGGGGCCGAGCTGTTCGTATTCGAGCCCGACGAGCTGGAGCACCTCGTCACCGAGGAGGTGGGCGGCTCGGCGCTGTTCGCCTCGCGTTTCCGCGAGTGCGCGGCGCGGGCGCTGCTCATGCCGCGCACCAACCCGAACCGGCGCACCCCGCTGTGGCAGCAGCGCCAGCGCTCGGCGCAGCTGCTCGAGGTGGCGCGCCGGCATCCGACCTTCCCCGTGATCCTCGAGACGCTACGCGAAGTGCTGCAGGACGTCTACGACCTGCCCTCGCTGCGCCGGCTCGCGACCTCGATCGCCGACCGCCGCATCCGGCTGATCGAGACCCAGCCGTCCCAGCCGTCGCCGTTCGCCCGCGACCTGCTCTTCGGCTACGTCGGCGCCTTCATGTACGAGGGCGACTCGCCCCTGGCGGAGCGCCGCGCCGCCGCCCTCTCGGTCGACCCGGCGCTGCTCGGCGAGCTACTGGGCACCGTCGAGCTGCGCGAGCTGCTCGACCCCGAGGTGATCGCGCAGTTCGAACGCGAGGCGCAGCGCCTCGACCCCGAACGGCGCGCCCGAGGACTCGAAGGGGTCGCCGACCTGCTGCGCCTGCTCGGACCGCTGGACGCCGCGGAGGTCGCCGCTCGCCTCGAACCGGACGCCGGAGACGCCGCCGAGAAGGATGCCGTCGCCGCGGCGGCCGCGCACCTCGAGGCGCTCGTGCAGGCCCGCCGAGCGATCCCGGTCACGATCGCCGGCACGACGCGCATTGCCGCGATCGAGGACGCCGGTCGGCTGCGCGACGCGCTCGGTGCCGCCCTGCCCACCGGCATCCCCGTCGCCTTCCTCGAGCCGCTCGCCGATCCCCTGGGCGATCTGGCGGCGCGCTACGCGCGCACGCACGGGCCCTTCACGACGGAGGCGCTCGCCACGCGCTTCGGGCTCGGCGCGGCCGTCGCCCGGCACACGCTGCAGCGACTGGAGAACGCGGGGCGGCTGACGAGCGGCATCTTCCTGCCCGAGTCGTCCGCCGGATCCGCCTCCGGAGGAAAGGACGACCTGGAGTGGTGCGACACCGAGGTGCTGCGCCGCCTGCGCATGCGCTCGCTCGCCGCCATCCGCGGCAGCGTCGAGCCCGTGTCGCCCGAGGCGTACGCCCGGTTCCTCCCCGACTGGCAGCATCTGCACCGACCGCTCGAAGGGCTCGACGGAGTGCTCGCCGTGATCGAGCAGTTCGCCGGCGTCCCCATCCCGGCCAGCGCGTGGGAATCCCTCGTGCTCCCCTCCCGCGTGCGCGACTACTCCCCCGCGCTCCTCGACGAGCTCACCTCGTCGGGCGAGGTCATCTGGTCGGGCCACGGCACGCTGCCCGGACGCGACGGCTGGGTGTCGCTGCACCCCGCCGACCTCTCGCCGTTCACCCTGCCCGAGCCCGACGCCGAGATCGCCGCCGATTCGCTCGAGGCCCGCGTGCTCGCGGCGCTCCATGCCGGCGGCGCCTACTTCGCCGCGCAGCTGAAGGAGATGACCGAGGCAGAGAACGAGCAGTCGGTGCGCGAGGCTCTGTGGAACCTCACCTGGTCGGGGCACGTCACGAACGACACGTTCGCCCCGATCCGCTCGCTGCTCGCCGGGGGATCCCAGGCCCACCGCGTGACGCGGCGAGCGCCCCGCACCCGCGCCTACCGCGGCGTCTCGCTGACCCGCTCCGCGCCACGCCCCACGCCGGTCGGAGGGCGCTGGTCGCTGCTGCCCGAGGCCGAGACCGATGCGGCTCGCCGCGCGACCGTGACGGCGGGACTCCTCCTCGACCGCTACGGCGTCGTGACCCGAGGCGCCGTGCAGGCGGAGGGCGTGCCCGGCGGCTTCGCCCAGGCCTACCGCGTGCTCGCCGGGTTCGAGGAGGCCGGGCACTGCCGGCGCGGTTACGTCATCGAGAAGCTCGGCGCGGCCCAGTTCGCGGCATCCGCCACCGTCGATCGCCTGCGCACCTTCGCCGGGCTCGCTGATCCGCCGCCGCGCACCGCCGTCACGCTCGCGGCGACCGACCCGGCCAACCCCTATGGCGCCGCCCTCGGCTGGCCGAAGCGCGAGGGCGTCTCGCACCGCCCCGGGCGCAAGGCCGGAGGTCTCGTCGTGCTCGTCGACGGGTCGCTCGCGCTGTACCTCGAGCGCGGGGGCCGCACCGTCCTCGCCTTCAGCGACGACGAGAGCGTGCTGCGCGCCGCCGCGACCGATCTGGCCGCCACGGCGAAGGCGCGTCGGCTCGACACCCTCACCGTCGAGAAGGTCAACGGCGACGGGGTCTACGGCACCGCGCTGGCCACCGCCCTGCAGGAAGCCGGGTTCGTCGTCACCCCGCGCGGCTTCACCCTGCGCAAGGCCGTCTGAGCGCCCGTACGCTGAAACCATGATCCGAGAGTTCACCGCCGGCGTCGGCCTCCTGTTCCGCGGATTCGGCCTGTGGCGCACGCGACCCGGACTCATGGCCCTCGGGCTCGTGCCCGCGCTCCTCGCGGTGCTCCTGCTCGCGGCGGCGCTGATCCCTCTGGCCCTCAACGCGGGGGCGATCTCCGCCTGGGCGACGCCGTTCGCCGACGGCTGGCTGGAGCCCTGGCGGGGACTGCTCCGCTTCGCCGTCGGCGTCGCACTCGTCGTCGGCGGACTCGCCCTGGCCAGCGCCGTGTTCACCGCCCTGACCCTCACGATCGGCGACCCCTTCTACCAGCGCATCTGGCATGCCGTGGAGCGCGACCTCGGCGAGGCGCCGCCGGCCGACGGCGGAGGGTTCTGGACGACGGTCGGCGAAGGGCTCCGGCTCGTCCTCCTGGGCCTGCTGATCGCGGTGATCGTCTTCCTCGCCGGGCTCCTCCCCCTCATCGGCGGGTTCGTCGGGCCGGTGCTGGGCGTGATCCTCTCGGGACGCCTGCTCGCGCGCGAGCTCACCGGCCGGGCCTTCGACGCCCGCGATCTCAGCCCGGCCGACCGCGCGATGCTGTTCTCGCGCAGCCGGGCCCGCGTGCTGGGCTTCGGCGTCGCCACACAGCTCTGCTACCTCGTGCCGGGCGGTGCCATCGCCGTCATGCCCGCTGCCGTCGCCGGGTCGACCGTGCTGGCCCGCACGATGCAGGAGCGCGCCCACCGCGCCCTCGGTGCCCCGGCGCCCGACGTACCGCCCCACCCCTTTCCCGGCCCCGGTGCGCCGGGCGCCCCCGCCGCCCCGTTCCCCGACGGCGTCCGCTGATGCCCGAGGGTGATACCGTCTTCCGCACCGCGCGCCGCCTCGGCGAGGCGCTCGCGGGGGCGGACGTCACGCGCTTCGACCTCCGCGTGCCCCGGTTCGCCACCGCCGACCTCACCGGCCAGCGCGTGCACGCGGCGGTGCCCCGCGGCAAGCACCTCCTGCTCCGCATCGGCGACAGCACCCTGCACTCGCATCTGCGCATGGACGGCGCCTGGTTCGTCTACCGACCGGGTGAGAAGTGGCGGCATCCGGCCTTCAAGGTCCGTGCGATCGTCGGCACGGCCGAGCGCGAGGCCGTGGGCGTCGACCTGGCCGAGATCGAGCTGGTCCCCACACGCGACGAGGACGACCTCGTCGGCTACCTGGGCCCGGATCCGCTGGGCCCCGACTGGGATGGCGCGGAGGCCGTCCGTCGCCTGAGCGCCGACAGCCGCAGCATCCATGTCGCCCTGCTCGATCAGCGCAATGTCGCGGGCTTCGGCAATGAGTACGCGGCCGAGCTGCTGTTCCTCCGCGGCGTGCTGCCGACCACGCCCGCGCCCGAGGTCGACGTCGCGGCGCTGCTCGACCTGGGCGTGCGCACGATCCGCGCCAACCGCGACCGCCGCAACCGCACCTTCACCGGCGTCGACCGCCCCGGACAGGCCACGTGGGTGTACGGACGCGCCGGCCGACCGTGCCGACGCTGCGGCACCCTGATCCGCCGGGGCGAGCAGGGCGCCGACCCGACGCGCGAACGCATCACATTCTGGTGCCCTGTTTGTCAACGGTGAAGCGGATTCATTTGAAGGAATGAAATCCTCCCCTCAGTGGTTGTTGATATATCCGGGGAAACTCCGGAACACGGGAGGAATCGTGGGCAAGAACTACGTCGACATCGAGAACGACCAGGGTGCGACGCTGAGGTACCGCAAGCATGCCAATGGGCGCGGCCTCGTCGCGCATGGTGCCAAGGTGCACCCCAAGGCGCACGTGGAGGCGGGGGCGTACGTCGAACCCGGCGTGCGCGTCGGCGCCGGGGCGACCATCGCCCGCGGCGCATGGATCGAACCGGATGCCGTGATCGGCGACGGTGCGCACATCGACGCGCACGCGCACATCGGGCAGGGCGCAGCCGTCGGTGACGGCGCGCACATCGGCGTCCGCACCGACATCGGCGCGGGTGCGCGGATCGTCCGGGGCGCGCGCATCGGCGATGACGAGACCGTCGCCGCCGGCCTCACGGTCGCGACCGACCCCAAGGGGCTCTGGCTCGCCGCCTGAGCGACCCCCGCTCGACGCCCGCCGCGCCACCCCGCCGGCGGGCGACCGATACCCTGAGCGCATGGCCACTCACGGAAGACGACCCGCGCGACGACCCGTCGCGAAGAGGTCGGCGGCGCCGCCCAAGAAGTCCGGCCGGGCGCCCCGCGAGAAGGTCGTCTTCGACGCGCCCGCACCCGCACCCGCACCCGAGGAGGCGCGCACCTTCCGCCTCGGCGCTGTCCCGGGTGCGACGCCGGGCAAGTGGATCGACGCGTGGAAACAGCGGATGCCGCACGTGCCGCTCGAGCTCGTGCCCCTCGCCGTCACCGATCAGGCCCGGGCCGTGCGCGACGTCGACGCGGCGCTCGTGCGGCTCCCCCTCGACGACCCGGCGCTGCACCTCATCCCGCTGTACGACGAGGTGCCGGTGGTCGTGGCTCCGATGGACTCGCACCTGCACGCGGCCGAGGAGCTGAGCGCGGCCGACCTGGTCGGCGAGACGCTGCTCCCTCTCGCCGACGACGCGCTGCCGGCCCACGCCCTGCCGGGCACGCTCGCCCCGCGGTTCGGGGCGCTCTCCACGCAAGACGCGATCGCGACGGTCGCCTCAGGCGTGGGGATCGTCGTCGTCCCGATGTCGCTCGCGCGGCTGCACCGCCGCAAGGACGTCGACCAGCGCCCGCTCCGCGACGGCCCCATCTCCACCGTCGCGCTGGCCTGGATGCGCGAGCGCACCACGCCCGACGTCGAGACGTTCGTCGGCATCGTGCGGGGCCGCACCGCGAACTCGTCGCGATGACTGCGACGGGCGCGTCCGGCCGCATCCCGGGTTCTCGTTAGAATCTCCTGATGTCCTCGCTTCTCTACGTCTGCGTGCGACCCGAGATCGGGGCGGCGGATGCCGAGCACGCGTCGTTCCGTCGGGCATTGGGCGCGGACGTGGTCGACCGCCTGGACCTGCTCGAGCGCCCGCTCGACGCCGTGCCGCTCGACGGGTACCGGGGCATCGTGGTCGGCGGTTCGCCCTTCAACGTCACCGACACCGACAAGTCGTCCGTGCAGCGGCGCGTGGAGGCCGACCTCGAACGGCTGGCGCACCGCGCGATGACCGGCGATCTCGCCGTCTTCTTCACCTGCTTCAGTATCGGCGTCGTGACCCGGCTGCTCGGCGGCGAGGTCACGACGAGCACCCCCGAGTCGGCGAGCGCGACAGTGATCCGCACGACCGCAGCCGGAGCATCCGATCCCGTCTTCGGCCCCAGCGGCCCCGCCCTCACGGTGTTCACCGCGCACAAGGAGAGCGCCGTGGCCACCCCGCCCGGCGCGACGCTGCTCGCCACCAACGACGCGTGCCCCGTGCAGGCGTACCGCGTGGGCTCGCACCTGTACGCGGCGCAGTTCCACCCGGAGCCCACGCCGCGTGACTTCGCGGATCGCATGACGTTCTACCGCACGACGGGGTACTTCGATCCGGCCGAGTTCGACCGCGTGCAGGGCCAGGTGCTCGCCGCCTCGGTCACCGAGGGCGCCGCCCTGCTGCGCCGCTTCGCGCAGACGTTCGCCGAGCCGCTGCCCGAGGCCTTCCGGGCCGACGCGGCGCTCTGACCCGAACGCCGACTCAGGCGGTGGCGTCGCGCAGCAGCGCCACGCGCTCGCGCAGGTACGTCTCGAGAGGCATGTATCCGCCGGCCGTGCTCCAGCGCACGGAGGGCACGCCGTCGATGAGGGCCAGCGGACCCGAGGAGCCACCGGCATCCACCGCCTGCACGTCGATCACGCTCCATCCGACGTGCACGACCTCGCCCTCGCCGAAGCCGCCGCGCAGGGCCTCCGCCCGACGGGCCGCGCGCTCACGCGCCGACTCCGCCGTGTACCCGCGGCGCCCGGGGTCGGCGGCACGCAGCACCTCCGCGGTCGCCAGCGCATGCGTGTCGGTCAGCAGAAGCACCCCGAGATGCCAGGCCGCGCCGACGCGGACGATGCGACGGCCGCGCCAGCGCGACTCACGCTCCTCGCCGAGCCCCTCCTTCGGCGCCTGCGCGAGCTCGGCGACCGCGCGGGTCAGCAGATCCGAGGTCGTCGCGTGCATCCCTCCAGGCTAGCCACACCGTCGCGCCGATTCGCCCCCACCGCGGCATCCACGGCAGAATCGATGCACACCCCAGAGGAGACGTCATGTCACAGCCCGATACCGCTCGCCTTCTGATCGCCTGCGACGACCAGCCCGGCATCGTCGCGGCCGTCGCCGGAGTGCTGGCCGAGCACGGCGCGAACATCATCTCGCTCGATCAGCATTCGACGGATGCCGAGGGAGGGCGCTTCTTCCAGCGCACCGTGCTGCACCTCGAGGGGCTGGCCGCGGCTCGTCCCGCGCTCGAGGCGAGCATCGCCGCGGTGGCGGAGCGCTTCACGATGGAGTGGTCGCTGCACGACGTGTCACGGCGCAAGCGCGTCGCGATCTTCGTCTCGAAGTACGACCACTGCCTCATGGAGCTGCTGTGGCGCACCCAGCGCGGGCAGCTCGACATCGACATCACGATGGTCGTCTCCAACCACCCCGACCTCGCGGAGGCCGTGCGCTCGTTCGGCGTGCCGTTCGTGCACATTCCCTCGGGCGACAAGGCCACCATGGAGTCACGCCAGCTGGAGCTGCTGCAGGGCAACGTCGACCTCGTCGTGCTCGCCCGCTACATGCAGATCCTCACCGACGACTTCATCGAGCGCCTCGGGGCGCCGGTCATCAACATCCACCACTCGTTCCTGCCCGCCTTCATCGGCGCGAATCCGTACGCGCGGGCGAAGGAGCGCGGCGTGAAGCTGATCGGGGCCACGGCGCACTACGCGACCGCCGACCTCGACGAGGGCCCGATCATCGAGCAGGACGTCACGCGCGTGACGCACTCCGAGTCGGCCGCCGAGCTGCAGAGCCGCGGGGCCGACGTCGAGCGTCTCGTGCTCGCCCGTGCCGTGCAGTGGCACGCCGAGGACCGCGTGATCGTGCACGGCCGCTCCACCGTGATCCTCTAGCCGACGACGTCGACCGCGAGACCGCGCGACGCGGCGGCCAGGCGCTCGTCGTCGGTCCACAGCTCGGTGCATCCGGCCAGCTGCGCGGCGGCGAGGTGCAGGGCGTCCGGCGTCTTGAGGGCGAAGTCCGCTCTCAACTCGGCGGCCCGGATGAAGGCCGCCGTGTCGAGGGCGATGTTCTCGATGCGGGCGAAGAGTGCGAGGTAGTGGTCCCGCAGCTCGACGTTGCGATCGCGGAGGGGGCCTACGAGGCACTCCTGCAGCGCGAGAGCGCTGGAGGCGACGGCGACATCGACGTCTGCGAGGGACCGCCGGATCGCATCTCCCCGTTCTCCCCGGTCCTCGAGCGCGTAGATCAGGATGCACGAGTCCAGGTAGATCACTCCCAGGCGTCCCGACTCTCGTCGATCTGCGCTTCGAGCTCGGCGATGCTGCGGCGGAGCCTCGACGGCAGGGGGTTCGTGTCGATCCAGTCGACGAGGAGCCGCCCGCTCTTCACCACGTCGATCGGTCCGACCGGAACGATCTTCGCCACCGGCGCGCCGCGTTTCGTGATGACGACCTCTTCGCCCGCCTGCGAGGCCGCGATGAGCCGCGACAGGCTGTTGCGGGCGTCCAGCACGTTGTGAGAGCTCATCTGGCCAGGTTAGCCATCTCGATGGCCAGGAGCAACGGTCACCGCTCCGGCACTCCGGCGACGAGCTCGGCGAACACCTCGGCCGCGGTGGCGTGGCGCACGAGCGGCGACGCCTGCCCCATCCACAGCGACTGCAGCTCGACCAGACCCTGCTCCGCGGCGGCGGTCCGGAACCTCCCGGTGAGCCAGTTCTGCATCGGGAAGGGCGCGATCGTGCCGCTCGCCTCGATCGCGCGCACCGCACGGTTGCGGGCACCACGGGCGAGGCGGCCGCTCATCGCGCGCGTCAGCACCGTCTCGTCGGCGGCGGTGGTGCGGATGGCGGCGCGATGCGCGTCGGTCGCCGCCGACTCCGCGGTCGCGAGGAACGCCGTTCCGACCTGCACCCCCGAGGCGCCCAGCGCGAAGGCCGCCGCGACGCCGCGCCGATCCGCGATGCCGCCAGCGGCGATCACCGGCACGTCGACGGCGTCGACCACCTGGGGTACCAGCGCGAGGGTGCCGACCAGCGAATCCTCGGCCGCGCGCAGGAACGACACGCGGTGCCCCGCGGCCTCCATCCCCGTCGCGACCACGGCATCGACCCCGCCCTCGGCGAGCGCGACGGCCTCGGCGACGGTCGTGGCGGTGCCGACCACGCGGATGCCGAGCGCGCGCGCCTGCTCCACGGTCTCGGCGCTCGGCACGCCGAAGACCACGCTCAGCACGGCGGGGACGACCTCCCACACGGCGTGGAGCTGCTCCTCCAGCGGCGGCACGTACCGTTCCGGACGCACGGGCGCCTCGACCCCGACCGCTTCGTAGAACGGCGCGAGGGCCTGCGCGAACATCGCGTGCTGCGCGTTCGGCTCCACCTCGTCGCCCGTCGGGAGCCAGACGTTGAGCGCGAACGGCCGCTCGGTCGCGGCTTTCAGCGCGGCACCGGTCGACCGGATCCGATCCGCGTCGTAGCCGTACAGGCCGAACGACCCGAGCCCGCCGGCGTCGCTCACCGCACCGGCCAGGCCGACCGATGACAGGCCGCCGAACGGCCCCTGAATGATCGGATGCTGGATGCCGAGGAGGTCGCGCAGGTCGCTCATGCTCCGACCCTACGCCTGCCCTCGCGCCCGGGCGCCGGTGGTACGCTCGCGAGAAGACCGACGGGGACGGGACGCGATGAACGAGTGGTTCGAGCAGGTGCTGAGCGTGATGCTCGCCGCGCTCGGGCTCGTCTCGGTGCCGGATGCCGCGACCCTCGGCGTCGCGATCGCGCTGGTCGCCGTCGCCGCCCTGATCGTCGCCGTCGTGCTGAGCGTCGGGCCCGCTCTCGACGCCGGCGCCCCGCATCCGCTGCGGGCGATCGACGCGTCTGCGCTCCTCACCCAGAGCGATCCGGATGCCGCCGGACATCCGCGTCCGCGAGCGCCGGGGACGGCCCTCGCCGCGTAGTCCGTCCGAGCAGGGGACCGCGCGGCTTCCGCCGACCCTCCCCGACTCTGAACGGACTCTTCATGGACCTCTTCGCCTTCCCTCCCGTCGCCGCGCTCCTGGACGCCGCCTACGGCGCCCTCCTCGGCCTCTCCACCCTCCTCGAGCCGCTCGCCGGGGCATCCGCCGCCGCGCTCGCGGTCGTGCTCGTCACCCTCCTGGTGCGCTCCCTGCTGATCCCGGTGGGCTTCTCCCAGGCGAAGGCGGAGCAGACCCGCGCCCGCCTCGCCCCTCGCCTGCGCGAGCTCCAGCGCCGTCACCGCAAGAACCCCGAACGCCTGCAGCGCGAGACGCTGGCGCTGTACCGCGACGAGAACACGTCGCCGTTCGCCGGGATGCTCCCCGTGCTCGCGCAGGCGCCGGTCGTCGGCATCCTCTACACGCTCTTCCTGCGGCCGGAGATCGCCGGACACCCCAACGCGCTGCTCGCGCACGACCTGTTCGGCGCTCCGCTGGGCACCAGTCTCGTGTCGGCCGTGTTCGGCGGGACGGCCACCCCGGCGACCCTCGCCGTGTTCGGGGTGCTGCTCCTGGTCATGACCGTCGTCGCCGAGGTCACCCGTCGCGTGTTCCGGCCGGCGCCCGTCGAGGGCGACTCGCCGCTGAACTCGATCGGCCTGCAGCGCGCTCTCGGCATCCTGCCCCACCTGACCGCCGTGTTCGCCGTGTTCGTGCCCCTCGCCGCGGCGCTCTACCTGACCGTCACGGTCGCCTGGACGCTGGTCCAGCGCGTGCTGCTGCGCCGCCGCTACCCGCTGCCCGGCTCGGCATCCGCGCGATCGGGAGGATCCGTCAGTCGGGGAGCGGTATCGGCGCGGTGAAGACGTCCGGTTCGCGGCGGCGGCGGATGCCGAGGGTCGTCCCTGCGCTCGCCGCCACGACCAGGGCGATCGCCAGCATCCGCAGCGGCGTGGCGCTCTGGCCGAGCACGAGCCAGCCCGCGAGCGTCGCGAACGCCGGCTCGAGGCTCAGCAGCACGCCGAACACGCGCTGCGGAAGGCGGCGCAGCGCCGCGAGCTCGAAGCTGTACGGGATCACGGAGGACAGCAGGGCCGTCACGGCGGCGAGGAGCAGCAGGTGGGGCGCGGCGACGACCGTGCCGACCGTGGGCACGCCGACGGGGATCAGCAGCACAGCGGCGACCGCGAGCCCCATCGCGAGGCCGCCGCTGCCCGGGATCGACGCCCCGACGCGGGCGCTGGTGCGGATGTACATCGCCCAGAACGCCGCCGCGATGAGGATGAACACGACGCCGAGAGGATCCAGCGGATCCGCCCCCACCACGCCGTCGACGAACAGGAGGCTCATGCCCAGCACGGCGACGCCGACCCAGACCGCGTCCGACACGCGCCGCGTCAGCACCGCGGCCAGCACCAGTGGCCCGAGGAACTCGATGGCCACCGCAGGACCCAGCGGGATGCGGTCGATCGCGGCGTAGAAGAAGCCGTTCATCGCGGCGAGCGAGAGGCCGAAGAGCAGCACCGCGATCCACTGCGGCCGCGTCCACCGGAGGGGACGCGGCCGCACGATCACGAGCAGCAGGAGCGCGGCGATCGCCACCCGCAGCGACGTCACGCCCCATGGGCCGAGGACCGGGAAGAGCTGCGCCGCCACGGCCGCGCCGAACGGCAGCGACAGGCACGAGCCGATGACGAGGGCGACGCCCGTGAGCGGGCGGGGCGACGCGGGAGACTGCACGTCTCCAGCGTAGCTCCGCGGATCAGAGCGGCTTGCCGCCCGTCACCGCCAGCACCGTGCCCGAGGTGTAGGACGACTCCTCCGAGGCGAGGTACACGTAGGCCCCGGCGAGCTCCGCCGGCTGCCCGGCGCGACCGAGCGGGGTGTCCTGCCCGAAGCTCGCGAGGCGCTCCTCGTCCCACCCGGTGGCGGGGATCAGCGGCGTCCAGATCGGACCCGGGGCGACGGCGTTGACGCGGATGCCGCGGGAGCCGGCCTCCTGCGCGAGCGCCTTCACGAAGGCGACCTGCGCGGCCTTGGTCATCGCGTAGTCGACGAGACCCGGCGACGGGTTGTACGCCTGCACCGACGCCGTGACGATGATGCTCGCCCCCTCGGGCAGCTCCGGGTACGCGGCGCGGGCCGTGTAGACCATGCCCTCGAGGTTGGTGGCGAACACCCGCCGCATCTTGTCGGTCTCCAGCGCATCGAAGCCCTCGATGTCGTGCTGGTACCCGGCGTTCAGCACCAGGACGTCGAGTCCTCCGAGCTGGCGCCGGGTCTCCGAGACGATCGACGTGGCGAACCCCTCGTCGCGGACGTCACCGGCCAGGCTGACGCCCTGACGCCCCGCCTCCCGGATAAGGCGGACCGTGTCGTCGGCATCCGCCTGCTCCTCCGGCATGTGCACGATCGCGACGTCCGCGCCCTCTCGGGCGAACGCGATGGCGGCGGCGCGGCCGATGCCCGAGTCCCCGCCGGTGATGAGCGCGCGACGCCCCTCGAGACGGCCGTGGCCGACGTAGGACGACTCGCCGTGATCCGGGTCGGGGTGGGTCTCCGCCGTGTGACCCGGCTGGTCCTGCTCCTGGGCCGGGAAGCCCTCCTCGCGGTGCGCGTCGCGGGGGTCGTTGGTGTTCTCGGTCATCGGTTCACCTCAGTTTCGTGTCGGGGCTGACGACGATGCCGGGAGTGACCCGGCGCACCAAGGGGGTTGACAGGCTCGTGCCGCGGGCGCGAGCCTCAGGCCGGTGCCGCGGCGTCGCCGCCCGCGGGCTCGCCGGTCTCGCTCGGCTCGGGCACCAGGTACAGCCCGCTCGGAGCGTTCGCCGTGAACGCGAGGGCCTCGACCCACGCCCGGTTGACCGACGGCTGACGCGAGCCGAAGTACTTGTAGACGAGGGAGCTGCCGGGCTGGATCCACACCGTCGTGCGGCCGCCGCCGACGCTGGCGTCCTCGCGCCAGCTGAACGGGAAGGGCTCGCCGCGACGCAGCTTGGCCGTGATGACGAGCTGCAGGTGCGTCAGCGCCCGGTCCTCGATCTCGGTCTTGACGCTGCCCTCGTAGATGAACTTGCCCATTCGCACTGCTCCTTGCTCGGCTGTCGACATCGTCCGACCCGGCCCCTCGGACGACCCTCCCTCCGGTAGCGTATTGCCTCTTGGCGGTTCCCGCCGACACGTGGTGTGACACGGCGACTTCCGCGGAATCACGCATGTCGGAGGGGCCAAGTCAAGCCCTTGGGACGATTCGGCGCGACGCTCTAGAGTGGTCATCCCTACTGCCGAGGAGGCGACGACAGATGGAAGAATCGACCACCGGATCGGACACCGGATCGAGCTCCGGATCGAACTCCGAGGGCTACACCCCCACCACCACCCATGCCGAATGGGGCGCCGGGGAGCCGAAGCTCCGGATCACGCGCGACGGAGAGCGCAGCGAGTTCCTGCTCGAGGCCGACGTCGTCCGCGTCGGGTCGGCCGCCGGGAACGAGCTGCGGCTCGCGGACACCGACCCGGTCCACGCGACGATCACGCACGACGAGCGCGACGAGTACGTGCTGAGCCTGCACGGGCACGGCGAGACCAACGCCAACACCGACGCGGATGCCACGCACCCGGGTGACTCGACGCAGACCCTCCGCACGGGGGCGCACTTCACGGCCGGCCCCTGGACCCTGGTGTTCCACCGCGAGGAGTTCGCCGACCACGGCCGCCCGTACGGCGGACGCAAGGGCGGCGAGTACGACGACCAGCCGCTGCAGCCGGCGCGCCCCGACTACAGCGACGACGCGGCGGGCACGGATGCGGCCCCGGCGCCGGATATCGAGCCCGCCCCCGACGGCCCCGCACCCCGCACGCCGGAGCCCGCCGACTCGGACTCGGCCGAGAAGCCCGACGCCGACCGCTGACGCGGATCACGAAGCGGGGGTCGCGACGTCACGCGTCGCGACCCCCGCTTCGTTCCGTCCCGGGCCGACCTCGGCGTCACTCCGATTCGACGGCGGCCACCCGATGCGGCGTGCCGACCGGCTTGGACTCGGCCGACCCGCGCTGACGCAGATAGATCGAGAAGGCGACCATGGCTCCGACGGCCAGGAACTCCGATTGCCAGTTCTGCAGCGTGCGGTCCCAGAAGTCCGGCGAGGCGACGTAGTCGAGCCAGGTCACGGACGGGGCGCCGTGCAGGGTGTTCTCCTCGTTCATCACCACGAGACCCGCCAGCGACTGCGCGAACCACGACAGTGCGAAGATCGCCCCCATCACGAGCAGCAGCGAGTTGCTGTAGAGGGTCGTGCGCCATCCCCCCGCGGTCGCCCAGCGCGGTGATCCGGTCCGCGCATGACGGCCGATGAGCTGCTCGGCATCCGTCCCCACGCCCTCGTCGCCGGGCTTCTTCGACTCGGGCGAGCCGCGCTGGACGAACCAGATCGTCGCGGCGATGAACAGGAAGAACTGCAGGAACTCGGACTGCCAGTTCTCGGCGACGTCGACGAGGAACGACGACGACGACACGAACTCGCCGAACCCCAGCGGCGGTCGCCCGTGGTCGGCGAGCTCGGCGTTCTCCCGCGCGAACCCCGCGACGGCCTGCCCGCACAGCGCGAGCACGAACAGCGCGAGGAAGAAGAGGCTGAGCCCGTTGTCGCGCAGTGCCCGGCGCATCAGCGCCCTCCGGCCGCGATCGCGATCATGACGGCGAGCCCGCCGCCGATGATCGTCATCCACGTCCAGAACACGGCGCGCATCCCGGCCGTTCCGCCGTCGGTCTCCGTCATGGGTGTCCTCCGTTCCCTCGCCAGGAGCATGCGACGGCGGGGCCCCGCGGCGCAGGGGCTTGACGTCG
The DNA here is from genome assembly GCF_047246625.1 of Microbacterium californiense. Classification (NCBI taxonomy): domain Bacteria; kingdom Bacillati; phylum Actinomycetota; class Actinomycetes; order Micrococcales; family Microbacteriaceae; genus Microbacterium; species Microbacterium californiense. Next base: position 2,183,123 of record NZ_JBFOKQ010000001.1, on the reverse strand, counting down.
GCACGGCTCGTTGTCAATCCCCCATCGGCGGATCGAGGGCCTGTCTATCGTGGCGGTACGCCATCGGGATCCCCGGCGCATCCGCGGACCGTGGCGGTGGACGCCCCGCCGGTGACGGCGCCGAGGCGGAACAGCACACGACAGACACAGCAGGGAGTTCCGGTGGAGGAGACGAACGTGGCCGACGCGGCCGACGCGACCGAGGAGACGGAGCAGACGGGCGACGCCGAGCAGGCGGTGGCCGAGACCGAGGTCCCGGAGGAGGTCCTGACGCGTCTCAGCGAGCTCGCGCAGGAGCGGGGAGTCCGCCTGTGCGTGGTCGAATCCCTGACGTCGGGACGCCTCGCGAGCACGATCGGCGCGGGCGAGGGCGCCTCGGAGTGGTTCGGCGGCGGCATCGTCGCGTACCAGACGGAGGAGAAGGAGCGCATCCTCGGGGTCACCCCCGGCCTCGACCCGACGTCGGCGGAGTGCGCCGAGCAGCTGGCGGAGGGCGGCCGCCGGCTGTTCGACGCCGACCTCTGCGTCGCGACCACGGGGGTGGGCGGCCCGGGACCGGAGAACGGGCACCCGGCGGGAACCGTGTACCTCGGCTGGTCGAGCAGCGACGGCACCGGCAACCGGATGCTGGCGCTCTCCGGGGAGCCAGAGGAGATCATGGACGCGGCCGTCGCCGCAGCCGTGAAGCTCCTCGCCTTCCACGCCGAGAGCCTGCGACCGGTGGGCCCGCTCCGGCAGAGCTGACCCGCACGGGTACGCTCGAAGACGTCCGTCTGCAGGAAGGCTTCTCCATGCCCGTCACCCCGGTCGCCCTCGCCCATGCCGAGGACCTCGCCGACTTCGTCGCCGCCTCCCCCTCGAGCTACCACGCCGCTGCCGAGACGGCGCGCCGCTTGGAGGAGGCCGGGTTCACACGGCTGAACGAGGAGGACGCGTGGCCCTCGCAGCCGGGCGGGCGGTTCCTCGTCGTGCGCGACGGCGCCATGATCGCCTGGGTGGTGCCCGCGGATGCCACCCCCACCACGCCCGTGCACGTGTTCGGGGCGCACACCGACTCCCCCGGCTTCAAGCTCAAGCCGCAGCCGACCACGGGCGTCCGCGGCTGGCTCCAGGCCGGCGTGGAGGTCTACGGCGGCCCGCTCCTGAACTCCTGGCTCGACCGCGAGTTGCGTCTCGCCGGCCGGCTCGCGCTCGCCGACGGCCGCGTGGTGCTCGCCGACACGGGCGCCCTGCTGCGTCTGCCGCAGCTCGCGATCCACCTGGACCGCGAGGCGAACAAGGCGCTCACGCTCGACAAGCAGTACCAGACGCAGCCCGTCTGGGGTCTGGGCGATCCGTCCGAGGCGGACCTGCTCGGCGAGCTCGCGGCGTCGGCCGGCGTCGACGCCGCCGCGATCCGCGGGTACGACGTCGTGATCGCCGACACCGCGCGCGGGGCGGTGTTCGGCAAGGACGACGCGTTCTTCGCCTCCGGCCGGCTCGACGACCTCGCGTCGGTGCATGCCGGAGCCGTCGCCATCGCCGCACTCGACACGCAGGACGGCGGACCGATCGCCGTGCTCGCGGCGTTCGATCACGAGGAGCTCGGCTCCTCCTCGCGGTCGGGAGCGGCGGGCCCGTTCCTCGAGGACGTGCTCGGGCGCATCTCCGACGGCCTGGGCGCCGACGCCTCCGAGCGGCGTCGGTCGTTCGCCGCGTCGTGGTGCCTGTCGAGCGACGTCGGCCACTCCGTCCACCCCAACTATGTCGCCAAGCACGACCCAGTCGTGCAGCCCGTGCTCGGCTCGGGACCGATCCTCAAGATCAACGCCAACCAGCGGTACGCGACGGATGCCGTCGGCGCGGCCGCCTGGCACGCCTGGTGCGAGCGCGCCGGTGTCGTGACGCAGGAGTTCGTCTCGAACAACGCCGTGCCGTGCGGCTCCACGATCGGCCCCCTCACCGCGACCCGCCTCGGCATCCGCACCGTGGACGTCGGCATTCCGATCCTGTCGATGCACTCCGCGCGCGAGCTCGCCGGCGTCTCGGACCTGCACGACCTCACGGGCGTCGCCGGAGCGTTCTTCCGCGGGTGATCCGCTCCTGACGCGGATGTCGGCCGTCGGTGCCAGGATGAGAGGATGACGCAGACCACGGCCGGGCTGATCGAACGCGCCGGCATCGAGATCATCCCCGAATCCGAGCGCACCGCGAAGCCCCGCGACTTGTTCTGGCCGTGGTTCGCGGCGAACGTGTCGGTGTTCGGCATGTCGTACGGATCGTTCGTCCTCGGCTTCGGCATCTCCTTCTGGCAGGCGACCCTCGTCTCGGTGATCGGCATTGTCGTGTCGTTCCTGCTGTGCGGGCTCATCGCGATCGCCGGCAAGCGCGGCTCGGCACCGACGATGGTGCTCTCGCGCGCGGCGTTCGGGGTGCACGGGCAGAAGGTGCCGGGCATCGTGTCGTGGCTGACGTCGATCGGCTGGGAGACGTTCCTGGCCATCATGGCCGTGCTCGCCACGGCGACCGTCATCACGCAGCTCGGCGGCGACGGCGACAGCATCGCGCTGAAGATCACGGCGACGGTCATCGTCGCGGCGCTGATCGTCGCGGCCTCCGTGCTCGGCTACCACACGATCATGCGCCTGCAGTCGGTGCTCACCTGGATCACCGGCGCCGTCACGGTCGTCTACGTCGTCCTCGCCGCGCCGAGCATCGACCTCGAGGCCGTGATGGCGCGCCCCGACGGGGGCATCGGTCCGGTCATCGGCGCCCTGGTGATGGTCATGACCGGCTTCGGCCTGGGCTGGATCAACATCGCCGCCGACTGGTCGCGCTATCAGAAGCGCACGGCCTCGGATGCCTCGATCGTCGCGTGGAACACCATCGGCGGCTCCGTCGCCCCCGTGCTGCTCGTGATCTTCGGCCTGCTGCTCGCGGGGTCGAACGACGACCTCTTCCTGGCCGTGCAGGCCGACCCGATCGGGGCGCTCGCGACGATCCTGCCGGGCTGGGTGCTCGTCCCGTTCCTGCTCACCGCCGTCCTGGCGCTCGTCTCGGGAGCGGTGCTCGGCATCTACTCCTCGGGTCTGACGCTGCTCAGCCTCGGCATCCGCATCCCCCGGCCGTCGGCGGCGGCCATCGACGGTGTGATCCTCACGATCGGCACGATCTTCGTGGTGTTCTTCGCGACGGACTTCCTCGGTCCGTTCCAGAGCTTCCTGATCACCCTCGGGGTGCCGCTGGCCGCGTGGGCCGGCATCCTGATCGCCGACATCCTGCGCCGCCGCAAGAACTACGACGAGCTCGCGCTCTTCGACGCGAACGGGCGCTACGGGGCCTGGGACGGCATCTCGATCGGCACCATGGTCGTGACGAGCATCGTCGGTTGGGGCCTGGTCGTGAACAACTTCGCCGAGGACGCGCCGTGGAACAACTGGCAGGGTTACCTGCTGTTCCTCATCGGCGGCAAGGACGGCGAGTGGGCTTACGCGAACCTCGGCGTGTTCTTCGCGCTGGTGCTGTCGTTCCTCGTCACGTACGTCGCGCGAGCGGGCAGGATCCGGCGGCAGGAGGCGGTGTGATCCGCGCGGCGAACGCGGGGGACGCAGCACCCTGGCTGGTCGTGATCGACCCGCAGGCAATCTTCGCGGCACCGGACTCCCCGTGGGGCTCGCCGTTCTTCGCCGACGCGCTGCCGCGCATCCGCGCACTGGCAACGGCGTTCGGCGAGCGCGTGCTCGTCACCCGGTGGATGCCGACGGCCGACCGTGCCACCTCGTGGGGCGACTACTTCGCGGCCTGGCCCTTCGCCGATCGACCCGCGAGCGACCCGCTGTACTCCCTCGTCCCCGGGGCCGAGGGGTTGTCGCCGCTGGCCACGCTCGACCGTCCGACGTTCGGCAAGTGGGGCGACGACATCGAGCGGATCGTCGGCCGCGGCGCCCGCGTCGTGCTCGCGGGGGTCGCGACGGACTGCTGCGTCCTCTCGACAGCCCTGGCCGCCGCGGATGCCGGAGCGCACGTCACCGTCGCCGCCGACGCCTGCGCCGGGTCGACGGCCGAGAACCACGCGGCGGCGATCCGGGTCATGGAGCTGTATCCGCCGCAGATCGCGATCAGCGACACCGCGACCGTGCTGGCGTCACGCTGACGCAGCACAGGAACGGGCTGGCGGGCGCGGGCGGGAACGCGGGCGGCCGACGGGGGATGAGACTCGGGTGAGGCCGACGCCCCAGCGCGCGCCGCGGTGAGGAATACTGCCACACTGGTGCGCGGAGAGGGGTTTCCGTATGACCGCGAGCGCGCCCGAGAACGAGTCCACCCGCACGAAGAACGTCCGTCGCCCGTGGCGCCGCACGAGGATCGCCGTCGGATGCATCGCGGCGGTCGCGGCGGTCGTCGCCGTCGTCGGCGCGCTCTCACCCTGGCCTTCGGCGATGATCATCCGCGCGGTGTTCACCAAGGGCGGCGACGAGACGGCCGCGGAGATGGACAAGCACGTTCCCGACACGAAGCTCACCGAGACGCTCGACGTGGCGTACGGCGACAAGGGCGCCGACACCACCATGGACGTCTTCGCCCCGGCATCCGCCGCCGGTCCCCTGCCGACGATCGTGTGGATCCACGGCGGCGCCTGGATCTCGGGGTCGAAGGAGAACGTCGACCCCTACCTGCGCATCCTCGCCGGCGAGGGCTACACCACGATCGCCCTGAACTACACGATCGGCCCCGAAGGCGTGTACCCGCTCGCGGTGCATCAACTGAACGACGCCCTCGCCTACATCGACGCGCACGCCGCGGAGCTCGGAGTGGACGCCTCGCAGATCGTGCTGGCGGGCGATTCCGCCGGCGCGCAGCTGGCCAGCCAGATGGCGACGCTCGTGACGAGCCCGGACTACGCGGACCTCATGGACATCACGCCGGCGATCGGCGCGGACCAGCTCGTCGCGACGGTGCTCAACTGCGGCGTCTACGACCTCGCCGCCCTCGCCGAGCTCGACGGCATCGCAGGGTGGGGCTTCAAGTCGGCGATGTGGGCGTACTCGGGCACGAAGACCTGGGCGGAGGACGCGACCGGCGCCACCATGTCGACGGTCGACTGGGTCACGAAGGACTTTCCGACGACCTACATCTCGGGCGGCAACGGCGACGGCCTCACCTGGTTGCAGTCGGTCCCGCTGGCGCAGCGGCTCGAAGAACTGGGGGTCGACGTGACGACCCAGTTCTGGCCCGCGCCGCACGAGCCCGCGCTCCCCCACGAGTACCAGTTCCATCTCGACCTGCCCGAGGCCCGGACCGCTCTGCAGAAGACCCTCGACTTCCTCGACGCGCACACCACGCGCTGAGGGGAGCACCCGGGGCTCAGTGGTCCCAGGTGTGCACGGGCTCGCCGGACTGGGCGCGCTCGAGGTATGCGCCCAGCATGCCGTGCAGCGCGTCGGACCGGCCGGCGCCGGCCTGTTCGCGGGCCACGACGTCATCGCGCTGCCACACGGCGCCGTTGCGTCCGGTGACGCACCGCTGCTCGATGACGCCGAGGTACCGGTCCCGCACCTCCGGCGCCACGCCGTACGCGTCGAGCCCCTCGGCGGCCATCGGCAGCAGCCGCCGCAGCACGAGCTCGCGCGGGCTCACCCAGCCGACCTCGGGCCAGTACAGGCGGGCATCGATGCCGTCGCGGGCGCCCGCGTGCAGGTTCTCGGCCGCGGCATCGAAGCTCATCTGCGTCCACAGCGGCCGCTCGGCCTCGGCGAGGGTGTGCACGAGGCCGTAGTAGAAGGCGGTGTCGGCGAGCACGTCGACGACGCTCGGGCCCGCGGGGAGCACGCGGTTCTCGACGCGCAGATGCGCGCGGCCGTCGGCGACGTCGTAGATCGGACGGTTCCAGCGGTAGACGGTGCCGTTGTGCATGCGCAGCTCGGCGAGCGAGGGAGCGCGCCCCGCCTCGATCTCCGCGAAGGGGTCCTCGTCGCTCAGCGCGGGCAGCAGCGACGGGAAGTAGCGCGAGTTCTCCTCGAACAGGTCGAAGATCGACGTGACCCAGCGCTCGCCGAACCACACGCGCGGGCGCACGCCCTGGTTCTTCAGCTCCTGCGAGCGGGTGTCGGTGGCCTGTTCGAACATCGGGATGCGGGTCTCGTGCCACAGGGCGCGGCCGGCGAAGAACGGCGAGTTGGCGGCGAGCGCGACCTGGACCCCGGCGATGGACTGGGCCGCGTTCCAGTACGCGGCGAAGTCGTCGGGGGCGACCTGCAGGTGCAGCTGCACCGAGGTGCAGGCGGCCTCGGGGAGGATCGTGTCGGTGACGATGTCGAGGCTCTCCCGACGGCCGTCGCCGAGCGGCGCTCCGTCGAGCTGGAGCTCGATGTCCTCCCCGCGCGCCGCGAGCACCTGCTGCCCGAGCAGGTCGTAGCGCGGGTCGGCCGAGATCCACCGCTCCGTGAAGTGGTGCTCGTCGAGCGTCGGCAGCATCCCGATCATGGCGATCGAGTCGCCGGTCGCGGCGCGCACCCGGTCGTCGGCCGCGGTCATGGCGGCGCGGAGCGAGGCCTCGAGGTCGCGCAGGTGCGACCCGTCGATCGGACGCGGGGCGACGTTGACCTCGATGTTGAAGCGTCCGAGCTCGGTCTGGAACGCGGGCGAGGCGATGGCCTCGAGGGCCGCATCGTTGGCCATGGCGGGGTCGCCGTGCTCATCGACGAGGTTGAGCTCGATCTCCAGCCCCAGCTGGGGCTCGGTGGCCTCGAAGCGTCCGTCGGCCAGCATCGTGCCGAGGGCGTCGAGGCAGCGTTCGGTCTTCGCTCGGAATCTCGTGCGGTCCTGGCGCGTGAAGGTGCGCGCGTCGATGCTGTCTCCCATCCCTCGACGGTAGTGGGCGGAGCCGGACGGGAACCGGGAGACGCACGGACATTTCAGGATTGTGACGACCGGCACGTTCGTTATATGTTGTTCCCATCCTCCGACGGAAGGCACTCATGACCACCGACGAGAACGAGCGCGCGCTCGAAGCGGGCATCGTCACCGACCTCTCCGGACGGATGACCTACGGGTCGTACCTCGCGCTCGACCAGCTGCTCACGGCGCAGCATCCGGTCAGCGATCCCGAGCACCACGACGAGATGCTGTTCATCATCCAGCACCAGACCACCGAGCTGTGGCTCAAGCAGCTGCTGCACGAGCTGTCGTCGGCCCGTCAGCTGCTGGCACAGGACGACCTGCGCGAGGCGCTCAAGCGCATCGCGCGGGTCAAGCGGATCCAGGACGTGATGACGCAGCAGTGGTCGGTGCTCGCGACCCTCACCCCCACCGAGTACGCGCAGTTCCGCGGCGCGCTGGGGAACTCCTCCGGCTTCCAGTCGGTGCAGTACCGGGCGGTCGAGTTCGCCCTGGGCAACAAGAACGAGAAGATGCTCAGCGTGTTCCGCGACCACCCCGCGCACCTGGCGCTGCTCACCGCCGAATGGATGAAGCCCACGCTGTACGACGAGTTCCTGCGCTTCGCGGCCCGTCGCGGGCTCCCCGTGCCGGCCGAGATCCTCGACCGCGACGTGCGCGAGCCATACCGCGAGAACCCCGCGCTAGTGCCCGCGATCCGCGAGATCTACCAGGACCCGGGCCGGTACTGGGACCTCTACGAGGCCTGCGAGGACCTCGTCGACCTCGAGGACAACTTCCAGTTCTGGCGCTTCCGTCACCTCAAGACCGTCGCCCGCACGATCGGCATGAAGGTGGGAACCGGCGGATCGAGCGGCGTCGGCTTCCTGCAGCGCGCGCTCGATCTGACGTTCTTCCCCGAGCTGTACACGGTGCGCACGGAGATCGGCGCCTGATGCGCGCGGCGACGTTCTTCGACGGCGGGAAGTGGCGCGAGGGCGCGCTCGAGGTCGTCGAGGGACGGATGCTGCTGCGCACCGACGTCGCGACCGACGGTCTCGCGCGGCTGGACGGCGTCGTGAGCGGCGGCTTCACGGATCACCACGTGCACCTGCAGCTCGTCGACACGTCGGGTCTCGCCGGCTCGGCGCTGGGTCGCGTGGTCGACCTTGGCGCGAACCTCGCCGAGATCGTCCGGATCGCGGCGGCCCACCGCTCCTCGGGGACTCCGGCCGCGAGCGCTCCCTCCGACTCCCCCGCCGCATCCGAGGAGGAGCGAGCCTCCGCCGGTCGCGACGGCGTGCGCATCGAGTTCGCCGGCGCCTTCCTGACCGCGCCGGGCGGCTATCCGACCGACCGGGTCTGGGCGCCCGAGGGCTCGTTCCGCGAGATCGCCGACCCGGACGAGGCCTCCGCGGCGGTGGCGGAGATGGCGGATGCCGGCGCGTCCGCCGTGAAGATCACCAGCAACACGGTGGCCGGACCGGTCTTCGGCACCGAGCTCTTCGCCGCCGTGGTCGACCTCGCCGCGGCGCACGGCCTCGCCGTGATCGTGCACGCCGAGGGGCCGGGCGAGGCGCAGCGCGTCGTGCGTCTCGGCGCCCCACGCCTCGCGCACGCACCGTTCACCGAGCGGCTCGACGACGACGACATCGCGGAGCAGGCGGCATCCGCCTCCTGGATCTCGACACTGGCCGTCCACGACCCCGACGCCCGGGCGATCGCGATCGACAACGTCCGCCGCTTCCACGCCGCGGGCGGCTCGGTGCTGTACGGCACCGACATGGGCAACGGCCCGACCCCGGTCGACGTGAGCCCCGCCGAGATCGCGGCGCTGCGTGAGGCGGGGGTCGTCGGCGACGCCCTGCTGCGGGCCCTCGACCCGCTCGACCCGCGGGAGCCCGATGCCCCGCTGCTGCTCTTCCCCGGCGCGTCGCCCGCGACCGCCGATCCGCTCCGCGCCCGCCGCCTCACGGCGGCTGACCTGAAGGTGTGACATGACCGCTCTGCTCGACACCGCCCGTGCCCTCGACGCCGCCGATCCGCTGCGTCACCACCTCGCCGCGTTCGCCGACGCCCCGGGCGTGCAGGCCTATCTCGACGGCAACTCTCTCGGCCGCCCGCTGCGGGACTTCCCCGAGAAGGTGGCGAAGTTCGTGCGCGAGGACTGGGGCACGCGGCTCATCCGCTCCTGGGACGAGCAGTGGATGGCGCTGCCGATGGAGCTCGGGGACCGCATCGGCCGCGTCGCGCTCGGCGCCGCCGCAGGTCAGACCGTCGTCGCCGATTCCACGAGCGTGCTGATCTACAAGCTCCTGCGCGCGGCGGCGGCCGCCGACCCGCGCCGCACGGAACTCGTGATGGAGATCGGCAACTTCCCCACCGATCGGTTCCTCGCCGAGGGCGTCGCCGCCGAGACCGGCATGACGGTGCGGTGGCTGGAGCCCGACCCGATCCTCGGTGTGAGCGTCGCCGACGTCGCCGCTCAGCTGTCGGACCGGACGGCGCTGGTGTCTCTGAGCCACGTCGACTACCGGTCCGGCGCGCTGGCCGACATGCCGGGGATCACGGATGCCGTGCACTCCGCGGGCGCGCTGATGATGTGGGACCTGTGCCACTCCGCGGGCGTCATCCCCCTGGAACTCGATGCGTGGGGCGTCGACATGGCGGTGGGCTGCACCTACAAGTACCTGAACGGCGGCCCCGGGTCGCCGGCGTTCGCGTACCTCAACCGGGCGCACCAGGGCACCCTGAACCAGCCCATCCAGGGCTGGTGGAGTGCCGCCGACGTCTTCGCGATGGGGCCGGCGTACGCCCCGGCGGCAGACATCCGCCAGCTGCTCAGCGGCACGCCTCCGGTGATGTCGATGCTGGCGATGCAGGGGATGCTCGACCTGATCGAGGAGGCGTCGATCACGGCCGTGCGGCAGAAGTCGCGCTCGCTCACGGATCTCGCGGTGCGCGCCGTCGACGCGGAGCTGGCGCCGTTGGGCGTGCGGCTGCTGAGCCCTCGCGACGCGGAGCTCCGCGGCGGCCATGTGACGATCGGGCACCCCGACTTCCGCGAGGTCACGCAGCGGTTGTGGGCGGACGGCGTGATCCCCGACTTCCGCTTCCCCGACGGCATCCGCCTCGGTCTCTCGCCGCTGAGCACGTCGCACGTCGAGACCATCACCGGCGTCCTCGCCGTGCGCGACGCGCTTCGCGCATGACCACCGGATCCGGGAGCGTCGTGGCCGCACCGCCGAGGACGGTCGTCGGGGCCGCGGCATCCGACGCCGTCGTCGACGACATCGACGCGCGTCCCGGCAGCACGGCCTCGCTGCTGCGCACCGTGGTCGGGCTGTTCCTGCGCCCGCTCGGCGGCTGGATCTCGGCGGCGCATCTCGTCACGCTCGCCGCGGACCTCGGCATCCCGCCTGCGCAGGCCCGCACCGCGATCGCCCGTCTCAAGCAGAAGGGGCTGCTGCTCGCCGAGCGCGACGGAGCGATCGGGTACCGCCTGAATCCCGCGGCTCTCGCGATGCTGCAGCGGGGCGATCGCCGCATCTTCCGGATGCGGCAGATGACCGATGCCGACCGCTGGTGCCTCGTGTCGTTCTCGATCCCCGAGACGGAACGGGCGGTGCGGCACCAGCTCCGGCGGCGGCTGCACTGGATCGGTGCGGGTGTCGTGTCGTCGGCGCTCTGGATCTGCCCCGGGCACCTGCAGGACGAGGTGCTCCAGATCGTCGACGAGGTGGGGGCGCGGCAGTGGGTGATCGTGTTCCCCGCGGGCATGCCGGTCACCGCGGGCACCCCGGAGGCGGCAGCCGCCGCGTGGTGGGACCTCGACGCCCTCGCCGAGGAGCACCGGCGGTTCCAGGAGTCGCTCACGGCGCTGCCGGCCGAGCCGTTCCCCGCGTACGTACAGCTGATCGACCGCTGGCGCATGCTCCCGTACCTCGATCCCGGCCTTCCGCCGTCGATGCTCCCCGCCGACTGGCCGGGCGCACGCAGCTTCGCCGAGTTCGCGTGGCTGTCGCAGACGCTCGAGGGGCCGGCGATGGCGCACGTGCGGAGCGTCACCGACTCCTGAGCCGCCGCGCCGCGAGAGGTCAGGACACGCCGTCGGCCCGCATCCGGGCACGGCGTGTCCTGACCCCTCAGGGCGTTATCAGGACGCGAGGGCGGCCACGAACGCGCGCACGTGCTCGCGCAGACGCAGGATGCGCTGCTCGCGGGCGGCCTCGCGGTCGAAGCCCTCGTAGGCGAGCGGCGGCAGCCGGCGCACCGTGTCGGAGCATCCGAAGTTCGCGCAGACGAGCGTGCCCACGGTGTCGCCCCTGCGACCGGCGGGGCCGATCTTGCGGGCCGTGAACAGCTGCACGTCGTGGCGCAGTGTCACGTCGTCGCACCACGAGCACTGGGCTCGCGCGAGGACGCGCTGCTCGGCCTGCTGCAGCAGCACGCCCACCGGGGCGTCGTCGACCTCCGCCACGAGGTAGGCGCGGCGCGGCGACTTGGGGTCGCTCCAGCCGAGGTAGTCGAGACGGTCGAAGTCGATGTCGGCGAAGCCGGCGGGGAGGTGCAGGTCGGAGACCTCCTTGCGGGAGGCGTTGCGGAAGGAGGCGCGGATCGCGCGCTCGTCGAGGGGACGCATGGCAGAGGGATGCTTTCGGCTGATGCTCGCCGCGGAGGGCGAGTCGAGGAGAAGGGGTGAGGCGGGTCCGGGACGGACTCCGGGAACGACGGAGCACCGGAGACGGCATCCGCCTCCGGCCGGTCGTCAGCCTCTGCCACCGGCGCTGGTCGCGCCTGCGGCTCCCCTCTGCGCCGAGCCGGCGCTCCTCGAGAACATCACCCCGAGAGCCTACCCCTTGTCCCTCGCGGGTGGGGTGCGGGGACAAGGGAAAGGCCCCTCCCCGGCACGGGGGAGGGGCCTGGGGGGGGCGGGGCGTCAGGCGGTGAGCGGGGGGATGTCGTAGCGGCGCGGGGTGCCGAAGCGGTGCGCCGAGACCGACACGGCCTGCTCGCGCAGGAACGTCAGCATCTCGATGCGCCCGGCGCTGAGCACCGGTCCGCCGTAGATCGCGACGGCGGGCGAGCCGCCCGTGCGCGCGGCCGTGTCGGCGAGGTCGCCGCCCACGAGGCGGAGGCGGCCGCCGTCCTGAGCCAGACGCGCCGCGCGGGAGCCCCAGGCGGTGTCGCCCTCGACGACGACCTTCACGCCCGCGGCACGCAGCCAGGACGTGACGGATGCCGGAAGCTCCTGCGCCGTGCTGACGGTGATGCTCGCACGGGCGCGGAGACCGGCGGCGAGCACGCGGATCGCCTGCACCGTGGTCGCGCCCTCCAGGCGCACTGTGACGGGAACGGCCTGGTAGCGCAGCACGTTCTGCTCGGTCTCGAGACCCGTCGCGTCGACGACCGCGCCGAACTCGCCCGACCACGCGGCCACGTCGGTGGAGAGCGCGCCCTGGAGCCAGGCGGTCTCGTCACCCGACAGGTCGCCGGCGGCGACGAGCGCGGCCTTCGACAGGGCGTCGGCCGGAGCATCCGCAGAGACCGGGGCGTCGACCCAGTCGGACAGGCCGATCAGGTAGCTCGGGCCTCCCGCCTTGGTTCCGGCGCCGACGGCCGCCTTCTTCCAGCCGCCGAACGGCTGGCGCTGCACGATCGCGCCCGTCGTGCCGCGGTTGACGTAGAGGTTGCCGGCCTGGACGGTGGCGAGCCACTGGGCGACCTCGTCCTCGTCGAGCGAGTGCAGGCCGGAGGTGAGGCCGTAGTCGATCGCGTTGACGAGGGCCGTGGCCTCCTCCAGCGTCTTCGCGGTCATGATGCCGAGCACCGGGCCGAAGTACTCGGTCAGGTGGAACGGGCTGCCGGCGGCGACGCCGTCGCGGATGCCGGGACGCCAGTACTGCCCCTCGTCGTCGAGCTTGCGGGGCTTCAGCACCCACTTCTCGCCCGGCTCGAGCGTGGTGAGGGCGTGCAGCAGCTTGCCCTCGGCCGGCGCGATGAGCGGTCCGATGCGGCTGGAGCCGTCCCACGGCGCGCCGACCTTGTACGAGCCGACCGCGTCGACGAGCTGGCGGCGGAACCGCTCGCTCTCGGCGACCGTGCCCACGAGGATCACGAGCGAGGCGGCCGAGCACTTCTGCCCGGCGTGGCCGAACGCGGAGTACGCGACGTCCTTCGCGGCGAGGTCGAGGTCGGCGCTGGGCGTGACGATGATGGCGTTCTTGCCGCTGGTCTCGGCGAGCAGGGGCAGGTCGTTGCGGAAGCCGCGGAACAGCTCGGCCGTCTCGTAGCCGCCCGTGAGGATCACGCGCTCGACGGCGGGATGGCTGATGAGCTGCGTGCCGAGCTCGCGCTCCTCGAGCTGGACGTACTGCAGCACGTCGCGGGGCACGCCCGCCTCCCATAGCGCCTCGATCATGACCGCCCCGGAGCGCGCGGCCTGCGCGGCGGGCTTGATGACGACCGGAGAGCCGGCGGCGAGCGCCGCGAGCGTAGAGCCGGCCGGGATCGCGACCGGGAAGTTCCACGGCGGGGTGACGACCGTGAGGCCGACGGGGCGGTGCTCGGCACCGTCGATCCGCCCGGCGCGCTTGGCGCTCTCGGCGTAGTAGTGCGCGAAGTCGATCGCCTCGGACACCTCCGGGTCGCCCTGCTCGAGCACCTTGCCCGCCTCGGAGCCCATGACCTCGAGCAGGTCGGCGCGGCGCGCCTCGAGCACGTCGCCGGCCCGGTGCAGGATCTCGGCGCGCCCGGCGGCACCCAGCGCACGCCAGGACTCACCCGCCGCGACCGCCTCGGCGATCACCGCGTCGAGGGCCGCGGCATCCGACAGCGTGCGGGTGCGGACCGTCTCGGCGCCGAGCGTCGACGCCTCCATGCGGGAGCGGATGCCGTCGCCCCAGGCGCGGTTCGCCGCGAGGCTCGGGTCGGTGTCGGGGGTGTTGACGAAGCCGTCGCGGGGAGCAGCGGGCTGCGGCTGCGTGCGGTCCTGGGTGCGGTTCGGCCCGGGGACCTCGGTCGGCATCGAGGCGATCGAGGCGAGGAAGCGGTCGCGCTCCCGCTCGAACAGCTCGGGGCGGGAGTCGAGGTCGAAGACGGCCGACATGAAGTTGTCGGTCGACGCTCCCTCTTCGAGACGCCGGATCAGGTAGGCGATCGCGACGTCGAACTCGGCCGGGTGCACGACCGGCGTGTAGAGCAGCAGCGAGCCGACGGTGCGGCGGACGACGGTCGCCTGGGCGGACGCCATGCCGAGCAGCATCTCGAACTCGATGCCGTCGGTGGCGCCGCGCCGCTTGGCGAGAAGCCACGCGAGGGCGATGTCGAAGAGGTTGTGACCGGCGATGCCGATGCGCACGTTGCGGATGCGCTCGGGGTGCAGGGCGTAGTCGAGCACGGCCTTGTAGGAGGCGTCGGAGGCCTCCTTGCTGTGCCACGTCGCGAGCGGCCAGTCGTGGGTTTCGGCGTCGACGCGCTCCATGGGGAGGTTCGCGCCCTTGACGACGCGCACCTTGATCGGCGCACCGCCGTCGGCGACGCGGGCGGCCGACCATTCCTGCAAGCGGATCATGGCGCTCAGGGCGTCGGGCAGGTAGGCCTGCAGCACGATGCCCGCCTCGAGGCCGCGGAACTCGGGACGCTCGAGGATCGTCGTGAAGACCGCGATCGTGAGGTCGAGGTCCTTGTACTCCTCCATGTCGAGGTTGATGAACTTGCCGCGCTTCACGGCGATGGAGTACAGCGGGGCGAGCGCGTCGACGGCATGCGCGACCGCCTCGTCGAACGCCCACGGGCTGTGCGGCGCGACGGTCGAGGAGACCTTGACCGAGACGTAGTCGACGTCGCTGCGCTCGAGCAGGCGACGGGTGCCCTCGAGGCGTCGTGCCGCCTCCTCCTCGCCCAGGATCGCCTCGCCGAGGAGGTTGACGTTCAGGTGCACGCCCTCGGTCGCCTTGATGCGCGAGATGGCCTTGCCCAGGCGCGCATCGGTGGCGTCGACGATGAGGTGGCGCACCATGCCGCGCAGCACGCGGCGGCTGATCGGCACGACGATGCCGGGGAACGCCGGGGCCAGCGCGCCGCCGAGCGCGATGAGCGCGCGGAGCGGCGCGGGCAGGAACCCCGGGGTGAGCGGCACGAGGTCGCGCAGGTTCGCGGCCGCGACCTTCAGGTCCTCCGGGCGCACGACGCCGTCGACGAACCCGACCGTGAAGTCGAGGCCGTGGGGGTCGCTCAGCACACCGGCCAGACGCTTGGCGGCGGTGTCGGCGGGCACGTCGCGGCTCTCGACGAGCCAGCGCTGCACGAGGGCGACGGCGTCGTCGGCGAGCTCGGCGAGCTCCGCGTGGCCGGTCGGGGCGGGGGTGGTCTGCGTCATCGGGGGTCCTTGTCGTCGGAACGCGGGCGCGCGCGTGCATGCGTGCGTGCGCTCTCAGTGTGCGCCTCGGCATCCGTCGTGAAAAGCGAACGTTTACGATGGATACCGTTCGTTCTTGCCTATCTATCGGAGGCCCCTCGATGTTCGAGCTCCGCCGCCTGCGCCTTCTGCACGAGCTCAGCCTGCGCGGCACCATCGCAGACGTCGCGGCCGCGCTGTCGTTCAGCCCGTCGACCGTCTCCCAGCAGCTCGCGCAGCTGGAGCGCGAGGCGGGGGTCGCACTGCTCGAACCGGACGGGCGCCGGGTGCGCCTCACCACGCAGGGACGCCTCCTCGCGGCGCACGCCGCCCGCGCGCTGGAGCTCGACGAGGCCGCGCGCGCCGAGCTGTCCAGCTCCCGGCACGCGCCCGCTCGCGTGCGCATCGCCGTCATGCCGACGGCCGCCGAAGCCCTCGTGCCCGCCGCGCTCTCCCTGCTGGAGGAGCGGATGCCCGGCCTGCGCCTGGAGATGGTCGAGCTCGCCCCCGAGACGGCGCTGTTCGAGCTTCAGGCCCGCGGATTCGACCTCGTCGTCGCCGAGCAGTACCCCGGGCACACCCGCGAGGTGAGCCCCGGCATCGACCGCACCCTCCTCGGGCGCGACCCCGTCCGCCTGGCGCTCCCCCCGGGCGACCCGGCGACCGGTCTCGCCGAGCTGCGCGACCGCGCCTGGGTGCTCGAACCGCAGGGGGCCGCCGTGCGTCGATGGGCCGTGCAGCAGTGCCGGGCGGCCGGCTTCGAGCCGGACGTGCGCTTCGAGGCCACGGATCTGGTGTCACACGCCCGACTGGTGGCGGCGGGCCACGCCGTGGCCATGCTGCCCGATCTCGTCTGGACCGGCGGCCGCGACACGGTGCGCCTGCGGGAGCTGCCCGGATCGCCCGTGCGCGAGATCTTCGCCGCCACGCGATCGTCGTCTCAGGACAACGCCGCCGTCACGGCCGTGCGCGAGGCGCTCGCCGATGCGCTGTCCGCGCACGATCCGCGGTGAGCGCTGCCCCTGCGGAGGATGCGACGCACCGCGTTCTCATGTGATCCGGCGGTTGTCAATCCCGTGGCGTCCCGGACCGTCTGGTGCGAGGGTGATCGCACCAACCCGCGATGAGAGGAGACGCCATGGGCGGCACCGATGACATCAAGAACACCGGCGAGAAGCTGGGGGGCAAGGTCAAGGAGGGCGTGGGCAAGGCCACCGACGACGAGAGCCTCGAGGCCGAAGGCCGCGGCGACCAGACCAAGGCGTCGGTCAAGCAGGCCGGCGAGAACGTGAAGGACGCCGCGAAGAACCTCTTCGACAAGTGATCCGGACGCAGAAGAGGCCCGCCACTCGGGCGGGCCTCTTCTGACCGGATCAGCTGCGGCGGCTGCCGGTGATGGATCGGATGAGCCACGCGATCACCGCGATGGCGAGGAGAACGAGCCCCACCCACAGCAGGAACTGCAGCGACTGCACGAGGCCGCCGGTGATGGCCAGGATCACGGCGATGACGATGACGATGATGAGGAGGATGTTCATCCGTCTTCCCTTCTGTTCGGGGCAGGGCGCCCCAGTCGGTCACCCCACCGTAGCGACGAGTGCCCGCTCTTCGCAGGGGGTTGACGCGGACACCTCCGAAATGCCAGAGCGAGGAGAGAGACCATGCCAGAACGACGCAACAACTCCCTGAAGGATCCGGAGCTCTACGAGGAGCTGCGCAAGGACGGCAACTCCAAGGAGAAGGCCGCACGCATCTCGAACGCCGCCGCCAACGAGGGCCGCAGCGCCGTCGGACGCCGCGGCGGGAAGCACGGCGACTACGACGACTGGACGGTCGACGACCTGCGCAAGCGCGCCAAGGAGCTCGGCATCACCGGGTACAGCGGCAAGCGCAAGTCCGAGCTCATCGACATGCTGCGGAACCACTAGGGCCGCCGGTGGCACGATTCGGCATCGAGGAGGAGTTCGTCCTCCTCGACGAAGAGACGCTCGTCCCTCTGACGATCGTGGAGGGCATGCGCCAACGGGTCGGCCAGAGCCCGGCGGGCGGTCGCATCATGGCGGAGTTCCTCACCTCGCAGTTCGAGACCGTCACGGATCCGCTCACGACCACGGAGGAGGCCGGAGCCCAGCTGCGCGCCCTGCGGGGTCGGCTCGGCGCCCAGGCCGGTGCGGAGCGGGCCATCGTCGCGGGCACGGGCACGCCGTTCGCGACGACGCGCATGGTCTCGGTCTCGTCCTCCCCGCACTACGACGTCGTGGCGGGCCAGCTCGCCCACATCACGCGCGGGCACGAGGTCAACGGACTCCATGTGCACGTCGAGCTCGCCGACCTGGAGGAGCGGGTGCGCGCGCTCAACCGGGTGCGCGGCTGGCTGCCCGTGCTGCTCGCGCTGACCGGCAACAGCCCCTTCGTCGAGGGGCTCTCCTCGCGGTTCGCGAGCTGGCGCACGATCCTCATCCGCCGCCTGCCCGCCTCGTGGTGCCCGCCGCGCATGCACGACTACGAGGACTACCGCGGGCACGTCGATCAGCTGCTCGCCCTCGGCGCCTACACCGAGGCCACGTCCATCGGCTGGGCGGCGCGCATCTCGGAGCGCTATCCCACGGTCGAGGTGCGGGTGAGCGATGCCCAGCTCGACACCGACGACACCCTGTTCGCCGCTGCGCTCACCCGGGCCATCGTGCTGAGCGACGACGAGCGCGTGGCGCCCGGCGAGATCGACGGTATCGACGCGTCGCTGTGGATGGCCGCCCGGCACGGCATGGATTCACGCGTGGTCGACCCCACGACCGGAGAGGTGGCGAATGCGTGGACGGTGGCGACCCGGCTGCTCGAGGTCGCGCACCCGGTGCTGCAGGAGCACGGCGACGCCGAGTTCGTCGCCGACCGCCTGGGCTACCTCCGCACGGACGGCACGGGCGCGCAACGGCAGGAGCGCGCGTACCAGCAGGACGGCATCGCGGGACTGCGGGCGCTGTACCGGAGGGGCACCGTCGACGCGGCCGAGTGACCGCGGCGGTGATCAGGCGACGTCGGGAGCGGGATCGACGGATGCCGGGGCGACGGCATCCTCGACCTCGGCGGGATTGCGGCGGATGCCGATCCACGAGACCACGCCGCCGAGCACCAGGAGTCCGGCCGTGACCCAGGCGGCGCTGTGGAAGCCGTCGAGGTCGAGCGCGCCGCCGACGATCGTCGACAGCATCGCCACGACCAGGAGGCCGGCGACGCGGGCCACCGCGTTGTTGACGGCCGACGCGATGCCGGAGTGCTCCTGGTCGATCGCGCCGAGGATGGCCGCGGTCAGCGGCGCGACCGTCAGCGAGAGCCCGAGGCCCATCACGATCATGGCGGGCAGCACCTGCCACCAGTAGTCGAAGTCGTCCGCGACCCACAGCAGCATCAGCGCACCCGCGGCCATCACCAGAGGTCCGACGGTCATGAAGATGCGCGGTCCCCACCGGCCGGCCCAGGCTCCGGCCCGCGAGCTGACGAGGATCATGAGGATCGTCATGGGCAGGCTCGCCAGCCCCGCCGCGGTGGCGGACAGCCCGGCGCCCTGCTGCAGGTACACCCCGACCACGAAGCCGTTCAGCGACAGCGCCGCATAGACGAAGAGGGTGGCGAGGTTTCCCCAGGCGAAGTCGCGGGCCCGGAACAGCGACAGGGGCATGAGGGGCGCGGCCGAGGTCCGCTGCCGTGCGAGGAACAGGGCGAAGAGCACCACGCCGCCGGCAGCGGGGAGCCAGATCGCCGGGGAGGCCCAGCCGAGGTTGGGCTGCTCGATCAGCGCGAACACGATGGCGCCCAGGCCGATCGCGCACAGGGCGCCGCTCCACCAGTCGACACCTCGCCCGCTGGGCTTCTCGGGCAGCCGCAGTCGGGCCAGCAGCACGAGCGTGAGCGCGATGGGCAGCACGTTGATGAGGAACACGAACCGCCACGACAGGAAGTCGACGAACAGGCCGCCCAGGAGCGGACCCACCAGCTGCGCCGCGGTCGTGAACGCCGTCCACACCCCGATCGCGCGGGACTGCACGTCGGCGCGCATGGTGGCGGTGATGAGCGCCAGCGAGCTCGGCACGAGCAGGGCCCCTGCCGCCCCCTGCGCGGCGCGGGCGATGATCAGCACCAGCGGATCGGGGGCCGCCGCCACCGCGATCGAGGCGACCCCGAACGCGATCAGCCCGATGCGCATCACGAGCACCCGCCCGTAGGCGTCGGACAGCGAGCCGGCCAGGAGGATCAATGCGCTGAGCGTGATGAGGTACGCGTCGACCACCCACTGCTGGGTGGTGATGCCTCCCCCGAGCTCACGGCTGATCGCGGGCAGGGCCACGTTGACGACGGTGCCGTCGAGGAAGGTCACGAACGAGGCCAGCACCGCGATCGTGATGACGAGGCGCTGGACGCGGGCGAAGGTGGGCACGAGCCGACACTACTCCCGGCCGCCGACGTCGGGCACACTCGGCTCCCGTCGCACTTTCTGTCGCTCCGCCCGGCGGGTCGCGACAGAAAGTGCGACGGGAACGCCTCTGGGCGGCGTCGCGGGGACGGAGCGTCAGGACCGACGACGGCGCAGCGCCGCGATGCCGGCGGTCCCGGCTCCCGCGGCGAGCAGCCCGCCGGCGAGGAGCAGGGCCGCCGAGGGCACCGAGCCACCCGTCGCCGCGAGGTCGTCGCGCTCCGCGGCATCCGCCGCTGCACCCGAGCCCGTGCCCGCGCCGGCGCCCGACCCGCCGGAGCCGCCAGCCCCGCCGGAGCCGTCACCCCCGCCGTCACCGCCGTCGCCGCCGTCGCCGGGTCCGGGGTCGACCGGGTCCACTGCGGCCGGCGCCGCGACCGGCGCGCTCTCCACGGCCGCCGCGTCCAGCGCCGTGACGACCCAGGTCTCGCCGACCGCACGAGCAGCGGCATCCGGTGCGGCGGCCGTCTCGGCCGGCAGGTCGTAGCCGAGGGCGGTCGCCCCGCCCGCCCAGACCGTGTCGACGAGCGTGCCGTCGGCGGCGACGATCTCCGCCGGCGTCCCGGTGCCGCGATAGATCGCGTACTGGCGCGCCTCCTCGGGTGCGCCCGCTCGCCACGTCAGGCGTCCGTCGGCCACGGCGACGTCGAGGGGCGCCGCGACCGTGCCGTCCGACAGCCACGGCTTCGCCGGGACCAGTGTCGGGTGCGCGAACGCCTCGGCGCGCAGCAGCTCGATCGCCGTGTTCTTCGCCTGGTGGCGCGGCTGCTGGTCGGCCGGGAGCGCGGCGATGTCACTGGGCTTCATGTCGTTGTAGCTGAAGAGCACGCTGCCGTCGATGCCGTCGAGCTTCTGGGTGAAGCGGATCTGGTTCGGCACCTCCTCGGGATTCATCCACGCCGCCTCCCAGCCGCCGTTGTTGACGTGCTTGTACAGCGCATGGCCCACGTAGACCTGCGTGCGGCTGTCGGCGGCGGTGTCGCTCCACCACTGCGCCAGCTCGCCGTAGGGTGCGGCGGCCTGGTCGAAGCTCCAGTAGATCTGCGGGGTGAGGTAGTCGATCAGCTCGTCCTGCACCCACCCGCGGGTGTCGGCGAACACCGCGTTGCTGTAGGTCTGCGACGAGCCCGTCGGGGTGTGCGACCCTGCCGGATCGAGCTCCGCGTGCTCCCAGATGCCGAAGGGGCTGATGCCGAACTGCACCGCCGCACCGGCATCCGCATTGTGCGCGTCGATCACCTCGCCGACCTGCGTCACCAGGCCGGTGACGTTGTCACGGCGCCACTCCTCGATGCCCGCGGTCGAGTCGGCGTAGCCGGCGGTGAGGCCGAACTCCTCGAAGGTCGCGCGGTCCTCGCCCTGCGCGCCGAAGAACACGTTCACGCCGTCGACCGTGATCCGGTAGGGGTAGAAGTAGTCGTCGAAGTGGATCGCGTCCACGTCGTAGTCGTCCACGATCTCGGCGACGGAGGCCGCGACGTACGCGGGGACCTCGGGCTGGCCCGGGTCGAGGAACAGCTTCTCCTCGAACGACAGCACCCACTCGGGATGCTGCACCGCGAAGTTGTCGTCGGCGAGGATGCCCGCCTCGTTCAGCGCAGCGATGTACTGCGGGATGGTGAGCGCGGTCACCTCGTCGGCGGTCAGGCCGAGGGCGGTCAGGGTCGCGGGAGCCGTCATCTTCGTGTTCGTGACGCGATAGGGGTTGAGCCACGCGTGGAACTCCATGCCGCGGGCATGGGTGGCGTCGACCATCCTCTGCAGCGGGTCGTACCCCGGGTCGGCGCCCTGCGCGCCGGTGAGGAACTCCGACCACGGGTTCAGCTCGGAGGGGTAGTAGGCGTCGAGGAGGGGCCGCACCTGGAAGATGACGGCGTTCATGTTCCAGGAGGCGAAGTCGTCGAGCACGGTGGCGTACTTCGCGTCGAAGTCCGCGGCATCCGCCGGGCGGCCGAAGTTGAGGTTGCCGATCGTGCCCACCCAGGCGCTCGAGAAGCGCCGGTTCTCGGGGGCGAGTGCGGTGGGGACGGTGACCTGCTCGCCCGACCCCGGGTAGGTGTAAACCGGCGTGGTGCTGTAGCCGTAGGCGCCGGAGGCATCCTTGACGAAGGTCGTGAGGGCTTCCTCGTCGGGAGCCGCGGCAGCGGCGGTGGGCGCCGCCAGCAGGAGCAGGGCGGCGGTCGCGGCGGCCAGGTTTCTTCTCGTCATCGAGTCCTCGTTCACATCGGTGTTCACGGCAATAATCGTTTCCATCACAGCCTTTGTGAATAAAACTAACTAACAGCGTGCCACAGCCCGCGCACGAAGACCACCCCGCCCCCGGCGCACGAAGCGTGCGCCCGAGGACGGGGCGGAAGGGCGGATGCCGTCAGATGCGGTCGTCCTCCACGACGGTGGTCGTGCCGCGCGTGCGGCCGCGTCGCGAGACCAGCAGGATGACGCCGATGATGGCGGTGAGCGCCCCGGCGGCCATGAGGATGTAGCCGACCAGGTCGAGGTTCACCCAGTCGAGCTGGACGTTGAGGGCGAACGCGAGGATCGCGCCGATCACGAACAGGACGATTCCGGTTCCGATGCTCATGCGTGTTCTCCTTCCGGCATCCCACGATGCCGTCAGGGTCATCCTGACGCACCCCGCGACCGGGTGGAAGGGCTTGACAGCGGCGGGATCCGCTTCGTGACGCGGTCGCTTCTCCAGATCGGGGCGCCGCGTCAAGACCCTTGGCTCCTCACCCTCCGGGAGGCAGACTGCCCATGATCGAACCCGATGGGAGCACGACCCATGACCGCATCCGCGCTCGTCTCTGACACCACCGCCGCCTCCGACCACGCCGTCCCGTTCGCCCCGCGCGGGCCGCTCAGCAGCGCCGTCCTCGCCCGGCTCACCGGCGGAGCGGCGGCCGACACCGCCTCGCTCGCCGAAGCCGCCCTCGCCGCGACGACCGACGTCGTCCGCGACGACGACATCCAGCTGGCGCTGTTCCTGCTGTACGCGTCGTCGTACGCGTCGCTGCCCGCGCTCGACGCCGACCGGGAGTGGGACCCGCAGCTGATCGCGACGCGCCGTCTGCTCGAGGAGGCGTTCGAGCGCACGCTGCGCGAGACGGTCCCGATGCCCGAGCTCCCGGAGCCGACGGTGGATGCCGTGGGGCGTGCCCTCTTCGCCCTCGCCGCGGCCGACACCGGCCCCAGCCTCTCGCGCTTCATCGCGAAGAAGGCGACCCGTGAGCAGGCCGAGGAAATGCTGATCCAGCGCTCCGTCTACACGCTGCGCGAGGCCGACCCGCACTCCTGGGCCATCCCGCGCCTGACCGGCCGGGCGAAGGCGGCGCTCGTCGAGATCCAGACCGACGAGTACGGCGGGGGCCGCCCGCACCGCGTGCACGCCTCGCTCTTCGCGGCCGCGATGCGCGCGGCGGGGCTCGACGACACCTACGGCACCTATGTGGATCAGGCGCCGGCCATCACGCTCGCGTCGTTCAACACGATGTCGATGTTCGGCCTGAACCGTCGGCTGGTCGGCGCGATCGTCGGGCACCTGGCCGCCTACGAGATGACCTCCTCGATCCCCTGCCGGCTGTACGCCGACGGACTGCGCCGACTGGGCTTCGACGAGCAGGTCGCCGAGTACTTCGCGGAGCACGTCGAGGCGGATGCCGTGCACGAGCAGATCGCCGGCCGCGACCTGGCCGGCAGTCTGGCCGAGGACCACCCCGAGGTGCTGCCCGACATCATGTTCGGCGCGGCGGCCTGCCTGACGGTGGACGGATGGATGGGCCGGCACATCATGGACGCCTGGTCGGAGGGCGCGTCCTCGCTGCGCACGGCGGTGGTTTCGTGAGCACCGCCCGGGAGCCCGTCACCATCACGCCCTACCCGGACGGGCCGCTGCTCGTGCGCGGCGAGGTCGAGCTGCGCACGGCGGAGGGCGAGATCATCGAGCCGCAGCGCCGCACGGTGGCGCTGTGCCGCTGCGGCCTGTCGATCATCAAACCCTTCTGCGACGGCACCCACAAGGCCGCGAACTTCCGCACCGACGACGAGCTGTCGCACCCCCGCGCGGACGCCTGACCGCCGGGCCCGACACCGGCGTGCGGGCCTCAGGCCGCCGGAGCGGCGGTGGAGGCGCGCACGATCAGCTGGGATCCGAGCGTCGCGACGGGGTCGATCGCCACGCCGCCGATGGCCTGCAGCAGCAAGTCGACAGCGAGGGCGCCGCAGCGCTCGATCGGCATCTGCACGGTCGTGAGGCCCGGGGTGACGGCGCCGGCGAGATCGATGTCGTCGATCCCGACGATGCTGATGTCGTCGGGGCAGAGGACGCCGAGCTCGGTGAGGCCCGCCTCGAGCCCGAGCGCGACGAGGTCGTTGTAGGCGACGACGGCCGTCGCGCCGCTGGCGGCGGCGAGCGCGGCGGCTGCGCGCCCGCCCTGGATCGATGCGGCGTGGTGGCTGAGTCGCGACAGGCGGATGCCGTGCCGCTCGCACGCCTGGGCGATGGTGTCGAAGCGGCGGGCGTCGGCCCAGGAGCCACGCGGCCCCGAGGCGTAGGCGATGTGCTGGTGGCCGAGGGCGACGAGGTGCTCGATCGCCTGGGTCGGGCCCTGGAGCGTGTCCATGAGCACGCACGGCGCGCCGTCGATCTGCCGGTTGACGACCACGAAGGGGGTGGCGCCGACGAGGCCCAGCACCTCGTCGTCGGGCAGGCGCGGGGAGCACAGCAGCATGCCGTCGAGCTTGCGCGCCTGCTGGATCTGCTCACCCTCGCGGCGGAGGTCCTCGTCGGCGTCGAACAGGACGATGCGGTGCCGGCCGTGCCAGGCCTGACCCTGGATCGCCTTGAGCAGCTTCGCGTAGACCGGGTTCGCGACGTCGGGCACGATCACGCCGATGGTCTTGGTGGCGGTCCCCGTCTGAGGCGCCGCGTACCCGAGATCGGAGGCGGACCGCAGCACGCGCTCGAGGGTGCCGGCGGCGAGGCGCTCGGGTTCTCCGAAGGCGCGGGATGCCGTCGCGATGGACACGCCTGCGCGCTTCGCCACGTCGGTCAATGTCGCTGCCACGTTCGCCTCCCGCTCCGCCGCAATCCTAGAGCACCGGAGGCGATCTGAAAACAAGTTGACAACTTTGTACAAACCGATCACACTCTTTACATGATGATCAGAGCCGATCACGCGGTCCCCTCCCGCAGCGGCATCCTCCACCTGGGGCTCGGGAGCTTCCACCGGGCGCACCAGGCCGTGTACACCGCCGCCGCTCTCTCCCACGCCCCCGATGACTGGGGCATCGTGGGCGTCGCCTCGCGCTCGCACGCCATCGTCGACGCGATGCACGCCCAGCACCTTCTGTACTCGGTCGCGACGGTCTCGCCGTCGGGCACCTCGCTCACCGTCCCCGGCGTGCACACCGGCGCCTTCGTGGCGGCCCAGCAGCCCGACCGCGTCGTCGCCTTCCTCGCCGACCCCGACATCCGCGTCGTGACCCTCACCGTCACCGAGAACGGCTACAGCTACTCCCCCGCCACGCAGCACCTCGATCTGGACGACCCGACCCTGCGCGCCGACCTCGCCGGGGGGCACCCCCGGTCGACGATCGGCCAGCTCGCGCGCGGACTCCAGGTGCGCGCCGCGCTCTCGGGCGCACCCCTCTCGGTGCTCAGCTGCGACAACCTCGCCGCCAACGGAGCGCACACCGAGAAGCTGGTCCGCGAGTTCCTCCAGGCGCTCCCGGGCGGCGAGGGGCAGGAGGCGCTGGCCTTCCTCGATCGCTCCGTGACCTTCCCCTCGAGCATGGTCGACCGCATCGTGCCCGCGACCACCGACGAGCTGAAGACGCGCGTGAGCGCCCTCCTCGGCGCCCGCGACGACATCCCGGTGCCCGCCGAGCCGTTCACGATGTGGGCCGTCGAGGACCGCTTCGCCGCCGGCCGTCCGGGCTGGGAGGCGGGCGGTGCCGTGTTCACCGACGAGGTCGGCCGCTACGAGCAGATGAAGGTGCGGCTGCTCAACGGCACGCACTCGCTCATCGCCTACCTGGGGGCCCTGCGGGGTTCGGCGACCATCCCCGATGCCATCGCCCTCGACGACGTCGCAGCCGCGGCACGCGCGGTGCTGGAGGGCGAGTACGAGCCGTCGATCGAGGTGCCCAGCGGCGTCGACATCCGCCGGTACGAGGAGCAGCTCTTCGAGCGCTGGGGGAACAGCGCCCTCGGCCACCGCACCACCCAGGTCGGGTCGGACGGCTCGGTCAAGCTGCGCCAGCGCATCCCCGAGCCGGCCCTGCAGGCGCTCGGCCGCGGCGAGATGCCGCACCTGATCGCGCTCACGGTCGCCGGGTACCTCTCGTGCCTGGCGCCGCTGCCCGGCTTCGATCCCGGCATCCACGCCACCGCGATGACGGATGCCGCCCGCGGGCGCCTCGCGTCGTTCGCCGCGAACGTGCGCGACGGCCGGGAGCTCGCGCAGCGGGTGATCACCGACCTGCAGCTCTTCGGTACGGAGCTCGCGCACCAGGACGCGTTCATCGCCCGCGCCGGCGAGCTCGTCGACACGATCCGGCAGCGCGGGGTCGAGGTCGCGATCGCCGACGCCCTGGCGGGCTCGGAGGGGCGCATGCTCGAGACATCGCAGAACACCCGACAGGAGGCAGGACGATGAAGGCACTCGTCATCCACGGCGCAGAGGACATCCGCTGGGAGGACCGCGACGCCCCGGAGCCCGGCGACGGCGAGGTGCGCCTGCGCGTGCGCTACGTCGGGATCTGCGGGTCGGACCTGCACTACTACTTCCACGGCGCGAACGGGGAGTACACCATCCGCGAGCCCCTGGTCCCCGGCCACGAGCTGTCGGCGGTCGTCGATCTCGACCCGTCCGGCCGGCTCGCGCCCGGCACGCCGGTCACGGTGCATCCGGCCCGCTACGGCGCCGACGTGCCCGGGCTGGAGCAGCGACCGCACCTCCGGCCGGGAGGCGACTACCTGGGCAGCGCCGCTGCGAACCCGCACCGCCAGGGCGGGGCGTCCGAGCTGCTGATCGTCGAGGACCACATGGTCCGGGTCCTGCCCGAGGGCCTGCCCCTCGAGCGCGCCGCCCTGGCCGAGCCCCTCGCGGTCGCCCTGCACGCCGTCGGCCTCGCGGGCGACCTGACCGGCCGCCGGGTGCTCGTCATCGGTGCCGGGCCGATCGGGCTGCTCGTCGTGGCGGCATCCGTCCACGCCGGGGCCGCCGTCGTCGGCGCGAGCGACGTGCGTGCCGAACCGCTCGCCCGCGCCCAGGCGCTCGGCGCGTCCGAGGTCTCGCTCGTGGGCCGCGACAGCATCGACGGCGAGTCGTACGACGTCGTGTTCGAGTGCTCCGGCGTCGGCGCCGCACTCACGCAGGCCGTCCGTGCAGCGCGCCGGGCCGGCACCGTCGTGCAGGTCGGGATGCTGCCGAACGCGGATGCCGGCATCAACCTCGCGCCCCTGCTCGCGAAAGAGCTCACCATCCGGGGCGCCTTCCGCTTCTCGACCGAGATCGACGACGCCGTCGCCCTGCTCGCCGAGTCCGATGCTCTCGATCCCGTCATCTCGCACGTCGTCCCGGCATCCGACGCCGTGCAGGCGTTCGAGACCGCGCGCGATTCGTCCGCCTCGGCCAAGGTCCTCCTGGCCCTCTGACCGCCCGCTGCCCCGCGCTCCCTGCGCACCCGACTTACGAAGGAGTAATCCGATGAGCAGTTCCTCCGTCCCCGGCGTGGACTCTCCCGCGACGCCGCCCACCGCCAAGCGCTCGATGGGCGACCTCGTCCGCGCCGCCGTCTCCGGCTGGCTCGGCACGGCCCTCGAGTTCATGGACTTCCAGCTGTACTCCCTGGCCGCCGCGCTCGTCTTCAGCCAGCTGTTCTTCGCCGGCGAGGACCCGGGCATGGCCGTCGTGCTGGCCATGGCGACCTACGGCGTCGGCTACGTCGCCCGCCCGGTCGGCGCCTTCGTGTTCGCCCGCATCGGCGACCGCGTCGGCCGCCGCAAGGTGCTCTTCTACACGATCCTGCTCATGGGCGCCGCGACGACCCTGATCGGCTTCCTGCCCACCTACGAGCAGGTCGGCATCCTCGCGCCCATCCTCCTCGTGCTGCTGCGGCTGGCCCAGGGCTTCGGCGCCGGAGCCGAGATCTCCGGCGCCGGGGTCATGCTCTCCGAGTACGCCCCCAGCAACCGTCGCGGCATCATCGCGTCGCTCGTCGCCCTCGGCACCAACTGCGGCACGCTGTTCGCCTCGGCGATCTGGGCGCTGCTGCTCGCGGTCATGATGGAGAGCGACGTCATCGAGTGGGGCTGGCGCATCCCGTTCATCGGCAGCGCGGTCATCATGCTCTTCGCCCTGTGGGTGCGGTTCAACCTCAAGGAGAGCCCGGTCTTCGAGGAGCGCACCGACGTCGTCGACGGCAAGGCCCTCTCCCGCGACGAGATGGTGCGCCTCGCCACCGAGACCAACGACATCCGCACGCTCGAGTCGCTCGACCGCAAGCCGATCAAGGCGACCATCGTGTCGTTCTTCCTGCGCTTCGGCCAGGCCGGCAACTCCGGCCTCGTGCAGACCTATCTGATCTCGTTCATCACGATCACCCTCGCGATGTCGAAGGAGGTCGGCCCGGAGGTCGTCATCGTCTCGTCGCTGATCGGATTCCTCACCATCCCGCTGGTCGGGTTCCTGGGCGACCGGTTCGGCCGTCGCCGCATGTACATCGTCATGTCGGCGCTCTCCCTGCTGCTGATCGTCCCGACGCTGCTGCTGATCAACACGCAGGAGGTCGTCTGGATCTTCGTCGGCTACGCGCTCATCCACAACATCTCGGTGCTGGGCCTCGCGTCGATGGAGAACATCTCCATCCCCGAGATCTTCGGCGCCCGCAACCGGTACACGCTCACCGCCATGGTGCGCGAGATCGCCGCGATCATCGCGACCGGCATCGGCCCGATCGTGGCCGCCGCCTGGGTTTCGGCCACGACCGGCAGCATCGTGCCGGTGATGGTGCTCATGGGCATCTTCACGGCATCCGCCCTCGCCGCCGCCATCTGGGCGCCGGAGTGGACCGGCCGCGACCTCACCGATCCCCGCCCCGCGATGTGACGCGGATCTGACGACACCACCCCGGGGGCGGCCGCCGACCGCAGCCGCCCCCTTCCACAGCAAGGAACACCCCATGACCATCGAGCTCGTCGACGTCATCGTCACCAGTCCCGGCCGCAACTTCGTCACCCTGAAGATCACGACGTCCGACGGGATCGTCGGCTGGGGCGACGCCACCCTCAACGGGCGTGAGCTCGCCGTGGCCTCCTACCTCTCGGATCACGTCGCGTCGACGCTCGTCGGCCGCGACGAGGACCGCATCGAGGACACGTGGCAGTACCTCTACCGCGGCCCGTACTGGCGCCGCGGCCCCGTCACGATGGCCGCGATCGCGGCGGTCGACATGGCGCTGTGGGACATCAAGTCCAAGAAGGCCGGGATGCCGCTCTACCAGCTGCTGGGCGGCGCGAGCCGCGAGGGCGTCCGCGTCTATGCGCACGCCTCGGGCACCGACTACGCCGCGCTGTCCAACGCCATCGCCGGATATCAGGAGCTCGGATTCACCGCCGTGCGCGTGCAGACCGGCGTGCCGGGTCTCGGCCAGATCTACGGCGTGAGCTCGGCGGGTCCGGGCGTGCGCTACGACTACGAGCCCGCCAAGCGCTCGGGCGACCGTCCCGCCGAGGAGACCTGGGACACCCGAAACTACCTGAACCACATGCCCGGGGTGTTCGCCCGGATCCGCGAGGACTTCGGCTCCGACCTGCGCATCCTGCACGACGGCCACCACCGCATGTCGCCCATCGAGGCGGCTCGGTTCGCGAAGGACATCGAGCCCTACGACCTGTTCTGGCTCGAGGACTGCACCCCCGGCGAGGACCAGACGGCGCTGCGCCTCGTGCGCCAGCACTCGACCACGCCGCTCGCCATCGGCGAGGTCTTCAACTCGGTCTTCGACTACCAGACGCTGATCACCGAGCGCCTGATCGACTACGTGCGCTCGGCCGTCACGCACACGGGCGGCATCACGGCGATGAAGAAGCTGCTCGACTTCGCCGGGATCTACGGCATCAAGTCCGGCATCCACGGACCGACCGACATCTCGCCGGTCGGCATGGCGGCGGCGCTGCACCTGGATCTCGCGATCCACAACTTCGGCATCCAGGAGTACATGCCGCACAACGAGCAGACGCTCGAGGTGTTCCAGACGTCCTTCACCTTCGAGCAGGGCTTCCTGCACCCGGGCGAGCAGCCCGGTCTCGGCGTCGAGCTCGACGAGGAGGCCGCGGCCGGCCACGAGTACACGAAGGCGTACCTGCCGGTGAACCGCCTCCTCGACGGGACCGTGCACGACTGGTGACCCCGCGCTGAATCCGGCAGGCGCTGCAGCCAGGGTGAGCGACCTCAGTTGATGATCTCGGCGCGCCCGTCCGCGTGGAGGGCCGCGAGCTTCCGACGCCAGTCGGCCAGCGCCTCTGCCGACAGGCGCGTCCAGTCGAGGACCTCCTCGACCACGCGCAGCGGCTCGGTGCTGCGGTAGGACCGGGTCGGGTTGCCGGGGAACCTCTTGTCGGTCACGTTCGGGTCGTCCTCGAAGGCGCCGGTCGGCTCCACCCGGTACACGCGCGGCTCGCGGTCGCCGGGGGCGAGCTCCGCCGCCAGCCCTGCGCCGTCGCGGAGTGCGGTGAAGTAGATGTGGTTCATGACGACCTCGGGCCGGTAGTTCGACGGGAACCCCGCGGTGAGCAGGTCGCCCGGGCGGAGATCGGCCTTCGTGCCGTGGTAGAACGGGCCCTCCTCCCCCACTCCGGTCGGCGTCGGCGGGGTGTTCGATGTCTCGGTCACCCCGACAGGGTACGCCGCCCGCCAGTACACCGCGCCTTCCGGATCGTCAACCCGATCGCCGCATCGCGTCGCCCCTCCTAGCGTCGGGCAGACCGATGACGAGTGATGAGGAGATGACGATGTCCGATTCTCAGCGTGGCAACACGAAGCACGGCCCGCGCCTCGACGAGGAGATGGAGCAGGAGACCCGGGGCATGGTCCAGGGTCACGCCGGCGCCGCCCATGTCGAGCCGTTCCGCGAGACCGAGCCGCTGCCCGACGACACCGACGCCCCGGAGGTCGAGCGGAGCTTCCGCAACGACCCGGACCCGGACGCCCGCGCCGCAGACGCCGACACCGACGAGGAGGTCTGACCCATGACGGATGCTCAGCTGATCGAGACCCTGCACCGCCCCGGTCCGTGGACCAGTGCGTACGTCGACGGGCCTGGTCCCGTGCCGCAGGTCGAGGAGGAGTCGTACCGTCGTTCCGTCCGGGAGCGGCTCGTCGAGGCCGGAGCGCCCGAGGCGGATGCCGTCGTGGTGGAGGAGGCGCTGATCGAGCGCACGGGCCTGCCGAGTCCGTCGTCGCGCGTGCTCCTCGTCCGCGACGGCGAGGTCGTGGTCGACCGGAGCTTCGCGGGCGCACGACTCGGCCCCGAGTGCCTGGAGCACGGCCCCCTCCCTGCAGTCCTCCCGCTGCTGCGGCACGCGACCGCCGAACGGTATCTGGTGGTGGAGACCAGCCGCGACGGCGCCGACATCCGCCTAGAGACCGCCGGCCGCGGATCCAGCGAGGCGCAGAGTTCCGTCGAGGGCCGCACCGACACGCTCAACAAGGCGCAGGCCGGGGGCTGGGCGCACGCGAACTTCCACCGCCACACCGAGGACATCTGGAAGCACACCCAGTCCGAGGTCGCGCAGGCCGTCGGCGCGCTCATCCGCGACCGGCATCCGTCGTTCGTCGTCGTGTCGGGCGACATCCGTGCGCGGCAGCTGCTGGGCGAAGCCCTGTCGGATGCCGAGCGCGCGCTGGTCGTGGAGGTCGACGCCCACACGCGCGCCGAGGGATCGGACACGACCGAGCTCGACCACGCGATCGCCCGCACGATCCACGAGCACCGGACCGAGGCGATCCGCGCGCTGCGCGACCGCGCCGCGGCCGACGGGGGCAGCGGCGGCGCGGACGGACTCGACGCCGTCATCGACGCGGTGCAGCAGGCCCGGGTCGACACGCTGCTGCTCGACGCACGCATGCTCGACGACGACGCCACGCTGCTCGCGCTCGACGGTCCGCCCTGGGTGGCCAGGGACGAGTCGGAGCGGCTCGCGGCCGAGGTCGTCGGTGCGGTCGGCGTCGCCGAGGCACTGGCCCGGGCAGCACTGCTGACCGACGCCCGGGTGCTGGTCGAGGAGGAGGAGTACGCGGCCGACGACGCGCCGCGTGACGAGCGCCCCGTGCGTCAGCCGCTCGCGGCGCTGCGCTGGGCCGATGCGAAGGGAGACGACGATGAGTATTGAGCAGGAGGCGCGCCGCGCGATCGTGACGGCCGGGGACTCGGGGATCGGCCGCGCGACCGCGGTCGCCCTCGCCGCCGCCGGCATCGACGTCGGCCTCACGTGGCACACCGATCGCGAGGGCGCCGAGGAGACGGCGGCCGAGGTTCGGGCCCACGGGGCCCGGGCGGTGGTGGCACAGCTCGACGTCGCCGACATCCCGGCGTGCGGCGACGTCATCGACGGACTCATCGCCGAGCTCGGCGGGGTCGACGTGTTCGTCAACAACGCGGGCACCGGCACCCAGACGCCGTTCCTCGAGCTGACCCTCGACCAGTGGAACCAGGTCATCGACACCGACCTCACCGGCGCGTTCGTGTGCCTGCAGCGCGCCGCTCGGGCCATGGTCGCGGCGGGCCGCGGCGGCCGCCTCATCGCGGTGACGAGCGTGCACGGACACCAGCCGATGGTCGGATCCAACGCGTACGACGCGGCCAAGCACGGGCTCGAGGGCCTCATGAAGAACCTCGCGCTCGAGCTGGGCGGCTCGGGGATCAGCGCCGTCAGCGTCGCCCCGGGCGAGATCGCGACGCCGATGACCGGGCAGACCGACGAGGACCCGCATCAGGCGGATCGTCCCGGCATCCCGCTCGGCCGGCCGGGCGATGCCCGCGAGGTGGCCGCGCTGATCGCGTTCCTCGCCTCGCCCGAGGCGGCCTACATCTCCGGCGCCTCGATCGCGATCGACGGCGGGATGCTGCAGATGGGGCCCCAGGCGGGTGCCGCCATCCAGAGCCACGACTGGCGGACCGTCTAGCACGGCGCCCCGGGGCCGACACTTCGGGGGCCGCTACGACGGATGCCGGACGAATCCACCGTGATCGTCCGGCATCCGTCGTGTCGGCCGCCATGCGCGCGGTGCGCTGTCCGCTCCCCGCGCGCCTGTCAAGTCCCTCGTCCCCTGACGCGGGCCGTGCGAGGCTCGGGACACCGAGCAGGGAGCGATGACATGCACGACGGCACCGGCCCCGACCGCCAGGCCACCGGAGGAGACGACGGTCGGGCGCCGACCACCTCGGTGGTGATCCCCGTGAAGGACGATGCGCCGCTCCTCGCGCGGT
Source organism: Microbacterium californiense (assembly GCF_047246625.1). NCBI lineage: Bacteria > Bacillati > Actinomycetota > Actinomycetes > Micrococcales > Microbacteriaceae > Microbacterium > Microbacterium californiense. The sequence continues at coordinate 2,149,911 of NZ_JBFOKQ010000001.1, read as the reverse complement.
GCCTGGAGGCGCTCGCGCGGCAGACGATGCCGGCCGACGAGATCATCGTCGTCGACAACGCCTCGAGCGACGACTCCGCCGAGGTCGCGCGGGCGGCCGGCGCCCGCGTCCTGTTCTGCGCCGAGCCGGGGATCTCGGCCGCCGCCTCCACCGGATACGACGCCGCGCGGGGCGACCTGATCCTGCGCCTCGACGCCGACTGCCTGCCGGACGCGCAGTGGGTGGCGGAGGTCACGGCGGCGTTCGCGGAGGCCGGCGACGTGGCGGCGTTCACCGGCCGTGCCCGCTTCACCGACGGACCGCCGGCGCTGCGCGCCCCGCTCGCGCTGCTGTACCTCGGCGCGTACACCGCCGTCACGGGTCTCGCCCTGGGCCATCGCCCGCTCTTCGGGTCGAACCTCGCCTTCCGCCGCGACGCGTGGGAGGCCGTGCGCACCGAGGTGCACCGCGGCGACCCGGAGGTGCACGACGACCTCGACCTGGCCTTCCACCTGGGCGTCGACCACCGCATCGCCCTGCTTCCGGGAACCTCGATGGGCATGTCGATGCGCCCGTTCACCGCCGGGCGCTTCGGGCGCCGCGTGCACCGGGGGTTCCGCAGCGTGCTCGTGCACTGGCCCCACGACTTCCCGCCGAGGCGCTGGAGGCGTCTGCTCGCCCGACGCTCCCGCCGCGTGCCGCTGACCGCCGCGCGACCCGATGCGCGCGGCGGGCGCGCCCGGTGAGCATCTCCGCTTCCGTGCTGGTCGGGCCGACGGCCTCCCCCGACCTGCACGTCATGACGTTCAACGTGCGACGCGCCATGGAGGGCCCGCTCCGCCCGACGCGCGACCGCTGGTCGACCCGGGCTCCGGCCGTCCGGGCGCTGCTGTGCTCCGAGCGGCCGACGCTGCTGGGCGTGCAGGAGGCGCTGCCGCGGGTGATGCCGGTGCTCCGGGAGGCGCTGGGCGCCGGGTACCGCGGGGTGGGGCGCGGCCGCGGACGAGACGGCGGCGGGGAGGGGAACCCGCTCCTGTACGACGCCGCCCGACTCTCCCTGCACGCCTCGGGGCAGCGCGCCCTGTCGGATCGCCCCGACGAGCCGGGCTCGATCGGCTGGGGCAACCTGATCCCGCGCGTGATGGTCTGGGCGGAGCTCGAGGACCGGGCCACCGGCATCCGCTTCCTCGCCGTCAACACCCACCTCGACCACCTGTCGGCCCGCGCCCGCCTCCGCTCGGCCGACGCCGTCCGCGCGATCGTGCGGGAGCGCAGCCTGCCCGCCGTCGTGATGGGCGACCTCAACGCGGGCGCGACGTCGCCCGCCGTGCGGGCCCTCCTCTCCGACCACGACCTGCGCGATGCGGCGGAGGCCGCGGATCGCCGCCTCACCCCCGACTGGGGCACGTACCCCGGCTACCGTCGCCCGCGCCTGCACGGGCGGCGCATCGACCTCATCGCGGTGACCCCGGGGGTGCGGGTTGGCGCGTACGGGGCGAATGCCCGTACGTTCGAAGGACGACGCCCCTCGGACCACCTCCCGGTCCAGGCGATCCTGCGCATCGGGAAGGAGCCGGCATGAAGGACGACTTCCTGCGCCCGCCCCGCACGCCGGCGGAATGGACGGCCGACGCCCTGCGGCTCGCGGGGCTGTTGGGCGTACTGGCGGCGGCGATCTGGCTGCAGCCGACGGATGCCGGGATCGCCGCGCTCGCCCTTCCCGCGCTCGTGCTCCCGCGGATGCTGGGGCTGCGCGCCTGGTTCGACGTCACCGCCGGCGCGGTCGTGCTCGTCGCCGCATGGAGCAACGTCTTCGAGCTCTACACCTCGATCCCCGGCTGGGATCTGCTGCTGCACTTCGCCTGTACCGGCGTGCTCGCGATCGTGGCCGCGGTCGTGCTCACCCGCACCGGCGTGGTCATGGTGACCCGCGACGCCGGGGCCCGGGCGCGCACGCCGCTCGTGCTGCTGCCGCTGATCGCTCTCGCCATCAGCGCGCTGTGGGAGATGATCGAGTGGCTCGGCTGGACTTACATCAGCGACGACATCTTCGTCACCTATCAGGACACGATCGGCGACATGGTCTTCGGCGGCCTCGGCGGGATCGCGGCCGGCATCGTGCTCGCCCGGGTCGCCGTCGAGCGGGGCGTGCGGGTGGTCAGCGCGGCATCCGCCCGCTGACGAGATCGTCGACGAGATCGGCCAGGCCGCCCATCGACGACAACGACACGATGCCGTCCCCCGTCGGTATCGTGCCCCCGTCGTCGTCGCCGATGAACGCGATCACCCGCATCCCGGCGCTCTGCGCCGCCCGGACCCCGAACCGACTGTCGTCGATGGCGAGGCAGCGTTCCGGCGGCACGCCCAACGATGCGGCTGCGTGCTCGTAGACGTCGGGGGCGGGCTTGCCGGCCCGCACATCCTCCGCGCTGCTGATGCGACCGTCGAAGTGGTGCAGCAGGTCCGCCGCCTGCAAGCTGAGGCGGATGCGCTCGTGGCCGCTGTTCGAGGCGACGGCCTTCGGCAGCGCGATCCGGTCGAGCGCGTCGGCGACCCCCGGGATCGCGCGCAGCCCGGAGCGGAGGGCCTCCTCCAGCCGCCCCGCGTAGGGGTCGTTCCAGCCCGGCTCGAGGCGTCGTCCGATGCGTTCCTCCACCTGAGAGACGAAGTACTCGTGGGAGCAGCCGGTGAACATCTCCAGCAGGGTCGGGAGATCCGCCTCCCAGCCGAGGTCCGCGAGGATCCGCTGGGACACGCGCATGGAGATCTCCTCGCTGTCGACGAGGACGCCGTCGCAATCGAAGACGATCGCGTCGTAGTGCCGCGTTCCGGTGGACGTCCCGCGGACCTGGGCGAGGGTCATGCCGCCCCGCTCAATCCGGTGATCGCCTTGACCAGGCTGTCGGGTGTGAAGGTGCTCGTCGGCGCATCGAGCGATACGCGGCCGAGCCGCAGCACGACGATCCGATCCGTGACCTCCAGCACGTGCGGCAGCGTGTGCGAGATGAAGATCACCGCCAGCCCCTTGGCGCGGGCCTGGCGGATGACCTCCAGCACCTCGGCGGACTGCCGCGCACCGAGGTGGTTGGTCGGCTCGTCCAGGATGATGACCTTGCTGGCCCACGCCGCCGCGCGGCCGATGGCGACCGCCTGCCGTTGCCCGCCCGAGAGCCGTGACACGGAGCGGGTCGACGACGGAACGGCGATGCCGACCTTCTCCAGCTCCTGCCGGGCCTGATCGTCCATCCTCCGATTCGCCAGGAACCCGAAGCGCCCCCAGAAGCCGGGAACCACCTCTTCCCTGCCCAGGAAGACGTTGGCGCTCACCGTCAGGTCCGGTGCCAGCGAGGAGTCCTGGTACAGCGTCTCGATGCCGCTCTCCAGCGCCTCCTGCGGACTGTGCCATTCCACGGGCCGCCCGTCGAGCAACAGCTGACCCTCATCCGGCCGATGGGCTCCGGAGAGCACTTTGACGAGGGTGGACTTGCCTGCGCCGTTGTCGCCGACCAGGCCGACCACCTCGCCGGCCGAGACGGCGAAGTCGACGTCTTCGAGAGCGAGGACGTTGCCGTACTTCTTGGTCGCGCCGCGCACTTCGTACGTGGGTTCCTTCATGGTGCTCCTCATGTGCGTGAATTCCCTCGTCCGATGCCCTGCACCGCCACCGCGACGGCGATCAGAGCACCGACCACGATCTGCTGTGCGTTCGGCTCGATCCCGATGAGGATGAGTCCGCTGAGCACGCTCGCGGTGATGAGCGCGCCCAGGGCGGTGCCCGTGACCCGGCCGACCCCGCCCATCAGACTGATGCCTCCGATCACCGCGGCCGCGATCGCCTGCAGCTCGCCACCCCGTCCGGATGCCGGAGAACCCGACCCGAGGCGGAAGTACACGAACAGGCCGGCGAGGGCCGCGAGCACGCCGCCGATGGCGTAGACCTTCATCAGATGACGGTCCACGTCGATGCCCGCGACGCGCGCTGCGAAGGCGTTCGACCCGATCGCGTAGGTGTGGCGGCCGAACCGGGTGCGGGAGAGCGCGAGCCAGGCGATCACGAGGATCGCGAGGACGACGAGCAGAGGCACCGTGAAGATCTCGAGGTAGCGCGTGTTCCCGAGGAGCACGACCTCTTTCGGGGCGCCGGCGATCTGCACGCCTCCCGTGACCACGAGCGTGGTGCCCATGCACACGCCCATCGTCGCGAGCGTGGCGATGAACGGCGCCAGCCTCACCCGGGTGATGAGCAGCCCGTTGACCACGCCGACCGCCAGACCGACGAGCAGCGCAGCCACGATGCCGAGAGTGATGCTCAGTGCCGGCGGCATCCCGCTCTCCGTCGTCGTGCGGATCGCGAGGGCGGCGGAGACTCCGGAGAGCCCCAGCACGGCACCCACGGAGAGGTCGATACCCCCCGTGATGATGATGAAGGTCTGGGCGATCGCCATCAGCATGACGGGCGCGAAGTCCTGCAGGATGTTCCCGAAGGAGGCCGTGGAGAAGTAGCGCGGATTGAGGAGGGAGAAGGCGAGCACCATCACCGCGTACACCAGGATCAGCAGGGACTCCTGACGCGTGGCCAGCTCTCTCCACCGCTCGCCGCGGCGCGCGAGCACCGGACTTGTCTCGAGAGTGGTCGTGCTCCCGGTCGTATCGTTCGTCATGCGGCTCACTCGGCGTACTGGTAGCGACGGGTCTCGTCGAGGTTGTCGAGGTTCATCACCACGTTGGGGATGACGACCTCCTCCTCGATGTCGTCCTCGCCTTCACCCGTGATCTTGGCGTAGGCGAACTGCAGCGCCAGGCGGGCCTCCTGAGCGGGGTCCTGCGCGATGAGCGCCGAGATCGCACCGGCCTCGAGGTCGGCGACCTGGGCGGCGTACGCGTCGTAGCAGATGAGCTTGACGTCTCCGACCTTGTCGGAGTTGTTGAGCGCGGCGACCGCTCCGGTGCAGGAGGTGCCATCGACCGCGAACACCCCGGCGAGGTCCGGGGTCTCGAGCAGCGTCGTGTTGAGGATCGTCGTCGCCTCGGAAGGCTGGCTGTACGCGTACTGCACGGGCAGCATGTCGAGTCCGTCGTACTCCTCCGCGATCGCCGCTTCGAAACCCTCCACGCGCTGGGTGCCGGTCGTGTTCGTCGGCGAGGCGGAGATCACCAGGATCGTGCCGCTGCCGCCGGTCTGCTCGTTCATCTCCTCGGCGGCACGCTCGCCGCCGTCGCGGTTGTCGCCCGTGATGTGGGAGACGAGGTCGGAGCGGTCGCTGACCGTGGTGTCGACGGTGATGACCGGGATGCCCTGGGCGGTGGCCTTCGTCACGCTCGGCTGCAGTGCATCGGCGTCGGTCGGCACGAGCACGAGAGCGTCGATGTCCTCCGTGAGGGCGGCGTCGACGAACGGGAGCTGGGACTGCGGCGAGTACTGGTCGGCTGCGCCCTGCCAGATCAGGTCCACGCCCAGCTTCTCGGCCTCGTCCTTCGCGGCGATCTCCATCGCGCGGAAGAAGGGGTCCGAGGCGATGCCGGGGATGAAGGCGATGGTGACGTCCTCGTCGGAGCCGCCGCCGGAGGGCGAGCCCCCGTCGCTGGAACAGCCGGCGAGAGCGAGGGCGGCGACCGCGAGGCCCCCCGCCAGACCGAGCCCTGTGCGCGTGCGGATTGTCTTCACGGTTACTCCTTCAAGTCGTCGGGTAGGTTTATTGTCAGATGACTGACCAACTGTGTCAATGACTTTTTCACACGTCAGACGACTCGGGGACGGTGAATCCCAGGTGCGCCCCTCCGCTGACCGGCACCAGGGCGCCGGTCATGTAGCCGCTCGCCGGGCCGATCAGGAAGCGGACGACGTCGGCGATCTCCGCGGGCTCGGCAACCCGCCCCAGCGGCGTCGACGACTCGTACTCGGCGAGCACCTCGGCGGCGGTGCGGCCGGTGAGCGAGGCCTCCCACTCCAGCTCCCGCGTCTCCATCGGCGTGCGGACGTACATGGGGCAGACGCCGTTGATGCGGATGCCACGCACGGCGAGCTCCGGGGTGGCGGACTCGATGAGACCCGAGACGGCGAACTTGGACGCGCAGTACGCCGACAGGAAGGGCGCGCCGCGCAGCCCGCCCATCGAGTCGATGATCGCGAACGCGCCGCCGCGGACCACACGCGGCGCGAGCGCGCGCACGCAGGCGAAGACACCGAAGGCGTTCACGTCCATCTGGAAGCGCCAGTCCTCATCGGTGGTCTCCAGCAGCGGGGCCATGCGCGAGACCCCCGCCGCCAGCACCACGGCGTCGACGGGACCGTCCAGGCGCTCGACGGCTGCCGCGATGGATGCCGAGGAGGACACGTCCACCCTCTCCCGCCCGTTCAGGTCCCACTCGACGATCTCGTGCCCCTCGGCACGCAGTTGCTCGACGCAGGCGGCTCCGATGCCGCTCGCGGATCCGGTGACCACTACTCGCATGATGACTCCTCGATCTCGGGTGACGATGTTGTCTGATAACTGAACAATCAGATGGGCGGATGACGCTCATCTGCGGGCGATGCGAACGGCTGTCGTCGGCGCGATCCCCAGGATTCCGCGGAAAATCGGCCTTTGACACCGGCTGTCCGGCAAGCCTATGGTTATCAGACAACCATCGCAATGTGCGACAATTGCTTGTCGCCGTCGACCAGAAGGACTCGCAATGCTCAACTTCGACCCGGAACGCTTCCTCAGCATCCAGACCACGGCCGTCTCGCTCGCGTCGGATGTCCGCGGAGCGATCGCCCGTTCGCTCGCGGGCGGTGCGGAGAACGTCTTCTTCCTCGGCGCCGGAGGTGCCGGCATCCTGATGGAGCCGGCGTACGACCTGCTCCGCCGTTCGTCGTCGCTCCCCGCCTACCTCGAGGTCGCCGCCGAGCTCCTGGCGAACGGGTCCGTCGCCCTCGGCCCGAAGTCGCTCGTCATCATCCCCTCGCTCTCCGGCACCACGGCCGAGGCGCTGGAGGTCATCGCGTACGTCAAGGACCGGGGCGCCACCGTCCTGTCCTTCACGAAGGATGCGGAGAGCCCCGTCGCGCAGGCGAGCGACGAGACCTTCACGGTGCCCGCCGCCGATGACACCTCGAGCGAGTCCTTCTACGTACAGTCGCTCTATGTGGCGCTGGCCGTCCTCGCGGAGCGCGGCGAGTACGCCGACTGGGACCGCGCGACGGCCGAGCTGCAGAAGCTCCCCCAGGCCCTCCTCGCGGCGAAGGAGCAGTTCGAGCCCCGCGCCGCCGAGCTCGCGGTCGAGCTCGCCTCGGGCGAGGACTACCACATCATCACCGGCGCCGGTTCGGTGTGGGCAGAGGCGTACTACTACGGCATGTGCATCCTCGAGGAGATGCAGTGGATCCGTACGCGTCCCGTGCACGCCTCGGACTTCTTCCACGGCACGCTGGAGCTCGTGCAGAAGGGCGTCAGCGTCATCTCCTTCAAGGGCGAGGATGCCGCGCGGCCGCTGTCGGAGCGCGTCGAGGCCTTCGTGCCGCGCGTGTCCGACCGCCTGACGGTGCTCGACACCGCCGACTTCCCCCTCGAGGGCCTGTCCGACGACGTCCGCGCGCTGGTCTCGCCGGCGGTGCTGGCCACCATCCTCGAGCGACTGAGCGCCCACCTCGAGCAGGTGCGCCGCCACCCGCTGGAGGTTCGCCGGTACTACCGCCGCCTCACGTACTGACCGCACGGGAAGAGGGCGGGGAGGCGTCGCCTCCCCGCCCTCTTGTCTCCCCTCCGGAGGTCAGTGCGGGACGGCGCCCACGACGGCCTGCCCGTCGACGAGCAGTTCCGCGTGCTCCCCATGCCCGAGGAACACCGCTTCTCCTGCGGACAGGACCAGTCGCCGGTCTTCCTCACCCCGACGCAGCGCGACGAATCCGCCCGCGCCGAGCACGATCCGCGGGCCGGGTTCGTTCGAGCGCACGCGGAGTCCGTGGCCCCGGTGCACCGTGAGCCGGAACTCCGCCGCATCCGTCTCGAGCGTCTGCGTGGTGCTCGCGGGTGCCGCCCGGATGATGCGGGCGGGTTCCGTGATCAGGTTGCGCAGAGACTCCTCGACGTCGACCGTCTTCGAGGTGAGGCCGAGCCGGAAGACGTTGTCGGAGTTCGCCATGATCTCGACCGCCAGGCCCGAGATGTATGCGTGCGGCACTCCGGAGTCGACGAAGACCGCGTCGCCGGGACGCAGGGAGACGCGTTCGAGCAGCAGGGACACCAGCGCACCCGCATCGTTCGGATGCTGCTCGGCGAGCTGGATCGCGGTCGCGAACGCGGGATGCTCGGCACCGCGGTCGCGAAGCATCTCCAGAGAGGCGCGAACCTGCTCCTCGGACGCCGCGGCGAGCTCGCGCAGGGCGCGTCTCAGGTCACCCCCGCGCTCCGCCTCGTCCGCGGCACGGTCGAGGGAGGGATGCCCCACCGACCGCAGCACGCGCAGCGCCTCGTCGAACGGCCGCAGCCCCACGAGCCCGTCGAACGGCGAGACCGCCAGGATCATCTCCGGCTTGTGGTTCGCGTCGACGAACGTCGAGGCCGCATCGGGCGCCGAGAACTGCTCCCGCGCCCGATCGATGTGCGGGTGCACCTGCAGCGACACCGCGCGTCCGGGGGCGAGCAGCTTCAGCAGGAACGGGAGCTCGCCGAACCGTTCGCGGACGGCGGGCCCCAGGAGATCGGGTTCGGCCGCGAGCAGGCCGGCCAGCGTGCCGCCGCCGTCCAGGAGGGACGGCCCGGAAGGGTGGGCTCCGAACCAGACCTCGGCGACGGGGACGCCGTCGGCCGCCCACCCCGCGAACTGCGGGATCGCGGTGGGGGAACCCCAGTCGTAGTTCTTCACGTGGCCGTCGAGTCGACGCATGGCTATCCGAACACCTCGACGTCACCGGCGAGCTGAGGCCACCCGCCGACGTACTGGCACGTGAAGCCGCCGCGGCGCGTGCCGGCCTCGAGGGCCTCCGCGAGTGCCGCGCCCTCCAGGACGGCGGCGATGTAGCCGGCCATGAAGGAGTCCCCCGCCCCTGTCGTGTCGACGACATCGACCTTCCGACCCTCGACTCGCGTCGCACCGTGGGCGTCGCGCCCCAGCGCCCCGAGCGAGCCGAGCGTGGCGACCGCCGTCGTGACGCCCGCCGCGAGGGCGGCAGCGGTGACGGACGCCGCCTCCTGCTCGTCCTCGCCGGCCGACATGAACGCCACCGTCAGGTCGTCGTACCCGGGGGTGACGCTGCAGTCCTGGCTGAGGACGACCCCGGGGTTCACGGCGCGGAGGCGATCGCGCACGGTCGCCGCATCCGGCAGCATCCCGACGTGGACCCAGCGGGCTGCGGCGATCTCGGCGATCTCCCGCTCGTCGGGGGCGTAGTGCGCCGTGACTCCGAAGCTCTCGCTCTCGAAGTAGCGGTCGCCGTCGTCCCGGCGACGGATGCAGGTGAGGGCGGTACTCCCTCGCTCGGTGCGGACGCCCGCGAGATCGAGGCCACGGAGGGCGATCGCCTGCCGGATGATCTCCGCGTCCGCATCGTCGCCGACCGACCCGTAGTAGCGGACCCGGAGCCCCATCATCGACAGCTGCACCGCCACGTTCAGCGCATTGCCGCCGACGAGATCCCCGAGCGCCGGTTCGTCGACGAAGCGATCGATCGTGTTGTCCCCGATCACGGCGACGTCGAACGGCGGTCGCGTTCCGGGGATCTCATCGAGCGTGGACGTGTCTTCCGAGCGAGTGGTCATGCCGATCCTGCTCCTAGTGTCTGATGACTTCGGTGTCGTCAGACAACTATAGCGCAGGCGGTCAGCGTCGCCGGAGGACGTTGAAGGCGATGCGGTCTCCGCGGTGGAAGTCACGCGAGAAGATCACACGGTTCCCCTCCGTCGTGATGCCTCGCTCCTCGACCAGCAGCCAGGGATCGATGTCGGCGAGGTTGTACCGGCGCGCGTCCTCCGGATCGAGGGACGTCGCCGAGATCCGCGCGATCGACGACATCACCTGCTGCCCGTGCGCCTCGAGGGCGCTGGTCACCGACACGCTCCAGTCGCGGAAGGCGAGCGGACCGGGCAGGGCTTCCCGCGGGATGAAGTTGAAGCTCAGGACCATCGGTTCGTCATCGCCGCAGCGGAGACGCACCAGTCGGATCACGGCGGCCCCGGGCTCCAGAGCCAGCGCCTCGGCGACAGCGCCGTCCGCGGGTTCCTCGGTCACGCTCAGCACGATCGTCGTGACGTGGTATCCGAGACTGGTGAGCATGTCGGTCGTGCTCTCGTACTTCGTCACCGGGCGCTCGATGTTCAGCGAGCCGACCGCCGAGAGGAAGCGGCCCTTCCCCTGGATGGCGGTGACCAGCCCCTCCTGCTCGAGGAGCTTCAGCGCTTCCCGTGTGGTCGACCGAGAGACCCCGAAGTGCTCGGAGAGCATCGCCTCCGTCGGCAGACGGTCACCGAGCCGCATCTGGTTGTCGGCGATCAGCCGCAGGATGTCGTCTCGGGCGACCTGCGCGCGGGACTGGCGCGGATAGGCCTGCGAATCGTGAACCGCGACGTCTCCGCCGACCGTGAGGTCTGACATCGTCGCCACCTCCTTGCACTCGTGCATCGCAGACCGGAGGCCACGATGAACCCGATATCTCTGACACGAGACATTCTTGTCAGACTAGCCCCGAAGTCTGCGGCACGCCAAGGTCAGGCGCACCACTCCAGGATCAATCGAGCATAGGTCCTCGCGAGCAGCGCGACGGCGTCGACGTCGACCCACTCCTCGGGCGCGTGGGCGCAGGTGATGTCGCCAGGACCGCACACGATCGCGGGCACCCCCTGAGCCTCGTAGAACGCCGAGTCCGACTGGTAGCTGCCGGTCTCCACCCCGGGCACGGCCGGGACGCCGGGGTCGCTCTCCGACACCCCCTGGCGCGCACGGAGCGCCGCCTGCACGAACTCCGAATCCGGGGCGCTGTAGCTCGGCGGCCAGGTGTCGATCCACTCGAACTCGACGGGGTGCTCGCGCAGCCATGGGTCCATCGCGCAGGCGAGGCGGATGTGCTGCTCCACTTCAGCGCGGACGTCCTCCGCGCGCTCCCCCGGCGGGAAGGAGAGCAGGTAATCGATGCGCGCACGGTCGGGGAAGTACGGCGCCGCGGGGAATCCGACATCCGCACGGAGCACTCCCGGGTGGATGATGAACGACCCCGGCGGGAAGGCGGGGTGAGACTTCGAGAAGGCCCACTGCTCCTCGAGCTGACGCATCGCCTGATAGATGTACACCGCCTTGTCGGCGGCGTTCACGCCGATCGTGTCACCCTCGCCCCCGGCCCGGATGGCGCGCGGTCGGTTGACCCAGTGCGTGGATCGCCCGGTGAGGGTGACGGCGAAGAGGTAGTTCCCTGCGGCGGAGTTGAAGATCCGCCCAGGCACCTCGGCGCTCGAGGTGGGCTCCGCGACGACGACGGCATCCGTCCGATGCCCCGCCCGGAGCACCGCCGTCGTGCCGAGCTCGTGGCTCATGGTCTCCTCACCGACGACCGAGTGCACGTGCACGTCGCCGGAGAGCCGAACGCCCAGGTCCTCGATCGCGGCGAGGGCGAGCCAGACGGCGGCGTGCCCGCCCTTCATGTCGGTGGCGCCGAGGCCGTACAGCCGACCGTCGCGCACCTCGGGCTTCCATGCCGTGTCGGACTGCGGGGCGACAGTGTCGATATGGGCGTTGAAGGCGAGGGAGCGTCCGCCACCGGTGCCGCGGCGGATGCCGACCACATTCGGGCGCCGCTCGTCGACCGCGACCTTCTCGGTCTCGAGTCCGAGCTCCCGCAGCGCCTCGTCGACGACCGCATTCGCCGCCGCCTCACCTCCGAGGTACTGCTCGCCGTCGATGCCCGGCTGCAGTGGGTTGACGCTCTGGGTGGCCACCAGCCGTGAGAGCAGCGCGAGCGCCTCGTCCTGCCGTGCCGCGACCGCCGCGTCGATCGCCGTCGCCACGTCCACCGTGCTGTTCTCAGTCATTCGGAGTCACCAGGATCTTTCTGCTCTCGCCGGCCACGAACATGTCCAGCGCCTTCCCATAATCGTCGAGCGGCATCACGTCGGAGACGAACACGCCCGGGTCGATGAGCCCGCTGTCGTACAGACGAGCCGCGCGCTCGAAGGAGAACCGCGGGCGGACGGCGCCGCGGATGCTGAGCTCGCGCTCGAAGATCTCGTAGGGCGAGATCTCGATGCGGTTCTTCGGATCCGAGATGCCGAACTGGAGGAAGGTGCCGCCGGCCCGGACGCGCGCGATGCCGTCGGTGATCGCTCCGGGCGCTCCCGTCGCGTCGATCACCAGGTCCCAGGGCTCGTCCCCGAGCTCCGCCGCCGAGGTGGCGGTGCCGGCGGCTCCGAGGCGCTCCGCCTCGGAGAGCTTGGCGGTGTTCAGGTCGACGACCCCCACCTCGGCGAGTCCGGCGATGCGCGCGAGCCTCAGCATCATCAGCCCCATGGTCCCGGCTCCGTAGAGCAGCGCGCGGGAGCCGAGGGAGACGTCGGCGATGACGTCGTAGGCGTGCACGGCGCATGACAGCGGCTCGATGAGCGCGGCGTTCAGGTCGGGCCCGGGCAGCCGCACGCACACCGCCTCCGGCACGGCGACGTACTGGGCCGCGGACCCGTCCCGGTTGATCCCGAGGGCGAGGTAGTTCTCGCAGAGGTTCACCTTGCCGCGCTGGCACTGCAGGCAGCTCATGCACGGCAGGTTGGGATCGGCAGCGACCGTGTCGCCGACCTTGAGCGATCGCACGTCCGCCCCGACCTCGACGACGCGGCCGGAGAACTCGTGACCGGGGATGGTCGGCATCGCGTCCGCATACAGGCCGTGCAGCAGGTGCACGTCGGTTCCGCAGATGCCCGACGCGGCGACCTCGACCACGACCTCCGTGCGGCCCGGCGTCGGATCCGGGACCTCGGCGATCTCGAATGAGCCGGGCTCGGTGAGCACCACTGCCTTCATTTCACTGCTCCCATCGTCAATCCACGAATCAGCTTGTCCTGCGCGAACCACCCCGCCAGCAGCACGGGCAGGGTGGCGAGAGCCGCGGCAGCCGAGAGCTGCGCGGCGAAGAGGCCCTCGCTCGACACGAAGCCGACGAGGAACACGGGCACCGTCGCGGCCTTCGTGCTCGTGAGGCTCACGGCGAGGAAGAACTCGTTCCAGGTGAAGATGAAGCAGATCACGAGCGTGGCCGCGATCCCCGGCATGAGCAGCGGCAGGATGATCCGCCGCATGGACGTCACGAATCCGGCGCCGTCGAGGCTGGCGGCCTCGAGGATCTCCAAGGGGATCTCCGACATGAACGATTGGATCATCCAGATCGCGAGCGGCAGGTTCATCGCCGTGTACAGGATGATCAGCGTCACGATGTTGTCGAGCATCTTCGTGTCGCGGGCGATCAGATAGATGGGCACCACGGCGGCGGCGAGCGGGAGGAAGCGCGTCGACAGGAAGAAGAACATCGCGTCCTGCCACTTGCGCACCGGCCGGATGGACAGCGCGTAGCCGGCCGGGACCGCGAGGAGCAGCACCAGGATCAGCGAGATGCCGGAGGCGAGCACCGAGTTCAGCAGGTAGAGCTCGATGCCCCGATCGAAGACCTTGACGAACTGGTCGAGGGTCGGCTCGAAGAACAGTTTCGGCGTGGCACTGGACGCGTCGACCTCCTGCTTGAACCCGGTGAGGAACATCCACGCGACGGGCAGGAAGAACAGCAGCGCCACGATCCACGTGAGGACGGTGAGCGCGGAGGCGCCGATCCGTCCACGGCTTCGGCGACGGGCAGGACGCAGGGCGAGGGTGGTCATCGCGCCTCCTTGAACACCTTGGCGAACGTCCGCAGCGCGAACGTCGAGAGGATGATGGTGAAGATGACGACCACGATGCCGAGCGCCGCGGCCTGACCGATCTCGAAGGTGCGGAAAGCCGTCTGGTAGAGGAAGAACGGCAGGTTCGTGGTGCTGCGGCCGGGACCGCCGTTGGTCATCATGAAGACCGTGTCGTAGGTCTGCAGGATGAAGATCGATCCGAGCACCGTACCGAGCTCGATATAGCGGCGCAGGTGCGGCACGGTCAGGAATCGGAAGATCTGGAAGCCGTTCGCGCCGTCGACGCGCGCGGCCTCGAGCGCGTCCTCCGGCTGGGACTGCAGCCCGGCCAGCAGGATCAGCATCATGAAGGGCGCCCATTGCCAGACCATCACGAAGACGATCGATGGACCTGCCATCTCGCTGAGCCAGTTCGGGCCGTCGATGCCGAACAGTCCCAGGAACCAGTTGATCAGCCCGAAGTTCGGATTGAAGAAGCTCGTCTTCCAGACCAGGGCCGCCGCCGCGGGCATGACCAGGAAGGGCGTGATCAGCAGTGTGCGGACGATGCCGCGCCCGAGGAACTGGCGGTGCACGAGCAGCGCCAGCAGCAGGCCCACGACGACGGAGAGCACGACCGCGCTGACCGTGAACACCAGGGTCACGACGATGGCGTCGCGGAAGGGCTCGCTGGTCCAGGCCAGCGTGAAGTTCTGCAGGCCGACGAATCTCGGCGCCGGATCGCGCAGCAGGTTCCACGACTGGAGGCTGTACCAGATCGTGAGGAGGAAGGGCAGCTGTGTGATGACGATCGCGAAGACCAGCGCCGGAAGCAGCGGCGCCCGGCGCTTCCACCGATCGCCCGCCCTTCCGGATCCCTGCTTCTTCATCGCGATCGTCGACGTCCTGTCGAGGTCCTGCTGGTCGAGGGTGTCTTTCGCGATCGTCACCGATCCCGGCCTTCCTGCCGTGCGGCCCGGGGGCGAACCCCCGGGCCGCTGATCCGATTACTTCTGGCGTCCTGCTTCGACGGCCGCGGCATCCGCCTTCTCGGCGGCGTTCGCGAGCGCTTCGTCGACCGACTGCGATCCGGCGAGCGCGGCGGAGATCTCCTGCGCGAGCATGATCTGCAGGCTCTGCCCCTCGGGCAGCGCGAGCCAGCCTCCGCCGACGTACGGACGCGGCTCCGTACCCGGGTCCTTGATGTCGACGGCGCCGATGACCTGGAGCGTCTCCTGGCCGAACGCGGCCGTCGCCTCCTGGTACTCGGGGATCTCGTACGTCGAGGTGCGGGTCCCGGGCGGGACGTGGAGCCAGCCGAGCTCCGAGCCGACGAGCTGCGCGTAGTCCTTGGACGTGGCCCAGCTGATGAACTCCCACGCGGCGTCCTTGTTGGCGGAGGTGTCGGGAACGGCGAACGACCAGGCCCAGAACCAGTCCGCGGCCTCGGTGACCTCGACCGGGCCCGGCGCGTACCCGCTCTTGCCCACGACCGTGCTGCTCTCCGGGTCCTCGATGACGGTCGCGCCGACGGTCGCGTCGTACCACATGGCTGCCTGACCCTGTGCGTACGCGTTCAGGCACTCGGGGAAGTCGACCGCGGTCGACCCGGCGACGCCGTACTCCTGCAGCTGGAGGTAGGTCGACATCGCCTCCTTGGCCTCGGGCGCGTCGAGCGTGCTGTTCCAGTCCATGTCGTACCAGGCGCCGCCGAACGAGTCGATCATGGTCGTGTAGACCATCTGCGCACCCGAGGTGGGCGCACCGCGCAGGCAGATGCCGGCCATCTCACCCGGCTTGTTCAGCGCCTCCGCGAAGCCGAGGATGTCGGTCCACGTGGGCTGCGCGGGCATCGTGAGGCCGGCCGCCTCGAACAGGTCCTTGCGATAGGTGAGGAATGCGCCCTCGGAGTAGAAGGGGACCGCGTAGAGGTTGCCGTCGGTCGAGAGCGCCTCGCGGACGGAGGGGATGAGATCCTCCACGTCGTAGTCGCTGTCCTCGGCGTCGGCGTACTCGGACAGGTTGGTGATCCACCCGTTCTGCGCCCAGACGGTCGCCTGGTCCGGGCCGAGCATCACGGCGTCGTATTGACCGCTCTTGGTGGCGATGTCCTGCGTGACCTTGTCCTGCAGCTGCGACTCCGGAAGGATCGAGAACTTCACCGAGATGTTCTCGTGCTCCGCCTCGAACTCCTTCGCGAGCGACTGGAGGTCCTCGATCTGGGGGTTGGAGACCGCAGCGACCGTGATCGTGGTCTTGCCTCCATCCGAACCGCCGCCCTCGCCGCCCCCGGAACAGGCGACGGTTCCGAGCGCGACCGCGCTGATGGCGGCGAGGCCGATGGCTCGCCGCGCGTTTCGTGAATACCTCTGCATGAACCACTCCGTTCCTGGCTGGGCGCTCGGCAGGACGCCGATGCTGTGTGTGTGAGTGCCGTCGACGACCTCCGACGGCAAGAACCTCCGATGAGGAGGTTGCCTAGCAACATACGCCGATGTCGGACAACAGGTCAAGACTTCATACCGCAGTTTTCGCGATGGAAACGAGATCGAAACATGCGCCCACCGCCGACGGGCACCGCGCCGCAGCCGATACGGCAGGCATGACGAAGTGCCGCGCCACGCCGTGCCGACGGGGAGCGGCCGACCAGGGCCGGGGCGCTACGACCCGACCGCGCCGATCTCGTAGGCGAGGATCACGGCCTGCACCCGGTCGCGCAGGCCGAGCCCGCGGAGCACCTTGCCGACGTGGGTCTTCACGGTCGACTCCGACACGAACAGGCGCTCGGCGATCTCGGCGTTGGTGGCCCCTTCGGCCATGAGGCGGAAGACTTCGCGCTCGCGCTCGCTGAGCACGTCGAGCCGGTCCTGCTCGGTCGGTCGCGTGCGGGCGAGCGCGGGGGCGGCGAGCTCCACGAGGCGAGCGGTGACGCGCGGCGCGACGACCGCGTCGCCGCGGTGCACGGCCCGGATCGCGTCGACGAGCTCGCTCGGCCGGGCGTCCTTCAGCAGGAACCCGCTGGCACCGGCTTGCAGGCCCCCGAAGGCGTACTCGTCGAGGTCGAACGTCGTGAGCACGATGACGCGGCATCCCGGCTGCATCGCGGTGATGAGCTCGGTGGCGCGGATGCCGTCCATCCCCGGCATCCGCACGTCCATGAGGACCACGTCGGGTCGGTGCGCGCGCGCCGCCTCGACCGCCGCCTGGCCGTCGCCCGCCTCGCCGACGACGACGATCCCGTCCTCGGCCTCGAGCACCATGCGGAAGCCGCGGCGCACCAGTTGCTGATCGTCCACCAGCATCACGCGGATGTCGTCGGTCATGCGTTCCCCTCGTTCCCGAGCCGGATGCGGACGGCCCAGCCGCCCTCGGGTCGCGGCCCCGCGTCGACCGTACCGCCGTAGAGCGCGGCGCGCTCGTGCAACCCGACCAGACCGCGTCCGGCGCCCTGCGACGGCTGCCCCGCGCCCGGCCCCGCGTCGATCACCTCGAGACCCACACCGTACGCCGACCAGTGCACGTCGACCGAGACCGGAGCCCCGCCGGCGTACCGCAGCGCGTTGGTGAGCGACTCCTGCAGCAGGCGGTAGACGACGAGCCCGAGCGAGGGGTCGGCGGTGGGCTCGCCGCTCGTGCGGAAGGCCACGTCGACGCCCGCCGCACGGAAGCCGTCGACGAGCTCCGTCAGCTGGTGGGCGCCGGGCTGCGGCATCCGCTCCGCCGCCGTGCCGTCGGCCTCGTGCAGCACCCCGAGCAGTCGGCGCACCTCGGCGAGGGTGCGTCGCCCGGTCTCACCGACCTCGCGCATCGTCTCCGCGGCCTCCTCCGGGCGGGCTCGGGATGCGGCGGCCGCTCCATCGGACAGCGCGATCATCACCGAGACGCTGTGCGCGATGACGTCGTGCATCTCCCCCGCGATGCGGTTTCGCTCCTGCGCCGCGGCGATCACCGCCTGCTGGTCGCGCTCGACGGCCAGCCGCTCGGCGCGGTCGATGAGCGCCTGCGTGTACCGCCGGCGACCGCCGACGCTCGTGCCGATGAGCGTCGCGACGAGCAGCAGGATCGCCGCCGAGACGAAGCTCGTGAGCATCTCCGAGATCGAGGCGGCGTCGAACTCGGCGAGCAGCAGCACCTGCGCGCGGGATCCGAGGGCCGCCCCGACCGCCGCGGCGGCGGAGCCGATGCCGAACCCGGTCCAGGCCGCGCGCGACGAGCGGTAGGCGCCCAGCGCGTACAGGGCGATCAGCAGCGGCAGGATCTCGGTGACCGTCGGGATCGGCAGCGGCACCGTCATCAGCGCGCAGCCGACCGCGAAGAGCAGCCACGGGTGCGAGCGCCGGAACGCGGTCGCGACGATCGCGGCCACCACGACCACCGCGGTCAGCGCTGCCCACGCCTGCGGCACGGGCAACGCCCACACGAGGGTCGCCCCCTCCGAGACCGAGTACCAGGAGCCGGCCACCGCGCCCGCGAGCGTGGGCAGGGCGTAGGCCAGCACGACGAGGACGTCGACCACGCGCGGATGCCGTTGCAGCCAGGTGCGGAAACCGCCCGGCGGCTTGGGCAGGGGAAGGTCCCCGGACGCCGCGGCGACCGGGGACCTCCCGTTCCGTCGAGTGCTCAGGCGTCCCGCCCTTTCAGGGCGAAGGCTCCCGCGGCCAGCGACACGGCCGCCCAGACGGCGAGCGTGAGCAGACCCTCGGCCGGACCCAGCGCCGGATCGCCGAACATCGGGTTGCCCGGGATGGCCGTGAGGGCGGAGCCCGCGTCGGTCATCAGGTAGGGGGCGAGGTCGCCCACCCAGTCGAGGAACCCGCTGAGCAGCAGCACCACCGTCGGCAGCGCCAGCACGACGCCCACCACGATCGTGATGCCGCCCGCACCGGAGCGCACGAGGGCGCCGATGCCGACGCCGAACAGGGCGACGAGCGCGACGAACAGCGGCGCCCCCAACAGCGCCGTCAGCACCTCGACGTCGAACTGCGTCGCGTAGCCCTTGGCCTCGAGCAGCAGCTTCGCGACCGCCCACGAGGCGAAGACCCCGACGAGGCTGACGAAGAACGTCCACACGAAGACGACGACCGACTTGGCGGCGAGCACCGGCAGGCGACGCGGCACGGCGGCGAGGCTCGAGCGGATCTGCCCGGTCGAGTACTCGCCCGAGAACGCCAGCACGCCCTGGATGCCGGCGACGAGGATGCCGACCTGCACGCCCAGCGTCGCCGGGAACACGGCCAGGTACTGGCGCAGCGCCTCGTCGTCGGGCATGCCGCCGAAGTCCGCGGAGGCGGCGAGGATCGTGGCGAGCCCGACCCACAGCACGAGGATGACGGCGGTCGTCCAGAACGTGGAGCGCAGGCTCGTGAACTTGATCCATTCGGAGCGCAGCACCCCGGTCAGGCGCACGCGGGCATCGGGAGAGACGGATGCCGGGGCGGAGGCGGTCGCGGTGCTCATCGGGCGGCTCCCGTCGTGGTCTCGGCCGGGACCCCGCCGGCCCGGTACTCCACCTCGTCCTGGGTGAGGGCGAGGTACGCCTCCTCGAGCGAGCTCGAGACGGGCGTGAGCTCGTGCAGGGCGACGCCCGCCTCAGCCGCCGCATCTCCGACCTGCTCGGCCGTGACGCCCTGCAGGCTGATCGCCCCGTCCGGCAGCTGCGTGCCGACGATGCCCGGCAGGGCCGAAGCGAGGAGGTCGGGGCGCGGGGTGCGCACGCGGACGGTCTGCCCGCCGGCTCCCGCGATGATCTCGGCGACGGGGGCGTCGGCGAGCACGTGACCGCGGCCCAGCACGATGATGTGGTCCGCGGTCTGCGACATCTCGCTCATGAGGTGCGACGACAGCAGGACCGTCCGCCCCTCGGCGGCGAGCCCGCGCACGAGCTGTCGCACCCACGTGACACCCTCGGGGTCGAGGCCGTTGACCGGCTCGTCGAGGATGAGCGTCTGCGGGTCGCCGAGCAGCGCCGAGGCGATCCCCAGGCGCTGGCCCATGCCGAGCGAGAACCCGCCGACGCGCTTGCGGGCCACGCTCTCGAGTCCGGTGAGGGCGATGACCTCGTCGACCCGGCGGCGGCCGATGCCGTGCGTCGCGGCCTGGGCGCGCAGGTGGTTGTAGGCGCTGCGGCCGGTGTGCACGGCCTTCGCGTCGAGCAGGACGCCGACCTCGCGCAGCGGGGCGCGGTGCTCGGCGTAGGGCTTGCCGTTGACGGTCACGCTGCCGCTGGTCGGCCGGTCGAGCCCCACGATCATCCGCATGGTGGTCGACTTCCCGGCGCCGTTGGGGCCGAGGAAACCGGTGACGCGGCCGGGCTGGACGGAGAAGTCGATGCCTCCGACCGCGGTCTTGCTGCCGTAGCGCTTGGTCAGCGCGTGAGCCTCGATCATGTGTGTCCTCCACTACAGGACGGGGACGATCCCCGTGCTCTCCACGCTAGGCACGCGGGACGCGCGTCGCGTCCGTCTCGCGAGGGAACTCCGGGCGGCCGACTGGTACCGCGGTACCAGTGCCCAGTCTGGCGGAACTCCCAGGCGAGCGCGGTACCGTGCACGTGACCACCGCGATCCCTTACCCCCAGAGGACACGATGAGCCACGTCAGCCCCGCCCTCGCCGCATCCGCCTCCCCCGAATACGAGGGCTTCGTCGGGTGGGTGCTGAGCCTCATCGAGTCGCTCGGCGAGGTCGGCGTCGGGCTCGCCGTGCTGATCGAGACGTTCGTGCCGCCGATCCCCTCCGAGGCGATCCTGCCCGTCGCCGGGTTCCTCGCCTACGACGGACGGATGAGCGCCTGGGGAGCGTGGGTCGCCGCCACGCTCGGCGGGCTGGTCGGAGCGCTCATCTGGTACGCCATCGGGGCGGCCGTCGGCCGCGTGCGCACACGACGGATCGTCGGACGCATCCCCCTGCTCGACCATGACGACTTCGACAAGGCCGAGGAGTTCTTCGCCCGGTGGGGCGGCGGCGCCGTGCTCTTCGGTCGCTGCGTGCCCCTGGTGCGCTCGTTCATCTCGATCCCGGCCGGCATCGAGCGCATGGGCCTCGTGCGCTTCGTGCTGTACACGACCGTCGGATCCGCCGCCTGGAACGGCATCTGGATCGGGCTGGGCTTCGCCTTCGGACCCGCGATCCGGCCCGTGCTCGAGGAGTGGAGCGGACTCATCTCGAACCTCGCGGTCGGTGCGATCGGCATCCTGGTGCTGGTCTTCATCCTGCTGCGCATCCGCCGTCGCCTTCGCGAGACCGCGGCGCGCGCCGGACGGGAGCGGGAGGCCGACTGAGCGCCGCTCAGCCGGCCCGCCCGGTCTTCCCGACCCGGGTCAGTCGTCGTCGCGCGGGTCCTCGGCGAGGACGTCGCCCTTCTCGTCGTCGCCCTCGCCCGCGGGCACGACCGTGGGCGGGTCGCCCTTGCCGTCCTCCGCGCCGAGGTTGTCGTTCTCGTCGGGACCCGGCGACGGCTCGGTGCTGATGTCGTTGCGATCGGTGTCGGCGCTCATGCGCGTTCCTCCTTGCCTCGGGTGCATCGTCGGCTCGCGCACGACGATGACGCGTGTCCCGCCAGGCTACGGTCGCCGCGGCCCTCCGGCCCAGCCCTTGACAAGCACGCGCGGGTGAGCGTGGAGCGGGTGTCACGGGTCCGTCCGCGCCGCGGGATCGCTCCCATCCGGTCACCCGGGGCGAAGAGCACGACCGAGAGGCGAAGGATGCCGCAGAAGCCTCTCGCGGAAGCTCCCGGAACGTGCTAGACCGGTACCCATCATTCCGTTTGGGGAGGAATGAATGTCTCGCACTGGGGAGCGCGAACAGATGATGCAGCAATTCACACTGGCCATCGATGCGGGGACCAGCAGGACGGCGGCTGCGACAGCGCGCCTGACCCCCGAGCACACGCTGCTCGTCCAGCCCCTTTCGCTGGGGCGACATTCCGACACCGCCCCCAGCACGATCCACGCCGGTTCCGGCGAGCTCCTGTTCGGCGATGCCGCGGAACGCCGGGGCATCACCGAACCCGAGCACCTCGTGCGCGAGGTCAAGCGGCGGATCGGCGACGACGTGCCCCTCGCGATCGGCGACCGCACCTTCGCAGCCGAGGAGCTGTTCGCCCTGCTCGCGGAGTGGGTCGTCGAGACCGTCACCGAACGCGAGGGACAGCGCCCGTCCTCGACGATCCTCACGGTGCCCGTGACCTGGGGGCCGTACCGCACGCAGCTCGTGACGCAGGCGCTGGCCCGTCAGGGACTGGGAGACGTCGAACTCATCACCGAGCCGGAGGCGGCGGCCCGCCATTACGCCTCGACGCGCCCGCTCGAACCGGGCGGCGTGGTGGTCGTGTACGACCTCGGCGGCGGCACCTTCGACGTGGCACTCGTGCGCGCCACGGGTGACGGCGAGGTCGAGCTGCTCGGCTCGCCGGCCGGCCTCGACGACCTCGGCGGCGCCGACTTCGACGACGCGATCCTGCACCACGCCCTGCGGTTCGCGGATGCCGACGTCGATGCGCTCGCCTCGGCGGACGCGCGCATCTCGTTGGCCGCGTTCCGCCGCGAATGCGTCGACGCGAAGGAGTCGCTCTCCTTCGACTCGGAGGCGACGATCCCCACGATGCTCGGGGGCACGCCGAAGTCGGTGCGGGTGACGCGCGACGAGTTCGAGTCGATGATCGAGCAGCACATCGATCGCACGCTCGACGTCGTCGCCGACGCGCTGGACGCTGCCGGGGTCCGCGTCGGAGACGTCGACGCGATCCTCCTGACGGGAGGCTCGTCGCGCATCCCGCGCATCGCGCAGCTGCTGTCGGAGCGGTTCGACCGGCCGATCGCCATCGACGCCGATCCGAAGGCCATCATCGCCCTGGGCGCCGCCCGGGCGGCCGCCGAGGCGCATGGCATGGTGAGCGGCGCTGCCGGGGCCCTCGCCCTCGGGGCCTGGGCCGAGGCCGCGAGCACCGACGCGGCAGCCGAGCCGGACGCGGCGCCGGAGCGGCCGACGGCGGGTGCCGGATCGAAGCGGCGCTGGTACCAGCGGCTTCCCGTCGGGGCCTTCACGGCCGCGGGCGTCGTCGCCCTGGTGGGGGCGCTGTCGGTTCCCGCCGTGGCGTCGATGACGAGCGATCTGGGCGCCGGGGGGAACGCCGCGACGGCCGAGCCGACGGCCGCGGGCGGGGCCGGCGCGGCGGGCGGCATGCGGCCCGCGACGCGCCAGGACGGGGCCAGCTTCGCCGATGCATCGGCGCCCGAGACCGTCGACGCCCCTCTGCTGCAGGACGCGCTGCAACCGGTCGCCGACCCGGTGACCGAGCGCACCGCCCCGCGCACCAGCCCGCGCACACCGGATCAGCCCGCGCCGAAGCGCCCGATGGCGCCCGCGAAGCCCAAGGCGACGCCGACCTCGCCGTCCGCCTCGCCCGCCGCGCCCCGCAGCAACGCCTCTCCGAGCACGGCGTCGTCGCCGAGCAGCCCCTCGTCGCCGGCTCCGACCTCCGGGCCGACGCCCGAGATGCCCGGACCGTCCCCGACGCCGACGCCCGACACTCCGCCGCCCGCCACCGAACAGCCGGCGGAGCAGCCGCCGACCGAGACCCCGGCCGACCCGACCACTCCTCCGGAGCAGCCGCCGGCCACCGACCCGACGCCTCCGACGGACCCGGTGCCCGACCCTGCTCCGGACCCGGCTCCCGACCCCGCGCCGCCTGCAGATGCGCCCGCCGCCGGCTGAATGACCGATCGCCATGCGTACCGTGTCGAGTCGCCCTGCGATCCGCGCCGCGCACCGAGAGCTCTGGCCCCGCTGGGTGGCGCAGCAGCTCGAGTCGCTGTTCGAGGCCGACGACCGCCCGCTCCGCGCCGTGGTCATCGGGCCGCGGGGCTCGGGGCGGTCCACGCTGCTGCGGACGACCGACCGTCGGCTCGCGTCCCGTGACGCCGACGCCCTGGGGATGCCGGGCGCCCCGACGCGGGCGTCCGCGGAGGTGCTGCTCGTCGACGACGCGCACCTCCTTCCCGCGGCCGAGCTCGATCAGCTGATCACTCGAGCCGAGGATCCGGCGGCCGGCCTGATCGTCGCCGTGGCGTCCGGACCCCGCACTCCGGCGATCGACCGCCTGGTGGACCTGCTGGAGAGGTCCAGCCCACCGCTCGTGCTGGGCGCGCTGACGGCATCCGACCTCCGCGACGCCCTCGATCCGGCGTGCGACCCGCTGTGCGTCGACGCGATCGTCGAGCGCACCGGCGGGATCGCCTGGCTCGTGCACGCCGCCCTGCAGCTGCACGACGCCGGCGGATGCGGACGACCGGATGCCCGCGAGGATCTGGATGCCGCCCTGCTCGACGCGGTCGCGCACCGACTGAGCCGCCTCGCTCCGGACCTGCGCGCGTACGTCGAGAGCGCCGCCGTCTCTTCCCGGCACACGCCGCGCGACGACCTCGACGCCGCCGCCCACGCCGAGGGCTTGCTGACTCGCAGCGGCCGGGCGTGCCCCCTCGTGCAGGCCGCGGTGATCTCCGCGATGCCTCCGGACCGGTTCGCCGCCGCGTGGGGAGGCGCCGCGACGGTCACGGACGCCCCGACCACGGCCGCCGCGCTCCAGGCCGCGGGCGACACGCGCGCGGCGCAGGTGCTGCTGCGCCATGCCGAGGAGGTCCTGCACACCGACCCCGTCCGAGCCGCGCGGATGTTCCGCAGCGTCGCGGCCGCCGGCTCGGACGGGGCGAGAGTCGGAGAGGCACGGGCGCTGCACCTGCTGGGCGACCTCGACGGCGCGCAGTCGCTGCTCGACGCGGCGCCGGCGGCCGATCCCTCCCTCGCCGCACCGCGGGCCGACACGGCCGCCGCGATCTGGGCCGAGCGGGGGCTCGCCGAGGAGGCGCGGGCGGTGTACGTCGCCGCCGGCGCGACCGGCCGGGTGTCGGAGCTCAACGCCGTGCTCGGCGGACTCGCCGCCGGCGACCGCACGGCCCTCGAGACCGACCCCGCGCCGGACGCGGGTGCTCCGACCTCGACCGACGTCGCCGTCCGCGCCCTGGTCTCCGGTCTGCGCGAGAGCTTCGGACCGGAACCCGCTGCCGCGCTCCCCGATCTCGTGCGGGCCTCCGAGGTCTTCACCTCGGTCGGGGGGCGGACTCCGACCGTCGAGCTCCCCGCGGTCGTCGCGGCGCTCGCGGCGATCGGCGTGGGCGATCTCGACCTGGCCGACGACGTGCTCGCCGAGGCGGTGCGCGGTGATCAGGGCGGTCGAGCGGGGCGCGCGCGCCTGCGGCTGTGGTCGGCGTGGGTGGCATTGCAGCGCGAGCGGCCCTACGACGCGGAGGCGCATCGCACGGCGGCGCTGGACGCATCCCGTCCGCTCGGCCCCCGCGACCGGCTGCTCGCCCACGCACTGCGGCTCTCCACCGTCCGCCGCTACGACGACGCCTCGGCGCTCGAGTTCGAGTGGCGCAAGACCCACGCGCTGCTCGTGCGCACCCGGTTCGATCTGTTCAGCCTGCTGCCGCTCACGGAGTTCGCCGTCACCGCTGCCCGTGTCAAGGACGGCGCCTCCCTCGACCGCCACGTCGCCGACGCCGTGACGCTCCTGCACCGGCTCGGCGACCCGGTCGGATGGAGTGCGCATCTGCACTGGGCCGGGGTGCAGCGGGGCATCCTGGGCAATGCACCCGCGCAGCTCGCCCCGCACGCGCGCGCGCTCGTGACGGCATCCGCGCAGAACCCGCTCGCCGCACGCATGGCGATCGCCGGCAAGATCTGGACGGCGGTGCTCGCGGGATCGGTCGACGCGGATGCCGTGGAGCACGCCGCCCTCGGACTCGGCACCGTCGGCCTCGCGTGGGACGGCGCTCGGCTGGCCGGGCACGGGGCGGCGCGCAGCGAGGACCGCAAGGCGATCTCGCAGCTGCTGGCCTGTGCCCGCCGCCTGCACCCCGCCGAGGGGAGCAGCGCCGCGCCGGAGCCGGGCTCCACCCCGGCGGCGCGCGGGCACGTCGGGGGCGGGCTGAGCATCCGAGAGCTCGAGGTCGCCGACCTCGTGCTGCAGGGCAAGACCTACGCCGAGATCGGCCAGGCGATCTTCATCTCGCCGCGCACGGCCGAGCACCACATCGCACGGATCCGGCGTCGGCTGGGTGCGACGTCACGCTCGGACCTCATCGCCAAGCTCCGCCATCTCATGGCCGAGCTGCACGCGGCGGAGCAGCACGATACGGGGGATCCCTCCCCGTACCCCCTAGCGGATGCGGCCAAGCGGGGGGATTGACACCGACGCGACCCGCACCCCCGAACCCTAGTCTCAGAACGAGACTCGACGTCAAGAGGAGACCACCATGAGCACGACGCTCGCCACCGTCGCCGAAGCCCTCATCGACTTCATCCTGAGCCTGCTCCGTGATCCGGACGCGGCCGCGGAGTTCGAGGAGGATCCGCAGGGCGCGCTGGCCGCGCGAGGGCTCAGCGACGTCTCGCACATGGACGCCTGCGCCGTGGCGCCGATCGTGATCGATCGTCCCGACGTCGTGCCGCGCGTCGCCGATCCGGGACCGGCCGCGGTGACGGTGGTGCGCCCGACGACCAACACGGCGGTCAACGAGATCCAGAACATCGTCAACAACTTCGCGTGGCTGACGAACCACTCCACCGTCGTCGACCAGTCCACGAACCAGAACATCTGGGCGGGCGGCGACGTCACGCAGATCTTCGACCAGGAGGCCAACGTCGCCTCCGGCGAGGACTCCATCGCCGCGGGCGACGACGTCTCTATCGAGCAGACGCAGAACGACACCACGAACATCAACGCCGGCGACGACGTCAACATCGGCAACGACACCGACGTCACCGTGATCGACGACTCCTACAACCAGACGACCGACAACTCGCAGACGACCGACGCCTCCGAGACGACGACGGTCACCGACTCCGGCAACACCACCACGACCACGACCACGACCGCGGATGCCGGGGGCGACGACACCGCCGCCTCCTCCTCGGCGGCCCCGGTCGAGCCCATCGAGGCCGCTCCCGAGCCGGTGCCGGCGTACACCGAGACGCCGGTCGAGTCGTCGACGGACGACGCCGTCGAGGGCGACCTGGCGATGTCCGGCGAGATGCCGGTCGATGATGACATCTGACATCGCGCGCAACGAGCCGGCGGCGGATCCGCTGCCGACGCCGGTCTCGGCTGCCGACGCAGCCGCCCGCACCGCCACGGGCAGCACGCCGACCGGACGCAAGGCCCCGGCTCCGCCGCGCCCGTCGCTGGCGGGCAAGCCGGCGGCGCCGGTGATCGTGAAGAAGCCGCCGCCGTTCTCGGTCGGGGTCACGATGGTCTGCTGGGTGTCGAGCCTCGTCGCCGGCGCGGGCGCCGTGATCTACCTCATGGTGATCCGCACGGCCCAGCTCCCCGAGATCTCGAAGATCGTCGAGGGCGTCGACGCCGAGCGCGCCGAGGGCACCTACGAGACCGCTGCGGACATCGTGTTCTGGAGCATGTTCGGGGTGCTCGTCGCCGCGCTGCTCCTGCAGATCGCCTTCGTCGTCGCATTCGCGAACCGTCGCCCGAACATGCGCTGGTGGATGTTCGGCAGCCTGCTGCTCCTGGCCGTGGTGCTGCTGCTCGGGCGGGAGCTGGTGACGGTCGGCGAACGCGGCAGACCCGTCGAGATCCTGCTACTGGCGGAGGTCGGCCTGCTCGCGCTCGGCCTCCTGCTGAGCGTGCTGCCGCCGGCTCTGCGCTGGTCGGCCCGACGTCACGACGTCCGCCGCGGGGCGGACGCGGGCGTCGGCGGCGAGCTCTGACGCCGCCCCTTCGATGCTGCGGACGACGACGCCGCACTGCTCCGCCGTCGCGCGCGTCGCGAGCGGCGAGGCGGCGAGCGAGCGCCAGTGCGACAGCAGGTCGGCGACCCGGTCGCGGACCGCGTCGGCGCTGACGGCGTCACCCAGGTCGAGGCGGATGAGCGGGTCGGTGCCCGAACCGCCGATCAGCCGCTGCGCCTGCAGGGCGTCGGCCGCCGAGAGCGACGGGGCGCTCGTGCGCATCGCCGCCAGCAGCCCGAGCTCACGGAGCTCGTGCGCGCGCAGGATGCGCCGCTCGACGTCGCCGGCCAGCTCGCCGCCGCCCACGACCGGCCGCTCGCGCAGCAGCGCCTCGAGTCCGTGCAGGACCGCCCGCCCCTTCAGGACGGCGGCGCGGGCGCGGAACTGCGTGCCGACGAACGTCTGCAGCCGGAGGATGCCGCTCTGCTGCACCATGCGCTCCGAGAGGTCCGGCGCCGTGAGCGCGCCTCCTCGCACCAGCATGGCGCCGAGGCGCACGCCGAACATGCCGAACCGGGCCAGCAGCGCCCGGCGGTCGGCGACGCCCACCTTCAGCTCGTCGCCGCCACGCACGAACCGGTCGACCGAGACCAGCATCCGTTCGCGGGCGTCGCGCTCCAGATCCGCGATCGCACGGAACGCCGCGAACTCGCTCTCCCGGAGGGTGCGCGCGCCCTGCGCCAGGAGCCCGGCCACCGGGAGCACGTCGAGGGCCAGCGACCGCAGCTCGCCGTCGCGGCGGTAGCGGTCGGCGATGCGCGCGGCCGACAGCAGCGAGTCGATGCGCCCGGATCCGATCTCGTCCGCCCGCGACAGCACCGCGAGCGCGTTGACCGTCTGCGAGGCGCCGGCGGCGGTGTCGCGGAACGCCTCGAGGAAGTTGAGGTCGGAGGAGTGCACGTGCCGCAGCAGGTAGATGATGGCGTCGGCCTGGCTCGACGTGTCGTCCGGGACGAGGAACGAGCGCGACGTGGCCGAGGCGTGCGCGGTGAGCGAGGCGATGCCGGGGGTGTCGATGAGCACGGTGGAGCGCAGGTACTCGGCCGGCCAGCGCACGTCGATCCACGCCACCTCCTCCGCGGAGCGGCTGCCGAGATCGAGCACCAGCCTGCCGCGGTCCCGGCGCACCGGCATCCGCACCTCGGCGCCGTCCAGGAGGTGGATCGTGATCCGGGGCGAGCGGGCGTACCGGTACCAGGTGATCGTGCGGGTGCACTCCCCCGCGTCGGTGGGCGCGATATGCTCACCCAGCAGCGCGTTGAGCAGCGTCGACTTGCCCGCCTTCACCATGCCGGCCACCGCGAGGCGCAGGGGGTCGCGCAGACGGGCGGCGTGTGCGTCGAGCTGGGCCGTCGCGATCGGATCGTCCGCATACAGCGCACGCGCCCGCTCGACGAGGTCGGCGCTCTCGACGAGATCGGCGCGCTTCACGGCCGCGCCACCGCCACCGTGGAGGGGGTCTGGACGAGCACCCGCGGGATCTGCTCGCGCATCCGCTCGATGTGCGCCAGCTGCGCCTGCAACTGACGGATCCGCGCCTCCCGGTCGCTCTCGAAGGTGGCCGCGGCCTTCTTGGCGCCCAGCACGGATTCCGAGAGCGATCGGTGCAGCTCCTCCGCGATGCCGCCGAAGTAGTCGCGGCCGGTGCGCTGCACGAGCCGGAGCCGGTCCTTGAGCTGCTTGCCGACCTGGAAGATCACGTCCTCGATGTGGCGACGCACGAGGTTCTTCGCCTCCATCTGCCGCCGGAGGAGCCGCGACGACATGTCCTCGCGGTACGCCCGGCGTCCGACGAAGACGCCGGCCAGCAGCGACAGCGGATTGATGAGGCCGAGCCCGATGAGGCTGCTCGCCAGGCCGACCATGAGCACGCCGCCGTA
Source organism: Microbacterium californiense (assembly GCF_047246625.1). NCBI lineage: Bacteria > Bacillati > Actinomycetota > Actinomycetes > Micrococcales > Microbacteriaceae > Microbacterium > Microbacterium californiense. Next base: position 2,120,422 of record NZ_JBFOKQ010000001.1, on the reverse strand, counting down.
CGAACCGCGCACCCCGATGTAGATCTTCTCCGCCGAGCTGAGGCGGCCTTCCTCGAGCACCCGCAGCTGCTCGACCGAGTCGAGCACGCCCTCCGTGCGGCTGACGTCGATCACGGGAAGGTCGATCGCTCCGACGGCGAACTCCTCGGCGACCTGCTCGCACAGCCACTTCGAGCGCTCATCGGTCCACACGAACGTCTCCGACACCGCGGTCGCCACCCTCTGGTCGAGCCATTCCGCGATCTGGTCCCAGATCGGCCCCGGGTCGCCCTCGTCGATGGAGTTCTCCGCCTCCCGCTGCACCTTGCGCAGCCGGTCGCGCAGGTCGTGCTCGGTGTCGGCGATCAGATCGGCGATGCCGTCGCCGAGGGCCACCTGCCACCGGGACGAGCGGCCGCGGAACTCCTCCGCGCGGGCGCGCGCATCCTCCAGCCGCGCGATCATCTCGGGCGTCTGCTCGGGATTGCGGAGGGCGCTCAGCTCGGACTGCGCGGCGAGCGCCAGGTGATCGGCGACCGAGAGCAGGTCATGGGCGGCCGCGCGCTGCTGGACGAGCTCCGCCTGGCCGATGACATCGCGCCGCAGGTGACGCACGAGGCCGGGGAAGCCGGACTCGTCGTTCAGCTCGCCGTCCTGCTGCGTGGCGGCGAGCAGGCGGAGGTCGCTCGACACGGAGAACAGGGGGATCCCGCCGACCTCGTCGAGGTGGGCGCGGTCGATCTGCTCGATCGCGCGCCACTCCGGGTACACGTCGGTCTTGGAGAGCACGGCCGCCACGTTCGGGCACACCCGCATCGCGTGACGGAGGAACTGCATCTCGGGCTCGGTGTACTCCTGCGAGGCGTCCGACACGAGCAGCACGGCATGCGCGGAGGAGAGCGCCGTGAGCGTGCTCAGAGCGCGGGTGGACTCCAGCCCGCCGACGCCCGGGGAGTCGACGACCCGCAGTCCGCCCTTGAGCACCTCCCGCGGGAGCAGCACCTCGGCCTCGATCAGCTCGGGGATCTCGGCGACCGCGTCGTCGCGGCGCCGGTCGAGCTCCTCCAGCGAGATCGTGATGCGCTTCGCGGTCGGCCCGCCCGGGCCCTCCTCGCGCACGATCAGCGCGGCGGAGGCCTGCTCCGCGTAGCCCACCGACGTCGGGATGCTGGTGGCCAGGTCGTCGTCGACGGCACAGGCCGGCGCGTTGATGAGCGCGTTGACGAGCTTGCTCTTGCCCTGCTTGAACTGCCCGACGACGATGACGCGGATGTTCGGATCCTCGAGGCGGCTGCGCGTCTGCTCCAGGCGCTGCGTGAGGTCCTCCCGTCCGAGCTGCCGGGTGAGCGCCGTCGTCTGTTCGACGAGCGCGGCCAGATTCCGCAGGTCGGATGCCGTCGCGGTCAGCGCATCGGTCACCGGATCACCCCCAGGAGGCCGCTCCCATACGGCCTGGTGGTCACGGTACTCTCCTGCACCCGCCGACGAGAAGAGCGGATGCCGTCGACGCGGGTCACAGCGGCAGCTCGTCGTCCGACGGACCGAGGTCCGTGTCCATCGACGGCATGTCCTGTTCCGCTCCCCAGATGATGTCGGCGTCGACCGCCCAGTCGCTGGCGTCGATGCCGGCGAGCTCGTCCCCGAAGGCGTTCAGATCGATCGGCGACGTCAGTGCGTCGTCGGGGTCGGTGCCCGCGCCGGCATCCGGGTCGGGTCCGGAGAAGTGAGCGTCCACGATGGGGTCTTCCTGTTCGGATCACGGCGGGAGGCGCCCGCCGGCGATGATGTCCGGGAGAAAGGACTCCCGGTGGTCAGGACTCTGGCCCGGCCGCTCCGTCGAGTGGCCGGGCCGAGCACCGGACGTTCCCCCGTCAGAAGCTGACGTCCCCGTCGACGTCGGTCGCGGTGTTCCCCAGCACCGCGTCCAGGTCGACAGCCACATCGACGTCAGTGTCGAACGTCGCGGTGTCATTGAACGAATCCGTGACGGTGGTGTCGTAGTCGTCGTTGAACGAGTCCACGGCGATGTCATCGATGTGCACGTCCATCTCCTGGTTGTAGGAGTCGTCGATGTCCGTGTACGTCGAGTTGTCGGTGTTCACCGAGCTGTCGGTCCAGGTGTTGTAGGAGCCGACCACGTTGCTCACGTCGAACGTGCTGTTGAGGTTCAGGTCCCCACCCGCCGTCATGTTCGTCGTCTCGGTGAGCGTCGTCGTCTGTGTGACGTCTCCGGCCGCCGCGATCGAGTCGGTTCCCGACGCGATGACGGAGTTGCTGTGCTGGGCGAGGCTGACGTCTCCCCCACCGGAGAAGTTGTTGTTCGACGACTGGTCCGCGACCGTGTTGTGCACCTGGATCGATGCGGCCCCCGCCGCCGCTGCCGCGCCCGCGCCGCCCGAGCCGAAGTCGATGCCCGCGTTGTACGTGCGCATGCCGGCGCTGACCGAGTGGTCGTCCACGGAGTTGTCGTTGAACGAGTCGGAGAGGCTCACGTCGATCGAGTTGTCGGTCGTGGAGTTGTCGCTGTTGTCCGAGTTGTCCGAGTTGTCGCTGTTGTCCGAGTTGTCGGAGTTGTCCGAGTTGTCGGTCATCGAGTTGTCGGAGTTGTCGGTCATGGAGTTGTCGGAGTTGTCCGAGTTGTCCGTCCAACTGTTGTCCGTCGTGCTGTTGTCGCTGTTGTCGGAGTTGTCCGAGTTGTCGGTCGTCGAGTTGTCGGAGTTGTCGCTGTTGTCGCTGTTGTCCGTCGTGCTGTTGTCCGAGTTGTCCGAGTTGTCGGAGTTGTCCGAGTTGTCGGTCCACGAGTTGTCGGAGCTGTCGTTCAGCGAGTCCGCGATGGCGCCCGAGTTCTCGGCGTCGGTCAGTTCGATAGCCATTTCAGTGATCCCATCCCGGGGCTCGGCCCCGACTGATTGTGTGATGGGTACAGCCTCGTCTCGGCATCCGCCTCACGCATCGGGGACGCATCCGGGTATTCCCGCACCACCCTTAGGGGGAAGACCCCCTGCCGGGTGACCCGCCCCGGCAGGCACGGACGCAGGGAGCCCCCGGTCTCCCGGGGACTCCCTGTCGGTGGCGGCAGGCCGGCCTACTGCGCGGCGCCGGCCAGCGTGAACGGCACGGTCGTGGCGTTGCCGGCCACGTCGTACACGACCAGCGTGTTCGCCCCCGCCACGGCCCCGAACGCGCCCGGTGCGACGGCGTTGAGGTCCGACCAGACGTTGTCGGTCAGGTCCTTCGCCACGCCGTTGACCGTGAGCCGGTCGATCCGGTTCGCGTCGTGGAGCTTGAACGACACCCGGGCGTAGGCGCCGTCGGCGGCGGTCGACGAGCCGTCGGTCTTGACCGTCACGGTCGGCGCGGTCACGTCGAGCGTGAAGCGCACGGTCGTGGCGTTGCCCGCCGCGTCGTAGACCACCAGGGTGTTCGCACCCTCGACGGCTCCGAGCGACCCGGGAGCGACGCCGTTGAGGTCCGACCAGACGGCATCCGTCAGATCCTTCTCGACGCCGTTGAGCGTGAGCCGGTCGACGTCGCCCGCGTCGTTCAGCTTGAACGACACCTTCGAATAGACGCCGTCGCGGCCGACCGTCGCCCCCGGCTCGGCCTTCACCGTGACCGCCGGGGCGGCGGTGTCGGTCGCGGCGGCGGTGACGGTGAGGTCGCGCAGGCGCCCGAAGTTGTCGAACGAGCCGAAGCCCACCCGCCCCTCGGGGAACGTGGTGTCGTTCGCGGTCAGGAGCGGAGCATCGAGTCCGTCGACGTAGACGGCGATGTCCCCGGTCTCGGCGCAGCGGACGACGCGCACGTCGTGCCACTCCTCGTCGGTGACGGCGGGCGGCGCGCCGACCGTGCCGTCCCACTGGTCGTCGATCCGCTCGCGGTCGGCGTCGTCCACCTTGAAGATGCCGTTGTGCGGGTAGATCGTGTTGTCCTTCGACAGGTGCGCGTAGTAGTACTGCGTGTCGGACTGCCAGCCGAAGACGATGATGACGTCGCGGTTGTTGACCGACGCCTTCTCGTCGAGGCGCACCTGCGCGTCGAGGGCGAACGACCCGAGCACCGGCCCCTCGGTGAGCACGGCGTACTCGAACGGCCGGCGGATGCCGTCGTCGGGGTTCGTGCCCGGTTCGGTGAGCACGATCTCGTCGCCGGGGAACTCCCACTTCGACGGCGTGCGCGGCGCCCAGTCGTCGGCCGCCATCACGTCGGTGACGACCTCGCCGTCGGGCGTGCAGGCCGCGGGCGCGGGCGGCTCGACCGGAGGCACGGCGTACAGGGCGTACTGGGCGGCGATCTGCTCGGCGGTCGGCACCGTGTCGAGCAGCATCACGTCGTCCATCCGTCCGTGGAAGGGGTTCGCCTCCCGCGTGTTCTGCGGGAAGCTGCCGCCGATCTTGATGCCGGCCGGAGCGGTGTCGCTCGTGGCCCCGGCGCCCCACGGGTTCGAGGTCGTGTACTCGCCGGCGAGCTCGGCGCCGTTCATGAACAGCTTCATCTCGCCGCCCGCGAAGTCGAAGGTGGCCGCGAGGTGCACCCACTGCCCCTTCTTCAGGATCTCGTCCCACGGCAGGTCGGCGGCGAACGTCCAGGAGCCGGCGCCGTCGACGCGGCGTCCGAGGGCGACGAGCTTGAGCTCGCCGTCCACCGTGATCACCTCGAGCAGTGCCCGCACCGCGTGCCCGTCGGAGGTGCCCGTGAGCACGCCCGCCAGCCCGATCGCGTTGTAGACGTCGTCCGGGTTCGCGGTGCCGGAGTTCAGCGCCGGGTGGTCGCCCGTCGGCTTGAACCAGCCCATCACCGAGATCTCCTCGGCTCCGGCGAAGTCACCGAGCGTGTCGACGCCCGAGGCGTCGTACACCCCGGCCTTCCAGTCGTCGTTCGACGCCGTGGTCGGGCTCATCTGCTGGGTCTGCAGCGCCTTGCCGGCGCCCGGGTACGCGCGATCCGCGACCCGCTGCTCGACGCCGCCGTTGATGAGCGAGATGTCGGTGCCCGAGAGCCCCTGGTCGAGCTCGACCTTCGGATCGGCGGCCGGGTGGTCGAAGTCGTAGTGCGTCACCAGGTTCCGTGCGAGCTCCGGCAGCACGAACGGCGAGGCCGGTCCTGCCTCGCGGGCGCCGGTGACCTTCCAGATCTTGCCGTTCGCCTTCGACACCAGGTACAGCTCGCCGTCGGCATCCGACCCGAACCGCAGGTCGACGCGCGTGTCGCCGACCAGCTCCGGGAACGTCGTCTCGACCCCGTCGTGGAACACCCGGAGCTGCTCGATCGTGGCGAGGTCCTCGATGTCGCCGTCGCCTCGCACCATCTCGTCGGCCTGCGTGGACAGCACCCACCCGCGCACCAGGTCGGTGAACAGGTAGCGGCCCTGCAGCGCCTCGATCTCACCGCGGTACACGAACCCGCCGTTCACGGCCACGCCCGCGTCGCCGGTCTGCCCGGGGTCGCGATTGTGGTCGTAGGCGGCCACGGGGTACGTGAAGCCGTTCTCGGCGTCGTCCTCCGGCAGCGGGAAGATCTGCCGGTTGTCGGCGAGGAACGACCCCTCGCGCACCGACCATCCGAAGTTGTCGCCCGCCTCGACCGCGTAGATCGACTCGACCTGCCATTCGCCGATGTGGGCGAGGTACATGGTGTGGTCGCCCTCGGGGTCCCAGCTGATCCGGTGCGGGTCGCGCATGCCGACCGCGTAGATCTCGGACAGCGCCCCCTCCTCGTCGACGAACGGGTTGTCGTCGGGCACGCCGTACGCGCCGTTCTCGCTGTCGTCACCGGTGGGGTCGATGCGCAGGATCTTGCCCTGCGGCGTGGCGAGGTCCTGCGGGTTGCCGTTGCCGACCCCGTTGCCGCCGTCGCCGACCAGGATGTAGAGGATGCCGTCGTCGGCGCTCCCCGGCTCGGCGGTGGGGTTGAACGCGATCTGCTGGACGGTGTGCACGCGCCCGCCGAACGGGATGCGCATGACCTCGCGGTGCGAGCCCGCGAAGGTCTCGGCCGAGGGGTCCGACGCCTTCCACTCCGTGATGACGCTGTGGAACTGCGTGTTGCCGTAGGCGGGGAAGTCGGGGGTGTCCTGGGTCAGGGCCGTCCCGCCCTCGGTGTGCACGGTGTAGAACAGCCCGTTGTCGGCGAAGTCGGGGTGGAACTCGGCGGCACCGAGTCCCGTGCCCAGTCCGGCGCTGTTGTGGAAGTTGTCGACGAACTCGTCGCGGACGTTCAGGTAGGGCACGTGCGCGCCGGTCTCCTTGTCGACCAGGTAGAGGATCGCGTTGTTGTCGGGCACCATCAGGCGCCCCGAGCCGTCGGGGACCTCGTCGAGGTGGGTGATGCGGTTGTGCCGCACGAGCCGCGGGTCCTGCGTGGCCGGGGTCGTCTGCGACGCGGGCAGCTGTGCGAGCTCGGTCACCTCGATGCCGAGCGTCGCGAGCGCGGGATCGGGGAGCGGGTTCAGCAGCGGCTGCGCGGGGGTGTCGCCCGCCGCGCAGTCGCCGGCGTTGCCCGTCGCGATCGCCAGGTTCTCGCCCGAGGTGTCGACGGCGACGTCGTCGAGCAGCAGGCGTCCGGCGCTCGATGCCCCGTTCTTCCAGAAGAAGCGATCCAGGTCGCCGTTCACGGCCTGGCGGAACCCGAACTGCTGCTCGGTCCCCTCGGGCAGACGCGTGATCTCGTCGTAGGCGCCGCCCTGGCTGTAGACGGCGACCTTGTCGGTCGCGTTGTCGGCGACGATCCAGACGCACTGCCACGCGTCGCGCGACCAGACGCCGGCGGGCTTGAACGAGCCGCCGTCGCGCACGCGCAGCACGTCGTCGTTCTGGTTGTTGACGTAGGCGCGGCTGTGCACGTAGTCGTTCGGGGCGTCGACGTCGGTCAGCCCGAACGACGTGTCGACGCTCCCGATGCGGAGGAAGCGGAAGAAGAGCGTGCCCGTGGTGCCCTCGGCGATCGCCGGGATCGCGCGGACGGCCTGCTGACCACCGCCTACCGACTCGACGACCTGGTTGTTGCCGTTGAGCGGGTCGGCGACGACCTGTGGAGCAGCGGATGCCGTCCAGCCGTCCTGCCCGTTCAGAGCGGTGCGCGTGTACTGCTCGAAGTCGATCACCTCGGTGAACGGCTCGTCGGCGGCGGCCGGGGCAGCGGCGAACAGCGCCCCGATCATGGTGGTCGCGATGACGGCCGCCGTGGCCCTCCGCCGTCGTCGACCTGGGCGCGGAACGGCATCCGTCCGCCGGCTCGCCTTCGTGGACCGCTCGATTCGTTCCTGCATCAGAGACCTCTCAACGTCATCGTCGTGTGGTGTCGTGCCGATGTGGTGTCGCGCTCCTCCCCGGGGCGGCACTGCAGAGGAGAGGACGATCAGCGGCGCGTTCATTCGTGCGTAAGCGCTTTCGCAACCGCTTTCGTAGCAATGTAGCCCGTGACCACCGTGGGGGCAAGGGTTGGCAAACTTTGTCAATCGCCGTACCGTTGATACATGAGCACCATGAACATCTCGCTTCCCGAGTCCATGAAGGACTTCGTCGAAGAGCAGGTGGAGGCGCGGGGCTTCGGCACGAGCAGCGAGTTCGTCCGAGACCTGATTCGCACCGAACAGGATCGGACTGCTCTCCGCGCTCTGGTCGTCGACGGAATGAGATCCGGGCCGGGATCGGAGCTGGACGACGACTACTTCGAGCGCCTGCGACAGCGGGTTCGCTCGAACGAAACGCCCGCGGAGTGACAGCCCGTCGGGTCGTCACGTCCCGCCAGGCGGACGACGACATCGACTCGGCGCTGGACTACCTCCTCACCGCAGGACGCCCTGAGACGGTCCGCGCCTTCATCGACGAGTTGCAGCTCCTCCGCGATCTCCTTGCGGAGTTCCCCTCGATCGGATCCTCCCGCTTCGCGCTCGAAACCCACATCCCCGGGCTGCGTGACATCGCCATGAAGCGGTTCGACTATGTGATGTTCTCCACCGACGACGAGGACGCCGTTCGGGTGCATCGACTGTTGCACAGCAGCCGGGACATCCCCGCGACGCTCTCCGGCCGGTGAGACTCGGACGATCGGCTCGAGTCGTCCGCCCAAGTCGTTGACGGTCAGCGCGCCGCGAAACCGTGGGCGAGCACGGCGCCGGCGGCCTGCAGCCACTGTGCGGGATGGCGCATCGCGGCCTCGCCCGACCCCGCGAGTCCGGTGAGCGAGGCGACGGCGGCGAAGGCGCCGGTGTCGGCATCGGCCGCGATACGCCCGGCCGCGAGGAACGCGGGCACCTCGGCGGCGGCCGCCGCCGTCGCGACGTACGACGGCACCTTGCCGGCCCCCGACTGCCCGTCGAACGCCCCCTCTCCCGTGACGACGACCGCGGCATCGGCGAGCGCAGCGGGGAGGCTCACGAGCTCCCCCACCTCGCGCGAGCCGGCGACCAGCCGGGCGCCCCAGGCCAGCAGACCGAACCCGGTGCCGCCTGCCGCGCCCGCCCCCGGCGTGGCGGGATCGGCGGAGAGCAGCGCGGCGAGGCGTGCGAGACCCGCGTCGGCGCGCTGCACCCCTGGAGCATCCAGCCCCTTCTGGGGGCCGAACACCGCGGCCGCGCCGCTGGGCCCGAGCAGCGGGTTGGTGACGTCGCTCAGCACGACCACGCCACCCGGCGGCAGAGCATGCAGCCCGCTCGGATCAACGGATGCCGCGTGCCGCAGCCCCCGCGACCCCAGCGGGATCGGCGCACCGGCGTCGTCGAGGAAACGCGCGCCGAGGGCCGTGAGCATCCCGGCTCCTCCGTCGGTCGACGCACTCGACCCGATGCCGAGCACCAGCCGCGAGACCCCCGCGTCGAGGGCCGCGGCAACGGCCTGCCCGAAGCCCAGAGTGTGCGCGTCCTCCCCCAGGCGCCGGTCACCGAGCAGCTCGATGCCGCTCGTCGACGCGAGCTCGGCGACGCCCGTCCCCCCGGGCGCATCGGGCGTCGCGGGCAGGCGCAGCCACGCGGCATCCGTCGGCGCCCCGTCGGGTCCTGTCACGGTCACCGGCACGCGCACCGCGCCGTCGACGGCCGCGGCGAACGCGTCGAGCGTGCCCTCTCCCCCGTCGGCCAGGGGCCGCAGCACCCGCCGGTCGCCCGGTCGCACCGACGCCCACCCGGCGGCGAGCGCGGCCGCGGCGTCGGCGGCGGCGATCGTGCCCTTGAAGCTGTCGGGGGCGAAGACGACCGATGTCACGGTCACCACGCTACGCGCGCGCCGACGCCGCGCGGGCTCGCGCGGGCCGCGACCGGCGTCGCGGTCATGCGCGCGCCGCGGCGGGGGCGAGGAAGGGCGACACGCTGCGTCCGAACGCCTCGGCCGTCTTCCGCACGACCGCGGCCGGATCGTCGGCCCAGATGTCGGCGTGGAAGATCTCGACCTCGATGTCGCGGTCGTAGCCGGTCGCGACGACGGCCTCCGTCAGTGTCCGCAGGTCGATGACGCCCTCGCCCGGGTAGTGCCGGCTGAGCAGCACGTCGGCGGGCAGCGGCGTCTTCCAGTCGCACACCTGGTAGGTGGCGATGCGCCCCTCCCGGCCGGCGCGGGCGATCTGATCGAGCACCTGCGGGTCCCAGAAGATGTGGAAGGTGTCCACGGCGGCCCCCACCACGTGCGGGTCGAAGTCGGCGGCGATGTCGAGCGCCAGGCCGAGGGTCGAGACGACGCAGCGGTCGGTCGCGTACATCGGATGCAGGGGCTCGATCGCGAGGGTCACCCCGGCGGCCTCGGCGTACGGCGCCAGGTCGCCGATCGCATCGCGCACCCGCTCCCGGGCGCCCGCGATGTCGCGCGACCCCTCCGGGAGGCCGCCGGCGACGAGCACCAGCACGGCCGTCGACCCCGGCGCCCCGGCATCCGCCAGCGCCGCCGTCTCGTCGATCGCTGTCCGGTTGTCGTCGAGGGACGCCTGCCGCTGCCGGTCGTCGGATGCCGTGAAGAACCCGCCCCGACAGTGCGTGGTGAAGCGCAGCCCCGAGTCGGAGAGCATCGCGGCGGCGGTCGTCAGCCCGACGGCGTTGACCGGCTCGCGCCACAGCCCTATCGCCTGGATCCCCGCCCCGCGCGTGACGTCGAGCGCCGTCCGGAGGTCGGCGTGCTTGATCGTCGCCTGATTGATCGAGAGCCGGGGGTCGGGGGCGTTCATGCGATCACTCCGTTCAGCCGCAGCATCGCGTGCCAGCGCTCGGCGGCGAGTTCGGGCTGCTCCAGCGCGCGGGCCGCGTTGGCGAGCTCGACGATGCGGGAGAGGTGCGGAAGGCTGCGCGCCGAGTGCAGGCCGCCCACCATCTGGAAGGCCGTCTGATGGCCGTTGAGCCAGGACATGAAGGCCACGCCGGTCTTGTAGTAGAAGGTCGGCGCCGCGAAGATCTGCCGGCTGAGCGCCTCGGTCGGGCCGAGGATCTCGAGGTACCGGTCGGGGTCGCCGGCATCCAGCGCCTGGATCGCGGCGGATGCCGAGGTGGTGAGCGCCGCGAACGCCCCGAGGAGCGCGTCGGAATGGCTGCGCGGCGTCGCCGACGCGCTGACCGGCTGCGTCGCGGCGGGAACCTCGGCGCCGCCGATCAGCCCGACGTAGTTGAAGTCGTCGCCCGTGAACATGCGCACACCCTCGGGCAGCCGGTCGCGCACCGCCACCTCGGAGGCGGCGTCCAGCAGGCTCATCTTGACTCCCGCCACCCGGTCGGGGTTCTCCTCGATGATCTCGAGCAGCACGTCCGAGGCCAGACGCCAGTCGTCCGAGCCGAAGTAGCCCACCAGCTGCGGGTCGAACGCGGTGCCCAGCCAGTGCAGCACGACCGGGGTGGTCGCGGCGCCCAGCACCTCGCGGTACACCCGGCGGTAATCGTCGGCCGACTGCGCCGCGCGCGCCAGATGCCGCGAGGCCATGAGCACCGGACCCGCGCCCTGCTCCTCCGTGAAGTGGAGCTGCGACTTGTACGCGTCGATCACGGCATCCACGGAGATGTGCTCGTCGTCGATGTGATCGGTGTTGACCCCGACCACGACCGAGCCGCCCTCCTCCCGCGCGACCTCGGCCGAGCGGGCGATGAGCTCGCGGGTGGCCGCGGCATCCAGGCCCATGTTCCGCTGGGCGGTGTCCATGGCGTCGGCCACCCCCAGCCCCCACGCGTAGGCGTGGCGGCGGAAGGCGAGCGTGGCGTCCCAGTCCACGTCGGCCGGGCGCCCCGGCGTGTTGTCGCCGGAGGTCTTCGGCACCACATGGGCGGCCGCGTAGGCGACGCGACTGCGCAGGGCGCCGTCGGGTCGCGCGTACCCGGGCGCTTCCGCCAGGTCCGCCTCGGACGTCGTGCCGTCCGCGGCGAGCAGTGTCAGTCCGCGCATGCCGGTCACTCCAGCGCGAGCGGGGTCAGCTCGATCTTGCGGCCCTCACGCGCGGATTCCAGGCCGGCCTCGGCCAGCTGCACGCCGCGGGCGCCCGCGAGCAGATCGAACGCGTAGTCGGTGCCCTGCACGTACGACTCCAGGAACTCCTCCCACTGCTGGCGGAACCCGTTCTGGAACACGTCGTTCGTGGGCACCTCCGCCCAGTCCGCGTCGTAGTCGTGGTCGTCGGCCAGGTCGGGGTTCCACACCGGCTTCGGGGTCGCGTTGCGGTGCTGGATCTTGGCGCCGAACAGCCCGACGACCGCCGAGCCCAGGGTGCCGTCGACGTGGAACTCGACGAGCTCGTCGCGGTTCACCCGCACGGTCCACGAGGAGTTGATCTGCGCCACGATGCCGCCCTCGAGCTCGAAGATGCCGTAGGCGGCGTCTTCGGCGGTGGCGGTGTAGTGCTCGCCGTTCTCATCCCACCGGTCGGCGATGTGCACCGCCGCCTGCGCGTAGACGGTCTCGACCGTGCCGAACAGGTTCTCGAGCACGTAGTTCCAGTGCGGGAACATGTCGACGATGATGCCGCCGCCGTCTTCGGTGCGGTAGTTCCAGCTCGGCCGCTGCGCCGGCTGCCAGTCGCCCTCGAACACCCAGTACCCGAACTCGCCGCGCACCGAGAGGATGCGCCCGAAGAAGCCGGAGTCGATGAGCCGCTTCAGCTTCTGCAGGCCCGGGAGGTACAGCTTGTCGTGCACCACGCCGGTCTTGACGCCGGCCTCGCGGGCCAGCCGCGCGAGCTCCAGCGACTCCTCCACCGACTCGGCGGTGGGCTTCTCGGTGTAGATGGTCTTGCCGGCGGCGATGGCCTTGCGCAGCGCCGCCGCCCGGGCCTTGGTCACGAGGAAGTCGGCGTAGATCTCCCAGCGCGGATCGGCCAGCGCGGCGTCGAGGTCGGTCGTGTAGTCCTCGATGCCGTGGCGCTCGGCGAGCTCGGCGAGCTTCTGCTCGCTGCGTCCGACGAGCAGGGGGCGCACGGTCACGCGCGTGCCGTCCGAGAGCTCGATGCCGCCCTGGTCGCGGATCGCGAGGATCGAGCGCACGAGGTGCTGCCGGTAGCCCATGCGTCCGGAGACGCCGTTCATGATGATGCCGATCTCCCGCGTCTTCGCGGGAGCGGGCGCCTCGGTCGAGGCGGTGGTGGTAAGGGACATCTCGTTCCGTTCTTGCGTCGTGGATGTGCGGTGCACGGTGTCGGGGGTCCGCGTCGTGAGCGGGAGCTCAGCGGGCCGCGGGCTTGCCGCCCAGGTAGAGCGCGGCCAGGGTCGGATCGGCGAGCAGCTCGGATGCCGGGCCCGAGATGTGCACGCGTCCGAGGTCGAGCACGCAGCCGATGTCGGCGGTCTCGAGCGCGCGCCGCGCGTTCTGCTCCACGAGCAGCACGGCGGTGCCGGCATCCCGCATGCGCACGACCTGCTCGAAGACCTTCTCGGTCGTCTTGGGGTCGAGGCCCATGGAGGGCTCGTCGAGCAGCACGACCTTCGGGCTCACCATGAGCGAGCGCGCGAACTCGACCTGCTTCTGCTGGCCGCCCGACAGGAGTCCGGCGAGCTGCTTCCACCGCTCCCCCACGATGGGGAAGAGGTTCTGCACGAACTCGACGCGCTCCTGGATCACCTTCTGGTCCTTCAGGGTGAAGGCGCCGAGCATCACGTTCTCGCCGATCGTCATCTCGCGGAACACGCTGTGGCCCTGGAGCACGTGCGCGAGGCCGTTGCGCAGCATCGACTGCGGACCGTCGCCGGTGATGTCGCGCCCGTCGACGCGGATGCTGCCCGACCGGGGCTTGAGCATGCCGCTGGCGACCTTGAGCACGGTCGACTTGCCCGCGCCGTTCGGCCCGACGAGGCAGACCACCGATCCCGGGGGCACCTCGACGGTGAGGCCGCGGAGCACGAGCGCCGCTCGGCCGTATCCGGCTTCGATGTCGCGCAGCTCCAGCAGGTACTTCGCTTCAGACTCCAAGGTAGGCCTCCAGGACTCGCGGGTCTTGCTGGATGATCTCGGGGGTTCCTTCGGCGATCGGACGGCCGCGGTCGAAGACGACGACGTGGTCGCAGAGGCTCATGACCATCTCCATGTTGTGCTCGACGATGATGAACGTCTTGCCCTCCTCGTTGAGCTCGCGCACGAGGGTGGCGATGCGCCCGATGAGGGCGGGGTTCACGCCGCCCGCCGGCTCGTCGAGCATGATCGTGTCGGGTTCGCCCATGAGCACGCCCGCGAGTTCCAGCAGCTTCTGCTGGCCGTAGCTGAGGTTGCGCGCCTCGGCGTGCTCGAGGTGGTCGATGCCGACGCGGCGCAGCCATCCGCGCGCCCGCTCGAGCTCGTCGGGGTCGTGGGCCGAGCGCAGCTGACGGCGGATGCTCGTGCTGCGGACGGCGACCAGCAGGTTCTCCATCACGGTCATCCGCGGGAACACCCGGCACAGCTGGAAGCTGCGCCCGATCCCGGCCCGCGCGATACGGTCGGGCGACTTCCGGGTGATCTCCTGGCCGCGGTAGCGGACCTCGCCGGAGTCCGGCTTGATCATGCCCGTGACGCAGTTGAAGAAGGTCGTCTTGCCCGAGCCGTTCGGCCCGATCAGTCCATTGACCTTGCCCTCGTGGAAGGCCACCGAGGCGCCGTCCACCGCGGTGACCCCGCCGAAGGACTTCGTCATCGAGGCCGTGCTCAGGCTCTCGAGCGTGGTGGTGGCGGCGTTCATGATGACCTCTCCTCGGTCGAGGCATCCGCTGTTCGCGTCGATGCGGGGACGGTGGCCCGACGCGACTCGTTCTGCTCGAGCAGCTCGGCGGCGGTGATCTCGCGGATGGACGCCTGGTCGGACTTGCGGCGCAGCAGCGACATGACCGACGGGATCACGCCGTCCGGCATGAACAGCACGACGATGCCGAGCAGGATGCCGGTGGCGATCAGGTGGAACTGGGTGTCGCCGAACTCGAGCTTGAAGTACTCCAGCGCGACGCCCACGACCACGGCGCCGAGCAGCGGACCGAACAGATTGCGCACACCGCCCAGGAGCGCCATGAGCACCATGTACGACCCGATGAGGATCGAGAACTGGAAGATCGGGTCGAGGTCGCCGAACCACAGCGCGTAGAGCCCGCCGCCCAGCGCCACGAAGAACGCCGAGAGGATGTACGCGATGAGCTTGTAGCGGGTGGTGGGCACGCCCAGCGACTGGGCCTTGTCCTCGTCCTCGCGGATCGACTTCAGGGCGGTGCCGAACTTCGACCGGTCGATGATCCACCACGTCAGCAGCGCGATCGCGAGGATCAGCACGAACAGGTAGAAGAAGATCCGGTGGTGGTCCGGGCGGAGCATCCCCGGGAAGGGCCGGGGGACGTTGAGCCCCTCGGAGCCGCCGGTGACGTCGCGCCAGCTCTGGAACACGAGCAGCATGATGAGCACGAAGGCGATCGAGACGATCACGAACGAGGCTCCGCGCACCCGGAGGGCGGCGATGCCGATCGGGATCGCGACCACCGCGACCAGCACCGTGGCGAGGATCCAGGCGACGAAGCCGGGGAGCGCCAGATACTTGATCAGCAGGCCCGTGCCGTAGGCGCCGAGCCCGAAGTAGGCGGCGTGTCCCAGGGAGATGTACCCCGTGAACCCCCCCATGAAGTTCCACCCCGTCGACAGGACGGCGTAGTTCAGGATCACGACGCCGGCCGACAGGATGTACGGGTTCGGCGCGATCGTCGGGAACGACAGGATGAGGGCCGCCCCGATCAGGATCAGGACGATGCGCACCCAGGTCGTCGAACGTCGACGCACGGGCGCGGGCGGCGCGACCACCACCGTCTCGGTGGGGATCGGCTCTCTGCTAGAAACGCTGGGCAAGACGACCTCCGAAGAATCCCTGCGGGCGGAACATGAGCGTGGCGAAGAGGGCGACGTAGAACACCGTCTGCGCCCACGTCGGTCCCAGCGGCAGCTGGAGCAGGCTCTGCGCGATCCCGAGGACGAGGGCCGCGATGGCCGCGCCCGGGATGCTGCCGAGACCGCCGACGACGATGATCGCCATGAGCGGGCCGATCCAGTGCCAGTGCAGCGAGGGGTAGATCGTGGCGTCGAGCGACAGCGCCGTGCCGCCGATCGCCGCCGTGGCGAGACCCAGTCCGAAGCCGTAGCCCGCGACCCGGTCGGTGTTGATGCCGACCAGGCGAGCCGCCTCGGGATGCTGGATGGTCGCCCGCAGCGCCTGGCCGAACCGCGTGTACTTCAGCAGGACGAAGAGTCCTGCCAGAGCCACGGCGGCGAGACCGAACGCGATGAGCTTGACGACCGGCACCTGCGCGCCGAGCACCTCGAGGCTCGCACTGGCGTACGGCAGCGGGATGCGGCGCTGGGTGCCCGAGAAGAAGAACCCGAGTGCGCCCTCGATGATGAGCGCCACCGCGAAGGTGAGCAGCACCGACATCATCGTGAGCGTCAGGGGCTTCAGCCGCGAGACCAGCAGGCGCTGCATCACGACGCCGGTCAGGAAGAACAGCGGCACGGTGACGACCAGCGACACCAGGGGGTCGATCCCCGTCTCCCGGTTGAACCACCACGCGAGGTACGCGGCGAGGATCAGGAAGGCGGAGTGCGCGATCATCACCACGCGCATGATGCCGAAGTAGAGGGTGAGGCCTGCGGCCAGGAGGGCGTAGAGCCCTCCCAGCAGCACGCCGAGGATCAGGCTTTGGAGGAGGAGAGAACCGCTCACGATACGCGGATCACCAC
Organism: Microbacterium californiense; assembly: GCF_047246625.1. Taxonomy (NCBI): domain Bacteria; kingdom Bacillati; phylum Actinomycetota; class Actinomycetes; order Micrococcales; family Microbacteriaceae; genus Microbacterium; species Microbacterium californiense. The sequence goes on along the minus strand of NZ_JBFOKQ010000001.1, from coordinate 2,104,313 downwards.
GCCGGCTTCGGGAAGAGGAAGTCGGTCTCCTTGACGTCCTCGGGGAGGACGATGCGGATCTCGCCGCCGACCCACTGCTGGATGAGGTGGGCGCCGGTGGGCTTGCCCGTCTCGTCCCAGCTCAGCGGACCGACCACGGTCTCCACCTCGTTGTCGCGGAGCCAGTCGATGAGCTTCTGCTGGCACTCGCCCTGCTCGGCGCAGCCGACGGCCTCGACGGCGGCGGCCACGACCTGGCCGGTCGTGTAGGCGTTCGCCTCGTCCTCGGCCGGCGGGTTGCCGTGCATCTCGGTGTACTTCTCGACGAACTCGATGTTGCTGGGGAACTGCGAGTCCGGCGAGTACCCCGTGGGGGCGAGGATGCCCTCGGTGGCCCCGCCGATCGCGGAGGCGAACTCGGGGTTGGTCGGGGCGGTCGAGAACGCCGCGAGCTCCGGCTGGTAGTTCAGCTGCTGCAGCGCGATGATGAGGTTCACGGCGTCCTGGTACTGGGTGCCGCCGATCACGATGTCGGCATCCGACTGCGCGATCTTCGCGGCGATCGTCGAGAAGTCCGTCGTGTTCGGCGGGTACACCTCGTCGACGAGGATTTCGACGCCCGCCTCCTCCAGCTTGTCGCGGAGCCCGTAGGCGGTGCCCTGGGCGAACGGGTCGTCCATCGCGGCGACCGCGGCGGTCTCGGGCCGCTGGTCCTCCGGCAGCGCGAGCAGGTAGTCGGCCAGGTTGTTGTAGTGGTCGTTCGCGATCGCGGGCGCCGCGTAGAAGAGGTTGTCGAAGCCCTGCTCGAACACCTCGGCGGCGGCGCCGGCCGGCTCGACGAAGAGCATGCCGTACTCCTGCGCGACCCGGGCGGAGGGAACGACGAGGCGCGTCGAGAAGGGGCCGAACACGAGGTCGACGCCGTCCTGGGCGATGAGCGACTCGTAGTCCGAGACCACGCGGTCGGCGTTGGACTGGTCGTCGAGGATCTTCAGCTCGACCTGCCGGCCGAGCAGTCCGCCGTTCTCGTTGACGATGTCGCGCCAGGCCTCGTAGCCGCGCTCCACGCCCTTGCCCGGTTCTGAGAAGTCGCCGGTGAGCGGCAGCGAGATGCCGATGACGATGGGGTCGTCCGAGCCACCCCCTTCCCCCGACTGGTCTCCGGTTCCGGAACAGGCCGAAACCGTGAGGGCGGCGATCGTCAACGAGCCGATCGCTGCGGCAATCCGTCGACCTTGGCGGCGTGCAGTCATCCGAGTCTCCTACGTCATCGTAGCGAAAGCGCTTTCGTAAGCGCTTCCGCCACTATAGTAGGGGGCGGATACGAGAGCAACCCACAGCGCGATCAGCGTCGATTTTGCTCCAGGGGGAAGGTTCTTCGTGAAGCGTACTGGCACGCCACGACTCGTCGACGTGGCCGAGGCCGCGGGCGTCTCGCTGGCCAGCGCGTCCCGCGCGATGAGCGGCGGCCCCGGCATCTCCCCCGAAGTCGCGGCGCACGTGCGGCGCATCGCGCAGCAGCTGGGTTACGAGCCGAACCTCCATGCCCGCGGGCTCGCCGGCGGGCTCGTCCCGACCATCGGTCTCGTGGTGCACGAGATCGGCGACCCCTACTTCTCCGAGATCGCCAGCGGCGTGATCCGCAGCGCGACCGTCGAGAACCGGTCGGTGCAGATCGCGCAGGCCGACCGTACCCCCGGCAGCGAGCTCGCGCAGGTGCAGGCCCTGCTGCGCCAGCGCGTCGGCTCGATCATCATCGCCGGCTCGGGGTACGCCGACGCCCGCCACGAGGAGGGCATGGCGGCGGCGCTGACCGACTACACGCTCGCCGGCGGCCGCGCGGCCGTCATCGGCCGCCACCATCTTCCCGTCGACGCCGTGCTGCCCGACAACCACCGTGCGGGCATCTCGGTCGGCCGCCACCTCGCCGAGCTCGGACACCGCCGCATCGGCGTGGTCGCCGGCCCCCTCGACCTCAACACGGTCTCCGACCGCATCGCCGGGCTGCGCGAGGGGATCGCGGATGCCGACGTCGAGCTGACCGTCGTGTCGAAGGCGTTCACCCGCGAAGGCGGCATTGCCGGCGCGCGCGAGCTGCACGGACGCGGGGTCACCGCCATCGTCGGCCTCAACGACGCCATGGCGATCGGCATCCTCAGCGAACTGCGCACCGAGGGCATCCGCGTACCCGACGAGGTCTCGGTCGTGGGCTTCGACGACATCGCCGTCGCGGCCGACGTCGCCCCCGCCCTCACGACCGCGCGCATCCCGATGTTCGACATGGGGCGCCACGCCGTCGAGCTGATCCTCCGGCCGGCGAGCGACGAGCCGCGGACGATCGCCACCAGCCACGAGCTGATCGTGCGCGGATCGTCGGGGCGCCCGCGCCGCTGACGGAGCCCCTGGCCGGGCCCGCGCGACCGGGCTATCGTGTGTCGCGTGGTCCCGGCGCCGGTGCCGGGACGGCGCGACGACATCCCTCGGAGGCCATCATGGCGACGTTCGCACTCATCCACGGCGGCGGCTCGAGCGGCTGGGACTGGCACCGCGTCACCCCGCTCCTGGAGCGCCTGGGCCACGAGGCCGTCGCGGTCGACCTGCCGACGGAGGACGCGGATGCCGGGTTGGACGACTACGTCCGCACGGTGGCGGATGCCGTCGGCGACCGCGGCCGCGTCATCGTCGTCGGCCACTCCCTGGGCGGCTTCACCGCGCCGCTCGCCGCCGAGGCGCTGGGCGCCGACGGCCTCGTCTACCTCTCGGCCATGATCCCACTGCCCGGGGAGGTCTTCATGGACTGGTGGGAGAACACCGGGCACGACCGCGAGGACGTCCCCGACGACCCGGAGGCCGTGTACTACAACGACGTCTCCGCGGAGCTGGCCGCGGAGGCGCGCGCCCACGAGCGCGACCAGCAGGGCACGTGGCTGTCGGAGCCGTGGCCCGGCGAGCGCTACCCCGACGTCCCGACGATGGGGATCGTCTGCACGGAGGATCGGTTCTTCCCTCCCGAGTTCATGCGCCGGCTCATCCGCGGACGGCTGGGCATCGAACCGGTCGAGATGCCCGGCGGGCACTACGCCGCGCTCACGCAGCCCGAGGCGCTGGCTTCGCTGCTGGACGACTTCGCGCGCAGGGTCGGAGCCGGCTGACGCATCCGGCCCCCTCGCCCGGCAGGTGTGCGACGCTGGACGCATGGTCGAGGTCACCGCCGTCCTGGGCGACATCACGCAGCAGCACGTCGACGCGATCGTCAACGCCGCCTCCCCGCAGATGCGCGGAGGGGGCGGGGTCGACGGCGCCATCCACCGCGCCGGCGGACCCCGCATCCTCGCGGACTGCATCGCCCGCTTCCCGCACGGCCTGCGCACCGGCGATGCCGGGTGGACGACCGCCGGCGACCTGCCCGCGACCTGGGTGATCCACACGGTCGGCCCGAACCGCACCGCGGGCCAGACCGATCGCTCGCTCCTCGAGTCCTGCTACCGCCGCTCGCTCGCCGTCGCCGACGAGCTCGGCGCGACCACCGTCGCGTTCCCGCTCGTCAGCGCCGGCATCTACGGCTGGCCGCTCGACGACGCGATCGACGCCGCCGTCACCACGATCCAGGAGACACCCACGCGCGTCGAGAGCGTCCGGCTCGTCGCGTTGAGCGACGACGTTCATCGGCGCATCGAGGCGGCTGTGCTGCGACAGTTCCCGGAGTGACGCCCCGCTCCGACGCCCGTCCTGTGGGCGCACCACGGCGTGCGAGAACGGAGACGAGGCGCGGAGGGATCGGCGTGTCTCGGGGACGCCTCGCCGACGGATGCCGGGATCGTCTCTGTTTTCCGACGGGTCAGACGGGTCGCGGCAGGGCGCACGCCGCCGTGCCGCCGGGAAGACGGTGCCGGAAGCGGGCGATCAGCGCGTAGCCGACCGCGGCCGCCCAGGAGAACGGCGGGGTGACCAGCAGCTGTCCGGCGAACCGCACCACCCCCTGAGGCTGCATCCGCAGCATCGCCGCGAACGCCGCGTGCCCTCGGTAGCGCTTCCCGCCCGCCAGCAGCCAGACGTAGCGCGTGACGTCGCCCCGGGTGAGGCCGAGCGCCTCGACGTCGGTCCACTGCGAGGGCTGCGCCTCGGGGAACCGCGACAGAGTCCGTTCGAGCCGCCCGACCCACGTGGTGCAGAAGCCGCAGTCGCCGTCGAAGACGAGGAGTGGCCGCGCAGCGGGGGTCGCGGTGCCGACGGTTCCCATGTCAGGCCACCGGCTCGAGGATCGACGGGTCGGACGGGTCGACCGTGCGGGAGTTGTTGACCTTGCGGTCGACGACGTACTCGTGGATCGTCGCGGCGACATCGGCCGAGGTGTGGTCGAGCATCGCCAGCGTGTCGGTCTTCACCTGACCCGTCAGCTTCTCGGGCGTCAGCCAGGCGTCCCACGTGTCGGGGGTGAGGAACGCCGGCATCCGATCGTGCACCTCGCCCCCGGCATCCCGCGCCTGCCGGGTGATGACGACGAAGCAGCGCGACCGCTCCCCGTTCGGCAGCTGCATCGACCACGTGAGCCCCGCGGCCGACAGCATCCCGTCGCCGTGCAGGAAGTGGGGCGTCTTGTCGCCCTTCTCGCCCGTCCACTCGAAGTAGCCGCGCATGGGCACGATGCAGCGGGCCGCCGAGAACGCCGGCGCCCAGAACCCCGTCGCGAGCTTCTCCGCGCGGGCGTTGATGATCGGGGCGCCGCTCGGTCGGTTCGCCGGCTTCTCCCAGTCCCAGCGGACGAGTTCGAGGATGCGCCCCTCGCCACGGTCGCGCACGATCGGGGCGCTCTCGGTCGGCGCGATCGAGTACGCCCCCGCCCACGACTTCCACCAGTCCTCGGGCTTGCCGCCCTCGGCGACATACTCCTGGATCAGCTCGTCGGTCTGGGCGTCGTTCGCGAATCGGCCGCACATGGCTTCGACCCTACGCCTCCGCAACGACACCGGGGCGGGCGCGAGGACGGAGGCCCGCGGGCATCCGGCACGGCGGATACAGTGATCGACACGGACGAGAGGTGGACGCGTGGCAGATCAGACGGACTCCCGCGCCGGCGCACGCCCTCTGCGGCGAGCCGGAAGCACCCCGCTGGTCACCGACGACGGGGTGCGGCTGGTGTACGCGGAGTACGGCGATCCCGACGGGCGGCCCGTCGTGCTCCTGGCCGGATTCACGGCCGCCGCGACGAGCTGGCGCTACCAGATCCGTCCGCTCACCGCGGCGGGCTACCGTGTGATCGCCCTCGACGTGCGCGGCCACGGCGCGAGCGATCATCCCGACACCGGCGTCGACATGGCACGGCGGGGTCGCGACCTGCAGGAGGTCATGGAGACGCTCGATCTCACGGATGCCGTCGTCATCGGCGCCTCGATGGGAGGCAACACCGTCTGGTCCTTCCTCGACCGGTTCGGAGCCGCACGGGTGGCCGCGGTCGTCATCGTCGACCAGACGCCGAAGATGCTCAACACCCCGGATTGGCCGCACGGCTTCTACGGCTACGACGAATCGAACGTCGACACCTTCTTCGCGACCGGGGTGCCCGACACCGGCGTCGGCACGCCTCTGCTGCGTCGCGGGCTGCGCCTGGTGCGGATGCTGCGGCTGCTGCGCAGCGCCGGCCGGGGCGACCTGACCCCCGGACAACTCGCGCTGCTGCACGACCACGCGACGCGCGACTGGCGTCCGGTCATCGCCCGCACGACTCTGCCGGTCCTCTTCGTGGCGGGGGCAGAGAGCGAGCTGTGGCCGAGCAGCCACGCCCGCGCCGCCGCGGCGCTCGCCCCTCGCGGCGAGTCGGCGGTGATCCTCGAAGACGGCCACGGGGCCAACATCGAGCAGCCCGCCGCGTTCAACCGCGGGGTGCTGGCGTTCCTCTCACGGGTCGCGCCCGCGAGGTGATCCGGGGCGGACACCCGCCCGCGCTCGACCTACCGCTGGGCCTCCGGCGGACACAGCCCGTTGCGCAATCGCGCGCGCTGTGCTCCCTTTGGTAGCGGAAGACGGTTTCTCCGTCGGGGAGCCGCCTCTCTGTTGCTCGCAGTCTGCATGCACGTCCGACCGGAGTGAGAAGCGGGGTCCGCCGTGACCGAAAGCACCGTGAGACCGGCGCAGCCGGCTGTCGCCACCGTGTCGCTGCTGACGCTGTCGGCGATGGTGGTGGGCTCCATGGTGGGAGCGGGGGTGTTCTCCCTGCCGCGCCGGTTCGCCCAGGAGACCGGGGTGGCCGGTGCGCTGACCGCGTGGCTGGTGGCGGGCGCCGGGATGCTCATGCTGGCGTTCGTCTTCCAGCGCCTCGCCGTGCGCAAGCCGGACCTGGATGCCGGGGTCTACGCCTACGCGAAGGCCGGGTTCGGGGAGTACACCGGCTTCTTCTCCGCCGCCGGGTACTGGGCGAGCGCCTGCGTGGGGAACGTGACGTACTGGGTGCTCATCATGTCGACGCTGGGCCAGTGGATCCCGGCGCTCGGCGCGGGAGACACGGTGCTGGCGATCGCGCTGTCGTCGGCGGGACTGTGGCTGTTCTTCCTGCTCGTGCGGCGGGGCATCAAGGAGGCGGCCGCGATCAACCGCATCGTCACGGTCGCCAAGGTGATCCCGATCATCGTCTTCGTGATCCTCGCGATCTTCGTCTTCGACCAGGCGGCGTTCGCCGAGAACTGGCAGGGCGCGGACTACGCCGGCACGCTGTTCGAGCAGGTGCGCGGCACGATGCTCGTGACGGTGTTCGTGTTCCTCGGCGTCGAGGGCGCCAGCGTCTACTCGCGGTACGCCCGGAAGCGCGAAGACGTCGGGCGCGCGACCATCCTGGGCTTCCTCAGCGTGCTGGCCATCTTCGCCTCGGTGACGATCGTCTCGTACGGCGTGATGCCGATGGCCGAGATCGCAGAGCTGCGGCAGCCGTCGATGGCGGGAGTGCTCGAAGCCGCGGTCGGCCCCTGGGGCAGCGTCTTCGTCTCGGTCGGCCTGATCGTCTCGGTGCTCGGGGCCTACCTGGCATGGACGCTGATGGCGGCGGAGGTGCTGTTCGTCGCGGCGAAGGACCGCGACATGCCGCGATTCCTGGCTCGCCAGAGCGACCGCGGGGTACCGGTGAACGCCCTGCTGATGAGTGCGATGCTGTCCCAGGTCGTCCTGGTGCTCACCTACTTCTCCGAGGACGCCTTCGACTTCGCGCTCGACATGACGGCGGTGATGACGCTCATCCCGTTCCTGCTCGCGGCGCTGTATGCGCTGCGGCTCCGCCTGACGCGCGAGACCTATGAGGGCGCGCGGTCGTCGACGCTCACCGTCGATCTGATCGTGGCGGCACTGGCCACGATCTACACCGCGTTCCTCGTCTTCGCCGCCGGCGTCGACCTCCTGCTCATCTCGTTCCTGTTCTACGCACCGGCCACGGTGCTGTTCGCCCTCACCCGCCGCGAACAGAAGCGTCGGGCCTTCAGCCCCGCAGAGCTCGCCCTGTTCCTCGTCGTGCTCGGCCTGGCGGTGCTCGCCGTCATCGGGCTGATCGCCGGCTGGGTGACCATCTGAGTCCCGCTGTCCCGCTCGCATCCGTCGAAAGGAACCGTCTTGACCACGATCACCGGCACTCCCCTGTCCCACGGCGTCCACTCCGAGGTCGGGCGTCTCCGAAAGGTGCTGGTCTGCAGTCCGGGACTGGCTCAGGAGCGGCTCACGCCGTCGAACTCCGACGACCTGCTGTTCGACGACGTGCTCTGGGTGGAGGCGGCCCAGCGCGACCACCTGGACTTCGTCAACAAGCTCACCAACCGCGGGGTCGAGGTCGTCGAGCTCCACGATCTGCTCGCGCAGACCATCGCCCTGCCCGACGCGCGCTCGTGGGTGCTGGACCGCCGCGTGGTCGCCAACCGCGTCGGCCTGGGGCTCGTGGACGACACCCGTGCGTTCCTCGAGGAGCTTCCCGCCCGCGACCTCGCCCGGTACCTCATCGGCGGCCTCTCGGTGCGCGACCTTCCGACGGACGTCCGCAGTGGATACCTGTCGCTCGCCCGTCACACCCCGGACTCCCGCGAGTACCTCCTGCCGCCGCTGCCGAACACGCTGTACACCCGCGACACGACGTGCTGGATCTACGGCGGCCTGACCCTCAACCCGCTGTACTGGCCGGCGCGGAAGGACGAGACGCTCCTGATGAAGGCGATCTACTCCTTCCACCCCGACTACGCCGATTCGACCGTCTGGTGGGGAGACCCGGAGCAGGACTGGTCGCAGGCCACGCTCGAAGGGGGCGACGTCATGCCCGTCGGCAACGGCGTCGTGCTGATCGGGATGAGCGAGCGGACCTCGCGCCAGGCGATCACCCAACTCGCCAAGAGCCTGTTCGACCAGGGGGCCGCGACCGAGGTCGTCGTCGCAGGGATGCCGAAGCTCCGCGCCGCGATGCACCTCGACACGGTGTTCACCTTCGCCGACCGCGACCTCGTCACGATCCACCCCGCCATCGTCGATGCCATCCACCCCTACGTCCTGCGTCCGAGCGACAGGAAGCCGGGTGTCGAGGTCACCGACGAGGAGGGGACGACGTTCGTCGACGTCGTCGCCCGGTCGATGGGGCTGTCCGCGCTGCGGGTCGTCGAGACCGCGGGCGACGTCTACGCGTCCGAGCGTCAGCAGTGGGACTCCGGCAACAACGCCGTCGCGCTCGAACCCGGCGTCGTCTTCACCTACGACCGCAACACCCTCACCAATGCCGCCCTGCGCCGGGCCGGCGTCGAGGTGATCACCATCGTCGGATCCGAGCTGGGTCGCGGCCGCGGCGGCGGGCATTGCATGACCTGCCCGATCGCCCGCGACCCGCTCGAGTGACCCGGGGCACGGATCCCGTCCTCGACGGCGGACGGGTCATGGAGCGGGTGCGCGACTAGCCCTCGTGGCAGATCCCGTCGCCGTCGCCGTCGCGGCAGTACGTTCCCTGAGTGCGGCGTTGCTCCTGCTCACGCCGGAATCTCTCCACGCTCTCGGCGCTGTCGACCGCGCGCCGTCGCCACTCCTCCGCCTCCGCTTCCGCCGCACGACGGCAATCTCCGGCGCCGGTGACGTAGTTCGCCGCCGTCTCTTCCGCCGCCGCCGCGAGAAGAGGCGCATAGTCGTCGCGGACGCTGTTCCCGCTCGCCTCGTACGAGTAGGGCTCGTACGAGGCAGGGGCGTTGTAGTCGCCGTACAGCCCGGGCCCGCCCGAGAGACCCTCGGGAACCCACCAGCCCGTGCGAAGGAGCTGCTCGTTCGCCGAGTCCGCCGGGCGAGCGACACCGGGCTCGTTCGCGCCGTCGGGCAGCACATGGACGAAACCGTCGTCGGTGTCGGGATCGCTCATCACCACCAGCACGCGCTGTCCGATTCTGAGTGTCGTCTTCAGCGCCCCCAGGGCTTCGACGATCTCCGTGGAAGAGGGGTCCGCGCAGAGCGGCGCCACCGGGGTGACGAGATCCAACTCGACCTGGCGGTCGTCGATGTAGACGGTGGAGGGTCCCTGCTGATCCTCCTCGCGATAGCCGGTGACCACGCCGGTGAACAGCCGCTCGTTCGTGTGCAGGAGCTCGTTGCGTCGACCGTCGGCGATCTCGGTCGTCACCTCGTCGTGCTTGAGGATGCGCAGGAACACCTGATCACCCTCCTGTGCGAACGTTCCCGGCGGCTTCTCCTGTGCCACCACCACCCAGTTGGACGCGATCCATACCGATCGATCCTCCTCGCTGGCGTCGTCCTCGTAGATGCGCAGGCCCAGGTCCTCCCCGGCCTTCTGCGCGTCCGGGAGAGTCATGCCCACGAACTGCGGTATGACCATCCAGCCTTCCCGTTCCCAGTGCTCCCGCACCGGCTCCACAGGAGGGGCGGAAGGGCTGTCGGCCATCTCGTCGGCGATCGCGCTCGTGCGGTCGTCTGGGCCACCGTCGGCCGAGGGGCGCGGTCCCGACGATCTGCGCGACCGTCATCGCGGAAGCCAGAAGCACGCTGACGCTCGCCAGAGCGACGCCCGTCACCCAGAGCCGTTTCGGCTGCCGCATCCGGGCTGCGATCAGATCGAGCACGAATGCCACGCCTGCCAGCACGACGCCGAAGAAGGGGATCACCCAGAGGATCGCAGACGAGACCGACAGCCCCAGCCCCCACCGGGCGGCACTTCCCGCACGCGGCCGGGCTCCGTCGGTCGGCGGCTTCGGGTCCCCGGGCGACGCGTCATGTGAAGGCGGGGGCGCCGAGGTGCTCATGAGGTCGATCCTAGAAGGCATCGGATGCTCGCCTTCGCCCGGCCGCCCGCCCGGCGCTGTGCGCGCTCCGTGCCAGGCGGCGGATCATCCTGACGACGGATGCCGGTACCTCCCCCGCCCGATGCCGTGCCCGCCCCGGCCGACGAGGCTGGACACATGAACGCACGAACGGCCCTCGCCGCCCCCGCCCTGGTCCTCGCGGGGATGCTGTCGCTGACCGGATGCTCCGCCTACGAGAGCCTCGTCCACAAGCAGGCGACCTCCACCTTCGACGATGCCGAGGCCTTCGCAGCCGGGGCGGAGGTCGACGCCGACTGGGTTCCCGCCGACGCCACGGAGATCACCGTGCGGACGTCGACGGTCGAGAAGGCCGCGGATGCCGTCATCCTCCTCACCAGCACCTCCGCGCTGCCCAACGACTGCGCCGAAGTGGAACGGCAGTCCGCCCCCGCGTGGGCACTCGAAAACGCCCCGGACCCCTACGAGGCCGCGATGGTCTTCGCCTGCGGCGACTGGAGCGTGATGGCCACCGGCAGCGGCTGGTACGGCTGGACCCCGAACTCCGACGGCGAGCGGAGCGCCGCCGCTCTGGGCTGACGCGACGGTCGGCCTGTTCCCGGGCCTTCCGGCGGCTATATAGTGGTCTATACAAGCCCCCGGATGAAGGAGGAACCGTGGCCGTCACGTCCATCGACATCGACCCCGTCGAGCTGAAGCAGGCCAAGGAACTCGCGGGCACGACCTCCAACCGCGAGACCGTGGACCTCGCCCTGCGCACCCTCATCGCCGTGCGTCGCCAGCCTGCCGCCGTGGAGCGCATCATCGGGCGTCGCTTCGGCGCCGACCAGATCGACTCGCCGACGATCACGCCACCCGCGACCACCGTGCCCAGCGGGAGCACTCCCCGCAGGCCCGCTGCACGCGGCACGAGCTCTGGCCGGTGACCACGTACCTCGTCGACAACAGCATCTGGCAGAAGGCGGGCAGGAGCACCGCGATCGCGGACCGGCTCCGAGCGCTCTCGCCGAACCACCTCATCATCACCTGCCCACCGCAGGTACTCGAGTACTGCCACTCCGCTCGCGACGCCAGAGAGTACGGCGAGCTGCGCGCGGACATGGAGGGGCTGCTGGCGGCGTGGGAACACCCCGATGAGCAGGACGCCCTCGACATCCAGCAAGCCCTCTGGGACACGGGGCTCCTGCGCGCCGCGGCAGCCTTCGACTGTCTCATCGCGGCGTACGCTGTCGCCAACGACGCCGTGATCCTCAATTCCGACCGCGACTTCGGCTACATCGAGCTGGCGACCGAAGGCAGGGTCCGCCAGGAGTACGTGGCCGCCTGAGCGCTCGAGCTATACCATCGAGCCATGCCGCCGGAGGTCCGCCGCACTCCCGCGCTCGCCCGCGAAGGCGTGCGCAATCTGGTCTCGCTCGGCATCGCCGCCGTCGTGTCGGTCATCGCGCTGTTCGGCTACAACGCGGTGCATCCGGTGCGGTTCTCCGGCGACACCGTCGCGCTCACGGCCTTCGTGTTCTGGATCGCGTACTCCCTGGCGTTCCTGATCCTCACCCAGACCACCTTCGGCCGGCTGGACGCCCCCACCCTCCGGGCCTGGCTCGGCGCGACGAACAGCCCCAACCGCAGCGCCGCGATCCCGACGCTCGCCGCCCAGTGGGCGCTCCTCGCGGTCTTCGCGGTCACCCTGGTCCTCCTCCTGCCCGGCCTGCTGGACAGCGTGCTGGCGAACGCGCTCAGCTTCGCCGTCGTCATCTCGGCCTGGCTCGTCACGGTGACCGCCTATGCGATGCACTACGCCCGGCTCGACACCCAGGAGCACTCCGTCGATCTGCCGGGCGAAGCCGGCGACGGCCCGGTCTTCGCCGACTACTACTACCTCTCGGCGCAGATCGCGACGACCTTCTCCTCTTCTGACGTCAGCATCCTCACCACTCGCGCGCGGGCCATCGTCACCGGCCAGACCTACATCTCCTTCGCCTTCAGCACGTTCATCATCGCGATGCTCATCAGCGTCCTCTTCCTCTCCGACTGACCCCGACGGATGCCGAGGCGACCTGTTCGTTCGGCCCGACCCGCCGTATCGTGAGCGCATGGATGCGGAACTCGTCACCGTCGTCTCCGCAGTGGTCTCGACGGCTGCGTCGGTAGGAGCCTTCGTCGTCGCTCTCATCGCGCTGCTGCGGACACGCCGGAACAAGGCCGCCGTGCTGGACGCCCAGGTCGAAGCCGACTTCGTCGCCCGCGTGCTGGCGAAGGTGCTTCGACTGCTGTCCGACGAGGCCCGGAGCGAGCAGCCGGGGGACGACGCGTTGCGGGACGACGAGCGGAGCCTGTCGGCGACCCTGGCTCGGGAGTCGGCGGCGCGTCCTGCACTTGCCGAGCTGAGGTCGGCGGTCACGGAGTGGGAGAAGCTCACCCCGCGGGAGCAGCGCATGCACGACGACGGACCCTGGGCCGGATACGAGGAGTCGCAGCGCCGCACGGATGAGAGATCGGACGAAGACCCCCGCCGCGGCTGAGGTCGAGACGGAGACGAGGAAACCCCCTCACGGAGAGGGGGTTCTCGAGGCGCGGGAGTCGTCCTCGCCTTTCGTCTGCGTGTCAGGGCACGATGACCGCACGGCCGCGGATGCTGTTCGAGGCGAGGTCCTCGTACGCCTTCGGGCCGTCGTCGAGCGAGTAGGTCTCGGTCTGCACGTGGATCCGGCCCGCCCGGGCGAGATCCAGCACCTCGATGAGCTCGGAGCGGGAGCCCCAGTACGGGATGCGGACGGTCGCGTCGAAGGCGATCGACCCGAAGCCGAGCGTCATGCTCCCGCCGCCGATGCCCACGATCGTGACGTCGGAGTCGAGGGCGGCGACGCTCTGCGCCAGAGCCATCGTCGGGTTGGCGCCGACGAAGTCGAACACGGCGTTGGCGCCGAGCCCGCCGGTGAGCTCGCGGATCTTGTCGGCGGCGGACGCATCGCTGATGAGCACGTGGTCGGCGCCCACCTCGGTCGCCAGGCGCAGCTTCTCGTCGTTCACGTCGAGGGCGATGACCGTGGCGCCCGAGATCGCCTTGAGGATCTGGATGCCGACGTGCCCGAGTCCTCCCGTGCCGATGACGACGGCGAAGGTGCCCGCGCCGAGCTTCGGGAGGGAGTTCTTGATCGCGTGGTACGGGGTGAGGCCCGCATCGGTCAGCGAGACGTTCTGGACGGGGTCGAGGTCACCCAGCGGCACGAGGTGGCGGGCGTCGTCGACGATCATGTACTCGGCCATCGAGCCCTGGCTGCCCAGCCCCGGAGGACGGATGCCTTCGGCCGCGGCGTTCGTGCAGTAGTTCTCCTTGCCCATCGAGCAGTTGTGGCAGCGGCCGCAGCCCCAGGGTCCGTAGACGGCGACGGCATCGCCGACCTTGAGCGTCGAGTCGACGCCCTCACCGATCTCGTGCACGATGCCGGCACCCTCATGACCGAGCGTCAGCGGCAGCGGATAGCCCTGCTCGAGATAGTCCTTCTCGGGCAGACCCATGACGTAGTCGTCGGAGTGGCAGACGCCGCCCGCGGTGATCTTGAGCAGGACCTGACCGGGGCCGGGCTTCGGAATCGGGATGTCGACGACAACCGGGGGCTTGCCGATCTCGACGTAACGGAGGGCTTTCATGGGGGTTACCTCTTTCTGACGCGGGGTGGTGTGCCGCGCGGTGCGGAAGGCGGGAGCATCCGATCGCGTCCCTTCGATTATCGGCCCGGTGGTCGGGAGGCGGCTCGGTTCCGCCGCCTCCCGCTGCCTCTTGACTCAGACCGGGCGCAGGTGCCCTCGACGTGTCAGGCCGCGTGTCGACGGATCACCGTCGCGCCTCAGGTCTGACCCCGGATCGCCACATCGAGCTCGGCCATGAGCCGCGAGAGCCGTGAGGACCCGCCAGGAGCCGCCGGGTACCTGCGGAGGACACCCGGCACCGGCTCCCTGGCCAAGACAGCGAGGGAGCCGACCTCCGGTGTGCCGGTTCGCAACTCGGAGACTCGCGCGGCGCACGCGGCGGCTCGAAGGATGTGGCCGACCTGCGTCGCCTTCGCGATCGGATGAAGATACGCGGCGGCAGCCGCATCGCCGCAGGCGAGCGCGGCGAGCTGCGCCGACTCGCCTTCCACTTCTTTCGCGGCTCGGTGCGCGGCGAAAGCCGAGACTCTCTGCAGATTCGATCGCGGGCTGCCCGCGGCGAACACACACGCCGCGTCGAGAGCTTCCTGCGGACGAGAGTCATCAGGGGCGGCGGCTTCGAACTCGGGCAGCAAGCGCTCCGCACATGCAGCCGCAAACCCGACGACCGCTCGCAGCTCGTCCGCCGTCAGATCGAAGTCACCTGCGCCCATGGACCCATCCTCTCGCTTCTGTCGGAGTCCTGTCGGAGGATGGATGCGTGCGCTATCTGACGATCGAGATTCCGGTGCGGTGGTGGCAGCGCGTCGACGGGTGCGTCGACAACTCGATCGCGATCGATGTCGTCGACGGGGTCATGGAGACGGTCATCGCCGGCTCGTGCGTGCGCGATGCGGGATGGCGGGCGGCAGCAGCGTACGAGGGTGAGCGCGACGGTTACGGCTGGCCTCCCCCGGAGCATCCACTGGCGATTACGCTGCGACTCGAGCACTGGGACTGGGTGTTGGCCCAGCTGGACCGCTGGGAACCTCATGCGAGCGACGGCGCCGCGGAGAACGCCGACGTTCGCGCCATCATCGACACTTCGCTCACCTCTGGATAGCTCCTTCCTCGGGAGGGAGTGGGTCCACAGGCATCCCCCACGGCAGCTCTCGACGCCATCGCGCGAACCCCACCGACACACGGTCGAGGTCGACGGAAGGGTGCGCCACAGATACACCACGTTCCACCTTGGGAACGGAAAAACCCCCTCACGAGGAGGGGGGTTTCCATGGCGGTGACGGTGGGATTTGAACCCACGGTAGGGGGTTACCCTACACAACTTTTCGAGAGTTGCACCTTCGGCCGCTCGGACACGTCACCGCGGAACAGCTTACGACACCGCGGCGTCGCGCGCGAATCGGCGGCAGCGCTCGCGGGTCACCAGGCGGCCGCGACCTCGGCGTGGGTGCGCAGGATGCCATCGGTCGAGCCGGCGGGGGCGCGACCGATGCCGCACTCGGTCGCGACGCCGAACGCGGCGACGTACGGAGCGGCGGCGGCGATGCGGCGGGCCGCTCCGTCGGCGCCGTCCTCGCGGTGCACGAGTCCGAGGTAGAGCTCGGCGACGGGGGTGAGCTCGGCGAGCGGGGCGAAGTACTCGAGGTCGTCCCGCTCGATCGGCACGGGCAGGTGCAGCCAGGTGAACGCACGCGCGGATGCCGCGGCCACGGCGTTCGCGTAGCGCACGAGGTTCCCGGCATCCGTCGGCTCGACGAAGTGGCGCTCACCGGCGTCGCCGTAGCAGAGGTGCACGCCCACCTCGACGTCGGCCGGCACGGCGTCGACCAGCGTCGCGAGGCGCGTGACGAGGCCGTCGAAGACGTCACCCTCCCACCAGGCGTCCATCAGCGCGCCATAGCCGGAGGCGCCTTCGATGATGCCCATCTCGCTCGCGACGTCCCACTGGATCGCGAGGTCGTCATGCGGGATGCCCGAGAGGATCCCATCGAGCTCGCGCAGCATCGCCGCCGTGTACACGGGCTCGAACGCGGCTCGGTCGTCGCCCGAGAAGAACGACGAGATCACGGCCACCGGCGTCGGGAGGGCGACCTCGAAACGGGTCCCCTCGGCGATCGCGCCCTCATCGCGCAGGCGGCGGAACACCGCGTACGACTCGAGGGCCGCGGCGGCGTAGCCCAGCGCGGGAACGCGGATGTCGGCGGCATCCGCACCGTCGGCGATGCGCAGCGGACGCGCGTCGAGCCCCGCACCGAACGGGATGGGCTCGTCGCCCACGCGCTCGATCCCCTCGGCCTGCCCGAGCACGTCGGGCTGGAACATGATCCAGTGGAACCGCTTGCCCACCTCCCCGTCGGGGATCCGGCGGAGATGCCCGCCCAGGAGCTCGGATGCCGTGCGCATCGTCGTCTCGGCATCGTCGAAGTTCACACTGCCCACGAGAAGGGCACCCTGCGGCTGCGTCATCCCCCCAGGGTAGCGGCGGCATCCGACACCGTTATGCACGGTCGGCGCCCGGGCGGCCGGCGGGCGCCCCGGTTAGGATGGCCTAAGAACCCCGAAGGAAGGGTGCACCATGGCGTTCCTCACCTCCGAAGCTCTGGCCGAGACGGGCTACGTCGTCCTCGACGATCGCGACGAGCCGGCCGACCCCGCCGAGTGGCTCGACCTGCAGTACATCGGCTGGCGCTCCTCGGGCATCACGCGCTTCGCCCCGCTGGCCAGCTACGCCGGAGAGCTGGAGTGCAACGGGTTCTGGAACCACACTCCCCCGCGCACCGACAAGGACGGCGTGTGGGTCGAGTCGCAGGTCGCGATCGCCCCGAGCCTGCAGCGCCGCGCGATGGAGCCCGGCGCGCCGATCGGCCGCTGCCGCGTCATCGAGCTGCAGCCCAACGACTACGCCGACGCCATCTACAACCTGCATCAGGACGACAACAACCGCCTCAACGACGAGGGCACCGGCTGGGTCGTGCGCGGGTACGAGAACCTCACCGACGACCGCGACTCGATGCTCATCCTGCGCGCCGACCGGTTCGACCCCGCCACCGAGACCCGTCTGCCGCTCGGCGCCGGATCGCGGATCGTCGTCGACACCCAGCGCTTCTGGCACGCGGTCTGGCACCGCGGCACGACCCCGCGCTATGCCCTCATCACGTCGTGGACCTCGGGCCCCGAGCTCGACGCCTACATCGCGGCGAACCACGGCGACCCGCATCCGCCGACCGTCGACCTCGACCCGGCATTCGTCGACGCCGCCCAGGTGGAGCTGCACCGCCGCATCGAGGAGCGCCGCCGCGCCTTCGAGGCGCAGGGCATCGTCATGGAGCCGCCGACCCCGCTCTACGGCTGACCCCGCACTCCGGTTGCTGAGCGAGCGCAGTGAGACGAAGGGCCACCGCGAGAGGTCATGACACGCCGCGACGTCGCCGCACCATACGGCGTGTCTTGACCCCTCGCGCCCCCCCCACCGCCCTCCCGGGAGACCCGCTCAGACGGTGCGGCCGCCCTCGATCCGCACGACGCGATCGACCGAGCCGGCCGGCGGTTCGACGTGCGAGATGAGCAGCACCGACTGCTCGCCCGCGGCGGCGAGCAGGTCGCGGAGCAGCACGTCGGAGGCGTCCGGATCCACACCCGCGGTCGGCTCGTCGAGCACGAGCACCGGGAAGCCGCGCAGCAGCGCACGGGCCAGGGCGATGCGCTGCGCCTGACCGCCCGAGACGAGCGCCCCGCGATCACCCACCCGCGCATCGAGGCCGCCGCGCGCCCGCACCCAGTCGCCGAGCCCCACCCGGTCGAGCACGGCGAGCAGTTCACCGTCGGTCGCGGTGTCGCGGGCGAACAGCAGGTTCTGGCGGATGTCCTCGTCGAACAGCTGCGGGCTCTGCTCGCACAGCCCCACGACGCGGCGCAGCGCCGGACCCGCGAGTGCCGTGGCGTCGATGTCGCCGAGCAGGTACGTGCCCTCGATCCGCAGGAAGCCGACGAGCGCGGCGGCGAGGGAGCTCTTGCCGGCGCCGCTGGGACCGGCGACGAGCACGCGCTCGCCCGGGTGCAGATCGAGAGAGACGCCGCGCAGCGCGGGCGCCCCGCCCGGCCATGTCGCGCGCACGTCGCGCAGCCGCAGCGCAGGGGTGCCGGCCACCTCGGTCGACGCGCCCTCGTCGTCGCGCACCTCGTCGGGCACGCGCGACGGCAGCACGTCGACGATGCGGGCGGCGCTCGAGCGCACGCTGCGCCAGGATGCCGCGGCGACGGGCACCGCGCCGAAGACCTCGAACACGACCATCGGCACGAGCACGACCACCGCGAGCCAGGGTCCGTCGATCGCGCCGGTCGCCAGTCCCGGGGAGGCCGCGGCGAGCGCCCACACGGAGGCCGCCCCGGCGACCGCCGACACGACGCCCGCGGCGACGGCCTGCGCGAGGGAGGCGCGGGTCACGACGCGGCGGAGCGCGGCATCCGCTCGGGCGATGCGATTGCGAGCCTCGGGCTCCGCGCCGTACGCGAGGAGCACGTCGAGGCTGCCGAAGTAGTCGACGAGCGCGGCGGAGAGGTCGGCGCGCCGCGCGGAGACCGCCGCCTCGGCACGTGAGCCGAACAGCCAGCCCATCCCGACCGCGGCGGCGCCGGCCACGAGCAGGCAGACCGCGAGCGTGAGCGCGGCGACGGGAGACACGAACGCCACGAAGCCGACCGCTCCGACGGCGACCAGCGCCGAGACGGCGAGCGGCTGCACGACCCGCAGCGGCAGGTTCTGCAGGTTCTCGACGTCGTCCACGAGCGCCGAGAGCACCTGCCCGCGGTCGGTGCGTCCGAGGCCGGCGGGCGACAGCGGGATCAGCCGGCGCACCATGTCGGCGCGCGTCGTCGCGAGCTGCCGCAGCGCGGCGTCGTGTCCGCTCAGCCGCTCGAGGTAGCGGGTGACCGCCCGCGACACGGCGAAGAACCGCACCCCGACGACGGCGATCGACAGCGGCACGAGCGAGTCGACGATCGAGGCGCTGACGATGAGCCAGCCGCTGACGGCGAGCAGGCTGACGGCTGCCGCGGCGGAGAGCACACCCCAGATCAGCCCCGGGGCGAAGCGGGAGGACGGCGGTTGGGCGAGGCGCAGGACCGCGCGGATGCGGTCGGTCCGGGTCGGATCGACGGAGCGGATGCCGTCAGCGCGGGTCGGGGCGGTCACACGCTCACCCCCAGCGCGACCACACGGTCGGCGATCTCGCGCGCCGAGCGACGGTGGGAGACGAGGATCACGGTCGCCCCGGCATCCGCCCTCTGCCGCAGGGACGCCCACAGCTGCGACTCGGTCTCCGGGTCGAGGGCGCTGGACGGCTCATCGAGCATCAGCACGCGGCGCGGATCGGTCGCGTGCCGGTACAGCGCGCGGGCGACGGCGACGCGCTGCGCCTGCCCGCCCGAGAGACCGCTCCCCTGCACGCCGAGCTCGAGCTCCGGGTCGAGGTCGGCACAGGCCGCGGCGAGCGCCGCCCGCACCCGCTCTCTGTCGGGCTCCGGGTCGCCCAGCGCCACGTTGTCGGCGATGCTCCCGCGGAGCAACCCCGGCGCCTGTCCCGCCCACGCGGTCCAGTCGGCCGGAGCGAGCGCCCGCACATCGACGCCGTCGACCCGGGCGCCGCCCTCGAACGCCGTCGCCCCGCGCAGCGCGGCCAGGAGGCTGGTCTTGCCCGAGCCGCTGGGCCCCTCGATGAGCGTGATCGTCCCCGGCTCGGCCGTGAACGACACGGGCGGCAGGTCGCGCACGCGCAGGCCGTCGACGACGAGGGCGGCCGCGGTCGCTCCGATCCGGAAAGCGCCGGGCTCCGAGGACTCGTGCCCCTCACCGTCGGCCCGCCCCGCATCCCGGGCCGCGTCCAGCACCTCGAAGATGTCCTCCGTGGCGGCCACGCCCTCGGCGGCGGCGTGGAACTGCACTCCGACCTGACGGATCGGGAGGAAGGCCTCGGGGGCGAGCAGGAGCACGAACAACCCGACCTCGAGCGAGAGGTCGCCCGACAGCAGGCGGAAGCCGACGGCGACCGCGATCAGCGCGACGGCGAGCGAGGACAGCAGCTCCATCGCGAACCCCGACAGGAACGAGAACCGCAGCACCTTCATGGTCTCGCGGCGGTAGGCGTCGGCCGTGACCTCGATGCGGTCGGCGGCGCGACGCTCCCGGCCGAACAGCCGCAGCGTCGCGAGTCCCTGCACCGTGTCGGCGAAGCGCACGGCGAGCTGCTGCAGCGTCTGCCACTGCCGGCGCTGCACCGTGCGGGTGGCGATGCCGATGAGGATGAGGAAGAGCGGGATGAGCGGGAGCGTGACCGCCGCGGTCAGGCCGCTCGGCCAGTCGAACCACCACATCACCGCGAGCAGCACCGGCGTCGCGATCACCGTCATCACGAGCTGGGGGATGTACCGCGCGAAGTAGGAGTCGAGCGCCTCGAGCCCGTGGCCCGCCGTCACGGCGAGTCCCGCCTGGTTGCGCTGCGCGAGCCATCCGGGGCCGAGGCGCCCGACCGCGCGGATCAGCGCCGCCCGCAGCTGCATGCCGGTCTTCGCGGCGGCCCGCGTGCCCGCGGCATCCGAGGCGGCGATGAGCAGACCCCGGAGTAGTGCGACCGCGAGCAGGGCGAGGAGAGACGCCGAGACGTCGCGCCCCGCGAGCGCCCCGGTCACGGCATCCGTCAGCAGCCAGGCGAAGACGATCACGACGGCGGTCTGGAGGATGCCGATCAGGGCGGATGCCGCGAGGAACCCCCTCGCGGCACCCGCGTAGCGCAGCAGTCTCGGGTCGACGGGTTTCACGCGTGCGCCGGCGCCCCCTCGATCGAGCTGCGGGTGACGCGCTTGCGGAAGACCCAGTACGTCCACGACTGGTAGGCGATGACCAGCGGGAGGGCGATCAGCGCGGTCCAGCTCATGATCTGAAGCGTATACGGCGTGCTCGACGCGTTCGCGATCGTGAGGCTGAACGCGGGGTCGATCGTCGACGGCATGACGAAGGGGAACAGCGCCGCGAAGAGCATGACCACCGCGAAGAGCACGGTGGCCGCGCCGGCGGTGAACGCCCGTCCGTCGCGACCGAGCAGCGAGAAGCCGACCGCGCCGATCAGCAGCACCGCAGCGATCCCGCCCGCGCCCACCACCAGCCACAGCAGCGGGGCCTCGCGGCTCATCGCGATGCCCACGGTCCAGACCACGGTCGCCGCGGCGGCGAGGATCGTGGGGCCGGCGGCCAGCTTCACGAGGCGCCGGGCGTCGTCGTGCACGGGACCGTCGGTCTTGAGCGCGACGAACAGCACCCCGTGCAGGAAGAACAGCAGCAGCGTCGTGACGCCCACGAGCAGCGGGTACGGGGCGAGGAGGCCGAAGAAGCCGCCCACGTAGATGTGGTCCTGGTCGAGCGCGACCCCCTGCACGATGTTGCCGAAGGCCACGCCCCACAGCAGCGCCGGCACGACCGAGCCGATCACGATCATCCGGTCGAAGCCCTGCTTCCACCGCCGGCTTTCGCGCTGGTGCCGGTACTCGAACGACACCCCGCGGAGGATCAGCGCGAGCAGGATCAGCAGCAGCGGCAGGTAGAAGCCGCTGAACAGCGTCGCGTACCACTCGGGGAACGACGCGAACAGCGCCGCGCCGGCCACGATGACCCAGGTCTCGTTGAGGTCCCACACCGGGCCGATCGTGTTGATGACCTGGCGGCGGGAGACGTCGTCCTTGCCGAGGAACGGCAGCGACATGCCGACGCCGAAGTCGAAGCCGTCGAGCACGAAGTAGCCGATGAAGAAGAAGGCGACGATCCAGAACCAGAGCGTTGCGAGATCCATGATGCTCCTCCTTCTCAGTACACGACCGACGGCACCTGGGCCGTCTCCTCGTGCGGTTGCTCGGCGGTGTCCGGGCCCTTCTGGGCGGCGCGGATGATGAGGCGGATCTCGACCACCGCGAGGGCGGCGTAGATCGCGGTGAACGCGATCAGCGAGATCAGCACGTCGACGCCGTTCACGCCCGGCGAGACGCCGTCGCGCGTCGACATCAGCCCGAACACGAGCCACGGCTGACGGCCCATCTCGGTGAAGACCCAGCCCATGATGTTGGCGGCGAGCGCGAGCGGGAACGACCAGATCGCGAGCTTCCACATCCAGGGCGCGGGCTCCCGCTTCGCGTTCTTGCGGGTCAGCCAGAGGCCGACGACGGCGACGAGCGCGGCGGCCATGCCCAGGCCGATCATCCAGCGGAACGCCCAGTACGTGACCCACAGGATCGGCGCGAAGTCGGTGATGCCGGTGTCGGCGTAGGTGGTCAGGTACTCGGCGTTCAGGTCGTTGATGCCGTGCACGCACGCGTCGAGGGAGTGCGTCGACAGCACCGACAGCAGGTACGGCACGCGGATGGAGAACAGCTCGGAGCTGCCGTCCGGCGTGCCGAGGGTGAAGAGGCTGAACGAGGCGTCATAGCCGCAGACCGTGTTGAACGTCGCCTCGGCCGCGGCCATCTTCATCGGCTGCGCGGCGTACATCGCGAGCCCGAGCTGGTCGCCCGTGAGCACCACGCCCGCGGTCGAGACGATCATGGCCCAGAGGCCGAACTTCAGCGAGACGCGCATGGTGTCGAAGTGCTGCCCGCGGGCCAGGTGCCAGGCCGACACCGAGATGACGACGCCCGCGGCGAACATGAGCGCGCCGAAGATCGTGTGCGGGAAGGCCGCGAGCGCGACGGGGTTCGTCAGCAGCGCCCAGAAATCGGTGAGCTCGGCGCGGTTCGTCTCGGCGTTGTAGACGTAGCCGACCGGATTCTGCATGAACGCGTTGGCCGCGATGATGAAGTAGGCCGACAGGATGCTGCCGATCGACACGCACCAGATGGTGGCGAGGTGCAGCTTCTGCGGGAGCTTGTCCCAGCCGAAGATCCACAGCCCGATGAACGTGGCCTCGAAGAAGAAGGCGAGCAGCCCCTCGAACGCGAGCGGGGCGCCGAACACATCGCCGACGAAGCGGGAGTAGTCCGACCAGTTCATGCCGAACTGGAACTCCTGCACGATGCCGGTGACGACGCCCATCGCGAAGTTGATGAGGAAGATCTTCCCGAAGAACCGCGTCAGGTGCAGGTACCGCACCTTGCCGGTGCGCACCCACGCGGTCTGGAAGATCGCGGCCACGAGGGCCATGCCGATCGTCAGCGGCACGAACAGGTAGTGGTAGACGGTCGTCAGACCGAACTGCCACCTCGACAGGACCAGCGGGTCAAGCCATTCCATGGACCACTCCTCTTCTTCAGCCCGGATGTCACGCTAACGATCGGCCTGTCGCCGCCGTCGGGTCGCAGGCCGTGAATAACGAGCGCTCTACGCGGCGCTCAGCTCCGCCCGTCGCAGCTGCACGGTGCAGTCCGCCGGGACGGCGGTCGTGCGCACGGCCTCGGCGGTGAGCGGGCCACCGGCTTCGGTGAGCACTCCCTGCATGAGGCCGAGGTGCACCTGGCACAGCATCGGGCGGTCTTCTGCGCGTCCGGCCGCATGCGGGCACGGGCTGAGGTCGACGGTCAGCTGCTCGTCGTCGACGACGGGCTCGAAGCCGCTCTCCTCCAGGTGTTCGATCAGGGCGTCGAGCTGGTAGGTCGCGTCGCGTCCGAGGGCGGATGCCGCGGCCGGCAGCACGCGCCGCAGCAGGTCCCCGCGGCGAGCGGCCGCCGTGACCTTGTCGCGGGCGATCGGACTCGACGCATCCGCCTCCCCGGTCGCGGCGCTGTACAGCGTGCGCGGGCGCCCGCGGGTGGTGCGGTGCTCCGTGGTCTGGACGACGTAGCCGCCCTCGATCAGGCGCTGCAGGTGCTCGCGCACGGTGTTCGCGTGCAGGCCCGTCGCCTCGCAGAGCTCTCCGATCGTCCGCTGGGGACGCGTCTGCACCTGGTGCAGCAGCTGCACCCGGGAGAAGCTCGAGATCGGCCCGCATACGGGCCCGGCGGTGGCCATGCATCCAGTATGGCTCGGCGCCCCGGGGGTCCGAGGCGGTGGGGCCGTGAAAAACCCCTGTTGACGATAGGGATGTCGGATGCCGGCGATAGCCGGTCCGCATGGGCCCGGGATTCCGCGGCTCCCGAGCACCACGACGAGCGGCGGTCGCGTCGCGCCGCCGATGTCGGATGCCGCGGATAGCCTTGCGGAATGGTCACCCGTCGTCCCGCCCCGCCCGCGTACGTCTGCACCGAGTGCGGCTGGACGACGGCGAAGTGGGTGGGTCGCTGCGGCGAGTGCCAGCAGTGGGGGACGGTGCAGGAGCAGGCCGTGCAGACCGGCATCGTGCAGCGCGTGAGCGCGCAGGCGCCGATGGCCGACCGGGCCGCGCGCCCGATCACCCAGATCACGACGACCGACGCCCCGCGCCGCACGAGCGGCGTCGGCGAGTTCGACCGCGTGCTGGGCGGCGGCATCGTGCCCGGCGCCGCGATCCTGCTGAGCGGCGAGCCCGGCGTGGGCAAGTCCACGCTCCTGCTCGAGGTCGCGGCGAAGGCCGCCCATGCGGGCCGCCGCGTGCTCTACGCCAGCGCCGAGGAGTCCCCCGCGCAGGTGCGGCTGCGCGCCGAGCGCACCGGTGCCCTGCACGACGAGCTCTACCTCGCGAGCGAGACCGATCTCGCGACGATCCTGGGGCACATCGACGAGGTGAAGCCGCAGCTCGTGATCGTCGACTCGGTGCAGACGGTGTCGTCGTCGCTCATCGACGGGGCGGCCGGTCAGCCGAGCCAGGTGCGCGAGGTCGCGTCGACGCTGATCCGCATCGCCAAGGAGCGCGATCTGCCGATCATCATCGTCGGCCACGTCACGAAAGACGGCCAGGTCGCGGGTCCGCGGGTGCTCGAGCATCTCGTCGACGTGGTCTGCCATTTCGAGGGCGACCGCCAGACGTCGCTGCGCTTCATCCGCGCGTTGAAGAACCGCTTCGGGCCGACCGACGAGGTCGGATGCTTCGAGATGACGGGCGACGGCATCGCCGAGGTTCCCGACCCCTCGGGCCTCTTCCTGTCGCAGGGCGCGACCGAGCCGGGAACATGCGTCGCGATCTCGCTCGAAGGACGCCGCGCCCTCCCCGTCGAGGTGCAGGCGCTCACGATCCCGAGCACGGCGCCGAATCCGCGGCGCATCGTGCACGGGGTCGACGCCTCCCGGGTCGCGATGGTGCTCGCCATCCTCGAACGCCGTGCCGGCATCGCCACGAGCAAGCTCGACGTGTACGTGTCGACCGTCGGCGGGGTCCGCTTCACGGAGCCGGCCGCCGACCTCGCGATCGCGATCGCGGTCGCCGGATCCATCCAGCAGCAGTCGGTGCCGCGCACGGTGGCCGTGGTGGGCGAGCTCAGCCTCGCCGGAGAGATCCGCCCGGTCACGCAGTCGACGCAGCGCCGCACGGAGGCGCGACGCCTGGGCTACGAGCAGGTCGTCGACGATCGCTCGAAGACCTTGCGGGCGGCGCTCACCGATGTGCAGGGCCGGAGCGAGGGCCGACGGCGCAGCGACCGCGACATCCCGCCGTTCTGACGCTCCGGCGTCACGTCCGACGCCGGGTCAGGCGTCGAGCGCCTTGAGGATCTCCTGCGGCGAGGCCTGCATGGGGTGCGGCCCGGCGATATCGAGGAACACCGTCGTGATCGGGTGCGTGCCGAGGAACTTCCGCAGCCACTCGGCGTTGTAGATGCCGACCCCGGGAGGCAGGTTGGCGGGCTTGTTCTTCGCGTCGCTGAAGAGCAGCAGTGCGAGCTCGCCGCTGTTCGGATCGCGGTAGGTCCAGACCTCGCCGGTGTCGAGGGGATTGTCGCGCGCCCCCGGCTTGACGAGCGGCACGACCGTGGTGCCGTGCCGGAGGGCGAGAGCCACGGCGGCGATGTCCTGCGCTTCGAGCGCCTTCGCCAGAGCCTCGGAGCGGAAGTCCTCGGGTGCCGGCTTCTTCTTCGCCTTCTTCGCTGCCATGCGTCCAGCCTAGGCGGGTGGGCCCGTCGCGGCATGCCGCCGCGGACGCCCGGCCGGTTCGGCCCGGAGACGGATAGGGGCCCTCTCGAGTCCCACATTGGGGACTGGGGTACTCGAGAGGGCCCGCGGGTTCTCGAGCGGCGATGTCGAAGCGCTGGGGACGCTGTGATTCGACGCCACTGGGGATGGCATAGTGCCGCCTGATCAGAGAACCACTTCTATGGTATCCCAAAGACGGGTGTGGTGTCAGCGCCTGACAGCGGATCCGTGATTTCCGAAGCCGTAAACCGAATAATCTTCGCTTTTTGTCGAGAAGGGCGCCGCACGCGGCGTTTTCCGCATCAGAACAGCAGGATCTGCTTCGTGGTCGCGCTGGTGAAGCCGCCGATCGAGACGCCCACGTGATACGAGGCCCCGCCGCCCGGGGCGCGCTGGCGGTTCTCCTGCCCACAGGTCTCGACGCTCGATCGCGTGCGGTCCCAGGTGACGGGCTCCTTGCTCGTGACCGTGGTCCCCGCCTGCAGTGTCGCGATCATGCTGCTCGGGTTCTGCTGGCAGTCGGTGGACCGCCACCACACGTCCGTGCCGCTCGAGATCGTGAACGACTGCATCGTGGAGCCGACGTCGAGCGTGCAATCCGTCGGCCCGTTGTTGGTCAGCGAGATCGAGAGCTGAGGCAGCACCCCCTCGGGGTAGCTGTCGGCATCCGTCACCGCGGTCACCTCGAGGTCCCGCGCGTCGCATGCCGCGAGCGCCGGGGTCTCTTCGACGGAGGGCACCGGAGCGGGGGTCTCGGCGTCGGTGCTCGGCGTCGTCGACGGCGTCGCGGCGGGAGTCGTCGCGACCGGGCTCGGCGTGCTCTCGGCGGCCGATCCGGCCCAGGGCTGAGCGATGAGGAGCCAGATGCCGACGCCGAGGGCCGCCAGCACGACGATCGCTCCGCCGATCACGACGATGCGCCGACGGCGGTAGACGGCGGCGGACTGACGAGGCATGGGTCCAGGCTAGTTGAGGCGCTTCAGCATGCGCGTGTTGCCGAGCGTGTTCGGCTTCACATGGGCCAGATCGAGGAACTCCTCGACGCCCGCATCACCGCTGCGCAGCAGCTGCGAGTACACGTCGGGGTCGACGACCTGCTCGCCGATCGGGGTGTAGCCGCGGCGGCCGAAGAACTCGACCTCGAAGGTCAGGCAGAACAGGCGCGACAATCCGAGGCCCACCGCGTTCTCCTCGAGCCGGTCGACGATCGCGCGGCCGACGCCGTGGTGCAGCCACTCCTCGGAGACCAGCAGCGTGCGCACCTCGCCCAGGTCCTCCCAGATGACGTGGAGCGCCCCGCATCCGATCAGCTCGCCGTCGGCCTCCGCCACGACGAACTCCTGGACCGATCCGTAGAGCACGGCGAGGTCCTTGCCCAGGAGGATGCGCTTCTCGACGAGCGGCTGCAGCAGGGTGCGGATGCCGACCACATCGGCGCTGCGCGCCGGCCGGACGATGTACTCGCTCACCCGTCCAGCCTAGAACCCGCCCGCTCCGCAGGCCCTGAACCCCCAGGAGCGTCCCGTCTCGCGAGGCTGCCGCACGCGAGGGGTCAAGACACGCCGTGGCTCGGACGGCGGATGCGGCGTGTCGTGACCGCTCGCGGCAGGCGGGCACGCGGGTCCGGCATGAGAGAAGGGGCGGATGCCGAAGCATCCGCCCCTTCCGGGATCACTGCGAGGTCACTCGCCGCTGGCGACCGCCAGGTCGGGCGTGCCGGCGATGGCACCGCCGGTGTTCACACCGACCGAGACCTTCTCGCCGCGCGGACCGTGCTCGAACAGGAACTCGCCGTCCTTCGCATCGACCTTCACGTGGTCGCCGGGGTTGAGCTCGCCGTGCAGGATCTTCTCCGACAGACGGTCCTCGACCTCGTGCTGCATCGCGCGACGCAGCGGCCGGGCGCCGAGGGCCGGGTCGAACCCGATCTCGATGAGGCGCTCCTTCGCGGCGAGCGACAGCTCGATCGTCATGTCGCGGTCCAGCAGACGCTCGCCGAGGCGCTTGGTGAACAGATCGACGATCTGCACCAGCTCCTCCTTGTTGAGCTGCGGGAACACGATGATGTCGTCGACGCGGTTCAGGAACTCGGGCTTGAAGTTGCGCTTCAGCTCCTCGTTGACCTTGCCCTTCATCCGCTCGTACGTCGTCGCGTTGCTGCCCTCGATCTGGAAGCCGACCGGACCACCGGCGATGTCACGCGCACCGAGGTTGGTGGTCATGATGATGACGGTGTTCTTGAAGTCGATCACGCGGCCCTGACCGTCGGTCAGGCGACCCTCTTCGAGGATCTGCAGGAGCGAGTTGAAGATGTCCGGGTGGGCCTTCTCGATCTCGTCGAACAGCACCACGCTGAACGGCTTGCGACGCACCTTCTCGGTGAGCTGCCCGCCCTCTTCGAAGCCGACGAACCCGGGAGGGGCGCCGAACAGACGCGAGACGGTGTGCTTCTCGCCGAACTCACTCATGTCGAGCGAGATGAGGGCGGCCTCGTCGTCGAACAGGAACTCCGCGAGCGCCTTGGCGAGCTCGGTCTTTCCGACGCCCGTGGGGCCGGCGAAGATGAACGAGCCCGAGGGGCGCTTCGGGTCCTTGAGACCGGCGCGCTGACGACGGATGGTCTTGGACAGGGCCGCGATGGCCTCCTCCTGACCGATGACGCGCTGATGCAGCGCCTTCTCCATGAAGACGAGTCGGCTGGACTCCTCCTCCGTCAGCTTGAACACGGGGATGCCGGTGGCCTGAGCGAGCACCTCGGCGATCAGGCCCTCGTCGACGACCGCCTGGGTCGCGACGTCGCCCGCGCGCCACTGCTTCTCGAGGCGCAGGCGCTCGGCGAGCAGGCTCTTCTCCTCGTCGCGCAGGGAGGCGGCCTTCTCGAAGTCCTGCTCCTCGCTGGCGATCTCCTTCTGCTCGCGCACCTTGGCGATCTTCTCGTCGAACTCGCGCAGCTCCGGCGGGCTCGACAGGATCGACAGACGCAGGCGGGCGCCGGCCTCGTCGATCAGGTCGATGGCCTTGTCGGGCAGGAAGCGGTCCGAGACGTAGCGGTCGGCGAGGTTCGCCGCGGCCACGATCGCGCCGTCCGTGATCTGCACCTTGTGGTGCGCCTCGTAGCGGTCGCGCAGACCCTTGAGGATGTTGATCGCGTGCGGGAGGCTCGGCTCCTGCACCTGGATCGGCTGGAAGCGGCGCTCGAGCGCGGCATCCTTCTCGAAGTGCTTGCGGTACTCGTCGAGCGTCGTCGCACCGATCGTCTGCAGCTCGCCGCGGGCGAGGAGCGGCTTCAGGATGCTGGCGGCGTCGATCGCGCCCTCGGCGGCACCCGCACCCACGAGGGTGTGGATCTCGTCGATGAAGACGATGATGTCGCCGCGCGTGCGGATCTCCTTGGTGACCTTCTTCAGGCGCTCCTCGAAGTCTCCGCGGTAGCGGGAGCCGGCGATGAGCGAGCCGAGGTCGAGAGAGTACAGCTGCTTGTCCTTCAGCGTCTCGGGCACGTCGCCCTTGACGATGGCCTGGGCGAGACCCTCGACGACGGCGGTCTTGCCGACGCCCGGCTCGCCGATCAGCACGGGGTTGTTCTTGGAGCGGCGGGAGAGGATCTGCATGACCCGCTCGATCTCCTTCTCGCGCCCGATGACGGGGTCGAGCTTGTTGTCGCGCGCGGCCTGGGTCAGGTTGCGGCCGAACTGGTCGAGGACCTGCGACCCGCCCTGCGCGCTCGGGGTGTCGTTGCTCTGGGCGCCGACGGCGGCGGGCTCGCGGCCCGGAGCGCCCGAGAGCAGCTGGATGACCTGCTGGCGGACCTTGTTCAGGTCGGCGCCGAGCTTGACCAGCACCTGCGCCGCGACGCCCTCGCCCTCGCGGATGAGTCCGAGCAGGATGTGCTCGGTGCCGATGTAGTTGTGGCCGAGCTGCAGGGCCTCGCGGAGGCTCAGCTCGAGCACCTTCTTGGCACGCGGGGTGAAGGGGATGTGGCCGGTCGGCTGCTGCTGGCCCTGGCCGATGATGTCCTGCACCTGCTCGCGCACGGCGTCGAGGGAGATGCCGAGCGACTCCAGCGCCTTGGCTGCGACGCCCTCGCCCTCGTGGATGAGGCCGAGCAGGATGTGCTCGGTGCCGATGTAGTTGTGGTTGAGCATCTTCGCCTCTTCTTGGGCGAGGACGACCACTCGACGGGCTCGGTCCGTGAATCTCTCGAACATAGTCAACTCCTTGGTTCGCACGGTCCCCGGGTGCATTCCACACGGGTGCGAAGCGCTTGTACATCGAGAGTAACGACCGTGGATGCCGTGTATGCCCGTGTTCGCCGTGGGCATACCGCTGCTTGACGCGGGTATCGAGAGTCGTTATGTTAACGACTCTCGATATTAACGATCACCGATAAGGAGCATGGCATATGAGCATCTCTCCGGACACGAAGCTCTCCCGGGGCGACGTCACCGGCATAGTCGCGTTCGTCGCCGCCGGGGTCGTGATCGCCGTCGGGGTGGGCGTCCGAGCGGTCGCGCGCATCGTCGAACTGGTGCGCGGCACCGACGTCCCCGTGGGGATCGAGTTCGCGCACGGGACCGCCGAGGTGCCCCTCACCGACGGCTCGGGCGCCGTGCCCATCGCTCTCGACAGCGGCGTCCTCGTCGCGCCGCGGCTGACCGCCATCGCGATCGCGCCCGGGGTGATCGGCCAGATCGCGCTGATCCTCACCGTGCTCACAGTCGTCGGGTGCCTGGTCCTGCTGTCGCGCCGCATCATCGGAGGACGGGTCTTCGGGCGCGCCAACACCGCGCTCGTGTCGACCGCCGGGATCACCGGCCTGATCGGGTTCGCCGCCGTGCGGTTCTTCGACAACATGCTCGCGAACGCCACGGTCTCCCTCGTGACCGACAACCGCCTCGACAATGCCGTCCTCACCGTCGAGCCCTTCACGTTCGTGCTCGCCGCGTTCGTCGTCGCGGTCATCTCGACCGCCTTCGCCGTCGGCGCGCGGCTGCAGCGCGAGACCGAGGGCCTCGTATGACCCCGGCCGAGAGCGACGAGGAGGCCACCGGCATCCACTGCCGGCTCGACGAGCTGCTCGCCGAGCGCGGCATGACGCTCACGGAGCTGAGCGGCCGCGTGGGCGTCAGCATCGTCAACCTGTCGGTGCTGAAGAACGACCGTGCCCGCGCCATCCGCTACTCGACGCTGCGCGCGATCTGCGACGCCCTCGACTGCGAGGTGGGAGACCTGCTGGTGCGCATCCGGCCCTGACGTCGCCCCGCGGGACTAGAGGCCGGGCGCGAGCGGGGGCTGGGACGGGGGCGGCTGCTGCCCGAACTGCTGCGGCGCCGGCGGCGACGGCTGAGGCGCGATCGGCTGCGGCGCGATCGGCTCCACCACCACCGCGGTGCCGTAGGCGCAGATCTCGGTGAAGTTCTGGATCGATCCGGCGTCGAAGCGCATTGCGACGATCGCGTTGGCGCCGCGCTGCTGCGCCTCGGCCCACATGCGCCCCATCACGACCTGCCGCGCCTCGTACATGACCTGCGTGTACTCGGGGATCTCGCCGCCGCCGAGCGACCGGAATCCGGCGGTGAACCCCTGCCCGAAGTCGGTCGACCGCACGGTCAGCCCCATCACCTCGCCGAGCACCTGCGTGATCCGGTACCCCGCGATGTCGTTCGTCGTCACCATGAACATGGGGCCATCGTGCCAGAGCGGGAGGCTTATATCAGGAAGCGGGCCATGGGTAAATCTCCCCGCCCGGATATTCCTATCACTGGGCTGTGAGCCGATAACCTGACTGCATGATGAACTTCGACCGGAAAATGCGCACCCGCTCCCGTCTGCTGCTGGCCCTGCCGGCCGCGGCCCTCGCCCTGTCCCTGGCAGCCTGCGGCGGCGCGAGCCGCCCCTCCCAGGAGCAGGTCTCCACCGGCCTGACCAAGTACTTCGAGTCCGCCGGTCAGGCCGACATCTTCAACGAAGAGGCCGCCGACTGCTTCGCCGGCTACCTGGTCGACTCCGACCTCAGCAACGAGACGCTCAACTACCTCGCCAACGGCGAGGACAAGCAGGCCGACCAAGAGGACAAGGACCTCACCACCAAGATCCTCACCGACAACATGCAGGAGTGCATGGGCGTCAGCGAGTGACCTGACGGTCTCGTCGTCTCGAAGGGTGACGGGTGCTCCGGCATCCGTCATCCTTCGTCATTTCCGCCCAGGGAATTCTCAGACGCCCCTAGCGTTAGGCGTTATGGCGTGCAGACCGCACGCGACCGATTTTCCTGGAGTCCCCCACTCATGAGCACCACCGCACGCGCCCGGAAGGCGCCTGACACCCGCGGCCCGGTCCGGAAGCTGCTGACGTCGTTCGGCTTCCAGATCCTCGCCGCCCTCGTCCTCGGCGTCGCCGCCGGCCTCATCGCCCGCCAGCTGGGCGCGACCGCCGACAGCCCCAACGGCCTCTCCGCCACGCTCGACACGATCGGCAGCTCGTACGTCACGCTGCTTCGGGCAGCCGTCGTCCCGCTGATCTTCACCGCGATCGTCGCGAGCATCTCGAACCTCCGCCGCGTGCAGAACGCCGCGCGCCTCGCCGGGCAGACGCTGCTCTGGTTCGCGATCACCGCGTTCATCGCCGTCGTCATCGGCATCACCCTCGGCCTCGTGATCCAGCCCGGCAACCGCGCCGGCGAGGGCCTCGAGACCGGCGACCCGTACACCGTCGGCACGTGGTGGAACTTCCTCCTCGGCCTGATCCCGCAGAACTTCCTCGGCATCGGCGTGAGCAGCTCCTTCGACGCCGACGCGGGCTCCGTGTCGTCGAGCGTGAGCTTCAACATCCTGCAGGTGATCGTCGTGGCCGCCGCGGTCGGCATCGCCGCCCTCAAGGCCGGCAAGAAGGCCGAGCCGTTCCTCGCCTTCACCGAGTCGCTGCTCAAGGTCATCCAGCGGGTCCTGTGGTGGATCATCCGCATCGCCCCGCTCGGCACCTTCGGCCTCATCGGCGCGGCGGTCGTCAAGTACGGCTGGGAGAAGCTCGCCTCGCTCGGCTGGTTCGCGATCGCGGTCTACGTCGGCCTCGCCCTCGTGCTGTTCGTCGTCTACCCGATCCTGGTGAAGACGCACAACCTGTCGATCAAGCAGTACTTCTCGGGCGTGTGGCCCGCGGTGCAGCTCGCCTTCGTGAGCCGCTCCTCGATCGGCACGCTGCCCCTCACCGAGCGTGTCACCGAGCGCAACCTCGGCGTGCCCCGCTCGTACGCCTCCTTCGCCGTCCCGTTCGGCGCGACCACGAAGATGGACGGCTGCGCCGCGATCTACCCGGCCATCGCCGCGATCTTCGTCGCCCAGTTCTTCGGCATCGAGCTCAACGTCGTGCAGTACCTGCTCATCGCGCTGGTGTCGGTCGTCGGCTCGGCGGCGACCGCCGGCACGACCGGCGCGGTCGTCATGCTCACGCTGACGCTGTCGACCCTGGGCCTGCCGCTCGAGGGCGTCGGCCTGCTGCTCGCGATCGACCCGATCCTCGACATGGGCCGCACCGCGGTCAACGTCGCCGGCCAGGCACTGGTCCCGACCATCGTCGCCAAGCGCGAGGGCATCCTGAACGAGGAGCTCTACAACGCGCCGCGCGAGGGCCTGCCCTTCGCCGACGACAGCGACGACGAGACGGATGCGGATGCCGTCGCCGACGGCGACAAGGAGCCCGCAGCCACGCGCTGAGCGCCCCACGTCGCACCAAGCGCCCCGCCCTCTCCCGGGCGGGGCGCTTCGTCGTTCCGGCATCCGCCCCCGTCGAGCCACCCCGTTGTGCGCGATCCACCCCGTTTCGTGACGCACACGAAGGGGTGGCTCGACGCGAAAGGGGTGTCTCGGCGTCGGGCTACGCGCGGGCGCCGGGACGGGTGGCACCGCGGGTGTCCATCGCCAGCTCCTCGGCATCCATCGCGGAGATCAGCTCGCGCATGACCTCCTCGTCGAGGTTGCCCGCATCGCGCTCCTGGAGGAGGATGCTGCGACGCACCTGCAGCCACCCCTTCGACAGGGCGAGCAGGTCGTCGTACGAGGGCTTCGCGACGGCATCCTCCACCTCCTGCGCCTCGTCGGTGTCGCGCTCGACCCTGGTCATGCGCTTCGCGAAGGCGTCGAAGACGGTCAGGTCGACCTCGCCGTACTTCTTCTCCCACTCGACCCGCTGCTGCGCGAGATACTCCTTGCCCGCCTGACGGCTCTTCTCCTTGACGGCGGCGAGGGCCTTCTCGTCCTCGACGTGGTCGACGTCGCTCGCGATGCCGAGGCGGCGGATCAGCAGCGGCAGGGTCAGTCCCTGCAATAGGAGCGTCCCGACCGTCACCACGAACGCCACGACGACGATCGCGTGCGAGGCCTGCTCGTCGAGGGCCGCCAGGTCGGCGGCGGCGAGCGCGGTCGCCAGGGTCACGACGCCGCGCATGCCTGCCCAGGAGATGACCGCGTTGTCCTTCGCCGTGAGCTGCAGCCCGGCCATACGCTCGCGCACGATCTGCCGTCGCAGCTCGTCGGGCGAGTGCTGGCCCCAGCGCCGCGACCTCTGCTGACGTTCCCGGAACGCCCCCGACGCCACGCCGCGGTCCCAACGGGCGAGGCGCCGCCGGTCGCGGAAGTTCGCCCAGGCGCTGGTCGGGTAGATGAACAGCGGTCGCACGACCAGCACGACCACGAGCACCGCTCCGGACAGCAGCAGGATCTCGCCCACCGACTCCGCCCCCAGGTCGCTGATCACGCGCGGGAACTGCAGGCCGATGTACGCGAACACGAAGCTCTCGAGCAGGAAGTCCGCCGACAGCCACAGCGGCGCCTCCTGCTGCCTGGTCGTGTAGTCGGTCTGCGGCGCGTGGAATCCGACGTAGAGACCCATGGCGACCACCGCCAGCACGCCGGACCCGCCGAGGTGCTCGGCGATCGCGTAGGCGCCGAAGGGGGCGAGCAGCCCGAAGGTGCCGATCACCACGGGGTCCGCGATCCGCATGCGCAGCTGGTGCAGCGCGACGCCGAACACGAGCCCGATCAGCACGCCGACGACCACCGCGACGACGAACTGCCACACGCCCTCGCCGACGCTCACGGCCGTGCCGGCGATGATCATCGCGAACACCCGGTACAGCGTCAGCGAGGTCGCGTCGTTGATCAGGCTCTCGCCGGAGAGCACGGTCATGATGCGGCGGGGCAGACCGAGACGGCGGCCGATCGCGGCGGCGGACACCGCGTCGGGCGGGGCGACGATCGCCCCGAGCAGCAGGGCGCCCGGAAGGGTGAGCGAGGGGAAGATCCACCAGGCGACCAGGCCGACGGCGAGCGCGGTGAGGAGCACGAGACCGACGCCGAGCCGCCGGATCTGCGGAAGGCTGCGGCGGAAGCTCACGAACGAGACGTCGAGCGCGGCCGAGTAGAGCAGCGGCGGCAGCACCAGGTTCAGCAGCAGGTGGCCGTCGGCGTTCAGTTCGGGGACGAACGGCAGGAAGGATGCCGCGATCGCCACGACCGTGACGAGCAGCGGCGCCGGCCACCCGCGCCTCCGGGCGATCGCGGCCACGACGACGGCACCGACGAGGACGTAGAAGATCTCGGCATCCATGCTGGAAGCGTAGCGCCGGGGTCGGCGTCACTCCTCGTCGAGGGCCTCCCGCAGGCCGGCGTTCTCGTCTTCGAGGTCGAGCACGCGGGCGATGCCGACGATGTTGAGGCCGTCGTCGCGCAGCCGGGCCGCCCGTCGGAGCCGGTCGATGTCGTCGTCGCTGTAGCGGCGGGTCCCCCCGTCGCTGCGGGCCGGGGTCAGCAGCCCCTTGCTCTCGAACAGCCGCAGGGTCGCCTCGGGGAGGTCGACGAGCTGCGCGGCCACGGCGATGCCGTAGAGGGGCGTGCGGGAGTCGCGTGCGGCCATCCGGGATTTTCCTTCGCTCGACTTGACGATCTCGTGCATTCGTCCTATAACAAATCTATAGCACGAGATGCAGATAACCTGCATCACATCATCGCCCTTCAGGGCCGCACGAAAGGAGACACCCATGGCACTCACCTTCGATCCGTTCAGTCAGCTCGACCGCTTCGCCGCGAGCGTGCTGGACTCCGTTCGCGCACCCCGGCTGATGCCGGTGGACCTGTACCGCGACGGCGACCGCTACATCCTCCACGCCGATCTGCCGGGCGCCGACCCGGGATCGATCGACGTCGATCTCGACGGCTCGCAGCTGACCATCCGCGCACAGCGCACGGCCGACACCCGCGAGGGCGTGCGGTGGCTCGCCCGGGAGCGGGGCGCCGGCGCCTTCCTCCGCCAGTTCACGTTGGGCGAGGGCGTCGACCTCGACGGCATCAGCGCCTCGTACGAGAGCGGCGTGCTGTCGGTCATCATCCCCGTCAGCGAACGGGCGAAGCCGCGCAAGATCAGCGTGGAATCCACGGAGCAGCGCCAGGCCATCGACGCCTGACGCAAGCTCGGAGGGGGGTGGGGTGCGCCGGCCGGCGCGCCCCCCCCCCCCCCCCCCCCCCCCCCCCCCCCCCCCGGGGGCCCCCCCCCCCCCCCCCCGGGGGGGGGGGGGGGGGGGGGGGGGGGCGGCCGGGGGGGGGGGGGGGGCGCGCCGGCCGCGGGGGGGCCCGGGTGGGCGCCGCCCGGGGCGGCGGCCGGCCC